>NZ_CP009279.1:3690481-4305561 GCF_000758545.1 Paenibacillus sp. FSL H7-0737 | reverse complement strand
TTTTTTATACATTGCATCGATGGTGTTTAGTATCATCATTTACTTTACATTTGTGACCTTAAAATATAGCGATACGATAGCAGAACAGACGGCTTCATCCCAAAAACTTGGGTCACTAATGAGTGGGGCGGCAGTCATTCTCATCTTTTTCGTGTTCATATTTATAGCCTATTCCAATTCATTTTTTATGAAAAAACGTAAAAAAGAAGTCGCATTGTATGCGTTGCTAGGGGTACGTAATCGTCAAATAGGCTTTATGCTCTTTTTCGAAAATTTATTGTTAGGATTGTTCTCTTTAGTAGTAGGAATTGTACTTGGGTTCCTATGTTCAAAAGGATTTATGACGATTTTAATTCAATTAATGGGTTATGACGTTGTTGCACCCTTTACATTTTCAGCGGCGGCAGCGATGAACACGGCTATCGTATTTCTAGTTATATTTTTAGTAACATCGTTTCAAGGCTATCGCTTGATCTATCAATTTAAGCTGATTGATTTATTTCATGCTTCCAAAAAGGGAGAAGTGGCGCCTAAACCATCTATGATAGTAGCTGTTCTTGGAGTGTTACTCATTGTCTTGGGCTATTGGCTTGCAATGCAGGACCTTTTCACTTCTAAGGTATGGGAAAAAATTGGATTCCCCTTGACTGTATTAATTATTTTAACAACGGTTATTTTGGGTACATTTTTATTGTTCCACAGTGTGACTGGCTTTGTGTTAGCAATGATTAAGAAAAATGAAAGGTGGCTTTGGAAAGGCCTTCATGTCATTACTATTTCTCAGCTGCTCTATCGTATTCGTGGGAACGCACGTACATTAACTGTGATTGCCGTGTTGAGTGCTACGACAGTAACTGCCGGTGGAGCGGTCTATGGCCTTTATTACAATACGAATGACTCGGCGAAAACGATTAATCCTAATACCTTTATGTATCAGTCGATAGATGCAGAAATGGATAAACAAGTGAGTGCTGTAGTATCAGATACAAAATACGATGAAAATATCGAAGCACTATCCATTACGTTTCATACGAAAGAATTAAACTCGTCATCAACATTCGATAGCTCTGATAAAAGAGAATATACAGTTATCGATGAAAAAACATACAACCAATTAGCAAGTCTACAACATAAAGAAAAATTAGATGTAAAGGACAGCTACGCGGTTATTTTAGATATCGGATATGACAAAAGGTTCTCACCAATATATACAGGGAAAACTATAACAACAGGCAACGGCCATCCTCTCACATTCCAAAGCTTTAAAACGCAAAGCGTATTGAATGTAGGTACAGCAGGTATAACCGTGGTAGTCTCGGAGGATCAGTATAAAGTGTTGCAAAATGATGGGGAAGTGCTGCACTATCGTGTTCTTGGGGTAGATGATGCTTCTGTAGATTTATCTAAAAAAATTGCAAACCAATTACCTGAAGAAGCGTTATTTTCAAGTGGTCCACAAGATTACCAAACAAGTTTGGAAGGTGTGGGGTCTCTACTGTTTATCGGAAGTTTCCTTGGTCTAGTATTTCTGGCTGCTACAGGCAGTATCATTTATTTTAAGGTTTTAACAGAGGCAGAAGAGGATAAATCACAGTACAATATGCTGCATAAAATGGGTGTCAGTGCAAAAGAAATGCGAAAATCCATTGCGTCACAGGTATTCGTTATCTTTGTTGTACCGCTTGTAGTAGGGTTATTGCATAGTGTAGTGGCTTTAAAAGCATTCTCTAGTCTACTGATGATAGATTTAGCAAAACCTGTGTTGCTCTGGATGATTGCTTATACCGTAATTTACGGGTTGTATTATTTCTTAACCGTAGGTTCTTACAATCGTATTATCACACTAAATAATAGAACAGAAGGATGATTGAGATGAAAAAATTTCTAATTACTATGGGTATTTTGTTTGTTATTGGAGTTGTAGGGGTCTTTGCTATAGCCAAGATTGATTTCAATCGCTTCAATGCCGAAAATTACTACTTACAAATCACAGAGGATGGGGAACCCCATGAATATAAACTGAGCGATGGTTCAGTCATGACCTCTTATTCTTATACACTAGAGGCTACAAATGCCAAAGGTAATACAATTCCACTGGAATTTAATGCACAAAAAAATCTTCGTAAAGGCGCCTACTTGAAAATGTATGTAAAAAAAGGTGATCAAGTCTCCTCATACGATGAAGTGAAATTAGAGGATATTCCGCTAAAGGCACTAAAAAACTAATAGATTGAAGAAGGGCTGTCTCCAATAAAGTAAGTGGAGAACAGCCCTTTTCTCTACCTAATGAGTAGGTAAGTCATTTGTATTATAAAAGTATAGTAATGGTGGTACCGGTATTTTCATCGCTCGTCAAATCGAGTTTCCCCTCATGAGCCCAAATAATATCTCTGGCGATGGCCATTCCTAACCCAGTTCCATGCTTACTCGTTGTGTTTGTACCCCGATAGTAGCGTTCGAAAACCTGTTCCAGATCTTTAGCTGGAATACCCTGGCCATTATCAGAAATTGTAATTTGGGTATGCGGACTAATGGTTTCCACTCGAATCTTCACCACAACATTTTCATCGTTATGCACCAGCGCGTTGTAGATAAAGTTAAGGATCGCTCGTTTTAGTAATTTTTTATCTACTTTATGTACGGCTTTAACCACATTTGCCTCAAACTCTATCTGCCGTTCACCAAAGGTCGGGTCATTTAAAAGTTCAATCGTCATTTCTCGTAGAAACTGAACGAGATTCACCTCTTCAAATTGCAGGGATAGCTGGTGATTACGCAAACGCGTCGTTAAATTGAGGTCATCTAACAAATCTTTCATATACATCGATTTACTCTTGATAATTGCTGTGTATTCCTGTAATTCTTGTGCTGTTAAATCTGTGGCACTGTCGTTTATAAATTCTGCATAACCTTGAATAGAAGCAAGTGGTGTTTTCATGTCATGTGAAACATTACTAATCCATTCCTCACGCATTTGGTCGAGATGCTTACGTTCTTCTTCATGTCGATCGAGCTTTTCTGATAGTTCATTCATGTTTCGGAAAACTTCTTCATAAACGCCTTTAGGAGTAGGCATTTTCTTAAAACGTCGCTCCCTAAGCTGTTGAATACCCTCTATTAATGTATGAAGGGGTGCAGTTAACTTTTTCCCAAATAAAAATCCAATGATGATTACAATAAGCACATCAACGATTAAAAAAATGAAAAGAAAAACATTAACATCTTTGAAAATTTTAGCGTAGTCATAGGTCATTACGTACCGGCCTATTTTTGGATTATTAATCCCTAAAAAGTAACTGAAATTTTGGGCTTCGCTGACAAAAACCGTCGTGCGTGCATCTAATTCTTTATATTTATACATTTGTACAATTTCAATAGGAGAATACTCTGTTTTCAATTCTTTAGGGGTATAAAAGGCAGCTGCTTGCTCCCCTTGGTCATTCAAGAATTGTACCCAGGCGCTCATTTCTTGTAGTTTTTTGAGACCTTCTTCATTCACAACAGGTTTGCCAGCCTGTAATTCTACGTATTGTGAAAAGGTCCGGCTAAAGGTTTCTGCAGATGCTTCTTCAGTGCCAAAGTTATTATTATTTACCTTTATAACGAATAAGGAAAGGAACAAAATCGCGTTTACAATACCAACGATCACAACAATAGTCATAACCGATCTTAAAAAGCGGAGTGTCAATTTCCATTTCAACTAGTCTCACTCCTTGGTATTTAATTTATAACCTAACCCTTTAACCGTCAAAATAAAGGAAGGATTTGAAGGGTCGGCCTCAATTTTTTCGCGTAAGCGCCGAATATGTACCATCACTGTATTATCGGAACCAAAAAAATCTTCACCCCATACCTGTTCAAATAAGGTTTCTTTGCTTATGATCTGATTCGGATGATGCATGAAACAGCTCATTAAACCGACTTCTTTGGCGGTAAGCACAAGGGGTTTGCCATTCTTTTTTAATTCTGTCTCATTGGCACTGAGCTCAAAGGGGCCCACTTGCAAACTTTTCGGAGCCTTTTTTTCCTCTGTAAAGCCAGCTCTTCTCAGTTGTGCCTTTACCCGATAGGCAACTTCTTTGGGACTGAACGGTTTAGTAATATAATCATCGCCACCTATCGCCAGTCCTAACAGCTTATTAATTTCCTCATCCTTTGCAGACATAAATAAGATCGGTGCATTTGATGTTTCCCGAATTTTTCTGCATAAGTCATATCCTTCTCCATCTGGTAGCATAATATCTAGCAAGATAAGTTCAGGATTATACTCCTGAAACTTGTCCCAGCCCTCTGCAACTGTCCCGGCAGTTACAACGTCTGCAATACCTTCTTTATGTAAAACTGCCTTCATCAGACGAGCTAAATCATCTTCATCGTCTATGATTAATACCCATTTATGACTTGCCATTTGTTTTCCTCCAAATCCGTCTTTATGTACATTATTACATTATAAAGGACTCTTTATTTCTTGCGCAAAAAAATCGCAAAAGAAAGGCTTGCATGAAGATGGGTATTACTTAGACGAACATAGCAAAGCAATATTCGGTGATTTAATAAAATTCATTCTAGATATAACCAAATCAGGTAAGGAGGAAAAATTGTTACGCCCCCTGCCTTCCATGGCATTGATCTGCACTGTATATGGCCCTTTGAAGATGTTCGCTAAAATGATGGGAGAAGGTGAGTTACTGTATTCGCTTGAGCTCGAAGAAGAACTTGCAGACAGCTTTTGGAATGCCATTAGATGGCTTGATTGCAGCCCTGGGCGTTGATTACAGCATATTCCTGATGATGCGGTACAACGAGCTTGAAGGGGATATTGGATCAAGAATTGAGTGGCATCACGTTATATGGTTGGTGTAGTATTGTCTGCTGCCTTTATTCTAGGAGGCACCTGCGCCGCGTTGATTCCTTCGGGCGTAATGACACTTATACAGGTAGCATTCGTATTAATCATTGCACTATTATTACTAAGTGTAGCGGCCATGCCGGTGTTCTTGACTGCATTAAAGCAGCTTGCTAGCAAATTAAATGGTTCAAGCAACGGTGCTACATCAAAGAATGTAGTTGACAAATCGAGTCATATTTAGACGGCAGTAAAATTAAAAAATACATGCGTTATACGTATGCTGAGAACAATAGAAAGAATCTTCGGGGACCTTTGTGGTCCCTTGTTTCACCATATCAGAAGGTATATAATTATCGACTATACCTTACAACTTTATTACGCTATAATCAACGTAAAGTCACCAGGTGATCTAAGAGTAGGATGATTTTAATAGATTAATTAATATTTGCTTTTGATATGCCAAAACGTATTTTGTTATTGAAATAGGTTGTTTATATTGATTATGATATTATTAAAGGTGTTAATTAAATCTAGAGTAGGTAGATTATGAGTCTAAATGACAACGTATTAATTAAAATTCGTGATATGCGAGAGAGTTTTACACCAGTTGAACGATTGGTCGGAGATTACATTTTAGAAAATACGGAAGAGATCCCTCATTTGTCGATTAAGGAATTGGCTCAATCGAGTAAGACAAGCGATGCATCTGTCCTTCGTTTCTGTAAGACGATGGGTTACAGCGGGTACCGCAATTTTATTGTGAGTATATCTGCATCTTTGGGTTCTCGTGATGAGGATTCAAAGGCTCAATATACAGATATTCAGCCAGGTGACGATCTCTCGACAATTATATCAAATATTTCATTGAATAATTGCAAGTCCATTGAGGATACGCTTAGTGTTATTGATCGAAAAGAAATTACAAGAGCTGTAGAATTACTATGTCATAGTAAGCGAATTGTTTTCTTTGGAATAGGTGCTTCGGGACTCGTTTGTATGGACGGGGAACAGAAGTTCTCGCGAATTAATAAGATGTGTCATGCCTATACAGATGGTCATAGTCAGCTCACGGCAGCAACTTTACTTGAGAAAGATGATGTTGCCATTTTCATTTCTAACTCTGGAGCAACTAGTGATATTATTGATGCACTGGAAATTGCCCAAAAGAATAGAGCGAAATGTATTGCGATTACGAAGTACAATAAAAGTGAGCTTGCGGAGCGGGCGGATATTGTACTGAGCATATCCACACCTGAAATAACAATCCGCAGTGGGGCTATGGGCTCGCGTATTGCGATGCTTACGATCATCGACATATTATTTGCTGGTGTCGCAAGTGCAGAATATGAAGAAGTAAAAACCTACTTAACAAAAACGCATAATATATTAAAGAAAAAACTTAGAAATTAGGTTCTGATAGAATGAATGTGGAGGAAAGCATTGATCATGGATCAATGCTTTCTTTTTTTTGTATTTCATTCACTTCGTATACTTAAATATACTATTTATCAATCCATGTCAGATTATCTACATGATGAATACGTTGATCTAATGAATATAATAATTAGTTTAATTCAATAATTAATAGCTTGGCACACAATTATGAGGAAGAAAATGAATGGAATCGAAGACGAAACATCATCCGGTTGAACACGGATGATGTAACTTTATGTTTCGTTTGGAGCGATAATCAGCAAATAATACATTTTTTTAAATCGCTTTAACCTTAGAGCCATAGCGATCAAAGCAATTGTTAAAAATTTAAATTGCATCTTGTAAGCGCTTTATAAATGTGGTATAACATAGTGTGTAAGGAATGAAATAAAACATCAGAATTTATTTTCTTTATGAAATTATATTTCAAAATCTATTGACGAAGCGATGGTGTTGTATTAGTATAAGGACATAATAATTGTAAGTTAATCTAACTCGTTTTGTTAATTACATGACAGATTAAGACTGGGAAGAAGGAGGATGGCTATGAATGACTACCTTGCGGGATTGACAACAGAGGCTGTGAATCCAGACACATTAATGATTGATGAATGTACTACGGAAGAAATGATCCAGTTAATGAATCAACAAGATGCACTGGTCCCCAGAGCTATAGCTGAGGAGATTCCGCAGATTGCAAAGGCGGTAGATATTCTACATCATAGGTTGTCTAATGGTGGAAGAATGTTTTACATAGGAGCTGGCTCATCAGGAAGATTAGGTGTTCTGGATGCTTCCGAATGTCCTCCTACCTTTGGTACAGATCCTTCCTTGGTGCAGGGCTATATTGCTGGTGGTGATATTGCTTTGCGTACTGCGGTTGAAGGCTGTGAAGACGATATGGATGAAGGGATCGCATTAATCGAAAGCATTGGTGTAACAAACAAAGATGTACTTATTGGGATTTCGGCAAGCGGTAGTGCAAACTACGTAATTGCAGCTTTAGCGAAAGCAAAGGAACTTGGAGCAGCCACTATCGGTGTTTGTAACAACAGAGGCTCAAAGTTCGAACCCATTGTAGATGTTTGTATAACACCTGTTGTAGGACCTGAGGTCATTAGCGGTTCGACTCGATTAAAGGCAGGAACTGCTCAGAAGTTGGTGCTTAATATGCTGACAACATGCACAATGGTCAAGTTAGGAAAAACGTACAACAACTTGATGGTTGATCTGAAGGCTAGTAATTTTAAGCTCGTAGATCGCTCGATTCGTATCATCATGAACACGACTGGTGTAGATACATCAACCGCCGCAGAAACACTTGAAAAAGCATCTATGAACTGTAAGTTGGCAATTATGATGATTAAATCGGGGTTAGATGCAAAAGAAGCAGAACAAGTACTTAACGCAAACGGAGGACGCTTGAAACAGGCAATCTCATCATTGGTTTAGGTGTGAAAAGTGGAATAACAGGATGGATGCTATTAATAATTGAGGAGGCTGTTTTCGATGAAAAAAAGATCACGTGGATTAACTCTGTTTTTGTCAGGAATCATGATGGTATCACTATTATCGGCTTGCGGAGGAAACGGAAATAACGCTCCAGCTTCTACAGATTCCGGTAACACAGGAACTAGTAACGGTGGTTCTGAGCCTAAAAAGGATACGATTACAGCACTTTTACCTCCGATATCAGCGAACTATCAAACACGTTTTGCTGATATGGAAAAAGAATTTAATACACTACATCCTAACTTGACTTTGAAAATCGAGCCAGCGAGCTGGGAAGATATGACGCAAAAACTTGATACTCAAGTAAATGCAGGTTCTCCTCCAGATATTGCTTTTATCGGTGCTTCAGGAATTTCGAAATATGCAGCACTTAATGTACTAATCGACCTTAACGGTGCCCTTTCTGATGAAGCGAAGGCAGATTATGACGAAGTTCCATTGAAATATTTCCAACTAGGTGACGCTCAATACGGCCTACCAGCGTATATGGAAATCCACACTATCGGTGGTAACAAACAATTCCTTGAAGAAGCCGGAATTGATTGGAAAAGCATTCAACAAAACGGTTGGACTTATGAAGAGTTCCGTAATGCAATTTCTAAAGGCGTAGTGAAAAATGATAAAGGTGAAACTACTCGTTATGGTTTCGTGTTCGCAACATCTGGTGTAGCATCTAAAGACTATCTAGCTATTCTTGCTAAAACTGCTGGTTTACCAGATTACTTCGATAAAGATCTTAAATATACGTATACAAGCAAAAACTTCTTGGGGCTACTTACATCTATTCGCGAAATGATCAACGATGGTTCTATGCCTAAAGAGCTAAGCTCTATCGATGCTGGTAAACGGTGGAACATGTTCCTAACGGGTCAAACGATGATCACAGGTAAAGGTTTATCTGCATTTGAAAACTCTGCTCGTCTAAACAATGAGAAGATTAAAGCGAACGATGGTTCAGCTGTTGCAGATTCTATTGAAGTTGATTATATTTCACTTCCAGTCCCAACATTCAACGGTGCCGATTATGTCCCTACTTCAATCGTTGATGGTTATATCGCACTTCGTGGTAAAAAAGCTCCATCTGAAGAGCACATCAAAAATATTGCCCTAGCAACGAATTTCTTGTCTTCTGGTTCAATTGCTGCTAACTACAGTAATGAGCTGTTCTTATCACCAATTACTGAATCTGCACGTAATGCAGAAGTACTTGAAAAATTCCCTCGTAACGAAGATAACGTTGCTGCAGGTAAAGCTATGATGGCAAAAGCGCTTCCGGCTCGTACAGATATTCCTACTGATCTGGCTGCTGAAGCATTAAAAATTGAAACAGAAGTTATTATTCCTAAACTACAAGCCTTACTTGCAAATGAGATTGCTCCACAAGAAATGTATGATGCAGTTAAAGCAGCTGCAATTAAATCTTTCGGTAAAGATGGTATTGTAGTTGACTAGTCTGTCTTAGGCTGACATGTGAAAGCTGTGCGTAGCTAGAACGTACAGCTTTCCTTCTAAATTAGCTAGAGCTTGTACTGTTTTTAGAAGAGAGGTGCGACCCAATGAATCAAACGTTGACTAAAAGAAAAAAATTGAAACTCGAAAGTGACTCAGGTTGGGGATACGCGTTTATCGCAGTAGCACTTATTGCGTTTTCTTTATTTACCGCATACCCAGTCATCAATGCTTTTATTATCAGCTTACAAAAATATGGTCCATTAGGATCCACTTTTGTCGGCATGGATAACTTCGTTAACTCGTTTTCAGATGAACTTTTCTGGAAAGCACTGAAAAACACGTTAGTATATACGCTATTAACTGTTCCGTTTAATATTCTTCTATCATTTTTAATTTCAATTTTGATTATTCCTTTCAAGAAAAAAACACAAACGATCTTTAAAGCACTATATTACTTGCCAGCCGTAGCATCTGGTGTAGCGCTTTCTGTTGTGTGGCTGTGGATCTTCGATCCGTTAAAATCAGGTATTGCTAATAAGCTCGTGAGTTTTTTAGGTATTGAAAATCAAAACTGGCTTGGTTCCAGTGCAACTGCAATGTTCTCACTTGTGTTAATGTCATGGTTATCAAGTCATGGTACAGCAATTATTATTTATATAGCCGCATTACTCGCTATTGATAACAGCTATTATGAAGCAGCTGAAATTGATGGCGCGTCTTTCCTGCAAAAGCTTTGGTTTATCGTTGTCCCTTTCCTTAAGCCAACAACGCTATTCCTACTTGTTACTGGTGTTATCGGTTCCTTCCAAGTATTCCAAAACGCTTATCTTATGACAGGCGGTGGACCAGACCATGCAACAACAATGGTAGGTTTGTTAATCTTTAACAATGCGTTCACATATTTTGAGTTTGGTGAGGCAGCGGCACAATCATTAGTTCTAGCAGCGATTATCGGATTTATATCATTCCTTCAATTCAAGTTTTTAGGTAAAGATGTAGAATACTAGGAAAAGGAGCAGAATACTATGGGTTTGTACAACAACAGCTTAAGAAGCAAAGGGTATCTGTTCATACGTAATGGCGCAAACATTACGTTCCTTATCCTATTTGCCGCAGCTACCATATTCCCGATATACTTTATGGTCATCTCCTCGTTCGGTGATCCGGTAGAAGCTGGTGCAATGAGCTATTCTATCTTACCATCGAAGATTTCATTTGAATCTTATAAATTCTTCTTTAACTTCAGCCCACATACATGGGACTGGTTATTGAACTCCTTTATAGTGGCAGCGTGTATCACGGTATCTAACGTATTTTTTGCTACACTTGCTGGATATGCTTTTGCAAAAATGAAATTTAAAGGGAAAAACATTTTGTTCGCTATTTTGCTGGGATCTATGATGATTCCTGTTCAAGTCACACAGGTTCCACTATATATTTTGATCGTAAATATTTTTGAATTACAAAATACGTACACGGCGTTGATTATGCCGAGCATAGTAACGGTATACAACATCTTCTTGGTTAAGCAGTTCATGTCCTCCATTCCAGTTGAAATTATTGAATCTGCTAAAATCGAAGGTTGTTCACAGCCTAAAATCTTCTGGTATATCATTATGCCTTTATCTAAAACAATTATGGCAGTACTAGCAATCCTAACGTTTATGGCGGCATGGAATGACTTTTTCTGGCCGTTCCTAGTAACGAATACAATGGATATGCAAACCATTCAGGTCGGCTTGAAAAACTTTCGTTTTGCGAATACAACTTACTTTGCACCGATGATGGCGGGGGCAACCATTTCAGCAGTTCCAATGTTTATTTTGTTCTTCAGTTTACAAAAATACTTCCTTGAAGGGGTAACAGTTGGAGCGGTGAAAGGTTAATGGACAAACAATCAAAAGTTGATGCAACATACTTAGTTGGCTTGATGTCCGGTACATCAGTAGATGGTATTGATGCAGCAGTAGTTAAGCTTTTCCCATCAGCCGAAAAAGAGCATGGAGTAGAGATTGAATTACTGGCTTTTGAAAACACACCTTTTGAGGTGCAAGTTAGAAACTCCATATTTGAGCTTTTTGATCCCGCTAGCGCTACGATTGATAAGGTTGGCGCAATGAATATGTGGCTTGGCGAATTATACGCCCAAGCCACATTATCCGTTATAGGGAAATGCGGCCTTTCGCCTTCGCAAATATTCGCAGTAGGATCGCATGGTCAAACAATCTATCATGCTCCGGATGAGAATGTTATGGGCGGTTATAATCTGCATTGTACCGTTCAGATTGGGGATGGTGCAGTTATCGCCAATCGCACAGGAATTCCTTGCGTATCAGACTTTCGAGTTGCTGACATGGCAATGGGTGGACAAGGAGCTCCGTTAGTACCATTTACCGAATACTTGTTGTTTAACAATCCAAAGAAAACACTTCTGATGCAAAATATTGGCGGAATAGGCAATGTGACTGTTTTGCCTGTAAATGCCTCACCGGATGAGGTATTTGCTTTTGATACGGGTCCTGGAAATATGATTATCGATGGCCTTGTATCGCAGTTATTTGCACCAATGACAATGGATGTTAATGGCGAAATTGGTGCGGGCGGTCAAGTGATTGATGAGCTATTGAAATGGATGCAGCAGGATAAATATTATACGATGCCGTTACCAAAATCGACAGGCAGAGAACGGTTTGGCCAACAATACGTGGCACAAATTATTGAAATGATGAAGGTTAATAACTGGAAAGCAGAAGATGTTGTTGCAACAGCTACGTACTTAACTGCCTGGAGCATCGTCGATAGCTATGAACGGTATATTACACCGCAGCACCAGGCTGAGCAATTGTTAATTGGCGGCGGTGGAAGCTATAACAAGACGCTTTTGCGTGATTTACAGCACTTATTTGCACCGCATAACGTGCAGGTGCTGACGCAGGAGGATATCGGTGGTAATAGTGATGCTAAGGAAGCAATTGCTTTTGCTCTGCTAGCGTATTACACGATGGAGCGCTTACCAAACAATATCCCGCTAGTAACTGGAGCTTCACAGCCAGTAGTAATGGGCAAAATTTCCTGGCCCTATATTGGACGTTCACAGGAGGCTTAAATGTTGCGAATCAGACCCTTTTCAATTGAAGATCACTCTGCAGTTGTAGAGCTTTGGAATCGTGAGGCTACAAAATATGATTATAAGCCATTTACAGAGCGAGAGTTTCAAGATACATTCATCGACCATCCTTATTTTGACGCTGACTGTATATGGGTAGGCTGTGACGAAAAAGGGATTGTTGGTTTTGCAGCTGGCTGCTGCGGTGAAGATCTCCCTCTTGGAGATGTGGCCGGTTATATTACGAGTGTTATTATAGATACCCATGTGGCTTCTCTGGAGCTTTACGATGCTTTTCTATTGCGTTTAGAAAAAAGATTCCAAGAACTTGGGAAAAGACAAGCGGATGTATTGTTTTTCAACCCTGTTAAGCTGAAGTGGAGTATACCAAGTGCACCTCAGCATGAGCATAATAATGCCCCGGGTATCAGTAAGGACCAGCCATTATATGAAGCTTTAATGGCTAGAGGCTACGAAGATCGAGCGACGCAATGCGGCATGTATTTAAAACTCGGAAGCTTTATAGTTCCCGAAGATATTTTAGATAAGGAAACCAATGCAAATAGCAAGGACTATTACATTACGTCCTATGTCCCTGATTTACATACTGGGCTTGAAGCAACGCTTGCTGCCCTGCAAAATCCGCAGTGGAAGAAGGATGTTGTTACTTATGTGAAGGTTGGCGCACCGCTTGTAGTAGCTGTGTACGGAAACGAGGTTGTGGGCTTTGCAGGTCCAATTATTTCGCAGCCTGATGGAAGAGCATTTTTTTGCGGTATCGGAGTGCACCCAGAGCATGAGGGGCATGGCCTTGGCAGTGTATTATTTTTCCGAATGGTTGAAGCTTTTCAAAATGTGAGCTGTCAATATATCTCTCTATTCACTGGAAATAATAATCCGGCTCTTCGAATCTATCAAAAAGCGGGCTTTACTATTGAAAAACAATTTTCTATATTGCGGAGGGAACTTTAAAGATGAGCGAAAAATTCACAGTATTAGCAATTGGAGCACATGTTGGTGATGTGGAGCTAGCTTCTGGTGGTGTACTCGCAAGTCATAGTTTAAAGGGAGATCGCATTGTGACACTAGCGTTAACTGCGGGTGAACGAGGGGTCCCGGCAGGACAGGATATAAAGGAATATCGTCAGCAAAAAGTGAAAGAGGCACAGGTTTTTGCGGATATGCTAGGCGGTGAAGCCATTGTATTCGATGATTATTGTGACGGAGAGTTGCCTGACAATCAGGAAGTTCGTATGAAGGTTTGTGATGTAATTCGTCGCGTGAAGCCTAACATTATTATTACACACTGGAAAAACAGTATGCATAAGGACCATGCGCTAACGCATCATATCGTAAATGATGCCCGTTTCTTCGCAAGTCTATCATCCTTTGAACGAGCGCTCCCCGCGCACTTTGCAGCAAGATTATATTACTCCGAAAACTGGGAGGATGCGGTTGATTATGTCCCTTACGTATATGTGGATTTTGATCAAGCGGCATTTGATCTATGGATAGATGCTTTAAGCAAGCATTGGTTTGTGACGAATAGCAAATCTTTCAAATACATGGATTACTATAAAGCACTAGCAGTTGTTCGCGGCTGTGAAGCAAGAAAGACATATGCAGAAGCATTTATGGTGCCTGCTGAAACGGTGAAGGTTAGGCAGTCTAGTCTTTGGTAACTATTCAACTAGCTAAGAGGGAGTGTTTCTATGTATAGCAGGAAACATTCCCTTGTTCTATCCATTTATGCGAAAAAGCAGCTAGGAGGCAGCTTCATATGGTGTTAAATGGGATTGATTCTATAACGAATTATCGTTATTTGTTCGAAGGTAAGCGCGTAGGATTGATTACAGCGCCGACAGGTCTTACGAAGGATTTTGCATCAACGATTACTATATTACATGATAATTTTAATCTTGCTGCGATGTTTTCACCTGAGCATGGCGTTCGCGGAGATTTGGATGCAGGGGCAGTAGTAGACACTTACATGGATCCTTTTACGAATGTTCCAGTCTATAGCTTGTACCGTAAAGACTCCAAGCGTTTAACAAAAGAAATGCTGAATGAAGTAGACATCATTGTATACGATATTCAAGATGTTGGTGTACGCTATTACACATTTATTTATACGATGCTGTATGCACTTGAAGATTGTGCAAATGCAGGTGTAGAATTTGTTGTTCTTGATCGTGTTAATCCGCTTAACGGGGTAACGGTAGAAGGGAATGTCTTGAAGCCCGGCTTCAAATCATTTGTTGGAAATTACGAGCTAGCCGTACGATACGGCTTAACAGCAGGTGAGGTAGCAACGATGGCAAATGATCAAATGAATTGGAATGCATCGCTGCATGTCGTTCGTTTGGAAGGCTGGGAACGGAGCATGTCCTTCCCGGATACAGGATTAACTTGGGTTCATCCTTCACTTGGAATACCACGATATGAAACGGCGTTATTATATACAGGAACATGTTTATTTGAAGGCACAAACTGCTCCGAAGGACGTGGAACAACGTTCCCTTTTGAAATGATTGGTGCTCCGTTCATTCAAGCGCAGCAATTGGCAGATGAGATGAATGCAAAAGGTATCCCGGGTGTGCTTTTTCGTCCAGTTCATTTCAAGCCAACGTCATCTAAACATTGTGGCGAGCTATGCGGCGGGGTACAAATTTACATTACAGATCTCCAAGTGCTGAGGCCTTTAGAAGTTGGGGTAACCTTATTATTTACGATAAGAGATTTGTACGAGCAATTTTCATTCCTGCCTCCTGTGAAGGAGGGCTCTCGTCCATTTATCGATTTGCTGGGGGGAGACAACATGTATCGTACGGAAAATATGCAAGCCAAGCAGATGCTTGAACAGTTTGCAGCGGAAAGCAAGCAATTTGCAGAAATAACACAGCAGTATCATTTATATTGCTAGAGGAAGGTGAGTAATTGATGAGAACAATAGAACATATGAGCTTGCGCGAAAAGATTGGACAAATGTTCGTAACAGGCTTCCCTTCAACCGAGATCACTCCTGAGCTGAAGGAAGTTATTGAGCATTATAAAGTCGGCAATATTATTTTATTCTCACATAATATCGACAATAAATATCAATTAGGCGAGCTTGTTACTGAGCTGCAGCAATGGTACACGACACATACTGGTATCCCGGGTTTTATTACGATCGACCAAGAAGGCGGTCGAGTCACTCGTATGCCTAAAGACGCGACCAATGTTGCTGGAGCCATGGCAATTGCTTCTTCAGGACGACCTGAAAATGCGTATGCAGCAGGCAGAATGACTGCCAGAGAATTGAAAGCATTAGGTATTAATTTTAATCTAGCTCCAGTTATGGACGTTAACAATAATGCATTGAATCCAGTCATAAATGTTCGTTCATATGGTGATTCTGTTGCAACAGTATCCCAGTATGGAATTCAAATGATGAGGGGATTGCTCGATGGAGGCGTCATGTCCTCACTTAAGCATTTTCCAGGTCATGGTGATACAAATGTCGATTCACATATTGGCTTGCCTACCATTGAAAAAACACTTGAGGAATTAGAGCAGCTTGAGCTGTTGCCGTTTAAGGCCGCAATTGAGCAAGGCGCTCAAGCGATTATGAGTGCACATATTTTATTTCCGAAAATTGAAAAATCCGGTGTGCCCGGAACTATGTCTCATACCATTATTACAGAGATATTAAAAGGAAAATTAGGATATAAAGGGTTAGTTGTATCGGATTGTTTAGAAATGGACGCGATCAAACGATACTATGGTACGGCAAAAGGAGCGTTAGGAGCTGTTAAAGCAGGTATTGATTTGGTATTCATTAGCCATACTCCTGAGACAGTGAAGGAAGCGATTCATTTGATCGAAGAAGCTGTAGCCACCGGTGATTTGGATGAAGCGCTGATTGATGCAGCTGTTACAAAAATTTTAGCTTATAAAGCACAATATGCGACGATTGAGGAGCTAGATTATGAACTAGTTGGCTGCGATGTACATCGCCGAGCAAATGAGCTAATGCGTACGGAAACGATCTGCCTCATTAAAGGTGAGCTCCAGCCCATTCATACCGGTGACGAGCAAATGTTATTTATGGGTTCCTATTCATACCGCACCGATCTTGCGTCCAGCAGCTTGAATCAAGCTCTTAGCTTTCCGCAATATATGGGGGAGCATTTTAATACAGCTTATGAGATTATCGACATTGACCCGAGCGAGGAGCAAATCAACGCTGCGCTGCCAAAGGTACAAGGCTACAAGCATATTGTTATCGGCTTGTTCAATGCGCGTGAAAACAAAGGTCAGCTTGCGCTTGTTCAGAAGCTGCTGGCAGCAGGCTGCAAAGTAACGGCCATTACATTAGGTCGCCCATATGATTTACCGTTAATCGAAGGCGAGTTCTGCGGAATTGCGGCATTTGAGTATACACTTGATGCATTCAAATCACTCCTTCCAATCCTAAATGGTGAGGTTGTACCCACCGCCAATATTACGATACAGATGTAGATAAAAAGTACAACAAGGGGACATAGGTATGGCATTTATCGTTGGAATTGATGGGGGTGGCACGAAAACAGCTGTCACCATTACGCATGACCAGGAAGACTCTTTATTCACCTTTACTGTAGGGCCTATTAATTATAACGGTGGTGATGCTGATGCTATTGCCGCCTCCTTTGAGGAAATTTTTAGTCAAACGAGGCTCTACTGCGGTAATTTACAAGAAGTTGCTCATATATGTATAGGTGCGGCAGGAATAAGTAATCCGCTGGTCATCAATTTTTTGGAGCAGCATGTGAGAAATAACGGTTATATCGGGTCATTAACGATTACAGGCGATCAAGAAACCGCATTATACGGGGCACAAAATGCGATGCAAGGCATCATTCTCATTGCCGGTACAGGATCGATTTGCTTTGGGGTCAATGAAAAAGGAGAGCAGCATCGCACAGGAGGCTTTGGTCATCTGATTGATGACGAGGGAAGCGGTTATAGCATTGGGCGCGATCTATTATCCATATTAGTTCAAGTGGAGGACGGAAGAATAACCGATACGGTCATCCCAGCGATGGTATATGAGCAGCTTGGATTAAGCACTGTGAAAGAGATTATTGGCTTTGTTTATGATAAAAATACGACGAAAAAAGATATTGCGCAGCTCGCACCGATTATGACGACCGCATGCGAGAAGGGCGATGCACATGCAATAGCGTTAGCGGAGAAATGTGCAGCCAATCTATATGAGCTTGTTGTGCCTGTTATTGAACGGCTTAAGCTATATGAAAGTCCGATTGCGATTGCAGGAAGTGTGCTGCAAAAGTCTCGCTTTGTGAAAGAAGCCTTGGAGAGAAAGCTCGCACAGAGCTACACGCAAACAAAGCTGATTTTGCCGATTAAGGATGCAGCCTACGGTGCTGTCCTGTTAGGAAGATCAAAAATGAACAACGACTAGTTTTTGTCGCTATGGAAAAATAAGGGTGTGTCATAAGTCCGAGCAGTTGGACTTGCGACACACCCTTATTTTAAAATGGTAGGAATCAAAAATGGCTTAAAATTTATCGGTCAAATAAAACACAGCTTGTTGTTTCGGAAATAGAGCTTGAAGGATGTTAGCGTGCTCAGTACTGTCCTTTGCTGCGCCTGCTTCATTATAGCCGAACATGATATAAGTCATTAGCTCACGTTCATCTACTTCTATTGAAGTATAGGGATTGGTATGATTACTAGCATCGGAAACAGAAAGCTGCTTTTGCTTATAATCCAAGTAGATACAGTCCTCATTGCTGCGAAGTGCAATATGCAGCTCCTGGTCTGCAATTATGTTGCTACGGTTTAGGCGATCTTCTAATTCAGGCTGAAGCTTATGGAAAGTTGAACTGAGATTGATCATTTTCCACATCGCCATATTGATTTGAATTGAATTTGCTTGATGCTGTTGGTAATAGGAATATAGCTTATGGTCCTCTGGGAGCATCGCTAATATTTGCTTTGCATTTTGGCGCAGCTGACATAAGGCATGAAACAAAGCTTCAACACCGTTTTCGGCTTCGTTCAAATACAATAATTCATTAATAAATACTTGTTCAGTATCTTTCTTTTCAATGATGCCATAAGCGACGATTTTTCCATTTCTGCGAAGGAGCAAGCAGTCAACTTTCTTCCATTCCGGCCAGGTCAATAAATCATTCCAATACGTTCTACTTCGGATCACGGTGTAGGTACGATTCTTATTGAATTGTTCATAGATGAAACGGATATCATCGAGATAACAGGCTTCAAAAGGAATGATTTCATCACTGTTTTGCTGCTGCTCCAAACTTGCTGGTTTTTCAATTGCGAAAGCAGTCTCCGGAATAAGTCTCCAGCCAGCTTTTTCATAAAACGCATGCTTGCTAGCCAAAAGCAAGCTTATATCATAATCGGTTTCTTTCATATAGTTGGTCTGCGCATGAAGAATTTTGTGTGCAAGCCCCAGCCCGCGGTAATTTAGATCTGTACCGACACTCCCCATTGCACCCGTTTTCAAGATCGCTTGACCGACTCTAATATGAAACGGAAAAATTTGTACATTAGATGCAATCTTATCGTCAACCATCGCAAACCATGTTGTATCTGGATCATATGTGGTGTCTAGGTCTAATCTTTCTTGGAAATAAGCTCGGCCTACGGAAAAGCATTCATCTAAAATATCGTAAATCTTGTCAAGCTGCTCTCTAGTTGGATGGTTCATTACGATGATGTTTGGTGTCGTCGTCATCTTTCATTTCCTCCTGCGACGTAATGTTGGGATAAATTTAATAAATGAAAAAAACGGTTTTTTGGAATTTAATTTCTTATTTATAGTTTAATATTGAAATAAAAATTCGTCAATAATGGAACGTGTGGAATCGTAGAAGTGATACAAAATTTAGATTGCTCAATATAGTCTAAATGAGTATTGGGAAAATAGCGACTTCGGCTGAGCAATTACAAGCACAAAGCGCACAAATGAAGGCGAAGCTTAAAAAGAAGAATGATAAACCGTTCAAGAATTTTTTGCGAAAAATGGGAAATATTTTCATACCAATGATTCCTACATTTGTTGGAGCAGGTTTAATTGCGGGGAAGTATGATTTCGCAAATTGAGCTAGTCTTAAATGAATTGCCAGAATCAGAGAAAAAAGTAGCGGAGTACATTCTTGCAAATGCTAAAGAAGTACTGCATATGACCATACATGAGTTAGCGACAAAAGCGGAGGCAAGCAGTGCCGCGGTTGTTCGTTTTTGTCGGTCGCTTGGAATAGAGGGCTTTCCAGCGCTGAAAATCCGTTTATCCGCGGAGGTAGAGTACACGCCGCATGTTAGATACTTTGATGTTGAATCGAATGAAACGTTGATTCCATCATTGATAAATTGCTGTCGAACACCATACTGACCTTTCAGAATACGGCCAGTTAACTCGACGCGCAGTCTATTGAGCACGCAGAGGTTATTTATGTTTATGGGGTAAGGCAAAAATGTATATGCGATTTCAGATCGTCATTTATTGGCGGGAGCCATGGCTACGAAATCAGAAAATGCCGTCTTCTGGGGAATTTCGTATAGCGGTGAAACGAGAGAAGTTATTCAATTAATAAAACGAGCTAAGGAACAGGGAATAAAAACAATTAGCCTCACTCGTCCTGGTAATAACAAGCTTTCTCAGCTTGCTGATGTTTCTTTATTTACATCACGTGCGCCGGAAGCACAGCTTCGTAGTGCGGCAACAAGCTCCAGATTTGCTCAATTGTTTGTGCTCGATATTGTTTTTAGCGCTTATGCTTCTGCTCAGCATGATTTTACTGTGGAGCAGCTAGCGAAGGAAAGAAAAATGATTGGAATTTTGAATGATTAAATTGCGATAAGAAGCTTCTACCAGAGTATGGTGGAAGTTTTTTTATTGTAAAGTGCTTTAAGCAGATCGAATAGACATTTTGAATGGAAGAGATTTTCTGGAAGCTAAAGTAATAACACTTATTTGAAAGAAAAGACGAAATTCAAAGCAAGAAGAATGAGAATGTTATTTTATTGCAGATTTATCCTGCGAGGCCCGATTTTAATCCTCAGCTGGATAGTTTTACACATATTCTTTGTTATGAAGCGAGTAAACCAGGTGATGTTCCGTTAGATATGATAAGTCATGCTGTCGCTAAGAGTAAGTATGTTACTTACCTGATTTTGAACAGACGTATCCCTTGTGTCGTAATTTGCTTTTTTTAGGGGGAGTTCAACTTTCTTACCCCGCCAACGGCAACGAGATTTGCTCCACTTGAATCTCTTGAAGCTTTTTGAGGGTCGTCACATGATTTGGAGGCAGGATTGTGGCTCGCAAGTGCTCAATCATCCGCTCAATTAATCGAAACGCATTCCGCAAGATAAACCAATTCTCGACGCGCTTTGTTGTACGAACCGTTACTTTTTTATACTTCATAACGGAAGTTAGTTGATTCGATTCTTGTGCAAACGCTAGTTCCACTTGCTTACGGAGATTCAGCATGTGCTCTTGTAGCATACTGCCCTGTGAAACAGGTCCGTAGAAAACGGGTTTTCCTTGAAGGTATAGCCAAACTGCTTCTCACAAAGGCCTTGTAGCGGACAGGCGGCGCATTTGTCATCGTATCCGCGAAAACAAGAGGTATATGTTTTTTTATCGAATCCGTCGAAAACAAGGGCATGTCCTTGCTCACATTCCGGTTTTCCTTCATGGGAAGAGAGTTCAGGAAATATCGTGTTTTCTGATTTCCGTTACGACCGCTACATCATGCTTAAGGCGCGCTTCTTTTTGATCATCGGCATCGAAATAACCCAAATCGGCCACCAGATAATCGACCTTGAGTCCTTCGATTTTCTTCATTATTTCAATTGGCGGCAGCATTAATTTGACATCCGCCGTATCATTGGGCGGGATGACCGATCCTTTCGGGCTGGGGCAAACAATGGAATGCTTGCGATAACCAATGAAAAACTTATTCTGGTTCGCCTTCGCTCGTTGAACGCCGCAGATGGCGTCGTGATCGGAATACGTCTTCTCGCAAAGTCTGCAGCTCAAACTGTAAGTCCATGAAAATGCATCTCGCGTATGGTTTGATGTTGGTAGGGGTACCTTCATTTTACCGTTCCTCGTAAAGGTGCATTTTTTTTAATACAACTTTATGAGCTTTTTGAACAGGCTCTTTAAAGATACAGTGTTTTTCATTTTAATGATTTAAAGATTAATTCTCCAAGTTATTGGAGCTATTTTTGCACATAAATCATTTGATTAATTCAATTGAATTAATCAAATGAATGAATTATACTTGCAATGTAACAGGTTCATTCATGGCATCTATTGGAGGGGGGCCATTCGCATGTATACGGTTGGATGATGACAAAAGGCAACGATCAGCAATGAACTCTGGAAAGAAATAAACGTTAGGAGGAGAAAGAGGTATGAACAATCAAGATACTAGAATCCCTACCTACTCACTTGCGGAAAGAGATCGTAGATGGAACATTGCAAATCAGCTAATGGAAGAAGAGCATGTGGATGTATTGATTGTGTATGGAGATCGAGAAGGTGCGTTCCCTGCTGTATTTAACCCGGACACCTACTTTACGAATGAGCGTCCAGGTTCTATTGTCATTTTCCCTAAGAATGAAGAGCCGATCTCTGTTGTCTTTTTAGCCACTGCTGTGGAAGATCATATTCAAGCTGGATATACGAATACGCAAGGCTGGATACGCCCGGAAAATATGTATGTCGGAAAAATGGGTGCGCACATTGTCAAGATTATGGAAGAGAGAGGACTTACAAATAAAGCATTTGGTGTGATTGGCTTAGAGCCTTATCCTCCCTATTACTTTGATGGAGCCATGCCCTATAATACTTGGCAAACGATCCTAAAAGGATTACCGAATGGGACCTTTAAGCCTGTGGGACACAAATTTTTCGCACTGTCTTCTGTGAAAAGTCAGGAGGAGATCGCGGTATTAAAATGGTCAGCGAACGTTGGGGAAAAAATGTGCCAGGCGATGCTTGAGGCAACGAAGCCAGGCGTGAGAGAAAATGAGATCTATGCGGCAGCGATGAATGCTTGTGCGACCCATGTCGGGTTCACGACAACGATATTAATGGGATCAGGACCAGAGTTCGTAGGATGGGGATTGCCCGCATGGACATATCGACCAGAGGAGCCGCGGGTGATCCAAGAAGGAGATATTATTTTGGCCGAGGTATTTTCATCATTCGGAATGCTAGAGACGCAGCATCAGCCTTCAATCGCTGTAGGAGCTGTGCATCCGGATTTTGAGCGGGCGGCAGCGGCAGCGAGACAATCGTATGAGAACGGAGTAAAAGAGCTGCGGCATGGGGCTACTTTCGGAGACGTGGTTAAAGCGATGAATGAGCCGATGCGTGAAGCAGGAGGTTGGCACGTTCATCCGCTTATTCATTCCATTAGTCCATTTGGTCTTATTGGGGTTGGCGATGAGATTGCACGGTTGCCTGAGGCGAGAGAGTACGGGAAAGTGCTGCCGATCCCATCCATAGGGTTAGAGACCGAACTCAAGACAGGAATGGTGTTTGCATTTGAGCCGAATTGTGCGATTGGTAAGAAGGTCATTAATCTTGGCGGAACGGTGATCGTGGGTGAAGCTGGGGGGATTGAACTAAATAAAAATTCTACTCAGCTGATGAGGGCAACTTGGTAAAATAGCAAAAGGGTACGTATAGAAGAATGTTTATGTCTTCGTTACGTACCCTCTTTTTAATGAGAATAGCCACTGCATGTACGAATCGACATTTCGCCAAGCTCCTTGGCGATCAAAGCAATGTGTACTTCATCCAAGTCTTGAATCCCTTGGCGTCTCAAATAGGTTTCCTTCGCCACAGAGAACGCAACCGATTGTCCAACAATTGCATGTGCGATTAATATCGTTTTTGAATCTTTTGCGTCTAGATCCATTAATTTACTCACCAAGACGGCAATCATCTGATGTAGTGGCTGGAAGAATTGTTCATACAAAATGTCATAAGCCTCTGTAGGCTGCATCTGCTCTCTTGCGATAAATACACTTCTTGCATTGGCTTCATGATTACCAATCATCGTCTTGGAAAATTGCGTCATGACTTTTTTAAGAGCTTCTGCGGCTTCTTCTTTTGACCGTTTCTCAATCTCTTCTGTCTCAATTAAAGCCTGCTTCAAAAAATCATCTTGAACGGCTGCTGTCAAGCGACGGGCAACCGCTAAGTACAATCCTTTTTTTCCACCGAAATAATACGGAATCGCCGATTGGTTCACACCAGCTTCATCTGCAAGGGTCCGCGTACGTACGCCTTCATAGCCATTTAATCCAAAGATCCGCAGCCCTGCTTCTAATAAACGAGTTTGGGTGGAGTCTTCATTTCCTTTATTCATATCGTTGCTTAGGTTTGTATTCAATGTCCATTCCTCCATACTGTTGAGTATAATTAATTCAAATGAATTAATCAAACTAACTGCCTTTATGAAGTGACGGATTGTACCGAGCAGCACGGCACATATGCTTCCTGCTCCATGACCAACAGCGAAAAAAAGAAGAAATATTGAGCCGCTCTAGAAGAAAAAGAGTGAATAGCAGTCTTCAAGCTACTCTATCTGGTCCTTTATCGCTCAACCCATGTCTGCGCAAATCATAGCGAAGAATATGATAGTGTTGCTGCGAATAAGAAACAATCAAATCCCAGGAACGTAAATTCATACCCGCTCCGTGGATAATCAGGACAGCGTCTATTTGTTGGTTAAGAGAGTTAGAGTGAAGATATTCATAATAAATGTTCATACCATTTCGATCAATATAAGGCATATGCTGTTCAGTTTCCTCTCATCATTAAATCGTAAGATTAATCACATTCAGCACCGAGTGTCACTTTAGCGTCCATAGGAATCACTCGACAAGAGTTGGATGATGTTTATTTATTACCCACACAAGTCATCCAAATTGCAGAATATTTAAAGTAAGTGTCCGAAATCCTATCCTTTACCTACACAGAATTTCAAACAGATGTACTTGTCATAATTCAGTTGTCAGATGAGTAGCTCTGTGTAGCAAAAAAACTGGATAAATTGTTAATTTCATCCCTATAGTCACTAAAATCGATTATAATAAAATTTATGTTCAAGTCGATTACCTATCCTAAGTTAATAGGATATGCTATAGAGTTTTCAAATAAACACTTATGTATAAGAGGAGGCGAATGATATGACGATAATGCCTGTTATAGTAATGATCCTTGTATTTGTTCCTGCCATTGTACTCATGGTAAGCATGCCTTATTTAACAAGAGAGACGATTAGTTTTGGGGTCACCGTCAGCCCTGTACAATTCCATAGTGAGCCTCTGCACCAGATGCGGAAGTCATATGCTAGGATCAGTGCTACCTTGCATACCATCTTGTTCATTGTTTGTATCATCTGTCTACTATACGGTGATGAACATTCCAAGCAACAAAGTTGGATCATTGTCACTTATTCACTTGCCATGGTCGTAATCTCCCTAGTCATTAACATTAGCTATCATTTCAAAATGAAAAGTTTACTACCTATGCTGCCTATTGCTCTGGAACCATCGATCATGGCAGTGGACACTGGATTTCGGAAAAGAAACATTGGCTTGTCTAATAATTGGTTCCTCATTCATGTTTTAATTACTGTTGTTAGTATTGTAACTGTGCTACGCAACTACGATCTGATTCCTGATCAAATTCCGATCCATTTCAACAGCAGTTGGAACGTAGACCGCTATGCAGCTAAATCTTTTAGTTCTGTGTTTATGCCTACGATAATGCAAGTGTTCATAACACTTTTGTTCATATTTGAGAATTGGAGTATTCGCAGAGTAAAGCAGCAGGTTCAACCCAATGATCCTAACCGTTCCATCAGACAAGACGCAACTTACCGCCGTACTTGGTCATATTTTATGCTTACAGCAAGCTTCTTAATGGTTATCCTGTTTTCTGTTGTGCAACTAAACATGATATCTCTGCTTAACATGAATTTCGCTATCCCTATTATCCTAATCATAATAGCCCTTATTATCCTATACGCCTTGGTCTTAACGTTCTGGGCTGGTCAGGGCGAAAGCCGCTTGGAGCGATCTGCCGATAGCTCCAATGTCAGACCTGTCCATGATGATGATAAATGGCGATTAGGTATGATTTATTTCAATCGTAAAGATCCAAACCTAATCGTCAAGAAAAGGCTCGGAGTCGGCTGGGGATTAAATTTCGGTCACCCAGTAAGCTGGCTGTTTTGGCTCGGAATTATTGTACTGTTAGTTGTGGTGCGGTAACAAGGCTTGGAGGTTAATACTCACCGGAGTGTAGGCGAAGTTAGAGTTTCGAAACAGAATATTTACCGAAAAAAAACGCCTAAAGGGCGTTTTTTATTATCTTTAAGTATCTCAGTAATATCTTTTTTGAATTAAATCGCATATCAAAGAGTATTTCTCGTATTAATATCTCTTTGTTACAATCAGATTGTTATCTAAAGGAGGGTAAAAATGAACTATCGCAAATTAGGAACGAGTGGCTTACATCTAAGTGAGATTGCTTATGGTAATTGGATTACACATGGTGCTCAAGTGGACAATGATACTGCCCATGCTTGTGTTCGCGCTGCATTGGATGTAGGGATCACAACATTTGATACTGCAGATGTATATTCCGATACGAAAGCTGAGATGGTGCTGGGCCAAGCATTAAAAGGAGTGCACAGAGCTGATATCGAATTGTGTACCAAGGTGTGCCATCCCACAGGGACGGGACGTAACGCAAGAGGTCTGTCCCGCAAGCATATTATGGAGGCGTGCCATGCCTCACTGAACAGATTACAGACCGATTACATTGATATCTATTATGCGCATCGCTTTGACGCAACAGTATCCCTTGAAGAGACCTTCTTGGCTTTTTCGGATCTGGTGCGTCAAGGTAAGGTTCTCTATGTCGGGATAAGTGAGTGGACGGCGGATCAGATAGCAGAAGGTGCTGTTTTGGCGAGGGAATTGAAGGTGCCATTGGTGGCTAGTCAACCTCAATATTCGATGTTATGGCGCGTAATGGAGACGGAGGTAGTTCAAGCTTGTGAGCGGGAAGGGATTGGACAGGTGGTCTGGTCACCGCTTGCTCAAGGGATTCTTTCAGGCAAATATATGCCAGGGCAACCATTGCCAGAGGGTTCTCGTGCTTCAACAGCTGCGGGCTCACCTTTTATGAATAAATTGGCGGGTCAATGGCTTCGGACTGAGGTGCTTGAGGCGATCTCGAATCTCTCTACCATCGCCAGTGAAGTTGGGTTGACGCTTCCGCAATTGGCTATAGCATGGGTGTTGCAAAATCCACAAGTCTCATCTGCAATTATTGGGGCATCCAAGCCTGAGCAAGTAATAGAAAATGCCAAAGCTGCGGGAGTTCGTCTGGATAGGGAAGTGATGATGCAAATCGATAGAGTGCTAGAAGGACTCGTTGAACGTGATCCTAGAAAAACGGGCTGAATATTATATCATTCACCATTAATAACTTCTGAACTCATTTGTCCTATGATCTCTAGTAACGCGGATAAGGAGGCACGATCGCAATCGGTTCTCCAAGCGGCATAAAGGGGAATCGATGGTGTGCTTTCTTCAAAGGGACGAAATGTGACACCTTCACGCTGAAAAATAGCAACTGAAGAGGGCACAATGGAAACTCCAAGATTAGCAGCTACCAAATTTACAATGGTGTACATCTGAATGGCTTCCTGTACAACATTCGGATACATGTCGTGTTGGGCGCAGAAGCTCATAATGAGGTCATGAAAAGGTGCTCCTAAATGACGTGGAAACGATATAAACGGCTCTAAAGCTAAAGAGCGAATGGATAACACCGGTAAATGAGCTAGGTGATGCTGCTCTGGCAAAACGGCAATTAGCGATTCATTGACTAAGGGACGATGCTCGATATGTTTGCCCGACTCTGTATAACGTACAAATCCAATGTGAATCGTTCCTTCATGTAAAGCCTGCCACTGCTGAGCAGACGTCATCTCATGTAATGTGAGTTGTACTTGTGGATAACGTTCCCGAAACATTTTTAACATATCAACCAATACTCCGCCAGCTGCAGAATCAATAAATCCAATGTTCAAATGTCCGATAATTCCTTGATCGACTAATTGTGTTGTTTTAATAGAGCGTTCCAGTTGAGATAAAATGGATTTAGCCTCCTCTAGAAATACCGCCCCGGCTGGCGTTAAACGAACTTGTCTTTTGTTCCGTTCTAATAGTTTCACACCAATCTCATTCTCCAGAGCTTGAATTTGCTGGCTTAAGGGAGGCTGCGTCATATTCAGCTTCTCTGCTGCACGGTTAAAATGCAGTTCCTCTGCTACTGCGATAAAGTATTGCAATTTTTTTATGTCCATACTGTTCAATCTCCCTTGAAATGCTTCTCCAAGCAAGTATAAGGATCTTTGAACGAAAATGAAAGGAAGGGCTCATCGTCCCCCCATAAGCCTCTCACCCCATCTTAATTTTTGACAAAAAACATTATTGCAATTGGATCGTAGAATTTGTTAAAGGGGACTAGAGATGGTTTTATTCGAGTGCACGATGCGCTAGACTAGATATGACGAACTGTTTAGATTGGTCATAAGGGGGAGAACGACGATGATAAGAGGATTAACAACAGCAGGCTTGGGTGAACTCAGTTCTAATGAAGAATATATCAGACTTGCGAGCCAATTTGGCTTTCAGTCGATAGACGCAAATCCATTAGAGTTAGTGCAGCAGTATGGTAAGGATGGGGCTGTTCAATTGCTGGAAAGCCATGGAATCATGCTAGGATCATTTGGTTTAGTGGTAGATTGGCGCACAACAGAGGAAAGCTTTAGAGAAGGGTTGAAATCGCTTACCCAAATGGCTGAGGCCGCTGCTGCATTAAATTGTACGACATGTTGTACATATATTTTACCTTCGACAGATCTTCCGGTCGCAGCTTTTATGATTGCAGCCACAAGACGTTTAAGACTATGCGCGGAAATATTAGGCGCTTATGGAATTACATTAGCATTAGAGTTCGTAGGCCCTCATCACTTACGTACACAATGGGCAAATCCACTGATCTGGACGATGCAAGATACGTTGAGCTGGATGGAGACGATTCAAGTAAGGAACATCGGATTGTTATTGGATTCTTACCATTGGCATACGAATGGATTAACGAGTGAGGATCTGTTGAAATTACAACCGCATCAAATTGCATATGTCCATATTAATGATGCTAAACCTCTACCGATAGTGGAATTGTTAGATTTCGATCGATTGTATCCAGGAGAAGGTTCTATTGATCTCACAGGATTCTTGGGAAGCCTGAAAAAGATCGGGTATACCGGTGTGATCGCCCAAGAAGTTCTGGCGCCGGCTTCCGCGCAAAGTTCATCTGAATTATTTTCTCGTTCTAAAGCAGGCTTCGATAAAGTATTCTCATCATTGAAAAACGTACCCATATAGATTGAACTTGAAAATATTCAAAAAAGGGAAAAGTGGTGGAAGGGAATTTTGGAACTGTAGGAGCGGTAGCGTCCGCCCGAAAGCTTTCCGTAGGAAAGCTCGCTTCGAAAGCATAGGCAGTCTGCGGATTTCAACCGTTAAGAACGGTATAAATCAAGAAATCTGCAGACAACAGCGGCCGGAAGTCCAAACATTCTCTGGAGTCGCGACCAACCCGAAATAGGAAAATCATCAGATCAATCTATATAGCATTTGATGATCTCGCGTAAATTAAGTTCTATAAAAACTTCTGCCAAAGTGTTGGTAGAAGTTTTTTTCTGTTAGCAAACGCTCTCCCCATGTGATAGTATTTCACTAAAATACGGAGATGATTATTTAGCGGATCCAATGTTAGTGAGAGGGGAACAGTCGTGTCGATTCGGATAAAATTACTGTTATCTTATACGGGAATGCTAGTCGTTAGTTTACTTATCATCGTAATGACGGCAGCTTTATTTACAATTGCATCTACAGGAGATGTTCACAGTCTTCGGGATTTTTATAAAGTGCACTATCAATTAAATCCGTTGTCGGAGCAAGAGGAATCTATTTTTTTAGAATTAAAGTATTTAGCCAAGCATGACCCGGATGAATTGCAGAACAAGGATTTGTTACTGGAATATGATTTTAAGCTAAAGACTGAGAAAGCGGGACTATTTGTAAGGCGAGTGAATGACCCTGTTTTTGAATCGCGCACCTTCAATCAACCTGAATTAAAGGATGCTTTACCTCCTTACGATCTCAATAACTATCAGATTCGTAACACGTTTAATATTAAAGAAAGATTTTATGGCTATGCCAAATTTGACTTTAAATATTCGGATGGGGCGAAAGGCAGTGTTTTCGTCATCAAAGAGCATAGCCCTTTTGCGGAACTCACACGGAGGCTGCTACCGATCTTTTCATTGATATTAATTGGCGTTCTTGTGATTGCGAATGTGCTATTATATCGCTGGATTACACGAAGTGTTATTAAGCCACTGAACAAGTTAAGGGATTCCGCAGAACGAATTCAAGAGGGTGACCTCCAATTTGAACTTAACCTGCAGTCCAAAGATGAGATTGGGGAGTTAAATAAAGCGTTTGAGACGATGAGACAGAGGTTGCAAGAGTCAGTGAACCTTCGTCTGCAATATGAGGAGAATCGGAAAGAATTAATCTCAAATATTTCACATGATTTACGTACTCCGATTACGAATATTAAAGGGTTTATTGAAGGCATACGAGATGGTGTCGCCAATACACCTGAGAAGATGGACATGTACGTCGACATTATTTATAACAAAACTATTGGAATGGATAAATTGGTTGATGAATTGTTCCTTTATTCCAAGCTGGATTTGAATCAGGTTCCGTTTTCGTTCGAGGCTGTGGATATTATTGCATTCCTCGAGGATTGTATCGAAGAGATGCGCTACCATAACGAAAATAAAGGAGTTTCATTTCATCTGGACGACCATAACTCCGAGCGTATTGAGGTTATAGCAGATTTGGATAAATTAAAGCGGGTATTACTGAATGTAATTGGAAATGCGCTGAAGTATATGGACAAGCCGGACCCTTTCATCCGTTTTTCTTTGCAAGTGGATAGCGAATGGGTGACTGCTGAAGTGAAGGATAATGGAATGGGTATTGATGCCGAAGCTCTTCCACATATCTTTGAACGGTTTTATCGTGCAGAGCCTTCTCGGAACCTATCGACAGGCGGTAGCGGACTTGGTCTTGCGATAGCTCGTCAGATTATTGAAGGGCATGGTGGGTCGATATGGATGGAAAGTGAACCAGGTGTGGGATCAAGCTTGTTCTTTACTTTGAAGCGAACGACCGATGAAGGAGGATTTCATTCGCATGACAAGGATTCTGATTATTGAAGATGAGGCAACGATAGCGCAATTGGAAAAGGATTATTTTGAGCTGAACGGTTTTGCCGTTGATATATGTCATACAGGTTCTGAGGGGCTTGGGCAGGCTCTTGAAGGGGATTACAATCTTATTATCGTAGATTTGCAGTTACCTGGCATCGATGGCTTTGAATTATGCCGCCGTATTAGGGAGGCTAAGGAAGTGCCGATCTTTATCGTATCTGCGAAAAAAGAGGAGATCGATAAGCTTCGGGCGTTTAATCTCGGAGCGGATGATTATATTACGAAGCCCTTTAGTCCAAGTGAATTAGTGGCAAGAGCGAAAGCGCACCTAACTAGATATGAACGCATGCTCAGCAAGCTAGAGCCAATGGAGAAGCATGAGCTCCAAATCCGTGGAGTTCATATCGATAAAAATTCCCGCAGAGTGTTTGTACGTAATCATGAGGTTTTGTTTACCGCGCGGGAGTTCGATGTACTGGTCTTTTTAGCGAGTCATCCGAATCGGGTATTCAGCAAAGATGATTTATTCGAACGGGTCTGGGGGATGGACTCCAGCGGAGATATCGCAACGGTTACGGTTCATATTCGCAAAATACGGGAGAAGCTGGAATCGGACCCCTCGAACCCACAGTATATTGAAACAGTGTGGGGTGCGGGATACCGATTTACGGTGTAATGGCATTTTCTTGACGATTTTCGATATTTTTAAGCTCTAGTTAATACTTTATTAATAAATCGTTTCTGGGGAGTTTATTTCTTTCAATTATCATTTAGTTATAGACATGAACAACAAATAACTTAATGATCTTAGGGGGAAATATAGTGAAAATCGTAGCTAAAAAAGCAGCAGCATTAATGGTCGCAGCAACACTAGGAGCAACCTCTTTATCCTTTGCGGTGTTAAATGTACAAGCAGCACCTACATCAGGCAACATAGGAATATCCGCAGCTGCATCTAAGTTATCAGATAAAGAAATTCAAGAAGCCGTTGAAGTACTTGCGGGATTAGGTGTGTTACAGGGCTATGCAGATCATTCGATGGGTGTGAACAATCCAATCAATCGTGCAGAATTAGCGAAAATGGTAGTATTGACTTTTAAATTACAAAGCACTGAAGAGAACACTGCCCCAATCACCGATGTGAACTCGAACGTATGGTATTACAAATATGCGTCAGTACTTGTTGGTTTAGGGATAATGGAAACGGAAGATGGTAAATTTAGCCCTAATAAAACGGTAACGGATGAAGAAATCGTGCAAGTTGTATCGAAGGCGTTGAAGCGTGACGTCTTATCGGTTAACTACTGGGTTAATCAATTGAATTCTACTACTGAACCCGCAACACGTGGCGAAACAGCGGCCTTACTGAATACAGCACGTAAAGCAATGCCATCCGATAAAGCTCAAATTACAAGTGTGAAATCGATCAATGAAATTACATTAATCGTAACCTTAGATGCTCCTTTGACAGCTGAGAATGAGGTGTTTGCTAAAGTAAAAGAAGATTTTGTATTCAATGACGGTCTAACCTTAACGAATATGCCGCGGCTGAAATCGGGTTCTGTTGCAACGTACATTGTTCCTACATCGGTGCAAAAAGCTGGAACAACCTATAATTTAACGTACAAAGGTAAGAATGCAGGATCATTTGTAGGAAACGCAGCCAAGGTGGATATGACAGCAACCACTCAGGTAACCAGCGACACCTTTGAGATTGAAGCACTGAAAACAAATGGCGTCATTGACTATGGATATGTCATCTCTGCATACAGTGGTGGACGTGGTGCTAACGCATTTGTTTTGGATGAGAACAACAGAGCAAATGGCATCACGTATCAAATCATTCCTTCCATGCAAGGTAGACAAGTAACGATTACCCCAGAAGGTGGAGAATCCATCGTTGCCAAGTATGTTCCATTTACACAATCAACAGATGGTAAGATTGAGCCGAAATTCCGGCTTCCTGAAGGACAAGTCTTGAAACCGGGTGTGAAATATACCGTAACATCTGACTGGGCCAATATAGCAAATCCTTCATTCGAAGCAAAAGAAATATCTCCACTGCAAATCTCTGGCGCTGAAGCTGTCAGCGATACATCCATCAATGTATCCTTGGCTCAAGACCCTGGCGATGAATTGTTTTCGGGCCGTAGTGTACAACTAACCGCTCCAAACGGAGACAAATGGGTTGCAACCTATAAATTCTCCAGTCGTAAAGGTGCTGTTGGTGTATTCGATATTACGAATAGCGGTAAATTGGCTGCTGGGACAGTGTATACTGTAACACCACTAGGCGCATGGGCAACCTCTCAAGCCACATTCACTTCGAAATAAGGCGAGTCTACATGAAAGGTGTTGAATGTCATGCGCTTTCTTGTCTTAACACTCTTCCTCTTTATTTCAGGATGTCAGATCGATGATTTCAAGGTGTTAAACAGCCAAGAGCAGCAATCAACTCAGGAGGTGAACAATGAAATGGATAAGCTGAACCAAGCGTTGTTAGCTGCTACCCGTGAAGGGGATAAGGAGCTTATAATAAAACTATTAACAGACGGTGCAGATATTGATGTTACAGATAATGAGGGTAGAACGCCCGCTTTAATCGCTGTACACACGAATCAACTGGATATATTCAAATTATTGCTTGAACAAGGTGCCAACATCAATATCCGCGACAATCGCTCGGATAATCCACTTCTTTATTCAGGCGCTGAAGGAATGCTTGATTTTGTGAAGGTATCTATTGCTGCAGGTGCTGATACCTCAATTGTGAATAGGTTTGGGGGGACCGCACTCATCCCTGCTGCAGACCGTGGTCATGTGGATATTGTGAAAGAACTTCTTACAAGTTCTGACGTCAATATTGATCATGTCAATAATCTGGGTTGGACTGCATTACTAGAAGCTATCATACTAGGCGATGGGGGCAAAGAACATCAGGCTATAGTGCAATTGTTAATACATCATGGTGCTGATATTCATATAGCAGATTCTAACGGAGTTAGTCCCTTACAGCATGCGCAAAATAGGGGTTATCAAGAAATGGTAGAAATGCTAATGAACAAGAGTAGTGATTCGATATAATTTTTAAAAAAGGAACTCCGCTCAAAACGGAGTTCCTTTTTTTTGTCCTTTGAAACTAGGATTACCCACCTCTATAAACCTCATAATATAGTATAATCAGACTATAATATTCAATAGTGGAAGATGGGAATATAGCACTATTAAATTTATCGAAGAATGAGGCGTACATGAGAACTTCGGAGAATAAAATTAAGTTAAGTCATATGTTATACATAGTAGTATTTATCGGTCTCTTGATTGTTGTGCGATGGGGCTGGCATAATCATTTTTCGTTGTCCAATCCACCTGCTGTGAAACAAGGTGTATTAGATTTACGTGGGGTGGATATTGAATCACTAAGCTCCTTTCCGCTGGATGGTGAATGGGAATTCTATCCTGAACAATGGGTGAACGCTACCAATATTAACAACGCTACGAAATGGCAGAGGCTTCAGGTGCCGGGTAACTGGACTTATAAATTCAATCCGGCAGATCAAGAGAAGGCATATGGATACGGAACTTATCATTTGCGTATTCTGCTGGATCAACCCTTATCTGAGCCGCTTAGCTTTTGGTTTCAATCGGTCTATACTGCTTCTGAAGTGGAGATTAATGGAACAGTCCTCTCACGATTCGGTAAGTTATCTGAAGAGAAAGAAGGCCATGTTTCTGTCACGAAGTCATTCTTGATCAGTTATGTACCGACAGATCAGAACCAAATGGATCTATTTGTTCGAGCGTCAAATTACGGGTCTCCGTTAAAAGGAGGCATTGTTAGGTCTGTAGAGTTTGGCATTCAACACGAGATAGATACAGTCTACTGGAATTCCATTGGCTTGCAGCTAGTTGTAGGGGTATTGCTTTTGATTCACGGGCTCTATTTACTGATTATTTATTTGATGGATGTGCGAAAAACAGAGTTGATTATTTTCTTTTCGATGATGGTCGCAGCAGCTGTATCTATTGGGGTTGAACATAATGGACTATTGTTCCGGTTTCTTCAAGTTGATTTTGCCTGGACATTGAAGCTAAAGGTTCTTTCATACATAGGGTTTTGCTTGTTTCTGTTCCTCATGGGAAGAGAGCTCTTTGGGAACCTGCGGAAAGGTAAGGCTTTTTATAGTTATATCCTCTCACTCCTCGGTTTTACCCTATTTATAATCTTTGGTCCAGAAGAGACAGTGCTGTATTCGATCGAAAAAGGGGTCTATATGATCCTGTATTACATTCCAGTATTTTGGACGGCTTATTATTTTATGAAAATGGTATTTATTCAAGCTGAGGGAGCTCTATTTTTATTATGTTCAGTGCTAGCTGTGATTAATAATATATTGTGGGCGTCTGTCTATTACGCAGGAACCTCACAATTCATGTTTTATCCTGTAGATTTAATTGCTGCACTTGCCGCTTTTTCTACTTATTGGTTTAGGAGATATTTTCATCAATCCCATCAAAATGTGTTACTGAATGCTCAATTGGCTGAATCGAACAAATTAAAGGATCGTTTTTTGGCCAATACATCTCATGAACTACGGACTCCTTTGCATGGGATTATGAATATTGCTCAGAGTGTGCTCATAAGAAAGAAACATGTACTGGATGAAGAGAGTCAACGTGACATGGAACTGCTAATAATGGTCAGTCGGCGGATGTCGCTCATGCTGAACGATTTGCTAGATGTAGTGAGATTGCAGGATAAACGGATTGTGATGAACATCAAGGTGGTGCAAGTAAGGTCCTTGGCTGAGGGCGTGCTGGATATGTTACGCTTCCTGACCGGTGAGACTAAGGTGGAGCTTCGCATGGACATTAATGAGGATTTGCCGTGTGTATATGCTGATGAGGAACGATTGGTACAGATTCTGATTAATCTAGTTCATAATGCGCTTAAGTTCACCGAACAGGGAAGTGTTGTACTGTCAGCAGAACAAGTGGATGGGCAGGTATGGATCCATGTTACGGATACAGGAATTGGTATGGATGAGGCACTGAGAAAGCGTGTATTTATGCGTTATGAACAAGGAGCTTACGGTGAAGGTGGTATCGGTCTGGGTCTTAGTATTTGTAAAGAGTTGGTTGAGCTGCACGGTAGTGAATTATTATTGCAATCGCAGCCGGGCAAGGGAAGTAAGTTCAGCTTCAAATTACCTGAAGTAAATGAGAGTGTACAGTCTTCCATTTCTGATATTCATATAGAAAAAGATACGGACCCATTGTCACCTTTCAGTGAATGGATCACTGCTGAGGTATCTACTATGGTGGCCGCCACATACTCCACGAAGGAAGTAGAGCCACTCTCGAATACAGACGCTGATATTATTCGTGTTCTGGCGGTTGACGATGATTCGGTCAATCTAAAAGTTTTGCAAAATATTTTGTCAGATGGAACATATCAGATGGTGACTGCGACTTCTGCACGTGAAGCGCTGGATAAGTTAAACCATGATCGATTCGATCTGATCATCGCTGATGTGATGATGCCGGGTATGTCTGGTTACGAAATGACTAGATTAGTCCGCGAGCGGTTTACGATGTATGAATTACCTATTATTCTACTGACTGCACGCAGTGAGCGGGAAGATGTCTATGCGGGCTTCTTGGCTGGAGCAAACGACTATGTTACCAAGCCGGTAGATGCAATGGAGTTGAAGTATCGTGCCTTATCACTTTCATCTATGAAGCGAGCGGTCAATGACCGGTTGAGGATGGAGGGTGCTTATTTACAAGCGCAGATCCATCCACACTTTCTCTTCAATACACTGAATTCGATCATGTCCTTAAGTGACTTTGATACTGCCAAAATGAGAGAGTTATCAGATGCGTTCACAGCTTATCTGCGCATAAGTTTTGACTTCTTAAATGCAGGCAAGCTCGTTACGCTGTCACAGGAGCTTGAGCTGGTGGAGAATTATATATATATCCAGCAGCAGCGTTTTGAGGAGAGACTCCATGTAGAATGGAAAGTAGATGCGAATCTTGAAATGTTGATGCCTCCGCTTACGATTCAACCACTAGTTGAGAATGCTGTTCGACATGGCGTTTTAAGTCGGGCAAAAGGTGGGACACTGCGTATTCATATTGAGACACGTGCGGATGCTGTTCATTTTAACATTGTAGATACAGGGATTGGAATGGACGAAGCACAAGTCAGCATGCTGTTAAATCCGAATGGATATAAGAATCAAGGTATTGGACTGCTTAATACGGATAGAAGATTGACACAACTATATGGACGTGGCTTGCAAATTCAAAGTATCCCTGGTTTGGGAACTACGGTGTCATTTATCATACCTGATAAAGATTGATTGTGATCATGGGGGAACTCCTTGGAGTTATCCCTTTTTGGTGTTTTCTTTAGGAATTTATGTGAATATTTCATTATTGTTGCATCATTGATTGTAAAAATAAAAGCTACCTGCCATTATTACAGAGAAAGGAAAATTTGTAATCAAAAAATCATTCATGATAGGAGAATTAGAATGACTAATAACTTATTTGTAAACGAGACAAGAGAACAACTGAGCTGGATGAATCGCCCCGAGCGTTGGGAGTTTACAGACTTAGATGAGCTTACAATAATTGCACCACCTAAATCGGATTTTTTCCAAGACCCGGCAGGAAAACATATGGTAAGCTCAGCGCCATTCTTATCTATACCTGTTGGAGATTCTTTTGAATTGACAACCAGACTTCGTGTCGAAATGCGCCATAAATATGATTCAGGATGTCTCATGTTTATGATGGACCATTATAACTGGGCCAAAATTTGCTTTGAGTTTGACGGACAGTATCCCATAATCGTGTCTGTGGTGACAAGGGAAGGGATGTCAGATGATTGTAACTCCGTACAAGTTGCTGTGGATAATCCATATTTGCGTATCACCAAGCAAAATCATTGTGTTACTTTCTCCTATTCAGAGGACGGAGCGAACTGGGCACTGATCCGATATTTTGGAATGAATAAAGGTGCTGAATGCGTAGCAGGTGTTGTCGCGCAATCCCCGCAGGGTGAAGGCTGCTCGATGAAATTCGAGTATTTGAGTTTGTCTGAATCGAAGGGTGAAAGCCGCTTCTAATGGATCAATTTTTAATAAACAATCCTTTTCGGTCTAACTGTAATTGTTTTGAAGTGAATTGGATGATGAATTCCTCCACGGCGGATATGGTAGCAATGATACATACAAAGACATTCCAAATGGTGTGATCGATGTGGAGAAGCCATAGAGGAGTTATAAATAAGAGGAGTCCGGTCAGTTTATTGCCATAGGTGTGAATGCTTGCGTAAGTTTTGAATCTTCGGAGGGCAACTCCTATCGATGTTATACGGATGACCGCGATCATGAAGATCCATATCATGATTTCGAGCGTAAGTCCCAGAAGCGGATATAGTGTAAATAAGGAGACCGCTAACAGTATCATGTCGGCTGCGGAATCCAGTTTTGCTCCAAGGCTACTTGTTGTGTTCGTCATTCTAGCAATAGGTCCATCGATCAGATCGGTGACCCCGCAAAGGATATAAATTACAAGGAAGGCCAAACTTAGCGGCTTGAGGAATAACAACAACATTGCCAAAATGATTCTGCCAAACGTAATTCCATTGGGTATTCCCTTCATCATTCAATCCCACCTTTGTAAACGACCTTATCTTATTTCTATTTTACCAGAGGAGTGCAAATTCTATAAAAAACAAGCCGGAGCGATTGAATCACGCTCCGGCTTGTTTCTATGTTTGTTAAAGCTTATTGCGCGGATACAGACTTGAACCATTCGTTAACTTCTTTAGTGATTTGGTCACCGCCATTGGATTTCCAATTGGCAACGAATTGGTCAAAGGAGTCTACTGGCAGTTTGCCATAAATAATTTTGTTGAAAGTTTCCATTTCGGACTGACGAAGCAGGTTCCATTTGGAAACCATCGTTGGTGTAGCAGCACCAGTAAAGTAGTTTTGTTTACGAACGTCTAGTTGTGACATAACCACTTTTCCTGCCGCCCAGTTTTCTGGTTTACGGAACTCTGCCATTTGTTTTTCATAAGGTGTTACAGGTGTCTCGCCGTCAGCAAGTTTAACCAAAGTCTTCATAAACAGATCAGGAATACGGGCCGGACCTGTTAAGAATGGGAATTCATTGGAGAAGTCTTTAATCTTGTCTTTATCACTTGTTGGTTCTCCATCAATCATATCCCAGTCGTAACCTTTAGCAAAGCCATATTCATATTGACTGCCTGCAGCAGGGTTAGCTAAGTTATCAAGCAAGTAGTTATAGTACAAGAAAATAGCTTCTGGATGCTTAGCATCCTTGTTAATCATGATACTAGCATTTACACCGGAATTCTGCCATTTGGTTCCAATCAAACCATCTGGTCCTGCTGGAACCGGATAACCTTTAATCTTCGCTCCAGGTACATTCTTCATAAGATCGGGAGCTGGCCAGTCTGGAACCCAGTTGGCGCCTGGCAGAATACCAGCTGCACCTTTCGTGAAGCTCTCAGCGGATTTACCTTCATCCCAAAGGGCGGAGTCCGTGTGAATATATCCTTTATCCATCCATTCGCTAAGCTTTGCGAGTGCTTGCTTAGCACCTGGGTTAATGGAACCATATTCAAGATTGCCATCTTTATCTTTGTTCCATTGTTCCTCAATTGTACCGTATGCCCCGAATAACCAGTCTAGTTGGCCCATCCAGGTATTTGTGTTGTTTTTCAAAGAAATTGCAAGCGGGTACACATCTTTAGGCGCTAACCCATCAGGGTTTTCGTTCTTAAATTTATCCATGATGTTCTCAAGATCGGCGATGGTCTTAGGCGCTTCCAGCTTCAGCTTTTCCATCCAATCTTCACGTAACCACAAGAGCGTATCATCATTGTCGGTATATTCAAGGATCGGCAGATTATATTTCTTACCGTCTTTAGTGAATGGGTACCAAAGTTCTGGATGTGCTGCAACGTGATCTTTCAGAATTTTGTTTGCATACTTATCAAACAACTCATCAATAGCGATGAACTGACCGGAATCAATAAGCTGATTGGTCAATACTGCGTTAGTTGGTGCAAAAACGAAATCAGGAAGCTTTTCGCCGGAAGCAATGGCAAGTTGAAGCTTTTGTCTGTATTGATCGTCATTTGCAGGATACCAAGTATCTTTATGCTTCATACCCAATGTTTCAAGCATCCAGCGATCGTGAACGTTGTTTTCTTTGGTATCACCTTGAACATACTTCTTAGGCATCAATACGGCACTGAACTCGATCGGTGGATCGTATTTGCCTTTTGCGAAAGCAGCATCTGCTTCGGATTGGGTATTATTGGTAGCGTTACCATTTTTGGCATTCTCATTAGATGTGCCGCTACTGCCACATGCTGTGAGAGTGATAAGTGCTGTGACCGTGAGAACCGACCACATTTTCTTGAACTTGATCATTCTTCAATTCCCCCTACTGTGTATGATCTTTACAAGTGTAACTTTAACAACTTGTCGGGGATGTCATCTATATGAGATTTTTAGTTTCGATAGGACTCTATCATGTTATTTGTTAGTATCTCTATATTCCTGCGGCGTTACCCCAAACTGCCGTTTGAATACTTTGATAAAATAAGCAGGGTCCATATATCCAATCTCCATGCTGATTTCATAGACTTTTTTATTGGTGGTCTTCAGCTTATGACAGGCACGATCCATCCGCAAGCGCGAGATATAATCGCTAATGCCTTCACCTGTTTCAATCTTATAAATTTTTGATAAATGGGTCGGATGGAGGTTTACATGGTCAGCGAGAACACGTAATGATACATCATCATGTAAGTTCTTATCCGTATAATCTTGAATTTTCTTTACATACTCGGAACGTATGTCTTTGATTTCGTTGGATGTGCCTTCTTTTAGATTGGCTAGAACACTTAGCGACCATTTTCTTAGTTTACTAATGCTGGTAAAAGCATCCCCACTTTGTAACGCTTCTATATCGGTCCCCATTAAGTTTGCTAGCGTATGACCATTGCGATGTGCAAGATTCGTGAAAGAAGCAGTAATTAAAAAGCCAGCTTCCATGCAATGCTCCCAGGATTCAGACCATTTCTCATCCAGCTCGGCACAGACGGCAAGCAATTTCTCTTCGGCCGCATCCCAATGTCCACTCTCCAGTAGATGAATCAAAGAGGGTGGAGTATAAAGAGCGTCTAAAGGCCCTTGTGTTGAGGGAAGCTCCAAGTCACTGACCCGCATAATGAATTCTCGCTCATCTCCGACAATTTGGCGGAAAGAGGAGGAGGCCTGATGAAAACGATTCGACAGCTGCTCAGGAAACTTGAACCACTCCGTGATTACAATGGATAGTGAGCCTTTCAGAAATTGCTTGACCTTATATTGAAGTTGTAAAGAAAGCTTCTCTAATATGGATTCTTTTCCAAGGTCAGCTCCTTGTTCTTTAAGCTGGAGCAGAAACACAAGATATCCATGTTCCTCTTTAACGCCCCAGACTTCCATAAATTCTCCCATAATCTCTTCAGCCATATTAATAATCGCATATTCAATCAAGGTTTGATCGGTATTATCAAATTCTCTGAATTCTTCTTCCATTCGTACCAGCATCAATGCGGCTTCTCCGGATTGAAAGGGCAGATCGTAACTCACGAGCTTCCGTTCCCATTCACCGGCTTGAAAACGATGACCTTGTAAGGCATCCAGTAGCAATCGCCCCCGTAAAACAGGGAGGTTCTCACGGAGGGTAAACTGGGTTCGTTTAAGAGAACTTATAAGCTCCCATTCAGCATTCAATTGATTGATCGCATTTTTGACTGCTCCGAGCAATTCGTCATCAGTCGGCGGTTTAAGCAAGTAATCCACGGTCTTGTTCTGAAGTGCTTTTTTGGCATAATCGAATTCTGAATGGCCGGATAAAATAATACATTTAATTTTTTTGTTATGTTTTCTTATCCGCTCTATCAATTCGATTCCCGTCATTTCTGGCATTTGAATATCTGAGATTACTATATCAATGGGATGCGTATCGATAATTTGTAGCGCTTCACGTGCGGAATAAGCTTTATGCACATGTTCAATTCCTAGCGTATGCCAGGGTTTAGTCATGGAAAGATTATCTACCCAGTGTGCTTCGTCGTCTACTATGATCATCTGCATGTTGTTAGTCTCCTTGATGTTCCTTTAATTTATAACTATCATCCTCAGTTGGGATTTCCCAGATAATTTCTGTTCGGAATCCACCGAGAGGGGATGGCTTGAAGGTAAGACTTGAATGATTGCCGAACAGGTGAATGATCCGCTGATTTGTATTCCAAAGACCACAACCCATTTCCTCCTGCAAAGGCTCCTGCATTTTACGGTTTAATGCTTCTAGCTGATCGGGATTCAAGCCAGGACCATCGTCATCGATATAAATTCTACAGAAACCGTTTGACTTCTCACCACTAATCTTGATCTCACCTGATGAATAGGACTTCGCTACTCCATGAATCACAGAATTCTCCACCATAGGTTGAAGCATTAGGCGAGGTACAGATTGGCTAAGCATATCCTCAGGAATATCAATATGATAATCAATTCTGCCATTACGCAGTTTCTGGATATCTAAATAGTTGACTAAGAGCTTGATTTCTTCCTCCAAAGAAGCCGTCTCCCGTTCCATCCGGGTGGTATAACGATAGTAAGCACTTAGATTATAAGCCATTGAGACGACTGCGTCCTCATCTTTCATCTGGGCCATATTGATAATATAACCAAGACAGTTATAGAGAAAATGTGGATTAATTTGCGCTTGAAGCTGCTTGAGGGTAGCTTCTCTAGCACGGATCTTTTCATTAAATACATTTTCTATCAGGTCTTGAATTTGATGGGACATATCGTTAAAACGACGGAACAGAAACGAAAACTCATTTTGCTCATTGCTATGAAGCCGTACGGAGTAATCTCCTTGCTGTACGCGCTGTAAACCACTGACTAGTTTTTTAATCGGATATTGAACGTTTCTATACAGCAGAATGGAAGAGGATACTCCCACAACAAACAGCAGAATCATTGTGATATAGAATAAATCTCGACTAAGAGAAATCGGTTTGAGAATTTGATAAAGGGGGACAACATCTACTAGATGCCAATCCAAAGAGGCTGATTTCACAGAACTGACCAAATAGTTCTTCCCATTTAGCTTCACTACATCCTGAGTTGTATTCTCCGGAGAGTGATTATCCAGGTAATTAACTAGTTCGTCGGATAGCTGCTTGTCCGCGCTACGGTTGAGGATCGGTTTCTCCCCTTTGTGATAGAAGAACGGATCGCCTTGCCCACCTGCTTTGTACGAATCGAGCATGTTCTGAATGTTCGTATAACTGAAGCTGGCTTCAATGACTAGGCTACTTCCTGTTAATGTCCCCGGCTGAGCTAAGGAATCCGTTAAGAACCAGTAAAAGGATTTTAAATCGCCTTGAGATTCCACACCATGATCACCATACGTCCATCTTCCGCTCATATTTGCTTTTAAATAATCCTCATCATACCCGATGGGTCTGTCGTAATTGGCGATGACATCTTTATTCTGCTGTGAATGAACGGCGTATCTGGTCGGCCAAATATCTGTAACCCCAGCTTGAAGCACCATCTTTTCCTGGAGAATATATCTGGTCTGCATCTGATCATATCGATCTTCCCATACATTTAGTCCATTGAATGCCCTGACGTTGGGATCTCTTGAGAGAATAAGGGTGAAGTCCATCATCTGATTAATTCGAGAATCGATCTGATTGGATAAAAAAGTGAGTTGTTTCGTATTGGACGTCTGCAACTCTTTGCCAACAACCTCGAAGGTGACGTTATTTGAAAAGGTATACATGATAATGATGGGAATGAATAGGAGTATGATCAAGCTGTTTATTTTGGCAAACAGACTAAATCGAGATTGTAAGTTTCCTCTAAGTATTGTAAAGCGCTTCCATAAATTCATAAATGCCCCTCCAGATGTTGTCCTAATAAAACCCTATCAAGCCTAACAATGTTATATAGTCAAACCTGAGAAACGCCTGATACTATTTATAGCAGAGATCCCCATCACACACAAAATATTTTTTTTGGGAACAGGAGAGAGCTATGGAGGCTAATATGGAGGTTAACTCGATACCACAGGCGAGCCTAGAAAGTCAGCCGAGTAAAAAAAGAAAAAAAGGCTTTAATCAACCATGGATTCTCCATTTTATGGTGTTGCCAGCGGCAATCATGGTTTTTATTTTTTCTTATATTCCGATGTCCGGAATTCTTATGGCATTTCAAGACTATAAACCTGCACTAGGTTTTTTTGATTCCGAGTGGGTCGGACTTAAGCATTTCAGGTACATGTGGGAGAATGATTATTTCCTGTCCATTACGTGGAATACGTTATTTTTTGCTTGCTCTAAAATTGTTTTGAACTTGATTATTCCGTTTATCTTCGCCTTATTGCTTAATGAGGTAAGAAGAATGGGCCTTAAAAGAACTATTCAAACACTCGTTTATCTTCCGCACTTTCTGTCTTGGGTTACACTTTCAGGGATTCTCATTGATATCCTTGCTCAGACAGGTATTGTCAATCAATTCCTCACATCTGTATTCGGCATCAAGCCGATTTTCTTCCTAGGAGACGGCAACTGGTTCAGGTTCACTATCATTGCTAGTGATGTTTGGAAAGAGTTTGGTTTCAATACGATTATCTTTTTAGCGGCACTTTCGGGTATCAATCCATCACTTTATGAAGCTGCTGAAGTGGATGGGGCGGGGCGTTGGAAACAAACGATGTATATCACAATTCCTGCGTTAATCCCAATCGCTATCGTAATCGCCACCTTGGCACTGGGTAATGTGCTCAACGCAAACTTTGACCAGATCTTTAACTTGTACAGTCCATTGATCTATCAGCAGGGAGATATCATTGATACTTTCGTGTATAGAGAAGGTCTACTAAGCGGACAGTTCAGTTTCGCAACCGCAGTTAATCTATTCAAATCGTTAATTAGCTTAGTCTTAATTGTAGTCTCTTACCGACTTGCTTATAGATTTGCAGGGTACAGAATTTTCTAGAAAGGATGACAACTGATGTACCATAAAACAATTCCATATCGAATATTCAGTATTATCAATAATGTGTGCTTGACTATCCTTTCCGTGCTCTGCCTGCTACCTTTGTACCACTTACTCATGGTATCTCTTAGTGCATCCGCACCTGCTAATGCTGGATTAGTCACATTCTGGCCGATTGGCTTTACCTTTGAAGCCTATGCAAAGACGTTTAATAATGTCAATTTCCTTAACTCCTTGTGGGTGTCTGTGGAACGGACAGTACTCGGAACAGGACTAGCGCTGGTAGTAAATACGGTTGCAGCTTATGCGCTGTCTAAGGAAACAAGAGTCTTTCGTGCAAGAAACGTTTATCTTTGGTATTTTGTTGTCACCATGCTGTTCAGCGGTGGTCTGATACCGGGTTACATTCTAATTCTGAAGCTTGGTCTTATGAATTCATTGATGGCACTTATTCTTCCTGGATTAGTTGCTGTATTTAACATCATTTTGCTTCTGAATTTCTTCCGTACCGTACCTAAAGATCTTGAGGAAGCAGCTTTTATTGATGGGGCAGGACACTTTCAGACCTTTGTGAAAATATATTTACCGGTCTCCTTACCTGTTATTGCAACCGTCTCTCTATTCCTTATGGTAGGACACTGGAACGCTTATTTTGACGGTATTATTTATATCAGAGATGCAGACAAGCTTCCGCTAGCGACGTTTATGCAGACGATTATCGTTCAGGCAGATATGTCTAAGCTTGATCCGGCAGCCGTTGCTAATTTATCACAACGAACCATCCGGGCCTCGCAGATTTTTATAAGTGCTTTGCCAATTCTATTGGTTTATCCTTTCCTGCAACGTTTCTTTGTAACTGGGATTGTGGTAGGTGCTGTAAAAGAATAATCTCTTTTTAGAAAAAGAGTTTGAAGAAGGAGCTACGGTTCTAGTCCAAGACTAGAACATGTAGCTCTTTTTTTATTTAGACGGATTTCATGGCTAAACTGGATAATTATTGAAAACAATAAAAATATTCAGAAAATTTTCATATGACGATCAAGCTAACATAGGCTATAATGAGGTCTAAAAAAGAAAAAAAAGAAAACGGGGCATAAGAATGAATCAATTTAAAGGTGAAAAAAATCTTCTCTCAGAGAAGAAGGAGCGTTTCTCTTCCGCCGGCTTTATTTTCGCAGCGATTGGGAGCTCAGTAGGACTGGGGAATATGTGGAAATTTCCGTATATCACTGGGGAAAATGGGGGAGCGGCTTTCTTCCTTCTTTTCATTGTATGTTTAGTGTTGATCGGTTTACCCGTATTGTTGGCAGAGTTGGCCATCGGTCGTAGCGGACGTGGAAGCGCGGCTACTGCATTTGTACGAGCCGGAGGCGGGAAGAACTGGATGGCAGTCGGATTTCTGCAAGTCCTTGCACCATTTTTAATTCTTTCCTTTTATATTATTGTTGCAGGATGGACGTTGAACTACGCAATGATTGCCTTCAATGGACAATTGTTCAGTTCCAGTAATTATGCAGGTGAATTCAGCTCCTTTATATCTGGACCTATGCCAATTGTTTGGCAGGGGATAGCAATCCTTATAACGGCGGGTGTTGTTATTCTTGGAGTATCAGGCGGGATTGAGAAATTTAATAAGGTATTGATTCCTGGTCTGGTTGTTCTCCTAATTGTATTGATGATTCGTGCGGTTACCTTACCAGGTGCAAACGAAGGAGTAGCCTTTTTCCTAAAACCAGACTTTTCGGTGCTGACGGCGGAATCTGCGCTAGTCGCTTTGGGACATGCTTTCTTTTCATTGTCGCTTGGGATGGGAATTCTCCTGACTTACGGCTCTTATGTGGATAAAAAACAATCGCTAGGAACTGCTGCACTCGCAGTCGGGGCAGGAGATTTGTTATATGCGTTTATCGCAGGATTGATTATTTTTCCGACGACATTCTCATTTGGCATTGCTCCTGATCAAGGTCCTTCGCTAATTTTCATTGCTTTGCCAGCAGCTTTCTCAGCAATGCCATTTGGTGCATTCTTTGGTGGTTTGTTCTTTATCTTGCTGGCGATTGCCGCTTTAACTTCTGCCGTATCTCTGCTTGAGGTGCCTGTATCTTTCGCGATGGAGCGCTGGAATTGGAGCCGGAAACGTTCAGTTTGGATTTTGTCATTAGTATGTTTCCTCCTCAGTATTCCTTCGGCGATGTCACTGGGAATGGTCCCTGAGCTATCGTTTGGCGGCAAAGCGTTGTTCGATTGGGTGGATTTTGTAACTTCTAACATTATGTTGCCACTAGGCGGTTTGTTGGTTACCATCTTTGCCGGTTATTTCTGGAAAGGGGCAGCAGAAGCGGCTGGGCTTAAGGCAGGTTGGTTCCGCGTTTGGTTGTTTATGCTCCGGTATGTTGCGCCGATTCTGGTGTTCTTGGTGTTGCTTCATACTTCAGGGATTATTAAATTTTAATTTAATTCAATTTCTAAAAAATCATCAAAAAAAGCTCTACGACCCTTGTGGTTGTAGAGCTTTTTTTGATATTGAAGATAAATACATTATTCCTCTAAATCCTACTTGACTAGGTGGATTAATTGGAATATAGTATAAAAAAAGATTGAACGAATCAATTCAAAACTAATAATTGTATACAATTATACAAATATATTGTTGAGGCTCTTGCCCGACAGATTATCGATGAGGAGCTACATAAATATGGCGATACGATCACGGAGGTTGTCAAAGGATAATACCTATGATGCATTAAAACAAAAAATTATTGATAGTGAATTAGAGCCGAATCAGCCTGTACATGAAGAAAATTTGGCAGCGTTACTAGGGGTTAGTCGTACTCCACTAAGAGAGGCGATACAGAGATTGGAGAACGAGGATTTTCTCATTCGACAGCCAAATGGAAGACTTCGGGTGGCTTCTGTGACACTCAAAGAGGTTGAAGAAATATTCCAAATTCGCAGCATGCTTGAAGGCTATATCGCAAGAAATGCAGCTAAGCATGCTACAGAGAACGATATTGTTAATTTAACGACGATGATTACAAAAATGAAACACTCCTTCCAACTTGGCGACAATCAGAATTTTGTAACCTATGGATTTGAGTTCCATGATTATTTATCAGAAATCAGCGAACTAAAAACATTCGAGAAAGTTCTGAATCAATTAAGAGATCATTCCCTTCGCTATTGTAGATTCGTCTCCATGCATGGAGATTGGAATACACAGGCGGATGAAGAACATGATCTTATCTTGCAAATGATCGCTGACCACAATGAAGATGGCGCTGAAAAAGCAATGCGAGATCATATTTTAAGCAGTCTAGCTACTGCACTTGACCGGATTAAAGGTATTGAAGAAAAGTTGGAAGCATAAAGAAAGGGGAGCACTTTACTATGAATATACTTAATGAGGTTGATCAAGCATTAGCGAATCAATTAATTGATGTTCGTAGAAACCTACATAGAGAGCCTGAATTAGCTTATGAAGAATTTAAGACCACAGAGAAATTACGGGAATGGCTGACCCATGCCAATATTCATATTCTAGACCTTCCTTTACAAACCGGACTTATCGCAGAGATCGGACAAGGTAATGGACCTGTTGTAGCTATTCGCTGTGATATTGATGCACTTCCGATAGAGGAACAGACTGGATTACCTTTTGCTTCTGAGATTCCTGGAAAAATGCATGCTTGTGGGCACGATTTTCACACGGCTACGATTCTAGGAGCTGCCTTATTGTTAAAGGCACGTGAAAGTGAATTGCCTGGCAAGGTTAGAGTATTGTTCCAACCAGCAGAAGAAACAGGGCATGGAGCGGAGAGTGTCTTAGCATCAGGAGGACTCAAGGGTGTTGACGCTATATTCGGTTTACATAATTCTCCAGACCTGCCTACAGGAGCTTTTGGAACAAGAACAGAAGCTTTAACAGCAGGTGTTGATCGGTTTGAAATTACGATTAAAGGTGTCGGCGCTCATGCTGCTTATCCTGAAAAAGGTGTGGATTCCATTGTCACTGCGGCTCAGATCATTACCTCGCTACAAACCATCGTAAGCCGCCAAAACAGTACTACAGAACCGGTGGTGTTAAGTGTCACCAGAATTAATGGGGGCTTCACATGGAATGTCCTGCCGGAAAAAGTGGAATTAGAAGGTACGGTGCGAACTTACAATGAAGAGAACCGTCACCAAATTCCAGTCCAAATGACTCGAATTATTGAAGGGATTGCTGCAGCTGCTGGGGCAGAGGCTAAACTACATTGGTATCCAGGACCACCAGCAACGATTAATCATGGCGAATGGGCTGACTTTACCAAAGAGGTCGCTTCAGATGCCGGATATATAGTACATGATATCCCTCCGCAAATGGGAGGAGAAGATTTCTCTTTTTATTTACAACAGATACCAGGTGCTTTTGTAAATATAGGATCAGGTCCAGCCTATGCTTTACATCACCCTCGGTTCGATGTGGATGAAGCTGCGATCTTACCCGCTGCGAAGTACTTCGCTTTATTGGCAGAACAAGCGCTGGTGAAGCTACAAGTCAAAGCTTAATTGATCTCCTAGACCTAAATCCTAAAGATGATTGAGAGGAATGTATATGATTGAACTAAAGCAGGTTTCCAAAACGTTCACTCGGAAAGGAATCACGATTGATGCTCTTAAAGGGATCGATTTAAAGGTCGATAAAGGCGATATCTTTGGCGTTATCGGCTATAGTGGTGCGGGGAAAAGTACATTAATTCGTTTAGTCAATTATTTGGAAAGACCTACAGAAGGACAGGTCTTCGTTGCTGGGCGTGATTTAGGAACGTATAACGATAAAGAGTTACGGGCGGCTAAGAAGAATATCGGCATGATTTTTCAACATTTTAATCTATTAGAATCTAAAAAAGTATTTGATAATGTAGCGATTCCTCTAGTTCTCTTAAAAAAGAATAAGAATGAAATCCGCCAGCGTGTACAAGAGTTGCTAGAGTTTGTTGGATTAAGTGACAAAGCAGGGAGTTACCCTAGTGAATTGTCAGGTGGACAGAAGCAGCGGGTCGGGATTGCCAGAGCGCTTGCCTCGAATCCATCCATCCTATTATGTGATGAAGCGACTTCTGCCTTAGATCCACAGACAACACATTCTATTTTACAGCTATTGAAAAAAATCAATGCAGAGTACAACATTACTGTGATGATCATTACACATGAAATGTCTGTCATTCAAGAGATTTGCAACAAGGTGGCAGTGATGGAAGAGGGCCGAATTATTGAGCAAGGAAGCGTTCTAGATGTATTCGGTAGTCCGAAGCATAAGACGACACAGAATTTTGTGAAGACGGTTATTCAAAATAGCATTACGCCAAGCGTCCAAAAATCCATCAAAACAGAACCCGGAAGTGTTCTTTATAAACTTAATTTTGTTGGAGAAAGCGCCTCTGAGCCTATCCTGTTCGAGATGATTCGATCCTTCGATATGAAGGTCAATATTTTATTTGCGAACACGACCGAGATTCAGGAAACGACACTGGGTACAGTGATTATTCAATGCAGTGGAGATACAGCTGAGATTAACAATGCGTTATCTTTCTTAAAACGTCATGGAGTCGGTGTAGAGGAGGTAGAATCTAATGTTTTCGACCACATTAACAGGTGATCAATTTCTGCAGGCGATTATTGAAACGATTCAGATGGTTGGCGTCTCCTTGTTTGTTGGCTCATTGATAGGGATACCCTTTGGGATATTGCTTGTAATCACTCGTCCTGGTGGGGTTTTGGAGAACAAAGCGCTTTACGCCATACTAAATCCGATCATCAACATTATACGCTCTCTGCCTTTTATTATTTTACTTGTAGCGATTGTACCTTTCACACGTTTGATTGTTCATACTTCGATTGGGACAAGCGCAGCGATCGTACCTTTAATTATCTACATCGCACCTTATATTGGCCGTTTAGTAGAGAACTCCCTGCTTGAAGTGAACCCGGGAATTCTCGAAGCTGCTGAAGCGATGGGGGCAACGCCATTTCAAGTGATATGGTACTTTTTATTGCCAGAGGCAGTTGGATCATTAATCCTGTCTTTGACAACGGCGACGATCGGGTTGATCGGTGCAACTGCAATGGCTGGAACGGTAGGGGGCGGCGGTGTCGGCGACTTGGCGATTGTATATGGATATCAACGTTTTGATACGGTTGTCGTGGTAGCTACTGTTGTTATTCTCATTATTTTAGTGCAAGGCATTCAATCTTTAGGCAACACGCTAGCAAGAAAAATTCGCCGTTATTAGTCATTACATATTCCGGGAGGGAGTTTGGCAGATGAGTGAATGGAGCAAGCAAGATCGATTTAAAGCGATATTATCTGGAGAAAAGGCAGATCGCCCAATTGTAAGTGGTTGGCGACATTTTATCGACAAAGAACAAACTGCAGATGATTTAGCGCAAACTACGATTTCTTTTACGAAACAATATGATTGGGACTGGGTCAAGATCAATCCTAGAGCAACTTATTTGGCGGAAGCTTGGGGCAATCAATATGATTTTACGGATTATCAGACTGTATTTCCAAGGCAGCAAACAACAGCAATTCCATCAGCGGTTAATCTATGGGATATCGAAGTTAAAAAGGCGGTGCATACAGCTTCCTTGGCAGAACACTTAGAGAGTGTTAGAAAAATTCGTCAAGGACTACCTGATACCCCACTAATCCAAACGGTATTCTCTCCATTGACTGTATTGCTATTTATTGTAGGACGTTCTGCTTATGTTACAAAAACAGTGTTTGGCATTGAGCATCCGGTAACTTTGGAGTCGTTATTTAAGGAGCATCGTGCGGCAGCGCACCATGCGTTACATGCGATTTCATTAACCTTAGCCGATTATGTACAAGAGCTGCAGCAAGTGGGTTCTGACGGTTTGTTCTACGCTGTGACAGGCACCGCTCACCCAGGATTATTTGATGAAGTCATGTTTGACGAGTTCTCCAGACCTTATGACTCTATTGTCTTAGAAGCTGCAAGCTACGGCAAAAACATTCTTCATACTTGTGGGGCTTATGCCCAGCCTGAGAAATTTAATGATTATCGAATTGATGGGATCAGCTGGGATACTGTAGCCGAGGGGAACCCTGGTTTAGAGGCGGATCTTAAAGCTACTAAAGTAGGTGGCGTCGATCATGGGCTGTTCGCTGTAAACGATATCGCACAAATTAAGCAGCAGGCTAAAGAAGCACTGACATTAATGAAAGACCAGCCTTTTATTCTTTCTCCAAATTGCGCTATCCCGCTTAATGTGACGGATGAGGCGTTAGCACAACTAAAACAATCTATATTTGAATAGGAGATGAAGTTATGAAAAAGTTGATAGTAGTGTTGATGATAGGGGTTCTAGCGGTGTTGACGGCTTGCGGGAATAATCAATCCGATAATTCTGGAGATAAGAAGAAGCTTACCATTGGATTTGGTGTGGGAACCTATGAGGAGCAATTCCGCCAATCGATCCTTCCGATCCTAGAGAAACAAGGCTATAGCGTTGAAATTAAGTCCTTTTCGCAAAACATGCAGGTCAATCCTGCGATGAAGGAAGGCTCCATTGACGCAAGTATCTTCCAAAGCACAGCATACATGGAGGCAATTAACAAAGAAATCAAAGCAGACATGGTAGGAATTGCTTATGCGCCTGGTGCACCACAAGGTCTTTATTCCGTAAATCATACTACACTTGACGATGTTAAAGATGGTACAACCGTAGCTGTTCCGAATGATCCGGTGAACCAGGAGCGTGCACTGCGTATCCTGGAAGAATTGGGTTGGATCAAGATTAAAGATGGCGCAGGCGTAGCTGATTTTAACATCAACAGCATGGAACCGGATAAATATAACATTGATATTAAAATATTGGACCCTGCTCAAATCCTAGTTTCACTGCAAGATGTTGATTACGGCGTTGTAAACGGGAATTATATTGCTAATTCAGACAGAAAGATTACGGATGCCTTGAAAATCGAAAATACACCTATGGAACACAGAATTATCGTATCGGTTAATAAAAAGGATGAAAATACACAGTGGGCGAAAGACTTGAAAGCAGCTTATGAATCTAAAGAGTTCGAAGAATATATTCGTGGAATAGAGAAATATGATGGTTTCATTCTGCCTGAAGCATGGGACAACAATTAAGTAAGGAAGTGAACGCAAGTGACACAAGAAAAGATTCATTTTATCGGTGGAGGACAGATGGCGGAGGCGATCATTCGCGCATGTATATCCAACAACACCCTGTCGGTAGATCAAATTAGTGTATCTGACATTAATGAAGCTCGTCTTCAGTTTTTGAGTACCAAATACGGAATAGATACGAAGAGCTCACAGGAACAAAGCCTATCTACTGCAGATCTGATTGTGGTTGCGGTGCGTCCACAGGATGATTTAACTACACTTGGACAAATCGTACAACAATTCGCTTCACCTACCGCAGTCATCGTATCGATTGTGGCAGGTGTGACGAATGTCCAATTAGCTGGTTATTTTGGAGCTGAGAGGTCCATTATCCGTGTCATTCCAAATACATTGACGGATACAGGCTACGGATATAGCGGTGTAGCATTAAATGCTTACGCTAGCCGTGATCAAGTGGAGCATTTCTTACTCGGATTTGGTAAAGTGCAATATCTGGATGAGACATTCATGGATATTTTCACTGGATTTAGTGTGGCTGGCCCCAACTATATTTATTATTTCATTGAGTCTTTTGTAGATGCAGGTGTGCTTGCCGGATTGCCGCGTGAGCAAGCCTGGAATGTTGCACTGGAGAATTTGATGGGATCGGTAGCTATGCTGCAGCAGACAGGGCTGCATCCAAGACAGCTGCTTGATATTAATAATTCACCTGGCGGAGTTGGGATGCATGGCTTGTACGAATTAAATAACAGTGATTTCGCAGCAGGTCTGCAAAGAAGTGTTCTGGCAGCTGTGAAGCGTACTACTGAGCTAGGAGTGAAGTAATCATGGCAACAGTGAAATGGGATCACTTAGTACACTACGTCAATGATCTGTCTAAACCGGTTGAAATCTTTAGAGCCCATGATTTGGTTGCTTTTAAGGGAGGTTCTCATAAAGATTGGGGAACCTATAACGCATTAAGTTATTTCGGGCTAACCTATCTCGAATTTCTGAGCATTGAGAATCTTGAGCTGGCAAAGGCAACTGAACATAATCTAGTGGTGAAAGACGCTGTAAAACTTCTGCCGGAGCATGAAGTCTTAAGCAGAGTAGTCATCCGGACAGATGATATTGAAGAAGTAGCGGCTTCCCTGAAAGCAGCGGGTTTATCACTATCTCCAATCATCGATGGGAAGCGTCTAGATAACGAGGGAAGATTAATCGAGTGGCGCATGATGACTATCGGTGGTGACTTTCAAGGCCTAGTCTATCCGTTCATCATTCAATGGAGCGGGACAGATGCAGAGAGGTTAGAAAGATTATCATCGTCTGGAGTCATCCAGCCTCATCCTGCAGGTCATGTTGAAATCGTGCGCTCTGTATTCCATGTCTCCGATCCTGCAGCTACCGCTAAACACTGGGGATCGATATTCGGACTGCCTGTAGCAGAGTCAGGGGACGGTACCTTCAAACTTGCGATAGGAGATAAGTCTTTTGCTTTCGTGCAAGGGGATGAGAACCAGTTCAAGCAGGTGATTTTTGAGACTGATTCGTTAGCGCTGAAAGGGAAGACGGTTCAGATCGGTGACGGGGAGTATGTTTTTGTATAAAGGAAGTAGCATATTTACATTTTTGATTTCTTTTTAAATACAAAGCCAGACCACCAAGCAATGTACTTAATTGCTTGGTGGTCTGGCTTTTTTGCTTAAGAGGATGTCTTGCGCGTTTCTAAGGGTCAAGAGGGTAAATACACTATGAGCATTTGTGGGAAAGATCCGGTGTTTTTCAGATTTTAATTGTTCATAAAAGTGGTTGTATAACATTTTTTGAATATTTATAATAATGGTTAATTGTGGAAATGGAGAATATTAGTTATGAAATGGTTTCCGCAAACAGTGTTGAAAATAGGAAAGTGTTAGTGACGTGGGTCAGCGAGGTCAAAAAGTTCTAGGGGGTCATTTGTGTGAAAAGAGCAGTACTAGTATTCTTTATTTCTTTATTTATTCTTTCTGGATGCAGTTTGATTAGTGAAGAACCAGATTATTCGAAAGAGAAAGCTGAGGTTACTTCCTATCTGGAGCAGACATATGGTCTCCAAATTGGAGAAGTTGATGTGTGGTACGAAAAGTATGAAAATAATGCTCACGGTACTAAAACAGGAGATCTTATTGCCGAGGCCTTTGACAAGAGAGACCCTAGCTTAGCTATTCAAATCCAGAAGCGCCTGGAAACAGGCAAGTTTGAAGATAACTTTAATAATGATGCTTTCGAACTGAGACAAGAAGTTTTCAATATTCTAGAGAAGTACAACCCAGATAATCATCTTAATAAATATCAAGGTATCTATCCTGAAAATATCTCAGGACCAGTACTTATTAGGGACAGTTCTACCGACTTGCACTTAGGTGTGATGTATGATCGCATCGACATCGACAAGCAACTAGAGAAAAACTGGTTAGCAGAGGGGGAAATTATCTCAGCGCTTATTAGGTACTTTGAAACTCACCCGGATAGTGCTCATAAAGAAATAGAGTTTTCGGTGGATTACATGTTTTATGAAAAGGGTGATTTTGATATGGATAGCTATATAGTTGATCATAAGAATAGAGGGTATTTTGGTACTTACGAGGGGTTGATTGGAGTTATGCTTGACAATTACGATCCATATATAGATGCTTTGGATGAAGATGAGAAGCCCAAAGTTATTTTCAAGTATCAGATTTATAGCGGAGACTATTCAAGAATCACGAATGTCGAAGACTACAAGAAAGCTGCTCATGCCTTCTGGGACAAGTGGTATCCAAATGGATGGGAGCGTTAATATCTGTTGCATCAGACGCATACACTTATCGCAAAAATGGTACGTTCGAGTATAACTATGTGTATCGCTTTTGGGAATCCTCCTTCATTTGAAATCCTCAAATAGCCTTACACCAATCATTTGAACGAATTGCTTAGCCGCAACGGATAGCTTTCTTTCTGTCTTAGTGGATCGTGAAGAGGCATATGTACAAAGGTACAGTCGATTTCACCATCTATTAAATGCTTAGTGATCTCAGGTGTCTTCCCATGTGAGAGACGAATGAGGTTGGAGAGATTAACATCGTCCAGATCCATCCACCCTCAACCTTCTGGGCATGTTGAAATCGTACACGCTATATTCCATGTCTCCGATTCTGCAACCACCGCTAAACATTGGGGTTCGATATCGATATACGGAGTGCCTGTAATAGAGTTAGAGGACGCTAGCTTCAGCCTTAAGATAGATGATAAGTCGGGCATCGCTACTTCGAGCAAGTCTTTTTTATGTCCAATGACTAACCTTAATCTATAATGTTTAATATCGATGGGAATGTGATTTTTGTTTGTCAGCACGTGCCGTGTTTTTCCTTCGGTTAATTAGGTGATAGTCCATACTTTTAGAATAGTGGCGCATATTATATTTTAGGAAGTAAAAGGGAGGGATAATCAATGAGCGGTGGAGTTGGAGGCAGATTTACTTCTACTGGAGAAATTTTGGTTCTTTATATCTTATTGGTAATTATATTATCTGCTTGTTTCTTTGTATAATAGCAGGCTATCAGAAAGAACAATAGCCACTGTTCCAAGGCTATTGTTCTTTTTTTGCAAATGTTGATGGACATGCCAATCCTTTATTTCGTTCCAATAACGAGAATAAATCCGATGTATTCATGATAACGGTCCATTATACTGTTGTACTTACTGATCACTTCCCAAATCGTATGGTCAAGAAAGGAATCAGTATCCATTTGTTGATAATGGTCTGGATGCTCTGTAAGATCCTCACTTGATTTAGGAAACAAGAAGGGACCATCTATCTGTGAATGATAAAATCCCATAGTGTTTACTAATGCTGACCATTTATTAAAGTCCCATAGATTCTCAACATGATAAAATGTACTAATCACTTGATTGATTTCTGTAGACATAGGTTTATATTGAATCATTTCTCTATCAAAAAGCTTGCCTCCAGTCCGCAAAACCCTATAATATTCCGAAAATGCCTTTTCTGTATCAGTGAAAATGGATACAGACTCAACAAGAATCACATCAAATGACTCGTTAGGAAAAGGAAGCGAACTTGCGTCACCTACTAAGAATTGAATTAAAGAATTCTCTTTTTCAGCCCGTATTTTTGCTTTTGAGATCATATCTGGGTGAATATCTATACCTATTACATCATGACCTTGTGCAGCTAAATAACAAGATGTTCTGCCAGTGCCACAACCAACTTCAAGGATTCGGGAAGCAGGTGGTAGCGGATATTGTTCAAACTGCTTTAAAGTTGCAGTAAACCCTCCAGGATGAGCATTTCCAACACCTAATTTAGCAAGCATATTCAAATATTCCATGAGTGTAAATTCCTTTCACTGCGGGTCTTATTTTATAATATGAAAAAAAAATAACTTTGTACCGCAGTGCTAAATATTAATGACTTAAGAACATACATAAAAAGAAAATGTTGGTTTATTTTTAAGTTAAAATCCAGGTCGTCAAGCAATGTGCGTAATTGCTTGACGATCTGGATTTTTTTGCTAAAAAGGATATGAATGTCCGTTCTTTTAGTAGTCTCCGATTACGAGTTGGGGTTTTATTTAATTTATTCAAGAACACTTGAAAATAATGTAAATGTAGAGTATTGTAAGTGATAAGTAGTAAGTAGTAAGTAAATCAAAACGCTCACCATACGGAATAAATATCATCCAGTAAATACGAATTTATGGATAGGGGTGGATGGTTATGATGGATTTAAAATTAGCACCAAGTTTTTCAGTGATCGCGCTTAATGCACAGAGAAGTCTTCATATGACTACTGTCAAGAAAGTGTCTTTACGCTGTATGGCAGCAGCGGTTATATTGGAGCTTTACTTAGAGGGATGTTTTACGCAATCAGAGAACAAGTTAACTTTGCCCAAGGAAGGATTGGATCAAGCTCATTCAACACTTTATAGAGAAACGGTTCTACAGCCCTTGCTTCATAAACATGCTGAAGTGAAGGGTGATCTTAATTGGTGGGTAAAAAAGGCCTCCATGCTGTCTAACAAACAATTAAAAAAGTTCGAGACCGCGATTTCAGATTATCTTAAAGCAATGGATTTGCTTGAAGATATCCCAAGTCTGTTAGGGAGCGATATGTATTTTGAAACTGCCGAAGTTGAAGTTAGAGCGTATCGCAGTAATATGGAGGCGTACTCAAGCATTACAGAGAACATTCGCGCAGAGATTTTGGAAGAGGGTTCAGTAACGGATGAGGTCATTTGTATGCTGTGGCTGCTTCGTGAATGTGGATGCATGCATGATTTCTTCTCGCTAAATGAAATAGAAAAGGTAAATATCAAACTACATGTTCTATACCAAAGTAATGTATGGGCAAAGGCATTGCTTCCAATACAAATTCGCCATGGAATTGAGCTGGGAATCAAACGCTTTTTAGAATTGAAGACAAAGTTTGCGAAGACTTTTATCGGTAGTAGCATCAATCTTTTATTCCCTGCCCTAGAGCCATCGCGAGCTGTCTTTATAGAAACAGAGTCTTGGTTTGATAATTCTAATCAAAGACTAGACGCAGTTATTACAAGATTATTGTCCTATGGACATGAAGTTAAGGTGATGGAGAGAGGATCGATTGCGACCCTTAAAATTGATAATTTGTTATACGATGCGATCCCGCATTTTGTAATGATGAAAGTGCCAATCCAAGGTGTGCGTCTTGTTCCGAAGCGCCCGCTGTAAAGGAGTTGGTAATCAATGTCTAGACAACGTTCCATGGAGAATATTTTGGCTTCAGAGTATGTATCTATAGGTGAATTGGTAAGAATCACAAACTCTCGTTATAGTACACTCAAACATTACACAGAAGAAGGCATGCTTCCCTTTGAACAGGCCGAGGAGAATTTAACACGCAGATATAAAAGAGAGGAAACCGTCGCACGCATTCTTTGGATCAAAGAGATGAAAACAAACGGTTTATCTATCCCGCAAATTAAAGAAGCTCTAGGAATGAATTAAACATCGGGATTCCCGGTGTTTTTGCTTTTTTTAGTCAAAGAATTATAAACCCTCAGATAGCCGTGCCCCAATCATCTGAACAAATTGCTCAGCCGCAACAGACAGCTTTCGATCCCGTCGTACTGCAAAACCTATACTGCGAGGTAAAAGCGGATCTTCTAACTTCAACTCATGAAGCTTTCCACTGTGAAGATCCTCTTGCACGAAAGAACGGCTGATAAAAGCTGCCCCATACCCTAATCTGGCGAACTCTGCTAGCAATTCTATACTCCCTAATTCAATATCTGGAATTACCGATAATCCCTTAGTCGCAAACCATTGTTCAACAAATACTCTAGTGCTGCTCCCTTGAGAAAATAGGATTAAAGGCAGCTCTGACACTTCTCTCATGGTTAGTGAACGACTAGCTAATTCTTGATAGGCTTCACCTACTACAAAACAATCCTCTAACACAGCCAGCTTCTGTATATTTAGCAGTGGATCGTGAAGCGGCATATGGACAAAGGCGCAGTCGATCTCACCATCTTTTAAACGCTTAGTGATGTCTGGTGTCTTCCCATGAGAGAGACGAATTCGTATACCTGGGTATGTGCTATGAAAGGTATTCAACTGCGGCAACAAAAGGTGCTTGATCAGATAATCACTGGCTCCGATTCGTATTTCTCCCTCATTTAACTGCTTCAAGCTCTCCAGATGCTTCTGTGCAGAATCCAGCATGGAAAAGGATTGCTCCACATATTCAAATAGCGCTCGTCCTTCTTCTGTAAGCTCTACACCTTTGGACAGCCTGTGAAATAGCTTCAGTCCTAAGGCTTCTTCCATTTGTTTAATGGCATAACTCACAGAAGGCTGTGTAATATGTAGTTCCCCTGCAGCTTTTGTTAAATTTCGATGACGTGCCGTTTGCCAGAAAATACGATACCACTCCAAGTTGAACATGTGGTATAGATCACCTCTATATCATTATAGTAAAAATCCAATTTCATTTATTTCATTTCATTCATTATAATCAGGCTAGAGGAATAATTCAAAGGGGTGGATGAAGTGGAATCCAATCAACCGGACTTAGAAGCACGTTCTCCATGGTCAACGAATAGCGATAAACACATAGTGAAGATTAGCCCAGCGAAAGCGGTAATCAATGGAACGATAACCATATCAGGAAGCAAAAGTCTGACGAATCGGGCCTTGGTAATCGCTGCTTTAGCTGATGGACGTTCAGAAATAAAGGGAATATTAAGAAGTGATGACTCTTACTGGTGTATTGAATCATTAAAGAAACTGGGGATTCCCGTTGTGATAGAAGAAGAGACAGCTGTTGTTGATGGATGTGGCGGCAACTGGCCGAATCCGACTGGTGAGCTATATGTAGGAGCGGCTGGTACGGTTGCGAGATTCTTACCCGCTGCACTCGCGGCAGGGACTGGCACTTGGACAATGAATGGAAGTAAACGACTTTGTGAGCGACCACTCGCCCCATTACTCGACGCATTAACGACCCTGAGTGCACAATTTGAGTATAAACAAGCCGAGCGTTGTTTACCTTTTACATTAGAGGCAAAAGGTCTGCAAGGAGGAAAGGCAACGCTGCCCGGCTCCACTTCAAGTCAATTTATAAGTGGATTATTGCTAGCCGCACCGTATGCCAAAAAACCGGTAACCGTGTATATTGATGGAGAAGTTGTGCAAAGAGATTATGTCGAGATGACCCTTACCATGATGGCCTCCTTTGGTGTAACACCAGAAGCGTCTAAGGACGGTCAATCAATAACGGTTCCTACAGGAAAGTATCAGGGACAAGCGATCACTTTAGAGCCTGATGTATCCACATGCTGTTACTTCTGGGCGGTAGCTGCGCTTACGGCAGGACGTGTACGAATTGAAGGGATTAATGCTAGCGAGACAAGTCAACCTGATATCGAGTTTTTAGACGTTCTGGAGGTAATGGGCTGTACCGTTGTTCGTGGGGAGAACTTTGTTGAAGTACAAGGTGTCCCACGGCTTAAGGGTGGATTCACAGTGAGTATGAAGAAGTGGTCGGATCAAACACTAACAATGGCTGCTATGGCTATTTTTGCAGATGGTCCAATCACTCTAAAGGATGCTGCACATATCAGACATCATGAATGTGATCGGATATCCGCGATATGCGAGGAAATAAGTAAGCTCGGAATACATGTGGAAGAGTTTGAGGATGGTCTAACGGTATATCCGGGTCAGCCACTCCCAGCTTTACTAAATTCTCATGACGATCATCGGATGGCTATGGCGCTTTCATTAATCGGCTTGAAGATTGAGAATATTCAGATTATCGACCCTGGTTGTGTCTCCAAGACCTGTCCAGATTATTTTGACCGTTTGTCAGCGTTAGGCGTACAGGTCCAATACTAAATAAGGAGTGCATATATAATGGCAGGAAATACATTCGGTGAAGTGTTCAAAATTACAACCTTCGGTGAGTCACATGGTGTGTCGGTAGGGGTCATAGTGGATGGTGTAACACCAGGCGTCGAGATTAACGAAGCGTATATACAGAAACAGATGGATCGGAGAAAACCGGGCCAATCTTCAGTGACTACTCCTCGTAAAGAATATGATGTTGTCCACATACAATCTGGAGTATTTGAGGGAAAAACAACAGGTACACCGCTCTTTGTAGTTCTTCAAAACCACGATATGAGACCAGAAGCGTACAGCGAGATCCAGGACGCTTTTCGTCCGGGCCATGCCGATTTTACTTATTTAGAGAAATACGGCATTCGGGATCATCGCGGTAGCGGACGTGCTTCAGGTAGAGAAACTGCGGCAAGAGTGGCCGGAGGTGCGATAGCTCGTAAGTTGTTAGAGAGAAGAGGCGTACAGGTAGTAGCGTACACACAAGAAATCGGAGGCATAAGATGTGAATCCTTCGATGAGGGTGTGATTGAACAAAACGCTGTCCGTGCCTGTGATCCAATTGCAGCTGACAAAATGATTAAAAAAATTGAGGGGTTAGCCGAGATTGGGGATAGCTGTGGTGGCATTGTAGAATGCCGTATTCGTGGCGTGGTTCCGGGTCTTGGAGAGCCGGTCTTTGATAAATTGGATGCAGAGCTGGCGAAAGCTATGCTGTCCATTGGCGCTGTTAAAGGGATAGAATTTGGAGCTGGCTTCGAAGCAGCAACGATGCTGGGGAGTGAGCATAATGATGCGAGGAATAGCGATGGTTTTCTAACTAATCATTCCGGAGGAATCATCGGGGGGATTAGCACAGGACAAGAAATAGTATTTCGGATCAGTGTAAAGCCTACTTCGTCCATCTCTGTGCCACAGCAAACGACTAACATCAAAGGGGAAGAACAAGAGATACGCACCGAAGGCAGACATGATCCATGTATTTGTCCGAGAATCGTACCTGTCGTAGAGGCTATGGCTTGTTTAGTGTTAGAGGATCAGTACAAACGACAAGCCGCTATGCTTGGATAATACAAAAGCGGCATAGCCCATTAGCACATATTGCGCTAATGGGCTTTTTATTGTTCACGCATCGATTTCACCCCATATAGAAACCTCATTTAGTATATTATGGAATTAGAAAAACAGAAAAGAACTCATTCAATATACAAAATACAAAATAAAGGAGGGGCGTTAATAAACAACGACAGAGAGCCAGTAAAATTTCAAAAATAAACTAAGAACGGGTTAAAAAAGGTGGTTTTATGAGAATATTCACGTTAGGTATTGTAGTATTGATGTTATTTGCATCTGTTGAACCGTCAGAGAAATTAGCAGCAAAAAGCTTAAGTGAATTGGCTAATCGTAAATTTTCTATAAAAGAAGATCAGATCCGTGAAGATGATTATGATTCCATTGTGACCTTTGGTAAAGCCTTCATTAATCTATATACCGGAGCTGTTGCAAAACAAGAAACTGTAGTATTTGAGAACTATATCTCGAATGCAAATCTTCTTAATTTCACAAATAAAATGTTGGAATTGACACAGAAGCAGGAATTGAGTGGTGCCAGTAGTGTGAATTTCGGCCTTGATAATGAGTTTAGGGAAGAAGTGTTTAAAAAACTTGATAAGAATCTTTACTATTTAAGCTTACCTTTTTCAAGCGAAGGGTCTGGAATGACTTGCAAACTATTAGTTCAATCTTCAAACAAGTCATTGGAAATTGTTGATTTGTACTTTGGATACAAAGATGGTGTAGATACTTTCACAACGGGTCATCCTGCAGAAAGGAAGATTAACAATCCACAAATATGGGATGATCAAGAATGGGTTGACGGTGTTTTTGAAAAGCTTGAACGATATGAAACCGAACTCTCCGTCAAGTAGACAGTAGAAGAATAGAGGTCCGAGCAGCTACTTGCTTTCAATATTCAGCGGTAACAATAAAAGCAGCGGTATGTTAAGGCTTTAGTTTCCAGCCCTAGCACCGCTGCTTCATTATTTAGGTATTCTAATCTAATTCTGCTATTATTTCAGGGCTTTACCCAGGATTCGTTCAGATCCATTTCCCGAATACAATCAGCCGAGTCATTCCTGTTGTTACTAATCATTGGTGTGACCGGGTACACCTGCATTTCATCTGCTGAATAAGGCCGCAGAATCGGATTCAGTGCTTCCAGATCATTTGTCTCCTCATCAAGCCATCGAGTGATATCCTGTGGGGACAAAATCGCCGGCATCCGGCTCTCAAATTCGCTAATCAGTGGATTGGCATCTGTCATGACCAGAGAGCAGGTGCGAAGAGGCTCCCCGCGCGTATCCCGCCAAATTTCGTATAGACCAGCCACTCCGAACATACTGCGATTATTCATGACTACCCGAACTGGATAAGTCTTTTTGCCTTCTTTTTTCCAATAGTAAAATCCATTACAAGGGATAATACAGCGCTGCTTGTCCACCATCTTGCGATAGGTTGGATTCTGATGCACATTTCGGAGATCCGCATTGATCGCATCTTTACCCCAATAAGGAACGAAGCCCCAGCGGAACTCATCCAGAATTCGCTCACCATCCTGCTGTAATACAACAGGCATATCCTGTGTGGGACTAATATTATAGCGGTCTTTATAGTAGTACATCACCCGTTTGATTTCAAAATGATCCCTAATGTCTTGTAGTTCGGCCGCCAGAGAAAAACGTTGACACATGAAACATCAGCCTCCTTTTGTTTCGTAGTGTTTGTAAAAGGAGGTAAATTATTCATGATTTCCATGGTCCTATTTTAGCAATCACTCCGTTTCTTTATAGCTTAACCTAGCTTCTCGGAAGCCTCCCTCCATATTGCGCCCTTAGCTGCTGCAATTTGTCCAGCTTACTCAGACTACTCTCCCTGTTTACTAAGCCTACCCCAAGAATCAGATTCTCGATAATATACGTGGGACCGACCATGGAGTGAAACTCCCAAACCTCACCTCTTCCGGCATACAGTACAATGTCTGCATCTTGGGATCGAGGATACACGAGTCTATCGGTGATCAGGATGACCTGGTAATTAGCTTCACGTGCATGGTCCAGAATCACTTCGATTTCAGGTAACAGTTGAACGAATCCAAAGACAAGCAATACATCTTTTTGATCAGCGTGCATTAAGGTCTCTAGCAGTTCGTGACCGCTGGGGGCCATTTTTTTCATCTGTATTCCAAAACGTGCCATACGATAGATCATCAGCTCTGCCAGTCCAGCACACGGACCAGGGCTATATACATACACAATTCGTGCTGTCGACAGAGCATCCACTGCGCGCTGCAGCGCCTCGTCGCTTAAATAGCGGCGTGTTTCTTGCAGATGATGTAAGCAATTGTCCAGCAGCACTTGAGGGAGTGAACTATCATCCGATCTTTGCATGGCATCACGCATTTTTATGGAAGGAGTAGACTCGAAGCGGAAACGGAGTCGGCTCTTGAAATCCTTGGCATGCTTGTATCCAGCCGCTTTCCAGAACCGTGAGACGGAGGCGATACTTAATTGAAGCTCATCTGCCATTTCCTGTTCGGTCATGTAGACCACACGTTGCTCATTTTTTTGAATGAAGTCAGCAATAATTCGTTGATTTGGTGAGAAAGCGCGACGATTCCAATCCTTATACAATCTCTCATTCCTCCTAATATGAAGCAATAAATAGAATATAACGTGCGAAGATGTTGTAAATATTTTTACAACGTTAAAAATACTGAAAAAAATATTACTCCCATTTAACAATTGGTAAAAGTTGTGCTGACATGACCTTCTTATAATAAAGATAAATTCCTGTAGGGAGGCCAAATATTCATGAGTACGATAAAAACACGCTACACGCTGACCCAGTCACAAAAAATGATGATTTTTGTACTGTCGATGTCGCTTTATGGCTTGTCCAATATGTTTACGGAGCTTGTGCCTGGGATCAAACTAGGCCCCATTGAATTATCGATTGAATATTTCGCTTTCATTCCTTTGACCTTATGTATGCTGTTCCATCCATTGTATGCGGCTATTGGGGCAGCTGTAGGTGAAGTGATCTTCGGGGAACTAATGTTAGGTCAATTTGGTGGGCTGGGCGAATTGGAGAAATTCATCACTTTCTCATTGGCGATGTATACTGCTGGCCGTATGGTATCTGATCCGAAGAATCGTAGACAGGTTGGAGTGGCGGCGATTACTGGCGTAGCAATTCACCAGTTCTTCAGCTCCGTTGTGGATATAGTGAAAGTATGGGTGGGTGTAGAAGAACTTGAAGCTGTTAAAGGTCTGGCAGAGAGTATCGTTGTGATCGAGGGAGTTGGCTTTTTGAACGATGTACTCTTCTCCGGTATCTTGTTCGCCTTAATTCCAACTATGTATCTGGTTCCACGTTTATATGGAAAAATCGAACCTTTGCTTGGTATGAAGCCGCGTGAACGGAACATGAAATATGCAACAGGGGCTTGGTTATCTCCTAAGCTCGTTATTTTTGGAACGATTATGGTCATGGTTGCGCTTGGATCGGAATTGCTCTCGGAATCCGGATGGAACTTTGGTGACTTTGAGTTTGCATGGGCAGAGTCCAATGAAGAGAGCTTAATCTGGCTGAGTATGCTGGTAGCGGCAATTGTTGCAGCAACAGCGATTATATCCCTGATTCGGCGTTCTGCACGTAAAAGACAGGAAGCGGGTCAAGTAGATGCGTAATTCAATACTCGAACTGAACGGAGTTACCTTTACTTATCCAGGAGCCGAACAACCTGTACTGCAAGAAGTATCCTTGCGGCTAGAAGAAGGAGATTTCATTGCTATTATCGGCAGTAATGGTTCGGGAAAATCCACGCTGTGTAAATGCTTTAATGGCCTGATTCCTCATTATTACACAGGGGACTTCACTGGAGAGGTGACGATCTGTGGACAACCGGCGGATGGGAAAAGTGTAGCTGAGCTTTCCAAGCATATAGGGTATGTTTATCAGGATTTTGAGAATCAATTGGTGCGTCCGACGGTTCTTGATGATGTGTCGTTTACGCCACTCAATTATGGATTTGCCGATTACAAGGAACGGGGAGAGCGAGCACTGGCACTAACCGGACTTAGTGATTTAAGAAATGAATTCATCTGGCAATTGAGTGGCGGGCAAAAACATTTGCTCGCTTTAGCCGGAGCACTAGCGATGGATCCAGAAATTCTGGTCATTGATGAACCGGTAGCTCAGCTGGATCCGCAGCATGCCCGCCATATCTATGATATTTTGCGCCGTTTGAATGAGGAGCATGGGAAGACCATTGTAGTGATCGAACATCATGCGGAATTTATTGCAGACTATTGTAAGCATGTTGTCCTGATGGATAAGGGGAGAATGCGCTGGCAGAAGCCGGTGCGTGAAGCCCTCTCATCTGTAAAAGAACTGCTGGAGCTGGGCATTTATCCCCCCGATGTGACTCGGGCAGCTTGGCTGTTGCAATCTGATGCGCGGCTAACCCAATTCCTTCCCTTGAGTGCTGAAGAAGGGAACGCCCACATGATATTACGGCAGCATGCGATCCAGAGAAATGATCCATCTGACTATATGAAGGAGCAGTCCCTTACTGTAATTCGGGAAGAGAAGAGTGTCGTTCAGATGGAGAATGTACACCTCTCATACCGTACGATTCATAAGACGAAGCATCCAGTCTTGAATGGTGTTCAGTTAGATCTGCGGCAGGGTGAGTCTATCGCTCTTATTGGCAACAACGGAGCGGGTAAATCTTCATTGATGAAGCTGATCGCTGGGATTGTTAGGCCTACAGCAGGAACCATTAATGTCAAGGGGATAACCGTGAACGGGCTACCACCTGAGCGTCTCTCCGGTACCGTAGCATATGTATTTCAGAATCCAGAGGAAATGTTTATTGAGGATTCTGTACGCAAAGAAATTTCTTATTATTTGAAGGCGCGGAAGATAGCGGATACGGAAGAGAGAGTAGAAGAAATGCTGAGGGCATTCCGACTCAGTGAATTAGCAGAACGTGACGCTCGTCTCCTGAGTGGAGGTCAGCAGCGCCGGGTGTCGCTGGCCATAGGTGCCGCTGTTCGGCCTGCCGTCATGCTGCTTGATGAACCTACGGCAAATCTGGATATTTCGACCAAACAAGAAATGGTTCATGTGCTGGATACACTTCGCAGTCATGTTGAGACAGTGGTGATCGCGACACATGATATGCAGCTTGTGTCTGAATGGGCGACTAGGATTATCGTTATGCATCAAGGCAGGATTATTGCTGACGGAACGAAAGATGAAATCTTCGCTGACGGACTTCTATTACGGAGGGCAGGTCTGGCTCAGACACAATTGATGGAGCTGAGTCGTATGCTCGGTTTGCCCGAAATTTGCAGCAGCTTAGAGGAATTCGTAAGTCTAGTGGAAGTGAAAAAGGAGGTAACTGCAATCCATGGAAGCCGTTAAACGGGCACTTGACCGTATATCTGTAGAACAAATTAAACTGGAACTCTTAGGGACTGCTTATAACAGCAGCAGTACTTTTCTGGGGAGGCTCGACCCGCGAACGCTGCTACTTTGGTATTTGTTCTTTGCCATTGTGCCTTGGTTTGTACATAACCGTACAGTTCTCTTAGGGATGTTCGTGCTTATGGTCTTAACGACTGTCCTCTCCCGAGTCAGCCCATACATTATTTTTATATTGTGTCTGGGATTAATCAGCCAAATTGGGTGGATGTTCATCCTGTCTCTCTTTTTCGGCGGAGGAATTGAATCGTTGCTGCCTATGTTGACGCTGACACTTAAGCTTTCAGTGATATCACTAGCGAGTATTACGGTGTTCTCCAGTCTCGATCCGGAAAGACTTAGCGACGGCCTGCTATCCTTAGGGATTCCTGATACATTTGCTTTCAGCTTATCTTATGGTTATCGTATTTTGCCTACGTTATTGGAGGAATTCCATCAGATTTTGTTATCCTTCAGACTGAGAGGGCAACGACCGCTGCAACATGGTTTGTTGTATTGGAGAACAGCAACGTATTATTTGCGCATTGTGATCCTGGCTTTTTATCCACTCATGCTAAACACCGCTAAACGTTCCCGGACTACGATCGAGGCGCTTGAGACTAGGGGATTTAGCTACGGTCTGAATAATAAGAAAGTGAAGAAGATCAAGTTATCTTATTTGAAAATGAAGCGGTCCGACTGGTACTTTTTATCCGGATCCACCGTTTATGTTATTTTGCTTTTCTGGATCGGCTACCTCTACCCTAAACTGGTGTATTAACATCACTCATAAGCTCAAAGGAGACGAATTAGACATGAATATTGATCTGCATACCCACGGTAAATTATCTAAGAAATCGACCTTTTCCCCTGAATATTTTGCTGAAATGATGTTTGAGGCGAAAGCGAATGGATTACAGGCAGTAGCTTTGACCGAGCACTTTAACACTTCTAATTTCTTTGCGATGTATGAGACGCTGGACCAGACTTATCCTTATAACGGACATTATTATGATGTAAACGGACTTAAACTGTTTCCAGGTATGGAGGTGGATATCGCGGAGACAGGTCATATCCTGCTGATCGGTCTTAAGGAGAATGTTCTAGCAGTTCGCGCTTTACTGGATGAACATACGCAGGAGGGGGATTTTATTCCTTTCAAGGATCTGCTGGACATGGCTGACGAACATAACCTTTGGAAAATCGGAGCTCATCCTTTCCGTACTTCTACGCCTTTACATCAACTGGACCCGGAGCTGCTTCGGAGATTAGATGCTTTTGATTTCAATGCAAAGGATATTTACATGCAGGGGGCAGAGACTTATAAGAACCTGATCACACCATTTGCTGAAAAGCTTGGTGTACCTGTGATTGCCGGTAGTGATAGTCATCAATGTCTGCAATATGGGAGTGTTCTGAATCGGTTGAATATTACCTGCTCGACGGTTGAGGAATTGAAAGAAACCATTAAGCAAGGAAACTACGAAATTGAGCTTTCGCCTTGTCTTCACACCAAAGTGAAAGCTTCGGTCATGATGAAGAAACTTTTGAAGCAGCTCATTGGTGAAGCACCTTCCAGAGATGATGCAGAGGTTGGCAACGTGGTCTAGCCGATTCCAAACATTCCTGTTATACTTTTTTCGTGAATGTAATCGGAGGTGGTACTGTGCTAATGCTGGTTTGCCCATTAGCTAGAAGTTCCTCACGCAAAGCCTAAATTAGGGCGATACTTTGCGTGAGGTGCGATAGGATGGATGATCGCCCAAACTAAATATTATCGTTTCTAATAATGGGCTTTGCACCTTATGAAATTTCAAAATATAAGGGGCTGAAGAGCAATGAATACACCATTTATTAGAAACCATCAATATAATTTTATTAAAAAACAAACAGACTTCCTTCTAAAAACACTGCGAACTGTAGCGGATCGAAGAGTCTTGGAGACGGTAAGATATCGTTCATCGTTGAATGTATTAGAAGCTTTTTCAACACTAAGTGATAGTCAGCAACAGTTGCTGCAACAAATATCTGCCTTTGAGACTGCATACGATTTTCAGAAGTATCTTAGTGGATTAGAGCCTTATTTAGAACCTTTTCCACAGATTACACCGAAACAGATTCAGAAGTTATTCCCTAAGAATAAGAAGCTGAAGGTACCTGATTTATCAGCAATCGACTTTCGATATATGACATATTTGAGCTGGATAGATATTGCTACCAATAAACTATTTATTGTATATCCGTTCGAAGGGCAGTTTATCGGTATTGAGGGTAGAATGACACCAATGAACAAGAAGGGGTATTGCCTGTTCTGTAATCGGCAGCAGCAGCTCGCCTTCTTTACGGTCAAGACCAGGCTTGCAAAATCTTCGCCGGATGATTACTCCTCCATTGGCCAATATATTTGCATAGAGAGCCAAGAATGTAATCATAGGATTACGGATACAGCAGCGTTAGAGAGATTCATTCTCTCCACTCGTGCATAATGTTAGGATTAGCAAAGGCTGCTTTTGTAGGTAGCTTCAGACTATAGAGCAATAGGGTTTTGAAACGAATGATTTCCGTTTCGAAACCCTATTTGCTGTTCGTTCAATTCTGAATTAATTATTTTGAATATTGTTGAAATAGGAACAAAAAAATAATGTGATATACTATTGTTAATGCAAGAGTGGGTAGGAGGACAGGTCATGAACAAAGAAGATCAGATCCTAACGGGTGTCAGGGACCTATATAATAAGATGGTTTGGCTTAACAAAGATAAGATGGAAGCAAGTCTTAAGGGTTATACATCTTCCGAAGTACATTGTATTGAATACATTGAAAAAAATGTAGATTCCAACGTAACAAAACTTGCGGAGTCCTTTTTTATGACTCGCGGTGCTATAAGTAAATTAACTAAGAAACTCATAGAAAAAGGCCTGATCGAAAGCTACCAGAAGTCGGATAACAAAAAAGAAATCTATTTTAGGCTTACTGAGCAAGGAAAAGTAATTTATAAAATCCATGAGAACCTTCACAAAGAGTTTCAAGAGCGGGATAAAGCCGTCTTTGCGCAGATAACCGAGGAACAATTTGATAGTATGCTTAGTTTCGTGGAAAAGTATAGTAGTCATTTGGATGCGGAAATAAAGAAACAGGGTAAAGATATTAAATCGGAATAAAATTTGAATAATGAAAATGAAACCACATGCAGTCGTGCTCTATGGAGAACGGCTGCATTTTTATTGTTATTATTTTGTTGACAAGGAAACAAAATGGCGATACGATAAACATGTTTCCTAGGAATCAAAACAGTGACTTTAAGGAGTGAACATAAATGTCCATATTTAAATCACACAATGAACAGAACACAGGACAATCCGTAGATAAACACGCATTAATATTCGGTCTTATCTCTGTGTTTCTTTGCGGAATAGGCTTTAGTATCATAATGCCTGTCGTCCCATTCTTAGTGCAGCCTTATACTAGCAGTCCGGGAGAACAAGCAATAGTTGTTACGATGCTGACCTCGGTATATGCAGTCTGTGTATTTTTTGCAGCCCCCGTACTTGGAGCTTTGAGCGACAAATATGGCCGGCGTCCATTACTCTTAGTATGCCTGTTGGGTTCCGCCGTCGGGTACTTGGTTTTTGGCATAGGAGGAGCTCTATGGGTACTATTTGCTGGACGTATAATCGAAGGGATAACAGGCGGGAGCATAAGCACGATCTTTGCATATTTTGCAGACATCATTCCTTCACAGCAGAGAACCAAATACTTCGGATGGGTGAGTGCAGTTGTAGGTGTTGGCACCGTCATTGGCCCAACGATTGGCGGATTACTTGCTAAGTTTGGTTATTCTGTTCCCTTGTATTTTGGAGCAATCATAACTTTATTAAATGTTGTTTATGGATTCTTTTTTATGCCAGAGAGCCTTGCCAAGAAGAATAGACTGAAGGAGATTACCTTTGTAAGACTGAATCCATTTTCACAGCTTGCAAACTTACTTTCCATGAAAAACTTAAATAGGCTGCTAGTCTCAGCGTTTTTACTCTGGATTCCTAACGGATCTTTACAGGCAGTATTTTCTCAATTTACGATGGATACTTTCAGCTGGAAGCCTGCACTAATCGGACTTATGTTTTCGATTATGGGTCTCCAAGACATCATTTCACAAGGTTTGATCATGCCAAAGCTGTTGAAGAAGCTTAGTGATAAACGTATAGCAATTCTTGGAATGGCTTCGGAAATTATCGGTTACAGTTTTATTGCGTTATCTGCGTTGTTCTCATTCTATCCTCTTTTTATCGCTGGAATGTTTATATTTGGCTTTGGGGATTCGATTTTTGGGCCTTCATTTAACGGGATGCTTTCCAAATCTGTCGATTCTAGTGAACAAGGTAGGATTCAAGGAGGTAGCCAATCTATTCAGGCTTTAGCAAGAATGATTGGGCCTATCATTGGAGGTCAGATTTATGTATCACTAGGCCATGCCGCACCCGCATTTATGGGGATGATCCTTATAGCAGCAGCCATACTCGTTTTGTATAAGCGTCCGGATGTAATTATGTAAACTACCTACGTTTAAGAACATATAAAAATAGGGTTTCAGAACTCTGGGACAAGTTCTGAAACCCTATTTGTCATAGTTATTGTTTGTTTTTGGAATCTTTATTGATAACCCGTGCAGGACGAGTTACCCAGTTCGTACGATTCATCGGCTTAACTGTATCAATTCTGGCATTTGACGGTTCACTTGAAGCTTCAGTCGCTTCTGTTTCAGTAGATGTTGTAACTTCTTGATCCACGCTTTTTTTTCTTGATAGTCCTGTTCCATCATGCTTGCCTCGGTTCCATACTCTTCCCTTACTCATACATACACTCCATTTCTATACGCTTATTCATAAACCATATCATATTAGGACAAGTTAAGGAAGAAAGACATAAGCACAAATTGAAGGATTTTTCAAGTTATATTGGTTACTGGAGATTTCATTTGGCGATAGCTATAATAGTACTGATATTGAAAGGAGAGTACTTATATTATGGCAATCAAGATCATAACAGATAGCGGTTCTGACCTACCCCTTGACTACATGGAGAAGTATAATGTTTCCGTGGTCCATCTACCGGTTCATTTTGGGCATGAGTTAATGCCTGCGGATACGGATACGAAAACCTTTTATGCTAAAATGAGTGAATCCAAGGAGCTACCTACTACGGCAAGTCCAAGTCCAAACCAATTCCTTGAGACATTCAGGCAAGTAGAGGAAGGTACTGACATTATGGTCATTTGTATGTCCTCTAATATTAGTAGCACTTATCAGACGGCTATGATCGCTATGGAAATGTACCAAGAAGAAGGACACACCAATGCGATAGAGGTTATAGATTCCAAGACCTTTTCTGGCGGGTTGTCGCTGATCGTGGGCCTTGCGGCGAAGTGGTCACAGACTTGTTCAAGTCTGCAGGAACTGAAGGACAAGGTGCTTCAGCAAATGGATGAAGTTCGCGCATATTTTACACTGGATACACTTGAGAATGTAATGAAGGGCGGACGTCTAAGCCGTATATCAGGAGCGGTTGCTTCCGTGCTAAATATCAAACTACTGCTTAAAATCAGCGAAGAGGGTACTGTTGAGGTAGTGGAGAAGACCCGGGGTCTTCCAAAGGCATTAAACCGACTGCTTGCGCATTTGGATGAGAAGCAGCATGACTACGAGAAGGCTGTTATCGCTATAGTACACAGTAACTGTGAGAAGCTTGCACTTGAGATCAAAGAACGCATCTTACAAAAGCACCCGTTCAAAGAAGTTTTACTCTCAAGTATGGGACCTGTAATGGGAACCTATGCGGGTGAAGGTGGAATTGGTGTTGCTTTTTAATAGGACTCCGAGGGCGTTTATATTTGCCAGCAGGTGTTCAGATTTCTGGAATTATACGATCGTACATGGGACGAGTTCCTGTGTGCGATTTTTATTTAAATACAAGAATTTGATGGATGTAATAATTTAGCTATTCTTTAGATTGCGTTTAGGTGGGTTTAATAATCGAAGATTATAGTTAGATGGGGTGATTACTGTGTATACAATTCTAATCGCAGATGATGAAGCAGAAATTGTGGAATTGTTGAGATTATATTTAGAGAAAGAGTACAACATTGTGGAAGCGAACAGTGGGACTGAAGCGTTAATGCAAGTGCAGAACCAAAAAATTGATTTAGCGATTCTTGATATTATGATGCCTGGTCTAGATGGACTGCAATTATTGAAGAAAATTCGTGAGTTCCATCATTTCCCGGTGTTGTTTTTATCTGCAAAAAGCGAACATTACGACAAAATACTGGGACTTGAACTCGGTGCCGACGATTATATTTCTAAACCGTTTAATCCATTGGAAATTGTAGCTCGTGCAGGAGCTTTACTGCGGCGGGTACATCATTTTGACGCACAGATTATTGAAGAAAAGGCAGCTGAACAAATTGTGTTGGGAGAATTGAGGCTGGATCAAAGCCAGTGTCTGCTCTATCGTTCAGGAGAACCCGTCGTTCTTACTTCTACTGAGTACAAAATTCTGGAATTAATGATGAAACAACCGGGTCGGGTCTTTACACGAAAAAAAATATATGAGGCGGTATGGGAAGATTTCTATGTGTACGAGGATAATAGTATCATGGTACATATCAGTAATATCCGGGAAAAGATCGAGGAAGATTCCAAAAAGCCGGTTTATTTAAAGACTATTAGAGGGCTGGGATACAAAATTGAAGCGCCTATGGAGCAATAGAGATCAACGACCTTTACAATCATCGCTGACGCTGGATTTTTTGTTATTCATCTGCATTTTGTTTTTTCTTGTGATTGTTTATTATTTGTTCATTAACCTTGATGTGACCCATATGTTCGAAAAAAATAAAATCGCTGATCCTGATTTGAAGGTTGAAGCGAGTGCCTATCGAGATAATCTGGAGCATGGGATAGAAACCAAACGGCTTCTGCGTAGCGGTGGGTGGATTGAGATCTTGGGTCAAGACAAGAAGGTCATCGACGTAGTTGGTGAGAAGAAAGACGATGTAACACAATATACCGACAACCAGCTCTTAAATAACCTGGAAAACGGAGAAGATCAGGCGTACTTCTACTCGTTGACTACACGTAATAATGAGAATGAATCAGAGTGGCTGCTTTTGAAAATCCCTAGAGAAGTTATCGACATTTCAATTAATAGTGATCCATTAGTTGAATACTTCAACCACTCGCTTTCATACTATGTTTTTTTAGGAGTTGGAATGGTTCTCTTGCTTATTATCGTGTACAGCTATTGGGTGGCACGAAGAATCAGGAAGCCGCTGCGTATTATTACGCTTGGTTTGAAGCAGATGATTGAAGGAAATTATGATACTCGTATCTCGCTATATGCAGAGAAAGAATTTTCGCAAATTGGGGAGACTTTTAATTATATGGCGGACGTAATCGAGAAGACAACGAAAGAAAAACGTCAAGCAGAAGAAAGTAAGAAACGCATGATGGTTGATCTTTCTCATGATCTGAAGACACCCATTACGAGTATACAGGGGTTTGCACAGGCGTTGGTTGAAGGCCGTGGTGAGGACGAAGAACGCCAGAAACGGTATTTAACCTATATCTATAATAAATCCTCGCAAGTGACCAAGCTGATTCAAAATATGGTGGAGCTACTTAAAATAGATTCCCCAGATTTTTTACTACGAATGGAGCGTCATGAATTGGGCGAGTTTATTCGTGAAATCGTTGCAGACTCCTATGGTGAGATTGAACAAAAGAACTTCATCCTGCAGCTGAATGTTCCTGAACAGGAAGTGTTCGCAAGCTTCGATGCGGAGCTACTCTCGAGTGTAGTTCATAATTTGATCTCCAATGCTTTGACCTATAATCCGCCAGGCACTCATCTACGAGTGGAGGTTATCCCCTCGGAGAGCGAGGTTACTATTGAAATTGCAGATACCGGAGTAGGCATTCCTGAAGAGCTTTGGTCAACGCTTTTTGATCCGTTTGTTCGAGGAGATAAAGCGCGGTCAACTACAGGTGGAACGGGTCTTGGTTTATCCATTGCTATGAAAAATACAGAGAAGATGGGTGGAACGCTTCATCTCAGTCGCGGAAAGAAGGAACCAACGGTATTCACTATACGTATTCCCAAATAACGAGATGAAAGACACCCGAAAATAGAAGATAGGAGAGAACTATGGCTAAACTGAACACATTTATTCGAGTTTGTATAGCGATCCTTTTGGTGTTAGGCATCGTATTTTTAGGCTCACAAGTTAATTTTATTTTCAGTCCAATCTTGTCTTTGTTTAATGTTATTATCGTGCCCTTAATGTTGGCAGGATTTTTCTATTATTTACTCCGACCTCTAATCAATACTTTGGAGAGATATAAACTAAATCGCTCTGTTGCGATCATCATCGTATATGTGGTCATTGCATTGCTCTTGTTTGGTTTTAGTATTGGAGTATGGCCTTCACTTCGAACACAGCTAATTAATTTTGTCGATAATATGCCAAATCTGATCGCAGCCGTGAATCAGCAGTTATTGAGGCTCGAGGACAGTGGATTCTTGGCTTCTATTATCCCAGCAGATATGGATCTTGCTTCCCAATTGACTGAATATTTGAATAAAGGATTTAATCTGATTTCGAACTACGTAACGGGACTATTCTCCTTTGTTTCAAATTTCGCGATTATTTTATTTACCTTTCCTATTATGTTGTTTTACATGCTTAAGGAAGGTGGGAAATTTGGTCGTAAGATTGTAAGTTTCTTTCCAAAGAAGTATCGTGGAGAAGGGACTACAATGATGAGTGAAATTGACAGTGCGTTAAGTGGATTCATTGTTGGTCGGGTATTAGTCAATCTGGCACTTGGTGTTCTGATGTATATTGGTTTCCTTATTATTGGACTACAGTATGCATTGTTGTTGACAGTGATTGCTGTTGTGATGAATTTTGTACCTTTCATTGGTGCAATTCTCTCCAGTATCCCAATTTTCATTATCGGATTCATCCAATCGCCGTCCATTGCAGTATGGTCCATCATCATCGTTCTTGTAGCGCAGCAAATTCAGGATAATCTGATTGCTCCCTACATTTTTGGGAAAAAGCTTGATATTCATCCGCTGACAACGATCATCTTAGTGTTGGTTGGTGGAGATATAGGCGGGATTATTGCGATATTGCTGATTATTCCATTGTATATGATTGTGAAAATCCTCTTGACCAAAGTGTATAATTTGTTTGTTAAGAACCACAGGGCAGAGTCAGAGGTAGAAGTAGAGGTAGAGGAGAGCCTTTAATATCTCTTAAATTAGCAAATATGGAGGTTGTTTATATGAATGAAGGAACGGAGCAAGGATTAATTCATATCTCAGATGATGTAGTCACATCGATCGTTGGACAGGTGGTTCTGGAAACGCCAGGTATTGCCGGGATGTCAGGAAGTAATATTTCGGACAACTGGGCCAAACGTTTGGGCGGTAAAAATGTGAAAAAAGGATTGTCTGTAGAAGTGAAGGAAGTAGACGTTGCCATCGACCTGCGGGTTATTGTTAATTACGGATGTGTGATTCAAGAGGTCTGTTATATGCTGCAAAAAAATGTGCGTAATGCTGTGGAGAATATGATGGGCTTGTCCCTTGTTTCGGTAAATGTGAAAGTTGAGAAGGTAGCCCTTCCAGTATAAGGATATCTCTCAAATAGGCACCGTGATATAGGCTTCTGCATAGAATGGAGCAAATCCATTTACGGAGGTCAGAGCATCCATGTCGACATATAACACTGGGCAAGAGCAGAATGTGATTTATCAGGCCGATCCTACGGTGATCCGGCACCTGCACGGTGTCCGTGATTCCTTGCATCAATCTTGCAAGCCCTACCTAAACCATAGGGTGAATGTACAGACTTTAGATGGCTTAGTGCATGAAGGCACTATTGCCGGAGTAGATAATAAACATTTGTATTTGAACGTTGCAGTAAATGGGCAAATGCCACGCGGATATTATAACCCTTACCAACCGTATCATCCGGGTCATGGTCATGGTCCGTATCCCGGCCCGGGTCCTTACCCAGGTCCTCCTAATAATAATGTGATCTTGCCGCTTGTGTTGTTCGAACTGCTTGCTATTTCTTTACTCTAAAGTTGAATTCTATTGAATAAGAGCATGTACTGGTTTTGCGATCGTACGTTGACGCGACTAGTCATGTTCTTTTTTTGTGTAATTGATGTGTACTCTTGATATAATTGCTGTAATACTGGAGGTGTCATATGATTAAATATCCGATTTTGAACAAGAATGCGACAATAGGGGTAACAGCACCTTCATCTGGAGTAGGCGCTCAAAATGCAGAGTTAATTAAGCTTACTTCAAGCCGTTTAGAGTCTAAAGGATTTAATATGATTTGTGGGGATACGGTATGGACGCAAGAGAAAGCCAAATCCGCACCGGCCAAAGTTCGTGCTCAGGAGTTTAACGAGATGATGGGCAGTGAGCATATTGATATCCTTATTCCGCCTTGGGGCGGAGAGTTATTAATTGAGGTTCTTGAATTTATTGATTTTGATACCATGAAGGACAAATGGATCTTAGGTTATTCAGATATTAGCGTGCTGTTGCTTGCAGTTACTTTAAGAACAGGGATTGCCACGGCCCACGGAACTAACCTTGTTGATTTAAGAGGAGAGTATTCAGATGATACCACAGCCATGTGGGAAGCGGTTCTAGAGACGAAAGCAGGGGGTTCTATTGTCCAGCATTCATCGCTTAAATATCAGGGGGAATGGCAACATGATGCTCCTACGCCTTATGTATTTCACTTGACAGAAGATACCCGTTGGAAGACAGTATCCTCTGGTCCTGTAACTATGAAAGGGCGTCTGCTAGGGGGCTGTATAGATGTAATTAGGCATCTGATTGGCACACCATTTGGCAATCTGCAGCATTTCCAAGAACAAATGATTAACAATGAACCGATCCTATGGTATTTGGAAAACTGCGAACTGAATACGGTTGATGTACGTAGGTCATTAGTTCAGATGAAGCTCGCAGGTTGGTTTGAGAATTGTTCTGGCATTATGTTTGGCAGAAGTCCTGCTAATCGACCAGTAGAGAATTACACGGCCGAAGACATCTACGCAGAGCTTTCTGAGGAGCTCCAGGTACCTATTGTGTATGATATCGATTGTGGTCATATTCCACCGCAAATTACGCTGATTAACGGTGCGTACGCTGAAGTTGATGTGACGGACGGAGTAGGAACGGTAAAGCAATTTTTCTATGAATAGATGCATACAAAAAAAAGGGACAACCATTTGGGTTGTCCCTTTTACTATTAGTTTCCTGTATTTACAATTGCAGTGATTTCCTCGTCCAGGTCTAGCCTTACATCTTCGCGGTATGCACGAATGCCATATTCGCTAAGCATGTAACGTAGAATCGCCTCGATCATGTTGGACTCAACTAAATATTGACTACGTCCCTGTACCCAAACCTCAGCAGAGTATCCGGTGTCTTCTTCCCAGCTCAGTTCTACTTGAACATCTTCAGGGCGAACCGCTTTACGTTCAGCCATGTGTAGGCAGAGGGCATTGATGATCTCATCCATGCTTAGAACCATTGTTGACATTAGTAACGCCCACCTTGATCTTCTAAGCGACGACGTTCTTTTCTGCGACGGAAGAAGGACATCACGAGCATTACGAGCACATAGATAGCAAGCATATTAATGACGAATCCTAGAATGTTACCGAAGGCACCCATACCGGCGAACATTCCGCCGAACAGTAACCCAGCCAAACCACCGATCATCATACCTTTCATTAAGCCACCACCGCTGAAGAATCCCCGTTTCGTATTCGCAGTAGATCCTGCTGTGGAGCTTTTAGTGCTATCGCTTTTTCTTACGTTATCGGTTGTTGATTTTTTTGGAGTTGTTGAATAGCTGCGAGTGCCGGATTTAAAACCGCCACCACCTCGCTTCGCATCCACAAAGTTCGGGGTAGCTACGGCGAAAAATAGAGTAAAGGCCATTACAATCATCATTACGCGTTTCATTGGTTTCATTTAGTACGAAAACCCTCCTGTGAGTATGAATTTGTGTGCATGTTCAGTATTACGCAGCTAGTCCTACTAGGTTTCAATTTTTATTTAAAATATAAGAAAGTATATGCTTGTCATAATTTATACTTTTTTAATCAGAAAAAAAGCGTGGATCCAGGATCCACGCAATTAGCAGATAGAAGGTAGTTACTTAAATCATTTATACCCATCAACGACAAGCTCAAGCGCTCCGGTAGCCGGATCGATGATCATGCCATGCACTGGTACATTTGGGGGTAGTAATGGATGCTTATTGATCAGATTCACAGTTTGGGATACCCCTTCTTGGATATTGTCAAACCCGCGTAACCACTTGGTAAGCTTGATCCCGGAATTCTCCAGCGTGTTTAGCACCTCTTCGGATACTCCGCGTTCTTTTATGGAATTGATCATATGATCTGCATTGAGGGAAGCCATACCGCATTCATAGTGCCCAACAACGATAACTTCCTCCGCGTCAAGTTCATATAACGCAACCATGACACTACGCATAACACTACCAAAGGGCTGAGAAATAACCGCTCCGGCATTTTTGATGATTTTGACATCACCGTTCTTAAAATTCATCGCTTTTGGTAATAGTTCAACCAGACGGGTATCCATACAAGTGATAATCAACATTTTTTTATCTGGATAGCGGCTTGTTAAATACGCTTCATACTCTTTATTCTCTACAAAACTCTTATTAAAGTTAATAATATCGGATACATGGCTCATGGCTATTCTTCCTCCCTAAAATCACTGAATTGTACTTACATTACGCATATCTCTTACCAGGATATTTTTTCCGTAAATCTGTGAATCACTGTCTAGCTTAAAGGAAGAGAATCTTTCCTCGGCATCCAGACGCATCTTGTCCTCATAAAAGATTTCCTGCTGACGGCTTACGATAAAGGGAAGGGAATCACTTTCCATCCTGGAATCGCCGTCCTCCACTTCTGAAACAATCAGTAATACATTAATTCCGTCACACCCGCAGCCTTCCGTATCATAAAAGAGCTTGAAAAATCCTGGCCGATCTTCAAGCCTTTCCTTCAACTTCCTTTCTGCGAGAGGTGTAACTTGAATCATCATAGCCTGTTCACGCTCCTTTGAATTTTGTGCGAAGCAAGATCTGCTTCTTATGTAACCCATTGAATATTTTAAATTAGAGATGTAATCTCTGAAGTTGATTATACTCATTCAAAAAAGTATCATCAAGAGGAGTCGGCAAAACAGAGAAAGCAGGTGTAATAAAATGGAACAGCAAGTGAAGGAACAGTGGGAGAAATTTAGCGAGTTATTATCAAAAATAAGTGGATATTCAGAGGCCATAGAATTACTTCACTGGGATTTACGCACCGGTGCGCCACGTAAGGGAGTAGAGGTTCGTTCGGGTACGATTGGGATGCTGAGTGGAGAACTGTTCAGACTCGGAATTTCGGAGGAAATGGGAGATTTTACAACATTTTTTACCCGTCCTGAAGTGATTTCCCAGCTATCACATGATCAGAAGAAGATCGTTACCGATTGCCGTAAAGAATATGAGCGCAGCAAGAGCATCCCTTCCAAAAGATTTGAGGAGTACGCTGTCCTGTCCGCACATTCCCAAACCATCTGGGAAGAAGCCAAGGAGAATGATGATTTCGCTACTTTTGAACCTTACTTAAGCAAGATAGTTGCTCTAAAGCAAGAATTTATCGATTATTGGGGTGTAAAAGGAACGCGGTACGATACGCTTCTTGATATGTATGAGCCTGATCTTACGGTAGAAAAAGTGGATGGAGTATTCAGCCGCCTGCGCAGCCGTTTGGTGCCATTGGTAGAAGCTATCGCTGCTTCGCCCAATAAACCAGACACAAGCTTCTTACAGCAGATCTTCCCTAAAGAACAGCAGGAAAAGTTCGGCAACTTTATTTTAGAGCAAATGGGCTACGATTTTGACGCAGGTCGTTTAGATGAGAGTGTGCATCCTTTTGCAACAGGATTGAATCCAGGCGACGTTCGTATTACAACCGCTTATCTGCTTGATAATGTGACTAGTGCCATATTCAGCTCACTACATGAAGGTGGACATGCGCTTTATGAGCAAAATATCAGCAAGGATTTTGTTGGAACACCACTGGCACAAGGTGCATCGATGGGGATTCATGAATCTCAGTCGAGACTATGGGAGAACATGATCGGACGCAGCCGGGCTTTCTGGCAACGTTATTACGGGGATCTTCAACAACAATTCCCGGAACAGCTTGCAAATGTGGAGTTGGAAGATTTCTACCGGGCGATCAACAGCGTGGAGAACTCATTTATCCGCATCGAAGCAGATGAGCTTACATACAATCTGCACATTATCGTGCGTTATGAGATCGAGAAGCTTATTTTTAATGAAGGCCTTTCTGTAAAAGACTTGCCTCAAGTATGGAATGCTAAGTATCAAGAGTATCTGGGTATTACTCCGCCTTCTAACGCACTTGGTGTGCTGCAAGATGTCCATTGGTCTGGCGGGGATTTCGGATACTTTGCTTCCTACTCCTTAGGTAATATGTACGCTGCACAGATTCTGAATACACTTCGCAAAGAGTTACCGGAGTTTGATGAGTTAATTGCTGCAGGGAACCTACTACCTATTAAAGAGTGGCTAACCGATAAGATCTATCGTTTCGGCAATAGCTTAACGCCTTCACAAATTATTGAGCAAGTAACGGGGGAACCACTGAGTCCAGATTATTTAGCTGATTATTTAGAAGCGAAGTATACGGAGATTTACAAACTGTAATCCAGTAGGGTACGCGTGGTATAATAGAAAGAAAGCTTAGACGGAAGGATATGGATATGGCAAATACTCACACCTACAGCCGGAGAGAAGAAGTCGCGAATGCGATTACGCACGGGATTGGAACGGTATTAAGCGTGGCTGCACTTGTTCTGCTTGTTGTTTTTGCAAGTCTGAAAGGAACGACATGGCATGTGGTCAGCTTCTCCATCTATGGAACAACAATGCTGCTTCTGTATCTGAATTCAACACTAGTGCATAGTCTCAAAGAGGGTAAGGCGAAGGATTTGTTCGAATTTTTCGATCATTCCGCTATTTATCTGTTTATTGCTGGCACGTATACCCCCTTTTTGTTAGTCGCCATTCGGGGAACGCTTGGATGGAGTTTGTTCGGAGTTATTTGGGGAATCGCAGTGTTCGGTGTTTTCTTCAAGGCATTTTTTGTTAAAAAGTTTCTGTTCATGTCCACCATATTCTACATCGCAATGGGCTGGCTGATTGTAATCGCTTGGAACCCTCTTTCGGCTGTTGTAGCAGACGGAGGAATGATCCTGCTGATGGCTGGAGGTATACTCTATACATTAGGTACTGTTTTTTATGTATGGAGAGGGTTTCCATACCATCATGCGATTTGGCATGTATTTGTCCTTGCGGGTAGTGTCACACACTTCTTCGCCGTATTGATTTATGTACTGCCGATCCAATAATTTCAAGCGTATTTATTGCGTGAAAAAGGGATTTTTAATAAAGAAAGAGATGACAAGCAAAAATGCTTGACATCTCTCTTTCTTTTAGGTATCATAAGGGACGTTGTGAAGGTGTAAAGTGTTTTTCCTTGACGAAGGGAGTGCCCTTAATGAGTCAGGAGAATAGGCTCGAGAAAACGAATCGTATCAATCTGCTTTTTGCCTTTTATGAACGACTGCTTACAGATAAGCAGCAAACGTTTCTTAAATATTATTTTCACGACGATTTTTCCTTGGGAGAGATTGCCGCTGAATTTGAAATCAGCCGCCAAGCCGTTTATGAACATATTAAACGGGCGGAGCAAGTCCTAGAAAATTATGAAGAAAAACTTGGTTTATTAGTGAAGCATGAGAGTCGTACCAAATATTTAGAAGAACTGCGCAGACTGCCGGCGAATGGGATGCTGCCTGAGCAATATAAACTTCGGTTCGCGGAGATCGTGGATCGCTTGCAGAGGTTAGAGTAGCATGAAGGGAGAAACTGCATATGGCGTTTGAAGGTTTAACCGGAAGATTGCAGAATGTGTTCAGCAAGCTGCGCGGTAAAGGTAAAGTATCCGAAGATGACGTAAACGAAGCTATGCGCGAAGTACGGTTGGCCCTTCTGGAAGCCGACGTTAACTTCAAGGTAGTTAAAGAATTCGTGGCTAAGGTGAAAGAAAAGTCTATTGGCACAGAAGTGATGGACAGCTTTACACCTGGGATGGTCATTATCGACATCGTTAACAAGGAACTAACCGAGCTGATGGGCGGAAGCCAAGCGAAGCTGGCCAAGTCGAACAAGCCACCAACTGTCATTATGATGGCGGGTTTACAAGGGGCGGGTAAGACAACCACTTCGGGTAAGCTGGCGAAGCTGTTACAGAAGGGCAATCATCGTCCATTGCTTGTTGCGGCAGATATTTATCGCCCTGCTGCGATCAAACAGCTTCAAGTACTTGGAGAACAAATTAAAGTTCCAGTATTTTCGCTAGGTGACCAGACTAGTCCGGTAGAGATTGCCAGACAAGCTGTACAACATGCGAAGGATAACGGACTTGATTATGTAATTATTGATACTGCAGGCCGCCTGCACATTGATGAAGAATTGATGGAAGAACTGAAGCAGATTCACAACATTGTAAATCCTGATGAAGTTCTGTTAGTAGTTGATGCAATGACCGGTCAAGACGCCGTGAACGTAGCTGAGAGCTTTAATAAGCAGCTTGAGCTTACAGGGGTTGTATTGACGAAGCTTGACGGCGATAGCCGCGGTGGTGCTGCACTATCCGTCAAAGCCGTAACTGGTTGCCCGATCAAATTCGCTGCGCTAGGTGAGAAGATTGACGCATTGGAGCCGTTCCATCCGGAACGTATGGCTTCGCGGATTTTGGGTATGGGTGACATGTTGTCGCTGATTGAGAAAGCTCAAGCGAACATTGACACTGATAAAGCAAAGGAAATGGAACGTAAGATGCGTAATGCAGAATTTACGTTTGATGATTTCCTTGAGCAAATGGATCAGGTGAAGAAGCTTGGCCCGATCGATCAAATTCTTGACATGCTACCTGGCATGAACAAAGCCAAGGGCATTAAGGATTTGAAGGTTGACGACAAGCAAATGGGTCGCGTTGAAGCCATAGTTCATTCTATGACTAAGACGGAAAAGCGTCAGCCCGAGATCATCAACCATAACCGCCGCAAGCGTATTGCTGCTGGTAGCGGAACTTCGGTTGCCGAGGTCAACCGTCTCATAAAGCAATTTGATGAGATGCGTAAGATGATGAAGCAATTCTCAGGCATGATGGGCGGAGGCGGCAAAGCCTCTAAGAAGAATGCGATGAAGCAGCTTAAAGGTCTAGGTGGAAAAGGTATGAAGTTCCCTTTTAAATGATCTTGCTGTTCTAATATCTCGAAACTATTATAAGGAGGTGATTTTTCGTGGCAGTACGTATTCGTCTGAAAAGAATGGGAGCGCATAAAGCGCCTTTCTATCGTGTAGTGGTTTCCGATTCCCGGTCCCCTCGTGACGGTCGTTTTATCGAGGAAATCGGTTATTATAATCCGATTGAACAACCGGCAGTAGTTAAGATCGATGAGGAAAAAGCTCTTAAATGGCTTCAAACAGGTGCGCAAGCATCTGATACAGTACGCAACTTGCTTTCCAAAGCAGGCGTAATGAAGAAGTTTCATGAGCTTAAGCAACAGAAATAATGACTGATTGCGAGGGTCCTCTATGGAAGAATTAGTTGGAGTAATTGCTAAGGCTTTAGTGGATCATCCAGAAGATGTGACGGTACGAGCGGTGGAGAAGGATCACCTAATTGTCTATGAACTGTCCGTACATCCTGATGATGTTGGAAAGGTCATTGGCAAACAAGGAAGGATCGCTAAGGCGCTCCGTACAGTAGTCACATCTGCAGCAGTCAAGAGCGATAAACGCGTAACTGTAGATATTTTATCTTAAATGATGCGTACAATGAGGGGCTAGGGATAGTATATCCCGGCTCCTTTTTGTTCAAATATAGATTAGATGAAGCTTGTAAAGGAGAGGGTTGTATGACAGAAGAGTTAACCGTAGGCAGACTTGTGAATACGCATGGTATTCGCGGGGAGATTAAAGTACTATCCCATACCGATTTCCCTGATGTTCGTTTTGCTGCAGGTAAGAAGCTGCAGGTGATCCCTGCAGATGGCAGTTCTAAATTCGAAGTAACTGTAGAATCCGCTCGTGAGCACAAGGGTATGTTCATCGTTAAGCTCAAAGGGTATACGAACATCAATGAAGTGGAAAAATATAAAGGAAGCCTCCTGAAGGTTCCGAGTAATGATCTGGTTGATCTCCCTGAGAACGAATACTACTTCCACCAAATCGTCGGTTGTGAGGTATACACGGATGAAGATGAAAACAAACCACTCGGTACGATTACAGAAATCTTGCAGCCTGGTGCGAATGACGTATGGGTTGTTAAGCCTGCAAAAGGACAAGACATTCTAATTCCTGTAATCAACGATGTAGTCCTGAATGTGGATATAGAAGCCAAACGAATTATTGTCCATTTGATGGAAGGGTTATTGCCATGATGAGAATTGATGTGCTTACGCTCTTTCCAGAAATGTGCGAAGGCGTATTCAGCACAAGTATTCTTGGTAAAGCACGTGAAAAAGGAATCGTCTCCTTAAATGCTGTGAACTTCCGTGATTTCTCGGGAAATAAGCATAATAGTGTGGATGATACACCGTATGGCGGTGGCGGGGGTATGGTGCTCAAGCCTGATCCGATTTTTAATGCAGTCGAGCATGTGCTTGGTATTACACCGAACGAGGAAGATCACAATCGATCTGATGAGGTGGGCTCTGTGAAGCCGCGTATCATCCTTATGTGCCCACAAGGAAAAACTTACAATCAGAAGATTGCAGAGGAACTGGCGCAAGAGCAGCATCTAATCTTCATATGTGGGCATTATGAGGGATATGATGAGCGGATTCGTGAGCATCTGGTAACTGATGAACTTTCAATGGGTGATTACGTGCTAACAGGTGGAGAGCTGCCTGCGTTGACGGTTATAGATTCCATAGTCCGGCTTCAGCCAGGAGCACTTGGAAATGAAACCTCTGCGATATCTGACTCGTTCAGCACTGGACTGCTAGAATATCCACACTACACACGTCCTGCCGAGTTTCGCGGCTGGAAGGTACCGGATATTTTGCTGAGTGGTCATCATGCTAACATCGACATATGGCGGAGAGAGCAGGCACTGCTGCGCACGTTGGAACGCAGACCGGACCTGCTTGAGACTGCAGAACTTACATTGAAAGACAAAAAGACACTGGAACGTCTAAGGAATGTGGACAAACCGGAGTGATAATTTAATGAAACAGGTATATTTGACGTCTTTTTAACGTATCTTACGTTGAGGAGGCGTTTTTGTTATGTGTACCTGAGAACAAATAAAATAATAGTTTTCAAAATAATATGAGTATTGGTGCGTTAAAAGCTTCTTTTTAGGGTAATGAATAGAGGTGCCGCACTAATATATGCAGCTGATAACGCAGCAAGCTTAACTATTGAAGGGAATGAACTGAAGTGACTACGAAGACGCATGAAGAATTCAAGCCTAACGTGGACACAATCCACAAGGAAGCGGAGCCGCTCCGCACCGTGAATGATATTATCGATTTTTATACAAATCGCAATGCCCATTCGCCATTTAAAGAGTGAACATATAAGATTGAATGTTAGGGATTGATTGTTAGGCTTAATAAAACCATTAGATACAGTGAATTTTGTGTTCGCTGTCGCTAATGGTTTTATTCTTTTAGAAGGTAACAAAGCTTGAATCCTATTACTCCGGTTAAACTGTAAATAACCACTTTCCAATGAGATCTAGCATCTCAGCGAGAAGTGGTTATTTTTGAAATTATAAGAAAGTATAAGTTTCACGATATACTTTATTCTTATAATTCTCGCACAAACGCTTACCGTCCTTAAAAGGACGCCGTAGGCGTTTTAGCTTGCTATAAAAGTTCGTGGAGGCACATGTTATTCTTTTCGTAAGATTTTGTGTACTCCTGTAAGGAGTGAGTACAGCGCAACACATACGAGAACAGTAACAGCCCATGCGTAGTTGCGAACGGTGTAAGTAAGTGAAGCTAAAATAACGAAAATGGTGATACGCAGTACGCCTTCTTTAATAAACTGTTTTCTTTCAACATTCATGAGATTGGCCTCCTCGAATGGATTGGATATTGCGGACTGCAAGTTGTAGATAGGTCTTACATTATCTATAGCCTTGAGGAATACGAAAGATACAAGGATCGAAAAAAGTAAATATTGACCCAAAGTCCGACCTATGTAAGTTCGCCGTTACCGACCTGTACCCCTACACATAGATTATATCATTACGAACAAGGAGGAGTACACTAGTGGAAGCTTATTATAATTGTTTGCGTTGTAAGGATAGAAGGGTGCGGATTCTGACTAGAGACGGTAGACAGCATGAAGGCGTTATTACAGATGTAGACAGATACAATGTTTACTTAAGAACTGACAATGGTTCTGTGCATACTTCTGCTTTTTGGGGAAATTCTTTTGCCGGAAATCAGATCTTAACTTTAAGTTTATTCACTCTGCTAGCCATCGCATTAATCTAATCATTAGGAACCAAAAACAGACCGCCCGATTATCCCGGACGGTCTGTTTACTGCTGATTACTGTACTGTAATTGCGCCTATATTTGAGCTTAGGGACAATAAGGGACCGCCTCCATTGATATCGGTCTTTCCGCCTTCTACACCTTTGATTTGCCCGAGATCACTATTGGCTTCTAAGCTGCATTTCATACCATCGGCTAAGACAGCACTGAGGCTGCCGACCTCTGTTTTGGCTTTTAGGCTGCTATCATTCTTCATCCCTGCTATATCCATTCGTATGCTGCCAGTATCGGATTCTACAGTGGATTTGCCAGTGATTTTAGCTCTTTCAATATTGATCGCTCCAACGTTGCTGACGATTTGATAATTCCCCTCTAGATTGTGAAGACGAATTTGACCTACGTTATTTGTGATTTTATATTTATTCATGCTGGCGGGGAGCTCTATATTATAGCTTATGCTAAAATCTGAATATCCGTATTTGTCTTGCGCCCATGTCCATAAGTCCTTCTTAGGACTTGATTTGGAATGCGTGGACACCTTCAACGTATCACCACTGACCTCTACTAAAACTTCAGCATCATCCATAATCTTTTGACGGTCAGACGCATGGAGAGAGCTATTGTGGGCTGAGATCGTTGCATTTACATGGATCAGATCTCCTGTAACAGCTGTAACTTCTATTTCTCCTACTGCATTGTCCATGCTAAGTACGGATGCTGAACCGATCGCTTGCGATACGGAGAGTTCTTTGCTAATGCTGTCTGCTTTAACTTCGTCAACTACCTTAGTTGCTGTTTCCTCAACGGCTTGCTGCACAGTTGCAGCTGCTTTTCCTAGCTCTTGCTTGACAACTTCACCAATGTTCTGGTGCACATCCTCAGAAATACTCTTTTCAACCTCATTTTTGGCAGATTGTCTGCCTGGTAATTCAGTGCAACCCGCCAAAAGTACGATAGATAATACGGCTACTGCTGCTAATACACTATTATTATTCCTTTTCCTCATTGAAAAAACTCCTCCTCATATATGGGTGTATGTGATCTGGCATATGTGATTTCGTTATGTACTTCTGTAAGTATAGCTTATGGAATTTATCTGTAAAAACGGCTGGAGGCGGGTTATTATACTGGACCAAAGACTAGGTCTCAAAAGTGTTCACTACACTTCGATTTTTAATTGTGCTAAAATAAATGAAAGATCACTCGCTGAATAAATACGATACGGGTACATATTTAAAAGGACGCGGAAATCCTCATATAGAACCTTCAGCAGCTACTGGAAATCGCTTTTTTCGGATAGAAGTGCATAGGTGTGCTAAGGCTACATTGTATACAGATATAGACCGTTACCTCACTTGCAGAACAGGGCGGTCTTTTTACTTTCTTTCTTTAATAAATCCTGAAGGGTGGAGGGAGCCAAATGAAATATGTAGCCATTTTGCTTGCCTTAGTAGTTTTGACAGGCGTATATTTTTTAGTCTGGAAACGGAAAATAAATACTACAAAAAATTATCCGCGTACCACTCAGAGCAATGTAATCTCAATGGATAGTCATCGTAAAGCCAAACAGAGCCCAGGGGAGCAGCCTTGCTCTTCTTGTAAGAAGAAGAATGGAAAGCTAGTCTTCTATGCACAAGATAATGGAACTGTGGTTGGTCTATGTAAAGATTGCCAATCGAAGGCGAAAAAAAGAGATATGCTACCGCTTTAAATAGAAAAAATAAGTTGTATTAGCCCGTCCTTTATGGTATTATTATCTCTGTTGTGTGGAATACGGTGGTCCGCTGCGGATAATGAGGGAGAGCAAAGATCTCTCCGGAAGAGGCAAGAACACCTGTACGGAAGGAGGAAGTCCTTAATGAATATCCTACAAGCTATTACGCAAGAGCAACTTCGTAAAGATATCCCGAGTTTTCGCCCGGGTGACACTTTGAAGGTGCATGTAAAAGTAATCGAGGGAACTCGTGAGCGTATCCAGTTGTTCGAAGGCGTTGTAATCAAACGTCGTGGCGGTGGAATCAGTGAGACTTTTACGGTTCGTAAAATTTCTTACGGTGTTGGTGTGGAAAGAACATTCCCAATCAACTCGCCTAAAATCGAGAAAATCGAAGTGGCTCGTCGTGGTAAAGTGCGTCGTGCTAAACTTTATTATCTTCGTGAACTACGTGGTAAAGCAGCGAGAATTAAAGAAATTCGTCGCTAGAATAGTGACAAAGGAAAGGGGCTTGAATTCAAGCCCCTTTCGTTTTATTATTTTATGAAAATATAAGAAAGCATCAGTTTCACGTTATACATTATTCTTATATTTCTCGTATAAACGCTTACCCGCCTTAAAGGACGCTGAGGGCGTTTTAGCTTGGCATACAATGCGTGCGACATATACGCTTGGGGATCAGCTTCTCCGAAAAGGCCTCCTGAAGGAGTATCTGTGGAGGGGTTTTTGGCAGGAGCTTTTTTGTGTTGTATAGTAAGAGTAGTATTAAGAGAGGACGGTGAACTATGCAGCAGGAACAAAGTGAAACTTTGGAATCAAGCGCGCAGAACCCACGTAAACCTAAAAATGAAGTCTTGGAATGGGTCAAGGCCATTGCGATTGCTTTAGTGTTGGTTTTTCTGATTCGCTGGCTTTTGTTCAAGCCTTTTATTGTAGATGGACCTTCCATGCAGCCTAATTTCCATACTGGTGAACGTGTTATCGTAAATGAGATTTTGTACGATATTAGATCTCCGCAGCGGGGCGAGGTTATAGTATTCCACGTGCCATCTGAGGGTAGAGATTTTATTAAACGTGTAATCGGTGTCGCTGGAGATACTGTGAAAGTAGAAGGGGATGTAGTTACAGTTAACGGGGAAGTTGTTAATGAGACCTATATCCAAGATGCAATTGATGCAAAGCATAGTATCAACGCTCTGTATAATAATAAAGATTTCCCTAATGAAGAGTTCCCAGATGGTACTGTACCTGAAGGACATGTGTTCGTTATGGGGGATAATCGCTCGGATAGTACGGATAGCCGAATGATCGGTTATGTACCTCTGGGGGATATTGTAGGCCGTGCAGATTTAATCTTCTGGCCGATAAAGGATATTTCACTGATTAACCATTAAGTTGACAGAAGTCAAAGGAGGTGACGGCAATGGCCATTCAATGGTTTCCTGGTCATATGACGAAGGCTAGGCGGCAAATCGAGGATAAGCTGAAGCTGATTGATGTTGTAATAGAATTGCTCGATTCCCGTCTGCCGCTTTCCAGCCGCAATCCGATGATTGACGATATTTTGCGGGACAAGCCAAGATTGATTATTTTGAACAAAGCGGATCTGGCAGATCCAGAAATTACACGGAAGTGGCTGGCGTACTTCAAGGCACAAGGGCATGTTGCTTATCCTGTTGATGCATCTACTGGAACAGGTGTAAAGGATATTCCAGAGCAAGTCAAGCTACTGCTAAAAGAGAAGATTGACCGGCAGATTGCAAAAGGAATGAATCCGCGAGCGATGCGTGCATTGATCGTTGGTATTCCTAACGTCGGTAAATCAACACTCATTAACCGGATGGCTGGTAAGAGTATTGCTGCTACTGGTGACCGCCCAGGGGTAACCAAGGGTCAACAGTGGATTAAGACAGGCGGCAACTTGGAGCTTCTGGATACCCCAGGTATTTTGTGGCCGAGATTTGAGGACCAAGAAGTAGGTTATCGCCTAGCGGTAACAGGTGCAATAAAGGAAGAAATCCTGAATATTGAGGACATCGCCTTTTATGCAGTGAAATATTTGGTGAAGGACTACGGCTCTAGATTTCAAGAACGCTTTGGCATTGAGAAGCTTCCTGAGGATCTGGAGAATCCAGATGAGATCGTGGCTGTTATGGAAGCCGTGGGTCGTAAACGCGGTTGTCTAATCAGCGGTGGACGTGTAGATCTGGAAAAAGCTTCGCGGGCCTTGTTGCATGAGCTACGGGCAGGTAAGCTTGGACGCTTTACGCTGGAAACGCCTTAAATAGTGTGAATTCTGCGTTTAATGGACTAGGTATGGAAGAGCCATCCGAAATTTCGGAGGCTCTTTTTTTATGTTTTGGGTCCTCGACAAAGTGCCTGAGTACGCCTCAAGCTAAGCCCCACTTGTTAGGGATATTTTATGGGAATGGATTAAATTGGAACGTCTATTTTAAGATGACCATGTAAGCTTTACTATGATAAGCTGACTTATATAGATCATAGAATAATTCATAATTGGCGGTGACAAATTAGTGAGTTCGTTAGATATGTTGGCCTATGAAAAAGAAGGCTGGGAACAGTCTTATCGCCGAATAGCAGGCGTAGATGAAGTAGGAAGAGGTTGCTTGTTTGGGGACGTCGTCGCAGCAGCGGTGATTTTGCCAGAGGGGCTTATTATTGATGGAGTGAATGATTCCAAAAAACTTACAGCTAAAAAGAGAGATGCTTTATACGAGATTATAATGGAGCAAGCACTGGCCGTGGGTGTGGGGTATGTAGACTCTACTGTCATTGATGAGATTAATATTAAGCAAGCTTCACGCCTGGCCATGAAAAAGGCGGTTGAGAGTCTAGAGCACACTCCTGACTATATGCTGATCGATGCTGAAAAGGTAGACCTCCCTTTGCCACAACAGGCAATTATTAAAGGAGATGCTAATAGTCAGTCCATTGCAGCAGCTTCAATTATCGCTAAAGTGACACGAGACAGGTTGTGTGAAGGTCTGTGGGAGGAATTATACCCTGATTATGGGATTGCGATACATAAAGGTTACGCGACCAAGCTTCACCGGGAACAAATTACGGCTCTAGGTCCAACACCTATGCATCGGCGCAGTTTTATTGGGCGGATTCTCGCGGAGCAGCAAACGTTATTCTAGAAGCAATGCTTAAAAAAGTAGGATGAATACCGATATAGTAAGAAGAGAGAAAATGGAGGGAGGAGAAATGGTATGAATATCGGAACATTGATCCGTGGATTGCTTGGAGATCAAAAACCGGGTGCGGCGAAGTCTTTAGAGTTAAAAGAAGGGCAAGTTGTTCGTGGTGTTGTCCTCTCTGTATCGGATTCAGGCAAAGAAGCGGTTGTGCAAATCCAAGGTACACCTGTTCGTGCAGAATTAGAAACACCACTACTGCCTGGAGAAACCTTGAATTTACAGGTTGGATCACCCGGAGAAGGCGGATTACCCGTATTGAAGCCGGTCTCCCTCGGTGAAACGGCGTTAGTCACTCCCCAAAGCATGGGTGAGGCCTTGGAGTCGCTAGGATTAGCTGATTCCAAAGCAGGTCGAGAAATCGTACTAGCGATGCAAGCAGGAGGCGTTCCACTTACAAAAGAGACAGCGGCTTTGCTGGATGCGGTAATGAGTGCAAAACCAGCTGGTGTGCCTGCTTCGGAGTGGCTTGACGCAGCTGTCATTTCTGTAAAGCGGGGACTACCCGTTACAGCTGAGAGTGTGAGAGGATTGCAGCAGGCTGTATTTGGCCCGCAGCTGCATCAGCTTTTATCAGCACTGGAAGATCAGATTACTATATGGGCAGGTCAAATTGCTAATGAAGAAACAATGACCGCAGAATCTAAAGCTGGAATGGGTACAATTACTGGAAAACTCGAACCCTCGGTAACTGCAGGTGCTGGAAGTGGGAATAACATGGGTGTTGTTGAGAGTGATGTCACAGAAGCTGACCCTATACAATTGGCAGCTAAAGGAAATGGACAAGCTACAACTAAAACCGCTGAAGGCAATATTGCTAGCGGAAGTACGGCTCTTTCAGAAGGAGCAGCTGAAGGTGCTCTGAAACCGGTTGAACAAGGTACGCCAGTCAAGGTGACTCTTAATATAGCTTCTGATAATGAAACGGGGATTGGAACTGGCAAGCCAGTTGTAGTTGATGAGACAGGTGAAGGAGCTCAGATCTCCAAGGGTGGTATTGTTACAGAGCCTATGGCTGGTAAATCAACACCTGCCATGACCTCTAGCGCTCAAAATAGTGCTTTAAGCGCTCAAGCTGATAGTGCGGTGAATAATCCTATCCGTTCCAGTGAAGTTGAGATTCAGGGTAATGACTTGAATTTGAATAAGGATGGGGCATTGGATAGTGCTATACAGGCAGATAAGAGTCGGGCTGCCTCGATGGATAAGAGCGGGGCTATGCCGGGTGGCGCGAGTGTGAGCGCCGAAGGAACTGCTGCTGGTGCGGCGCCTCACGCAGCAAGTGGTCCCGCCCTGCTTGCGAAGCTGCAGGGCGTGCTCACCGAGCTGCGCGGGAGCTTGCCGCAGCTCGCCATGCTCCCGCCTGCTGACGCGGCGGGAGCAAGCCCTGCCCCCGCGGCTGCTGCGCCGCGCGGGGAGGCCCCGGCTGCGACGGCTTCGCCGGTGCAGCCAGACACCGCCCCACCCGCGGACGCGGAGTCGTGGGTGGGGCGGGTGCTGAAGCTGCTCGGTGCGGAGCACGAGCAGCAGGCGGTGCGCGGCGTCGCAGTAGCCGCCGCTGAGACGGCCCGCGCGGCGACAGGTACGGCCGCGCTTGGCAGTGCGGGTGTCGGAGGCGAACAAGCCACCGACACCTTAAAGGGCGTGCTGCTGCAGATCATGAGCAGCAGCGAGGTGCCGCCCGCGGTAAAAGAAGCCGCGAGCGGACTAGTGCAGCAGCTGACAGGACAACAGCTGCTGCTCAATACAGATCGAACGGCTCCTTTCGCGCAAGTAACTTTGTTCTTGCCGCTGCAAGGTCCAGATGGGCAGGAGACAGCTTCCGTTCATATTCAGTCGCGTCGGGGACGCAAGGGTGAATTAGATGCTGCCAATTGCAGGCTCTGGTTTGATTTGGATATGAAGCAGCTCGGCCAGACGCTGGTTGATGTGCAGGTTGTTGATCGAATCGTTAGTCTTAAGCTGCATAATGATCATCCTTGGGTGCTTGAGCTGTTGGAACAGCGGCGTGATGACATTAAAACGGCAGTAGAATCTATTGGTTATCAGTTGTCGGGATTAAGAACTGAATCTTTACCAGAACTAAAGCTATCTACAGAACTTGCCAATCCCCATAGTAAGCTTGTTGATTATGTTCCTGATGCTTATAAAGGAGTGGATTACCGTATATGAACGAGAATGAGCCTGTACCTCCAATTTCACAAGGGCTCAAAAAAGCGGTCGCTCTCAAATATAGCCCAGGACAAAGCGAGGCACCTGTCGTTGTTGCCAAAGGACAAGGGGCGATAGCGGATCTGATTCTGCAAAAAGCTAAAGAAAGTGGGGTTGCTGTCCAAGAGGACGCAGCTCTCGTAGAAGTTCTTTCAAAGCTCGATCTAGATCAACAGATTCCATCTGAACTTTATCAGCTAGTGGCTGAAATCCTCAGCTTTGTGTATCAGAGCGACCGTTCCGCCGGTGAACGGAGACCGGAATGAAAGAGCCATACACAAGAGAACGCTACAACCGCAAACAAAAGGGAGCCGCTGCTGAAGACGGGGCTGTGCAGTACTTATCTACTTGTGGGTACAAGATCTTAGAACGAAATTGGCGTTGTCGAACCGGAGAACTTGATATTATTGCGGAGAACGAAGGCTGTATTATTATTGTTGAAGTTCGCAGTCGTAGTGGAGAGCTATATCAAGGGACTCCGGAGGAATCTGTGAATACACGAAAAATACATCAAGTGCGAAATACAGCACAGGTTTATTTGCATATGAAAGGTTATGATGATCGAAGAGTAACTTTTGACGTCATTAGCATTTTACTGAATGAAGATTTAAGCATTGCTTCTTTGGGGCATATACGTGAGGCTTTTTAAGCTGCACCCCATATTCTCACGCCATTCATTATGGGCACTAGCATTCTTATGAAAAAAGTCTTTACATAGCCTCCGCACAGTGGGTCATTTCTCAAAAGAAATGGGTAAACATTAGAGTAACTTTTTAATGTCATCATGAGGAGGGCTGTTTAAGTGAAGAATAAACCTTTTGAAATGCAGGTTAGTTTTGCTTGCCAATATTGCCAGCAGAAGATTGAAGTGAAATTTACCGCAGAGCCAGTATCCGTTGTCTGTTGTGCAAATTGCAATAAGAACTTCACGGTTATGCGGCCCACTATAGCTGAGGAAATATTAATCGATTGGAAAAATGAGGCGCTATTTCAAAAAATCCGTGCTGATAAATCACAAAACAGCAATAGCAGTCTCTTAGCGCTTGTTATAAAAGTCATAGAGCTTCTTACATGGCGTGATAAAGGAAATGGACAGGTGGAAGCGATTAAAGAGATGCGTGGCTGGCTCATTGAGAATGAAGAGACTCCCCCTCTAGCTGAACTGATCCAGAGCGATAATAAAAAACGACCACATAAGCGGCGTGACTGGAGATAATCATACAAACTATGATCAAAAAAGAAAGAAGGGTGAACATGGCTAACGTTTTTTTTACATCCGACCATCATTTTGGACATAAGTTGATTATTGATTTTGAATCCAGACCCTTTATAGATGTGGGGCAAATGAATGAAGCCATGATTGAGAGTTGGAATTCGGTCGTAAATCCGGATGATAAAGTGTTTCATTTGGGAGACTTTTCGTTTCTTAATAAGGAAGCGACACGTGCTATTGTGGAGAGGTTACATGGCTATAAGATTCTAATTCTCGGCAATCATGATCGGGGACGCGGTCGGGATTGGTGGCTTGAAGCAGGCTTTGACGAGGTTAGTGAATATCCGCTGATTTATAAGGATTTCTTTTTTCTCTCTCATGAGCCTATGTATATGAATAAACATATGCCTTACGTAAATGTGCATGGTCATATTCACGGCCAAAAATATGAAGGGAACAATTATTTTAACATTTGTGTAGAGCATTGGAACTATAAACCGTTGACTTTTGAACAGATTAGGGACTCTGTCATAGTTAGCGAAGAAGGTTAATGTGGGTCTATGTGATTATTTATGCGTATTTATGCAATCTGATGTTTATTAATAATTCTTGATTACGCAAAGATTTCCTATATATAATGAGATATAATAGCAAATTTATTACCGGAAAATAAGGAAGCACCTTTTTTCTTGAAGATGTGACACCCAAACAGGGGTGTATTTCAGGAGATGAGGTGTTTTTATGTATGGAAAAATGCATAGTGCATGTCTGTATGGAATTGAAGGGGTAATGATAGGTGTAGAAATTGATCTTGCGAATGGATTGCCACAGACGAATATCATTGGTCTGCCTGATTCTGCGATTCGTGAGGCAGTAGAACGAGTAAGAGCCGCTATTAAGAACTGTGGTTATCGTTATCCCCAGCAGCGCATTACGATAAATCTAGCACCAGCCGACTTACGCAAAGAAGGCTCTGCCTTTGACCTTGCGATTGCCCTGGGGATACTGATAACTAGTGGTCAACTGATAATGCCCTCAGCCAATGAGGTGCTTTTTATTGGAGAGCTTGCGCTTGATGGTAGTCTGCGTCCAGTATCAGGTGTTCTACCAATGGTGGAAGCTGCGCGCAAAAATGGATTTAAGGCTGTAATGCTTCCTGAAGGGAATGCTGCTGAGGCAGCTTTGATCAGTGGTATAAATATATACGCAATCGACCATTTGTGCACATTACCGAACCCGGAAGAATCACCGTCCAATTCAGCTAAGGGTATAAAAGGGGAAGACGAACAGAACCGAAGGAATGGGGGAGTTTCCGAAGATATGCCTTCTTTATCATCTCTTCCTTTTCCTGTAACTGTGACCAAGGGGATAGATACTAATGACCGACCTCCGGTTCTTGTCCTTTCTTTGGAACATCTTAAATATACCCCAGTTTACGGTACTTCTGAGGACTCCTCATATGCAATGAACGAGATGCTGGATGATTACAGTGATGTGCTAGGGCAACAACATGTAAAAAGAGCCCTAACCATTGCGGCAGCGGGTATGCATAATATATTGCTCATCGGTCCACCCGGTACAGGGAAGACGATGCTGATTAAACGCCTTCCAAGCATCCTTCCGAAATTGTCTGAGAGTGAGGCACTAGAGGTAACCAAAATATTTAGCGCAGCAGGAACTTTAAAAGATGCCCACAACGGCTTACTGCGTAGTCGTCCTTTTCGCTCTCCGCATCATACCATATCGGCCGCAGGTCTTATTGGGGGTGGAGGCATTCCAAAGCCGGGAGAAGTTAGTCTTGCGCATCGAGGGATTCTCTTTTTAGATGAGTTGCCCGAATTCTCTCGGAATGTACTTGAAGTGCTACGCCAGCCGCTCGAAGACGGGGTTGTTACCATAAGTCGTGCTCGAGCTTCTTTTACCTATCCTGCAAAATTCATGCTGGCCGCATCGATGAATCCCTGTAGCTGCGGTTATTTTGGGAGTAATCTTTCTCAACAACATTGTACATGCAGCCCCGCCAGGATTGCTCAATATCGCGCAAAGATATCAGGACCCTTATTGGATCGTATTGATTTACAGGTGGATGTTCCTCGCCCGAAGGAATGGGATCGTCAAGGGCATGTTCTATCTTCGGCTGAGATGTATGCAGAGGTGATGGCGGCACAGACGATACAAGCTAAACGGTTTAAGCGTTTGCCTATTTCTTGGAATAGTGAACTTTCCGGCGCTTCCCTTCGGAGATATGCAAGTCTTAGCCGTGAAGGTGCCCAATTGCTGTATGACATTCTGGAGAATTTAGGTTTAAGCATGCGAGCGCATGATCGAATTATTAAGCTATCCCGTACAATAGCTGATCTGGAAGGCGCACCGGATATTACTTCCGCGCATCTTGCGGAGGCTGTGCAGTACCGTAATTTAGACCGGCAGGCGATGACAGAAGAATAAGCTAAATAGAGCAGCGATTCCCGTTATTGGCGAATTGCTGCTCTGTTTTTGGATTATTGATTTCATTCCGCTAAAATTGTTAACATCTCTGGAACCTTATGGACCCGAAAGACATGATATGGTCATTTTTAGCTTTTGGAGCGTGCTTTCGGACTTCAGAGACACTAATTGAATTTAAAATCATCTGTGTCCGTTAGGGCTTCGTTTGAGAAAAATTTTTCTGTATTTCCTTACAGTACATTCAATTCTACAGCGATATTGCCGCGGGTTGCGCGGGAGTATGGACAAGCGCCATGAGCAGCCTCTACTAAAGAGGTTGCGGTTTCTCTGTCAACGCCTTTAACTAGCACATCAAGCTTAACCGCTATACCAAAACCTCCATCTTCAACTTTACCAAAGCTGACTGTGGCTGTTACTTCGCTACCTTCAATTTTCACTTTTCCGAGTCGGGCAACCATATTCAGTGCACTATCGAAACAAGCGGAATAACCAGCTGCAAATAATTGCTCAGGATTTGTACCTTCGCCACCGGCACCTCCCATTTCGCGTGGTGTGCTGATTGTAAGATTGAGCTTAGGGCTTTCTGATTCGATAAAACCGTTTCTTCCTCCTACGGCTTTAACAGTGGTTTCATACATTTTTTGCTGGATCGTCATCATTGTGTATCTCTCCAATTCCTAATTAGTTTGTGTACAATCTAATTTATCACAATTAACTATAATGTCAAATTAATTTTTTGCTATTAACATGATGTTATGAGTGAATTATGATAAAATAAGGGTATAAGGCAGGTGAATAAGATATGAAAATGAATGAAGAAGATATGCAAAAGATGACGACTACACCTGAGCTGCTGATTGAGAATCAACTCTGTTTTACGATTTATGCTTGCTCTCGTGAGATCACAAAGCTGTATCAACCTTATTTGGATAAGATCGGTTTAACATACTCGCAATATCTAGTAATGCTTGTGTTATGGGAACGGCAGCAATGCACGGTTAAAGAAATTGGTGAGGCGCTATTTTTGGATTCGGGTACGCTGACACCTCTTTTAAAACGTCTACAAGCTGCAGGGTTGATCGTGCGTGAACGTTCGACACAAGATGAGCGAAAAGTTCTGATTTCACTAACGGAACAGGGCTGGGCACTTCAAAGCAATGCGGCTTGTATTCCTGGAAAAATGATGGAAGAAACGACTATGTCCGGCGATGAAACTGTAGAGCTGCTTGAGCAGTTCAAAAGCTTGTTAAATCGTGTTCATGAAGCGAACACTCAAGATAGTAAAAAGTAAGTATAATCAGGAGTCTGTGCGATCGTTCGCATTCCGGCATGAAATCAAGCGAAAAAATGTGTACAAATCATGAATATATTTAAGGAAAGCGTTTTAAAAACATGTTACACTATTCTGGGTTCCTTTATATGGCATATAGGTAAGTATAAGCTTAGTCTTATAGATTTACTCAATGTCTCTCACAGAAATAAGGCCATTCTTTTACGAGTGGTAGAGCAGTTTCTGTTGGTTCCGGAATAGTGCTGCATGTTTAGCATCAGCCTATCCCTAACCCCGCGGCAATCAAAACGGAAAGCGAGATGACAACAGGCTGCCTGTTAAGTCACCACGCTACTTTAGGAGGCTACCGCTATGAATATCCACGAGTATCAGGGAAAAGAAGTGCTTAAGAAGTACGGTGTGGCCGTACCGAATGGAAAAGTAGCTTATACAGTGGAGGAAGCGGTAGAAGCCGCAGAGTCACTGAGTACACCGGTTGTTGTAGTTAAAGCTCAGATTCATGCAGGTGGACGAGGTAAAGCTGGAGGTGTAAAGGTTGCTAAGAATATCGATGAAGTGCGTACTTACGCAACCGAAATTCTCGGTAAGACTTTAGTTACTCACCAGACTGGTCCGGAGGGTAAGGTAGTAAAACGGCTGCTCATTGAAGAGGGCTGTCAAATTGTTAAAGAGTATTACATCGGTATCGTTGTTGATAGAGGAACTGGCCGAGTGGTTATGATGGCATCTGAAGAAGGTGGCACAGAGATTGAAGAGGTTGCAGCTACACATCCGGAGAAGATTTTCAAAGAAATCATTGATCCGGCAGTAGGTTTGCAGACTTTCCAAGCTCGTAAATTAGCTTACAGCATCTCTATTCCTAATGAACTGGTAGGCAAGACTGTTAAATTCATGCAAGCGCTATATCTAGCTTTTGTGGATAAAGATTGCTCTATTGCCGAAATTAACCCATTGGTAGTTACTGCGGATGGGAATGTGATGGCTCTAGATGCTAAATTGAATTTTGACCCCAATGCCTTGTTCCGCCACAAAGATATTCAAGAGCTTCGGGATCTAGATGAAGAAGATTTGAAAGAAATCGAAGCCTCTAAGTATGACCTGAGCTATATTGCACTTGATGGCAATATTGGTTGTATGGTGAACGGTGCAGGCCTAGCGATGGCAACAATGGATATAATTAAATATTACGGAGGCGAACCCGCCAACTTCCTTGATGTAGGGGGCGGTGCAACTACCGAGAAAGTTACAGAAGCCTTTAAAATCATTCTATCGGATGAAAAGGTAAATGGAATTTTCGTTAATATTTTCGGCGGTATTATGCGCTGTGACGTTATTGCTAACGGTGTTGTGGAAGCGGCAAGTCAATTGGGATTGACTAAACCGCTTGTTGTTCGTCTTGAAGGAACAAATGTTGGATTGGGTAAGCAAATCTTGGCAGGATCGGGACTTAACATTGTAGCTGCTGATTCTATGGCGGACGGTGCCCGTAAGATTGTATCTCTTGTGCAATAATGGCTCGCAAGTTGAAGCCAGTTATCGTATTTGACAATATAAGTAGGGATGTGACTTAAGGCATGAGCATTCTTGTAGATAAAAATACGAAAGTTATCACGCAAGGTATTACGGGAGCAACGGGCTTGTTCCATACTAAGGGTGCGCTTGATTATGGAACTCAGATGGTTGGAGGGGTAACGCCGGGTAAAGGTGGAACGACAGTTAATATCACCCTTGAAAATGGCAGTGAAGTTAGTCTTCCGGTATTTGATACAGTCGCAGCTGCTAAGGCAGCTACTGGTGCAACTGCTAGTGTGATTTATGTACCGCCAGCATTCGCAGCAGACTCCATCATGGAGGCTGTAGATGCAGAGTTGGATTTGGTTATCTGTATTACCGAAGGTATTCCAGTGCTTGATATGGTAAAAGTCTCACGTTATATGGAAGGTCGTTCTACAGTGTTGATCGGTCCAAACTGTCCGGGTGTTATCACTCCTGGAGAGTGTAAGATTGGAATCATGCCTGGCTATATTCATATGCCTGGTTATGTAGGAGTGGTCTCGCGTAGCGGAACGCTAACCTATGAGGCGGTTCATCAGCTGACCACGCGTGGAATTGGGCAATCTTCGGCTGTAGGTATTGGCGGAGACCCGGTTAAAGGCTCTGAGTTTATTGATATTTTGAAGCTGTTTAATGAAGATCCGGGTACGAAGGCAGTTATTATGATCGGAGAGATCGGTGGAACTGCAGAGGAAGAAGCAGCAGAGTGGATTCGTGAACACATGACCAAGCCAGTTGTAGGCTTCATTGGAGGAGCAACTGCACCTCCAGGCAAGCGTATGGGGCATGCTGGTGCTATCATTTCTGGAGGGAAAGGTACAGCAAGCGAAAAAATTGCCGTACTGGAAGCTTGCGGAATCAAGGTAGCCCCTACACCTGCTGAAATGGGTTCAACACTCGTAAGTGTGCTTGAAGAGCGCGGTATTCTCAATGCTTTTACATCGCACTAATTAGTGTAGTTAAGACAGAGAAATCACTCCACGTAGTGAGGTTATTTCGTGTATAATTAATTAAAGAGGTAAGCAACCTTTTGTTCCTATTTAGGGATGAAAGGTTGCTTTTTTTATTTTAAATAGAAATTTATTGAATTTAAAGAAATACTTGCGTTTTCATGATGTGTAACACAAAATAGGGAAGGCTAGGCCTTCCATGTTAAGGAGCGAAAAATGATATGGAAGAACGGGAACTACTATTCGGCTTTAATGAAGTGGAAGGCATTGGCTGGAAAACTATCGACAAAATTCGCAGAGCTGGGCTTTTGTCAGAAAAAGCATTTTCTTGTAGCTCAGAAGACTGGGAAAAGGTTGGATTGAGCGAGAAAGTGTCGATTCAACTTGCTTCTATATATACGTTGGAGTGGATAGCAAACCGCCGCTTACTAATGGAAGAAAGTGCTGTGAACATGGTTACGATTTTTGATGCAGACTATCCCCATTTATTGAAGGAGACAGCTCAGCCACCATGGATTCTTTATTATCGTGGGCGTTTGGATCTGTTATCGACACCCAGTGTAGCGATGGTCGGTACTCGTGTGCCAACAGCTTATGGACGGAAGGTAGGAGAGATCCTCACGAAAGAGCTTAGTGAAGCAGGTCTAACAGTGGTTAGCGGATTAGCTAGGGGGATTGATAGCGTTTCCCATGAAGCTGCGCTAAGAAGCGGTGGAGGCACAATAGCGGTAGTGGCTACAGGACTTGATCGGGTCTACCCGCCTGAGAATAAGGAGCTTGAACGATTGATTTCCCGTGATGGGTTAGTGCTAACAGAGTATCCCCTTGGAACCAAAAGTCATCCAGGGTTATTTCCGCAGCGCAATCGAATTATTGCAGGTCTCACATACGGGACAGTGGTCGTAGAGGCGGATAGTAAAAGTGGATCACTCATTACTGCAGATGCTGCCTTGGAGGCAGGACGGGATGTTTTTGCTGTCCCTGGACCTATTACATCTCCAAAAAGTAGAGGTGCTCTTGATCTGATTAAACAGGGGGCAAAGCTGGTAACCGGTGCACTAGATATTTTAGAAGAATACACTTCTTTTCTCCCGACAAACCTCTCAAAAACGGGTGAAAGCGGTCCCTCTAAACAGGTGGCTGATGATTTGTTAATTGAAAAGAAATTGACAAATGAGGAGTTACACCTATACCATATACTGCATCAAGGCCCCTTTATTTTGGACGATCTGCTTGTGAGGACAGGATGGGATTTTGGACATTTGCATTCAGTTCTGTTATCTTTAATCATAAAAAAAGCGGTAGCACAATTACCAGGAGCTATTTATAAGGTAATTTAATATAGAGGTACGAGTGTTAACGAGGAGGAAGAGTCTATGGCAGATGCATTGGTTATTGTCGAATCGCCCGCGAAAGCGAAGACAATTGGCAAATATCTAGGTAGTAAGTATATTGTAAAGGCATCTATGGGACACATCAGAGATCTACCGAAGAGTCAAATTGGTGTTGAGGTGGAGAATGATTTCAATCCCAAATATATTACGATTCGTGGTAAAGGTTCTATATTGAAGGAATTGAAAGACGCTAGTAAAAAAGTGAAAAAAGTCTATCTCGCAGCTGACCCCGATCGCGAAGGAGAAGCAATTGCTTGGCACTTGGCACATGCCCTGGATTTAGATAATACACAGGAATGCCGAGTTGTATTTAATGAGATCACCAAACAAGCGGTGAAGGATGCTTTTAAGACGCCACGCAAGATTAACATGGATCTTGTGAATGCACAGCAGGCAAGACGTATACTGGATCGGCTAGTAGGTTACAAGATTAGCCCTCTATTATGGAAGAAAGTCAAAAAAGGGTTATCTGCTGGACGTGTTCAATCTGTAGCTGTAAAGATCATAATGGATCGTGAGAATGAAATCTCCGCTTTTGTACCTACTGAATATTGGAGTATTACAGCTAAACTTGGGATTCGAGATTCTGTCTTTGAAGCTAAGTTTCATAAGCTGAATGGTGTGAAGAAGGAACTTAATCAGGAAAGCGATGTTCAAGAGGTCCTTGAGGCAATCAAGAACGCAGCTTTTAAGGTTAGTAATGTGAAGGAGAAGGAAAGACAACGGCATCCTTCGGCTCCTTTTACAACAAGTTCCCTTCAACAGGAAGCAGCTCGTAAGCTTGGATTCCGTGCAGCTAAGACAATGTCTGTTGCCCAGCAATTATACGAAGGTGTGGAACTAGGCAAAGAGGGAACCGTAGGTTTGATCACCTATATGCGTACGGACTCGACACGTTTATCTGTCACTGCACAGGATGAGGCTAAAGAGCTGATTACTGCTAAGTATGGTGAAAAGTTCTTACCTGAAGCCCCTCGCCAGTATTCAAAGAAAGCGGCTGGAGCGCAAGAAGCGCATGAAGCGATCCGACCAACTTCAGCACTTCGTGAACCGGAAATGGTCAAAGAGTTCTTAAGCCGGGATCAATTCCGTCTTTACAAGCTGGTGTGGGAGCGGTTCGTATCCAGTCAAATGGCGTCTGCTCTTCTTGATACACTCTCGGTTGATATAGAAGCAGGTACAGCCACATTCAGAGCGGTGGGTTCGAAGGTTTCATTCCCAGGGTTCATGAAGGTTTACGTGGAAGGTAACGATGATGGAACTACAGATGAAGATAAGTATTTACCGCCTCTTGAAGCGGGAGATGCTTTAAATAAGCAAGAGATCGAGCCGAAGCAGCATTTTACACAGCCACCACCGCGATATACAGAAGCAAGGCTTGTAAAGACACTTGAGGAATTAGGGATAGGACGCCCAAGTACGTATGCACCAACGCTTGAAACGATTCAGAAGCGTGGTTATGTAGCGATTGAAGAGAAAAAATTCATGCCTACAGAGCTTGGAGAACTTGTCATCGAGCAGATGGAACAATTTTTCCCGGAAATATTGAACGTAGAGTTTACGGCTAATATGGAAGGCGATCTTGACCATGTGGAAGAAGGCTCAGAAGATTGGGTGAAGGTTCTTGCCGAATTTTACGAGTCTTTCGAGAAGCGCTTAGTGTTTGCCGAAGAAGAAATGAAAGAAATTGAGATTGAAGATGAAGTCTCTGATGAGATCTGCGAGAAATGTGGTAAACCACTTGTATATAAATTAGGACGCTTTGGGAAGTTTCTAGCATGTTCTGGCTTTCCAGATTGCCGAAATACGAAGCCGATTATCAAAGATATTGGTGTAACTTGCCCTAAATGTAATGAAGGAAAAGTTGTAGAGCGTCGAAGCAAAAAAGGGCGTGTCTTTTATGGCTGCGATCAATATCCAGGGTGTGATTTCGTCTCTTGGGATAGACCATCCACTAAACCATGTCCATCTTGCGGGGCTTGGATGATTGAGAAACGCAATAAGCAAGGCACCAAACTGCAATGTACGTCTTGTGACCATACAGAGGCAGTTTTAGACAACGAAGAAGAGTTAGCAGAATAATAGTCTCTACAGGAGGAAATAAGACAGTGACAGATACAGCAAAGGTAACAGTAATTGGAGCAGGTCTCGCAGGAAGTGAAGCGGCCTGGCAAATAGCCTCTCAAGGCGTACCGGTAAGATTGTATGAAATGAGACCAGTGGTGAAGACGCCAGCACACCACACCAATCAATTCGCAGAACTAGTATGCAGCAACTCCTTGCGTGCAAATGGTTTAGGCAATGCGGTGGGTGTATTAAAGGAAGAAATGCGACGTTTAAACTCTCTTGTATTAGGTGCGGCTGATCGCCACGCTGTACCTGCTGGCGGTGCACTTGCCGTGGATCGGGATGGTTTCTCGGGAGAAATTACGAGTACATTGCATAATCATCCGCTTGTGGAAGTCATAAATGAAGAACTTACGCATATACCGGAGGAAGGGATTGTTGTTATTGCAACGGGTCCACTAACTTCCCCTGCATTATCTGCTGAAATTAAGGGTCTATTAGGTGAAGAGTATTTCTATTTTTATGATGCTGCAGCACCGATTGTTGAGAAGGACAGTATTGATATGAATAAAGTGTATCTGGCTTCCCGTTATGACAAAGGGGAAGCAGCATATTTGAACTGTCCTATGACTGAAGAGGAGTTTGACGTGTTTTATGACGCGTTGATTTCTGCAGAGACGGCGGCACTCAAGGATTTTGAGAAAGAGATATACTTTGAGGGCTGTATGCCTATCGAAATCATGATGAAGCGCGGTAAGCAAACTGCATTGTTTGGTCCGATGAAGCCTGTTGGGCTTATCAATCCGCACACAGGTAAGCTACCTTACGCGGTAGTGCAGCTTCGTCAGGATAACGCTGCTGGAACGCTTTACAATCTGGTGGGCTTTCAAACGCACTTGAAATGGGGCGAACAGAAGCGGGTATTCTCGCTGATTCCAGGTCTTGAGAACGCTGAATACGTTCGGTATGGGGTAATGCACAGAAATACCTTTATTAATTCTCCTAAACTCTTGCATCCTACTTATCAAATGAAGGGTAAAGAAAGGCTGTACTTTGCTGGACAGATGACTGGCGTGGAAGGTTATGTGGAATCAGCAGCTTCAGGTCTGATTGCCGGCATTAACGCTGCTAGAGCCGCACTTGGTCAAGAAGGACTGATCTTCCCACAAGACACGGTGCTTGGTAGTATGCCTGCTTATATCACTTCCGCTGATCCGGAGCATTTTCAGCCTATGAATGCCAATTTTGGTCTTCTGCCGAAGGTGGAGAAGAAAATCCGTAATAAGAAAGAAAAGAATGAGATTTTAGCGCATCGTGCACTAGACAGTCTTGCCGAGTACGCCAATCGTACGGGCCTTGCTTATAAAGAGCCGGAGGCTATCGATAACCAAGAATAAGCGCCTTGGGCGTCCTTATAAGGATGATAAGCGTTAGCGTTTAAGTGAGAAATATAAGGATAATGTATAACGTGAAACGTATACTTCTTATTTTTGAACAAAGCCCATCTTAAGGAGGTAACTACAATCATGGTACCCAGCTTTCATGCGACTACAATTTGTGCTGTAAGACATAACGGACAGGCAGCTATAGCAGGTGATGGTCAGGTTACATTCGGAGAGAGTGTAATTATGAAGACGACGGCCAGAAAAGTTCGTCGCTTATACAGAGGACAAGTAATAGCAGGGTTTGCAGGATCTGTGGCCGATGCTATCACTTTGTTCGAAAAATTCGAAGGCAAGTTGGAGGAGCATCATGGAAACCTGCAACGGGCAGCCGTAGAATTGGCGAAAGACTGGCGTCAAGATCGTATTCTTCGAAAACTTGAGGCATTGATGATTGTTATGGACAAGGAAGGAATGCTCTTGATCTCCGGAAATGGTGAAATTATCGAGCCAGATGATGATGTGCTCGCTATTGGTTCCGGTGGTAACTTTGCACTTGCTTCCGGTCGCGCGCTCAAACGTCATGCTCCAAATCTTGCTGCTGCGGATATCGCTCGTGAAGCTCTTCAGATTGCATCAGAAATATGTGTGTATACTAACTCCAATATTATTGTTGAGCAATTATAGGCTCAGTGCCATAGAGACAAGGAGGAATTCACGATGGTGAATCAATCGCTAACACCCCGTCAAATCGTAGCTGAATTGGATAAATATATTGTAGGTCAGAAACAAGCTAAGAAATCGGTAGCTGTTGCCCTTCGTAATCGTTATCGGCGCAGTCTGCTGGCTGAGGAACTGCGTGATGATGTTGTTCCTAAGAACATCTTGATGATCGGACCTACTGGTGTAGGGAAAACTGAGATTGCTCGGCGTCTAGCTAAGCTCGTTAATGCTCCGTTCATCAAAGTGGAGGCAACCAAATTCACTGAGGTGGGTTATGTAGGGCGAGATGTGGAGTCTATGGTGCGTGATTTAGTTGAGACCTCTATTCGTATGGTGAAGCTAGAGCGTACGGAAAAAGTGAAAGACCGTGCAGAAGAACTGGCTAATGAGCGGATTGTCTCTATATTAGTGCCTTCGTCTTCAAAAAATAAATCTCAGAAGAATCCTTTTGAGATGATTTTTGGCGGGAACTCTTCACAAGAGGATTCTAAAGAAGATTCCGAACCAGATGGAAGCTTAAGCGAACGCCGTCGCGGGGTTAGATTTAAGCTGCTTGCTGGTCAATTGGAAGAAGATATCATTGAAATAGATGTTGAGGATACAGCGCCATCTATGCTGGATATGTTTGCAGGGCAAGGGAACGACCAGATGGGGATGAATATGCAAGAAATGTTTGGTAGCTTGCTTCCGAAGCGGACGAAGAAGCGCAAGCTTCCTATCCGTGAGGCTCGTAAAGTGCTAATTCAAGATGAAGCAACCAAACTGATTGATATGGATGATGTCATTCAGGAATCTGTGACACGCGCTGAACAATCGGGTATTATTTTTATCGATGAGATTGATAAGGTTGCAAGTCAAGGAAAGGGTTCGGGCCCTGATGTATCACGTGAAGGTGTGCAAAGAGATATCCTTCCAATTGTAGAGGGTTCTACAATCATGACAAAATACGGTCCTGTGAAGACGGACTACGTGCTCTTCATGGCTGCCGGGGCTTTTCATGTTGCTAAACCTTCTGATCTGATTCCAGAGCTTCAGGGGCGTTTTCCGATTCGCGTAGAACTAAGCAGTCTGACACTGGAGGATTTTGTTTCCATCTTAACAGAGCCAGAGAACGCTTTGACGAAACAATATGTTAATTTGTTAAAAACCGAGGACATTGAAGTGGAGTTCCAGAAAGATGCTATTTATGAAATTGCCAAAATAGCTGCTTCAGTGAATCAAAATATGGAGAACATAGGTGCTCGACGTCTTCATACGATTTTGGAGAAGTTATTGGAGGATCTTTCTTTTGAAGCACCTGAGCTGACGCTGGACACTATGGTTATTACACCAGAGTATGTGCGTGAGAAATTGGCAAGTATTGCGCAGGATCGTGATCTAAGTCAGTATATTCTTTAATGCGACAAATTCTTATTCTTTTGGATTTGGGCATATTGAATTAGAAAATTACAATTTAGTGTCATTAATAGGTAAAAAAATGTAAAAAGATGCAATTAAAAAGATAATTTTGAGTTAAAAAAGGAATAAAATAGCAATAAAGTGCTAAAAGCCCTGTCTTTTCTAAAAAGATAGGGCTTATTTCTTATTGTAATAATATACAAATTAAATGAAAATCAATGTATGTGAAAATACTAATTAGTTATACTTTGCGACAAGGTTCGACGTAGAAACTGATAAATAGAGGACTTTTATACTTTATTTGTCGAAATCAAGCAGGTTTTTTAAGGAAAGTTGTGGAATTCATTTCATTATGATAGCTTTGAAAGGAGGAATTATCTTGGGATTGCTGAATAGTGTCAGTTTTCAACGATTGCAGGGAGGCATTGATGCTGCCTACAAACGACAAAATGTTCTAGCGAATAATGTGGCTAACGAAGATACGCCAAATTTCAAACGTTCTGATGTTTCATTCGAAAGTTTCCTTCAGCAACAAGAAAGTGGAATAAAACCTACACTTAACGCGAAGGTAACGGACTCCCGACATTTTCAATTTGGTAGTAAAAGAATTGTACCAGCAGCTGTCGTTAGTACGGATGAAACTACCTCGATGAATAATAACGACAACAATGTGGATGTAGAACGAGAAATGGCGTTAAGTGCTGAGAACCAACTCAGGTATAGTTCTTATGTCGAGCAGATCAACAGTCAAATTTCGATGATGCGAGCTGTAATTCAAGGAGGATAAGATTGCATGAACTTTGGGAGTAGTTTTGGGATAAGTGCATCAGCATTAACAGCTCAACGATTGCGGATGGACGTGATTTCCTCCAACGTGGCCAATGCGGAAACTACAAGAGCATCGGTCGTTGATGGCAAAGCCGTTCCTTACCGTCGAAAACTTGTTGTTATGGAAGCTACCGAAAGCAATAAGTTCTCGAATATACTAAATTCGAAATTGAACGGTAGTAGTAGTGAAGGTGTAAAGGTGCAGTCCATTATAGAAGATACTTCACCGTTAAAGCCAGTTTACAACCCAAGCCATCCTGATGCGGATGCCGAAGGTTATGTCTATATGCCAAACGTAGATATTACTAAAGAAATGGTAGATATGTTATCTGCATCACGTTCTTATGAAGCCAATGTCACGATGCTGAATGCATCTAAAGCTATGGTAAGTAAAGCACTCGAAATTGGGCGCTAAACGTAATTAACACAAGGAACGCTTCCACAGTGAGTTTTGTACGAAGTGAATCTAGGAAGCATAAGCTTACAAAACTTTTAGGAGGGAAACAGTTGATACAGAATATCACTAATGGGGTTCAAGCTGTACAGCAGCTTGCCATGAAACCAACATCTACCGAAGTTTCATCCACTCCTGCTAATGCCATGGAGAGCTTTGGTTCTTATCTTGAGAATGCACTCACTAAAGTAGCAGATCAGGAACAACAAGCAAAGGATATGAGTAATAAATTTGTATTGGGAGAAGTGAACATAGACGAGGTGATGATTTCTTCCCAACAGGCTTTACTGAGTTTGCAGTTGACTACACAAGTCCGGAACAAAGTGATAGAAGCCTATCAAGAAATTATGAGAACTCAAATTTAATTAATTCCTAGCTTAGTTCCGGATGGGGTGACACTGTGAATGAAAGATTTGCCCAATATCGGGAGAAGGTGACCCTGTATTGGAACAGATTTAGTGGTAAACAGAAGATTTTATTCTTTTCTACATTGTTTATCATTCTAATAATAATCGTAGTATTAACCATGCAGCTTTCAAAGACAGAATATGAAGTAGCGTTTCAAGATTTGGACAGCACAGATTCAGCTGGAGTAATGAACTACTTGGATACAGCAGGTGTTTCATACCGATTAAGCCAAGATGGAAAAAGCATCTCCGTGCCAAGCACAGAAGCGGCTCGAATAAAGGTGGATATCGGTTCTCAGGGGATTGTTCAGGGGGGCTCTATCGGTTATAAGGTCTTTAATGAAAATTCGTCAATGATAGGGACGACAGATAGTGAGTTTAATGTGAAGTATAATAATGCATTAAACGGTGAAGTAGAACAGTTAATGAGACGTATGCAAGGAATTAAGGATGCTAAAGTGCTGATTAATCTGCCTAAAGAAACAGTTTTTGCTTCCCAGGCTGACCAAGAGCAAGCATCTGCATCCGTTGTGCTCTCATTTAATCCGGGATTCAGACCCACTCAAGATAATATTGATGGGTACTTTAACCTTGTAAAGACGGCTGTTCCAAATCTACCAATCGATAACATTACGATTGCTAATAATGAAGTCGAGTTAATGCCTACGGCCAAAGGTGGACAAGCTGGAGTTTCCAGCCAAGTCGAAGAGAACTTCGCTCTTCAGAAGAAATTCGAAGAAGAAGTAAAGAAAGATGTGAAACAATTCCTTAGCACTCTTACGGGTCCAGATAAAGTTGATGTTCTTGTATTTTCGAAGCTGAACTTTGACAAGGAAAACCGGAAGGAGAATCTCGTAACCCCTGTGGATACAGAGAACATGAAGGGGATTGAGATCAGTTCACAAATCATTAGTAATTCGTATTCGGGTCAAGGAAATACAACTGGTGGAGTGGCAGGCACTGGTTCACAAGATGTAGCGGGCTATCCTTCACAAGCCGGTACGGATACTTCTACTTCGGAAGAATCTTCTGAAACGAGGAACTATGAAGTAAACCGAATTACAAAGGATGTTATCGCAAGTCCCTTTACTGTTAAAGATTTAACCATAAATGTTGCAGTTGAACCACCTACAGGACAAAATACTTTGGACGCTGCTACATCAGCAGCAATTCAAAACATTTTGGTAAATATTGTTCGTGCTTCGCTCGCAGATTCAGGTACTACATATACAGACGCTGATTTAACCAAAAAGGTTTCGGTGTATTCTCAACAATTTGGCGGAACCGCTGCTAATACAACACCAGGTGGTCTTGCCACATGGATGTTATGGGCTATCGGAGCAGCTGCATTGCTGGTTGGAGCAGGTGGAGGATATCTAATCTATCGGAGTCGTAAGAAGACTGTGGAAGAGGAAGATGAAGACATTCCATTGCAGGTTCCTACCGAATTTCCATCTATTAATTTGGAAAGTGTGACGAATGACAGTCAAGTTCGTAAGCAATTGGAAAGTTTGGCTAAGAAAAAGCCAGACGAATTCGTAAATCTGCTGCGTACATGGCTTGCAGACGAACAGAGGTGAACTAATGGCAAAGGCTAGTCAGCAGGGGCTTAGTGGCCGTCAAAAGGCCGCGATCCTGCTTATCACACTAGGGCCCGAGGTATCGGCGCAAATATTCAAACATTTAAGAGACGAGGAGATTGAACAATTAACTCTTGAAATTGCCAATGTCCGTAAAGTGGACAGCAGTGAAAAAGAGTCGATCATGTCTGAGTTCCATCAGATATGCCTCGCCCAGGAATATATATCACAAGGCGGTATTAACTACGCCAAAGAGATTCTGGAGAAAGCACTTGGTTCCGCAAAAGCAATGGAGGTCATTAACCGTCTGACTGCGACTTTGCAGGTAAGACCTTTCGATTTTGCACGCAAGGCTGATCCAAACCAGATTTTGAACTTTATTCAGAATGAGAATGTCCAGACTATCGCACTTGTATTGTCTTATCTGCAATTCGAACAAGCCGCAGCTATTCTCTCCTCATTACCTCAAGAGAAGCAGGCGGAGGTGGCTAGAAGAATTGCTGTAATGGACAGCACCTCTCCGGAGGTCATTACACAAATTGAACGAGTGCTAGAGCAGAAGCTTTCTGCTACAGTAACTCAGGATTATACAAATGCTGGCGGTATCGAATCAATCGTACAGATCTTGAATGGTGTTGACCGTGGGACAGAGCGCACAATTCTGGATTCTCTCGAAATTCAAGATCCAGAGCTCGCCGAGGAAATCAAGAAGCGGATGTTCGTATTCGAGGATATTGTCAATGTGGATAACCGTTCGATTCAGCGTATTATTCGTGATATTGATAATGCGGACCTGCAGCTTGCCCTTAAGGTTGCAAGCGAAGAAGTACGAGATGTTATTTTCCGGAATATGTCCAAACGTATGGCAGAGACATTCCGAGAAGAAATGGAGTACATGGGTCCTGTGCGGTTGCGTGATGTAGAAGAAGCGCAAACGCGTATTGTAGGTACGATCCGCAGACTCGAAGAGTCTGGAGAAATTATCATCGCTCGTGGCGGAGGAGATGACATCATTGTCTAAGCTGATTAAGCATTCTCAGTATGTTCCAGTTGATGTACTGAAAAGATTGGAGCAGGCCCGGCACTATGCGGGCCTAACTGAGGAGCCCGTTCCAGAGGAGACTGTAAGCGAGACTCACTATCATGATCCCGCTCGTGAAGAGGCTGAAGTGGCACGTAAGCAAATGCTTAAAGACGCCCAAGAATTTGCTGAAGAGCAAGTACGGAATGCCTCTCTTGAAGCGGAACAGATTGTTGAATCCTCAAAAGCGGAGGCTGAAGAGTGGTGGAAAGAGCGGCGTGAGCAGGATGAACATCTAGTTGAGGCCGTCAAAGCCGAGGCTTATCAGCTAGGGTATCAAGAAGGTGTTTCTCAAGCTGAGCAAGAGATGAAGCTCAAAATTGCAGCGATGATGGATGAAGCTCGTGCTGTTTTAACTGAAGCCTATAAGGCAAGGGATGTCATTATTCAGGAAGCTGAACCTTTCTTGGTTGAGCTAAGCTGTGATATTGCGGAGAAAATTGTGGACAGACAGTTAACGGTTGAGCCGCAGTTTGCAATGGATTTGATTCGGAAGAATCTAGCTCGTAAACGTGAGCAGGGGCTGATTTCACTGTGTGTATCACCTGCGCAGTTCGCTTTCGTAAACGCAGCAAGGGAAGAATTGTCATTAGCGGTTGACTCGCAGGCTGAACTACAGATCTTGCCTGACTCGACTGTGAAAGATCAAGGTTGTGTAATCCGCTCCTCCTTTGGCAGCATAGATGCCCGAATTGATACTCAGCTTGCAGAAATCAAGAAAGAGCTGGTTAGAATCGCGCTGGACACCGATGAGCAGAGAAATGGGGAAGAAGATGCTTGATAGTAACCGTTATAAGGAGCAACTTCGTAATCTCGATCCGGTGAGGATCAATGGGAAAGTGACGCAGGTTATCGGTCTTATGGTTGAATCTGAAGGACCTGATGCTAGCATTGGTGATGTGTGCTATATCTATCCTTCTAAAGGAAATAAGCCGCTGCAAGCTGAAGTCGTTGGTTTCCGTGACAACAAGGTGCTATTAATGCCACTTGGAGAACTGCAGGCAATTGGACCTGGTTGTGATGTAGTGGGAACAGGTAAGCCGCTTAGTGTTCAGGTGGGTTCAGAATTGCTGGGTAAGGTACTGGATGGTCTAGGGCAACCGCTTGATGGTTCCCTGATCCCAGCTCGAATGCCACATAGTTCGACCTTTAACATTCCGTCCAATCCACTCAATAGACCACGAGTGCAAGAACCTATTAGCATCGGTGTAAGAGCGATAGATGGTTTGCTAACAATTGGTAAAGGTCAGCGGGTGGGGATTTTCGCTGGTTCAGGGGTCGGCAAAAGTACGCTCATGGGAATGATTGCACGTAATACATCAGCAGATGTTAATGTTATCGCTCTGATTGGGGAACGTGGCAGGGAAGTACTGGATTTCATCGAACGCGATTTGGGACCTGAGGGTTTGCAGAGGTCAGTTGTTATTGTCGCTACATCTGATCAGCCTGCATTAATTCGAATTAAGGGAGCACTTATTGCTACTACGATTGCTGAGTATTTTCGGGATCGTGGACTTAATGTGATGCTGATGATGGATTCGGTCACTCGTTATGCTATGGCTCAACGTGAAGTTGGACTTGCAGTCGGAGAACCACCAGCTATGAGAGGTTACACACCATCTGTATTTGCAAGCTTACCTAAACTACTAGAACGCGCCGGAACTGGTCCTACAGGCTCTATCACAGCTTTTTACACTGTATTGGTTGATGGTGATGACATGAATGAGCCGATCGCTGATGCAGTGAGAGGAATACTCGATGGACATATCGTCCTTAACCGAAGTATTGCGAACAAAGGACATTTTCCAGCAATAGATGTGCTTTCCAGCATTAGTCGTGTAATGAAGGATATTGCGCCAGAAGAACAGATCGCCGCAGCAGAGAATGTTAAGCGACTAATGGCCGTGTACAAGGATTCAGAGGATTTAATTAATATCGGAGCGTATCAGAGAGGCTCCAATGCTCAAATCGATGAGTCGATGGAGTATATAGACAGTATATGGGAATTCACCAAACAAAGAGTGAATGAAAAAGTTACGCTGGCTGAAGTTCAACAGTCTTTAATTTCACACTTCTCGAGGAGTTGATTCAGTATCATGAGATTTCATTATACTTTTCAAAAAGTCGTTGACTTGAAGGGCAATGAGAAGACACAGGCAGAATGGATGCTCTCAAGCGCGCTTGGAGAATTGCAGGCACAAGAAAGAAGCCTGGATGAACTCACCTTTCAGCGGAGCGCTATTATGTTATCTTTACAAAATGCCGCAGAACAAAAGGCACCTATGGCGAAGATTCGTGAAATACAAGAATATGTAGAATACCTGGATATATGCATTGCCCGTAAACATACGGACATTAGAAGTGCACATCAGGAAGTCTTGAAGAAGCAAGATCAGTTAAGCACAAAGGTATTAGATGAAAAAGTATGGTTAAAGGCAAAAGATAAGGCTGAGACACAGTTTCAGCAAAGTATGATTTTACGGGAACAAAACGAACTGGATGAGATGGCAACCGTCCGCTTCGCGATGAAATCCCTCTAACCCGGGAGGTTTCCGCTAGTGGCTAAAATTGATAATGACATGGAACTTGAAAATGAAGGGTCAGCGGGGAAATTTGAGCGGTTCTTATTTCTAATGATACCGATTATCTTCACGCTAGTACTGCTTGGAGTACTGTTGACGCTTTTTAATATGGACATTCGTAATAACGTGCTTGAAGTTGCGAATAAAATTCCGATTCTGGAAAAATGGGTTCCTGATCCGCCAACAGATCCTTCTAAACCGAAGGAAGAAAGCAAAAAGCAGGAAGTGAGCTCAAACTCAACGATTAAGGAGCTCAAAGCTCAGCTTGCCCAGAAGGCAGATGAGTTGAAGAAGGTCACAGATGAAAAAACAGCCCAGGATACCAAGGTTCAGGCGCTAGAGTCGCAAATTGAGGGGATGAAGACGGAAGCTGCTGCAGCTGCTGAAGTAAACAGTGAGGAAACAGAAGATCCTTATCAGAAGCAGGTTACTGATCTGGCGAAGCTGTACGCGGGCATGAAAGCTTCCAAAGCTGCACCGATTATGGAGAATTTGACTACAGAAGAGATGGTGCAGATATTCAGCGTGATGAATAAAGCGAGTAAAACTGCGATTCTGGAAAAAATGGATCCTCAAAAAGCGGCAGATGTCACGATTAAGTTGAAAGAAACTACCTCTTCGGGTGATATGGCAATTGCTGCTCTTCAATCTAGATTGAAAAAAGAAGCTGGTAGCACTACTCAAACGACTAAAACTAGTACAAATCTGGATAAGGAAAAGTTGAACCAAACCTTTAGTTCAATGACGCCTGCCAATGCAGCTTCTCTACTAGGAGAAATGTATAAGATTAGCCCTGATAAAGTAGTAACGATTATGAATACCGTTAGTGATAGTGTTCGTTCTTCGATTTTGGGAGAAATGACTAAAAATGATAGTGCGCAAACCGCGAAGATTGTTAACCGTTTGATGGGTGCTAAATAAATATTGAAAGGAGGTGAAAAATAATATGAGTTTAGTGGTTCAATCGCTTGTGAGCGCAAATGCTACAGCCGCAAGTGGTAGCTCATCAACTTCTACTGGCACAACAGCTGCTGTACCTTTCGCGCAGACTTTAGTGCAAACTATGGGAGGAAACACAGCTAACACCACATCGGTACCTACTGATCCGCTTCTGGGAAATCTAGCCTCTTTATTGCAAGGTCTTTTAAAGGAAGTGCAGACAACTGGAGAAGATCAAGGGGGACAAGATACGCAGAATTCTGATCTTATCGAGAAGCTAACTGCTGATGTTGAAAATCTAGATGAAAGCATCAATAGCGATCCTGCTGTGCTGGTAGCTTTACAAGCTTGGCTACTTCAGGTATCAGCTCTTCTATCGGGAAGTCAAGCGACTGAGGGTGATGCTACATCTGATACGGAGTCGGCAGGAAGCTTGTCGCCGTTAGCTAAGCATGCGGATACACTGCGATTTGCTGTTCAAGATGATTTGCAAAGTTTAGTTACTATGATTCAGGAAGCTGCTGTCAGTGGGAACGAAGAAGCTGCTAGTAAAGGAATAAGCCTGTTAAATAATTTCACAGCAATACTAGAACAGTCCTCCGCTAACACTATTAAGGGGAAGGGAAAGAACTCCAGTACAAATGAAAATTCTGGTGTATCTGTACAACAACCTATAGTGACTGAAAGCAAAGGTAATACGACGGACAAAACCATTCAAAACCTTAGTAATCGTGCTGGAGAAGCAGCTGCAATTAAGAATGAAGCAGTCCTAACTTCGCCTGTGACCTCAGGAGCTGTTCAAGATCCTGAAGCAGAGCTTACCGCTCCATTGATTAAAAGCAGTGCAACTGGAGAGACAAAGCAGGCAGAATCAGCTCAAGATTCCACATCAGGAACTACTATCATAGAAGGAGATCATGAGGTTGTAACTGCTGGTCAACTAGCTCTTAGGGGAGGAATTACTGCTCCGTTGAAGGCTGAGGTTCCAGTAGCTCCTGTACCCGTTCATCAGTTTGCACAGGAAATGACCGGTTTTATTACAGGTAAATTGGAGATTGTGCAAAAAGGCGGAGTAGCTGAGGCTACGATATCACTCTTTCCAGAAAATCTCGGACAAGTAGATGTTAAGATTACTATGCAAAACGGCCATCTGGTTGCACAGTTTATGACTGAACATTCCGGAGCAAAGGATATGTTGGAACAGCAGATGAACCAGCTTCGAGCGGCATTGCAGTCTCAAGGCCTCCAAGTAGAAAAATTGGAAGTCACACAAAATAATACCCCCCTCAATTCAGGGTGGGGTCAAGAAGGACGCCAACCTGGTTCTGGAAGTGGTCAGCAGGGAAGACGCTCCAAAGAAAGTCGTGAGGAAGCTAATGATGCCATTCTTGCCGCAGAGCTAAATGGTGAATGGAAAGATTGGGTTTCAAACGCAGGGCAAGAAGATGAGAATCAAGGAAACTCCTTCTCTGCCAAAGCTTAAACTTATCACAAGTGAAAGAGAGGTGAACGGTTATGACGACAACAACAACTCCTCCTGTTTCTACTAAAGACCAGTGGAATTATACAACTCCTGAATCTACTAAAACAACAGGAAATTCTGTCTTGGGTAAGGATCAGTTTTTGAAGATTTTGATCACCCAGCTGCAGAATCAAGATCCGATGCAGCCGATGCAAGATAAAGAATTTATTGCTCAAATGGCACAGTTTACATCTGTTGAGCAGCTGATGAATATCTCTACACAGCTTACATCAATGAATCAGTCTCTTGGATCAGTATCCGGCTTGATTGGTAAAGATATCACATGGACGGATACCGCCACAAATCTACCTAAGACAGGGAACGTTGAATCAATCGTTGTCAGCAAAGGGATTCAATATGCGGTTGTGGGGAAAGACAGAATTGCTTTAACCGATATTACACAAATTCAGAATCCCGCAACAACAGAGAATGGTTCTGGTACAGATAGTAATACTCCGGAGAATAACGGAGGAAGCGAGGCGACAATATGAGTGACAGGCTGACCATAGGCCAACTGTATCCTGCGTCGTCCCTACATTCCTCAACGTTACAGCGATCTTCGATACCGAAGCAGACTGTGACTGGAGAAGCCACCTTTGAGAGCGTACTGCAACAAAATCTTCTAAAATTCAGCAATCATGCTGCTAAGCGTCTTGAACAAAGAGGAATTGAACTTGGAAGCAGACAACTGGATCAGATATCTTCTGCTGTGGATAAAGCTGCTGCCAAAGGCAGTAAAGAATCCTTGATATTAATGAAGGACTTGGCATTTATCGTAAGTGTCCCGAATCGTACGGTTGTAACCGCTATGGATGGAAATTCGATTAAAGATAACGTGTTTACGCAAATTGATAGTGCAATTGTGATTTCATAACCGGCTGGTCCTAACGGAAAGCCGAGGCGGCCGCTGACCGACTGACGCGGTCCCATTCACTTAGTAAGTTATTAGGACTCTATAATCTGGGAGGACAACACAAATGTTAAGATCTATGTATTCAGGGGTTTCGGGGATGAGAGGCTTTCAGACTAAGCTTGATGTAATCGGTAATAACATTGCCAATGTCAATACAATTGGTTTTAAATCAGGACGGGTTATGTTCAAGGACATTATGAGTCAAACTGTTTCTGGTGTAACTGCTCCTAGTGATGATGGTGCAGGTGGTATGAATGCTAAACAAATCGGACTAGGCGTAAGTATCGCTTCTATCGATACACTCCATTTACCCGGTAGTGCTCAAACTACTAATAACCCGACAGATTTACGCATTGACGGAGATGGTTTTTTCCTAGTAAAGCTATCAGAAGATCAAGAAACACCTTTCTTGACTCGTGCAGGAGATTTTCATGTAGATGCTGCACGTAATCTTGTAACTTCTGACGGACTTCATGTGCTAGATTCCGATGGTGGACCCATTCAACTGGGTGATGATGTAACAGCGTTCTCCATTTCCAATGATGGAACGATTGTTCAGACCATGTCGGATGGAACGACTGAAGCAGGTGTGAAGATCGGTGTAGCTAAGGTTACTAATCCATCTGGATTAGAGAAGATTGGTGGCAATCTATACCGTATGTCACTTAATGCGAATGCAGAAGGTGAGCTTGTTCCGACTACAGCGAATAATACAGAAGATGGCACTGGGGCGATCATTTCTGGTCAACTCGAAATGTCGAATGTGGATCTTACGAATGAATTTACAGAAATGATCGTATCGCAACGTGGATTCCAGGCGAACTCCCGTATCATTACGACTTCTGATGAAGTGCTGCAGGAAGTAGTTAACCTGAAGCGTTAATTTTATCAATAATTTAATATCTTTTTTTAAAGATTAACGCGGAGTCGTGGGGGAGATACCCCTCCCCCTATTTTTGTTAGGAGGCCTGTTATGATATCGGTAACGAGATTAAATGGAACACCGATGTGGATCAATGCCCTACTGGTAGAAATGGTAGAAGAAAGCCCGGATACATATATTACGCTAGTAACCGGAAAAAGACTGATCGTGCTTGAAAAAGCTGATGAAGTTATTACGAAGATCCGGGATTATAACAGGGACATAGGCACATATGCTGCCACCATTAAAGTCCAGTCAATGGAGGAGCTAACATGAAGAAGATGCTGCCATGGTTACTTACGATTTTACTTGCGATTACACTTATCGTGATCGCCGCATTTTTATTAATGGACAAGATCTTTCCGAAAGATTCGAATGATGTAAATGCTGCGGTTCAAAGTGTGGAAACCAAGTATTTAACTGCAGATGAAATCGTCGAATTAACGGCAGAGATCAAAGATATCAAAACAAATCTTGCTGATCCCGATTATATCGTTCAAATAGATTTCGCCTTCCAACTGAATTCTGCGAAATCAAAGGAAGCATTCGAAAAAATAAAAGAGATCAAAATCAAACCGATTATTATCAAAACGCTTGCAGATACCAAACCTGAGGAGCTTAATGGAGCAAATGGCAAAGACCAGCTTAGCAGCAAGCTTGTTAATCTGATCAATAAGACATTGACCGAAGGCAAAATCACTCAGATCGAAGTCACCAAATACCTTTTGGCTTCTATGTAGCTTCAGGCATGATAATTCTTTGATAGGGGGGTGATTGAATTGGTTGATGTACTATCACAAAACGAAATAGATGCTCTACTTGCTGCACTTTCTTCAGGTGAGATGGATGCCGATGAACTTAAAAAGGAAGAAACTCAGAAGAAGATCCGATCTTATGACTTTAAACGGGCTGTTCGATTTTCTAAAGATCATATTCGTAGTCTTACAAGGATTCATGACAATTTCGCACGCTATCTTACAACGTACTTTTCAGCCCAATTACGCACCTTTGTGCAGATTAATGTCGTTCAAGTAGAGCAGCTCCCTTATGATGAATTCATTCGTTCCATTCCGAAAATGACAATACTGAACATTTTTGAAGCCGAACCTTTAGAAGGTCGAATGGTAATGGAAGTTCATCCAAACATCGCTTTCGCTATGCTGGACAGATTGCTGGGCGGTTTTGGGACTGCGCCATCTAAGATTAATGCTTTAACTGAAATCGAAACAACGATTATGGAGCGTATCTTCAGCAGATGTTTTGAGAGCTTGCAGGAGGCTTGGAAGACTGTGCTGGATATCCATCCGCGCATGGAAGCGCTCGAAACGAACCCACAGTTCATGCAAATTGTATCGCCAAATGAGACCATTGCATTGATCTCGTTAAGCACCAAAATAGGAGATACAACAGGTATGATCAATCTGTGCATACCGCACGTCGTTCTGGAACCAATAATGTCTAGACTATCTGTTCACCAATGGTTTGTAACAGAGAAGAAGACGCGGGATGCAGATGAACTTGAAGCTATTAAAGCTAGAGTTCATAAGGCGAAACTGCCGATTGTCGCTGAACTTGGAGAATCGAGCTTATCTATATCTGAGTTTCTTGGGCTTAGCGTCGGTGACGTGATCTCACTAAACAGGAATGTAGATTCTGGACTCTCGATTAAGGTAGGGGAGAAGCTTAAGTTCATCGGAAGTCCTGGAATGGTGAAAGACCGGGTAGCCGTGCAAATAGACGAGATTGTCAGTGAAGGAGTTGAAGAATTTGACGAGTAAAGATTATTTATCCCAAGAAGAAATCGACGCCCTTCTGAGACAATCTGCGGAAGGCTCATTGGCTCCTTCAGAGAAAACGGTAAATGACTATTTAACACCGTTTGAACAGGATGCTTTGGGTGAAATCGGTAATATAACGTTTGGTAGTGCAGCGACAGCTCTTTCCACATTACTAGGGAAAAAGGTTGATATTACAACCCCTCAAGTTTCCATCATTACACGCGGGGAATTTGAAGTGGCTTTTCCTAAACCACATGTAGCTGTACACGTGGAATATGTAGATGGATTTCAGGGTATTAACTCTCTTGTTATTAAGATTAGGGATGCACAGGTCATCGCAGATTTAATGCTTGGTGGAGAAGGCGAACCTAAAGATGAAGAATTGAATGAAATTCACATTAGTGCTGTGCAGGAAGCAATGAACCAAATGATGGGTTCTTCTGCCACATCAATGTCTACGATCTTCAATCGGTTTGTTAATATTTCACCTCCGGGTATCGACATTCTGAACATGTCCAGCGGTGAAGGTGTCGGCAGCTTACCCAATGACGAAACCTTAATTCGAATTTCGTTCCGACTTAAGATAGGAGATTTAATCGACTCTACTATTATGCAGCTCTTGCCTGTCCAGTTTGCTAAGGATATGGTAACGATGCTTCTGGGTGATGTAAGCCCTGCAGCGCAGGAGGCTGCAGTTACGTCGACAGAGACTCCTGCTAAGCCGGCTCAAGAGACGCCTCCTGTAGCTCCTCCAGTGCAACAGGCGCCTTCACAGCCCGTAGGAGAAACACCTCCGCCGTACCCGCCGCAGGGGATGCCTGGTTATCCAGGAATGCCAGAAGGCGGATATTATTACCCTCCAGCAGGAATGCCGGCGTATGGCATGCCAGGGATGCCACCCTACGGAATGCCGCCTCAAGGCATGCCTTATGGGCAGACACCACCGCTTAGTCCTGAAGCGAATCGCAATGTAAATGTACAGCCTGTACAGTTTGCTAACCTTAACGGTGGAGCTTTTGGTCATATTGATGAAAACAATTTAAATTTATTGATGGACATACCGCTTAGAGTAACCGTAGAATTAGGAAGGACCCAGAAGCAGATTAAAGATATTTTAGAAATGTCTCAAGGCTCGATCATTGAGCTGGACAAGCTCGCCGGTGAGCCTGTAGATATTTTGGTTAACAACAAGCTTATTGCCAAAGGTGAAGTCGTAGTTATCGATGAAAACTTCGGCGTACGCGTTACGGATATCGTCAGCCAGTGGGACCGAATTCAGAAATTACAATAAGCATACTTAGGGAGGATTTTGTAAAAATGGCTAACCGAATTCTAATCGTGGACGATGCAGCATTTATGAGAATGATGATCCGTGACATTTTGTCGAAAAACGGATTTGAAGTAGTGGGCGAAGCTCAGGACGGTTCTCAAGCTATAGAGAAATTTAAAGAACTGCGTCCAGACCTTATCACGATGGATATAACTATGCCTGAGATGGACGGAATCGCCGCCCTGAAAGAAATCAAGAAGGTAGATCCGGCTGCTAAGGTCATCATGTGTTCAGCCATGGGCCAGCAGGCTATGGTTATCGATGCTATTCAAGCAGGAGCAAAAGACTTTATTGTGAAGCCTTTCCAAGCTGACCGAGTTATCGAAGCTATCAACAAAACGTTGGGTGTGTAGGAAAAAGACATGCCCCTCAATTCAGAACCGCTCGGGAGCAATAACACCCTGCTGAATTTGCTTAACGTTATTATTGTCCTTGCGGTAATCATTGTACTTATTGTGCTGCTGATCCGTTTTCTTGGACGTCGTAATCAGACCTTTATGAGCGGGCGCTCCATTCGAACGCTTGGTGCTGTAGGGCTGGGACCTAACAAGTCGATGCAGGTTATTGAACTGGGAAGCAGCCTTTACTTAATCGGGATTGGTGAGAACATATCCATCTTGGATAAAGTCACTGATCCGGATGAGGTGGCTTTGATCATTGCAGCATTTGAGGATCAGTCCTCCAACCAGAATAATTTTCTCGCACCGCTTATTGCCAAGGTTAAGGTTAAGCTGCGTGGGGAGGTTCCATCAGAAGAAATCGAGCTTAGTGAAACATCATCTTTTTACGAGACACTGCAATCCAAGCTTCGTTCTGCACCAGAGCGAAAAGAGAAAATGGAAGAGCTGTTACGGGATGATGTTACTAAGGATGAGTCGAGGAATTTATGAAAAAGAAGCTAATTCTTGCTATTCTGCTATTCGGGTTCATTAGTATAGTTATGATGCGGCCGATACATGCTGATCCTATACCTAATGTTAATATTCAGGTCGGTAATGAAGATGGTTCAAGCGGTGGTACCAGTTCCATATCGATTCTTCTTCTCGTTACGGTTCTGAGTATTGCTCCGGCGTTTCTAGTTCTTATGACCAGTTTTACTAGAATTGTAATCGTGCTCGGTTTTGTTAGAACCTCACTTGGTACTCAGGCCATGCCTCCGAATCAGGTGCTGGTAGGGCTTGCTCTGTTTCTGACCCTGTTCATTATGTCGCCAACTTTGGCGCAAGTGAATGAAACGGCATTACAGCCGTATATGAAGGGGACGATTACCCAGACTGAGGCTTTTGATAAAGCTGCTGATCCGATGAAAGAGTTTATGTTTAAACAGACCAATTCCAAAGACCTTTTGTTATTTATGAAATATACCGGTTATACGGGATCGGCTAAACCGGCTACATACAGTGATATTCCACTGACGGTGATGGTGCCAGCTTTCGCAATTGGAGAATTGAAAAAAGCTTTTACAATGGGCTTCTTAATTTTCATTCCATTTCTGATTATTGATATTGTTGTGGCGAGTACGCTGATGGCTATGGGGATGATGATGCTTCCCCCGGTCATGATTTCATTACCTTTTAAAATTATGCTCTTTGTACTGGTAGACGGCTGGTACTTAGTCATTAAATCACTACTTCTTAGTTTTAACACCTGACCTTAAGAGGAGGCATGAGGATTGAGTACGGAGTTTATTATCGGTCTAGCAAGCCAAGCCGTATATTTAGTGCTGGAAGTCAGCGCTCCCATGCTGATTCTTGGTCTGGTGGTAGGGCTAATAATCAGTATCTTTCAAGCTACGACACAGATTCAGGAACAGACGCTAGCGTTTGTTCCAAAAATCGTCGCAGTACTGCTGGCTTTATTGCTATTTGGACCGTGGATCATCACGAAGCTAATTGACTTTACTAGCCAAATTCTAGGCAGTCTCTATATGTATATTGGTTAACCAATGAACATGGATACCTTATTGCAAAGTTTACCCGTCTTTTTGCTTATTTTTTGTCGAATTACAGCCTTTTTTGTTGTCGTTCCTGTATTTTCTTCTCAAGGGGTACCGACAACTTTTAAGATTGGCATATCTTTTTTTGTAGCATTGGTAGTCTTTAGTGCTAATGGAACAGGGATTACTATTCCGCAGGATTTTAGTTATATTTTGCTTATTATGAGAGAAGTATTAATAGGCTTATTGCTAGGTTTCATTGGATATTTGATGTTTATGGCGATTCAGACAGCAGGTTCTTTCATAGATATTCAGATTGGCTTCGGTATTGCCAACGTCATTGATCCTATGACAGGAACGTCAGCACCTATTCTCGGTAATTTCAAATATATGATAGCCCTGCTAATGTTTTTGAGTATGAATGGACATCACCATTTACTAGATGCCATTGTGTACAGCTATAAATGGATTCCTATGAATAATGATTTATTTCTACGCATGGTTGATGGTAGTTTGTCAGAGTTTCTGGTCCGAACATTTGCGCAGTCGTTTGTATTAGCGTTTCAAATGTCGGCTCCATTAGTAACTGCACTGTTTCTGACCGATGTTGGTCTTGCTTTTTTAGCGAGAACGGCTCCGCAATATAATGTATTTGTTATAGGGGTTCCTCTAAAAATCATCATAGGTATTGCACTTCTTTTAGTGCTGATGCCAGGTCTGGCTGTGTTGTTTCAGAATCTCTTCGAAATCATGTTCGAATCCATGGAGAATTTACTGGGTCTCATGGGGAAGAAGCCGTAGGTGACCGTAAGGGGAGAGTATTATGCCTAAGACGAAGCGTTATAGACTAGATCTTCAACTCTTCGCCGGTGAAAAGACGGAAAAAGCAACCCCGAAGAAACGGCAGGATGCTCGTAAAAAAGGCCAAGTAGCCAAAAGTGCTGAGCTGTCTGGTGCGGTTGTATTGCTAGCTGCGGTAGTTAGCTTGATGATGTTTGGTGGTTTTATGAAAGAGCGTTTTATGAAGCTATACACGGACGTATTTCAGAATCGAATGATGCTGGACGTTACGCCTGAGAATATAACGCTGCTATTTAATCAGTATGGCTTGCAAATCTTGATTTTGCTAGCTCCATTACTTGGAATTACGTTTGTTATGGCACTTGTTTCCAACTTGGCGCAGGTGGGCTTTATGGCTACAGGAGAGGGGATTACTCCTAAATTCAGTAAGATTAATCCGATAAAAGGATTCAAAAATATTTTCTCTATGCGTTCGTTTGTAGAATTCCTGAAATCAATATTTAAGCTTCTAATTATTTCTTATCTGGTATATAGCACATTATGGGGAGAAAAGAAGAACTTTGCATCCCTGTCGCATATCAGTGCGGAGGGAATTTTTAAGTTTGCGGCCAAGCTGACGATGAGTCTTGGTTTGAAAATCGGGGTTGCCCTGCTAATTATGGCTTTTCTAGATTTTATGTATCAGAAGTACGAGCATGAAAAAAGCCTGAAAATGTCTAAGCAGGATATCAAGGATGAATACAAAAAAATGGAGGGTGACCCTCTAATTAAAGGTAAGATCAGGGAACGCCAACGCAGAATGGCCATGCAGCGTATGATGCAGGAAGTTCCTAACGCGGATGTAATTATTACAAATCCAACTCACTTTGCTGTTGCGCTAAAATATGATGGTTCCAAAATGGAGGCGCCACAGATTATTGCAAAAGGGCAGGATTATGTAGCACTTCGTATACGGGAGCTGGCTAAAGAACATGGCGTCGTGACTATGGAAAACAAACCGCTGGCACGGGCATTATTCCAAAGAGCAGAAATTGGAGATGTCGTTCCAAATGATCTGTTTCAGGCTGTAGCTGAAGTGCTGGCATATGTATATAAACTTAAAGGTAAGAGGAAATAAGGCGGGGGGTTAGGACATTGAAAGCTAAAGATTTAACAGTTTTGCTAGGCATCATCGGTATTGTGCTTATGATGATTCTGCCTATCCCGTCCTGGCTTTTGGACGTTTTGCTAGTTATTAATATTTCTATAGCATTAATTATCATATTAGTTGCTATGAACACGAAGAATGCGCTCGAATTTTCAATTTTTCCTTCATTATTGCTTGTTACGACATTGTTTCGTCTGTCACTAAACATTTCGACAACGAAATTGATCCTGACTTACGCAGATGCCGGTTCCGTGGTATCTACTTTCGGAAGCTGGATCGCCGGTGGACAAATTGCCGTTGGATTTATCGTGTTTCTGATTTTGGTAGTGGTTCAGTTTATTGTTATTACTAAAGGTTCAGAGCGTGTAGCTGAGGTAGGGGCGAGATTTACCTTGGATGCGATGCCCGGCAAGCAGATGAGTATTGATGCCGATCTTAACGCAGGCATGATTAATGAAACACAGGCACGTGAGCGTCGCCGCAATGTTGAACGGGAAGCGGATTTTTTCGGAGCCATGGATGGTGCGAGTAAATTCGTTAAAGGAGACGCGATTGCGAGTATCATTATCCTGTTAATCAATCTTATTGGTGGATTTATTATCGGTATGGTTGTGCATGGAATGGATTTCTCCACTGCGTTATCTACTTATTCCGTATTGACGATCGGGGATGGTCTAGTCAGCCAGATTCCTGCTTTGCTCATTTCGACTGCAGCAGGTCTTATCGTTACTAGAGCTTCATCGGAAGGTAATCTGGCAGAAGAATTAACAGGGCAGTTACTCTCCTATCCAAAGTTATTATATATTGTTGCAGTTACTGTTGCTTTTCTAGGTCTCTTTACACCTATACATATGATTACTACGCTCCCGCTAGCTGGTTTGCTGGCTTTTGCAGCCTATAGTATGGGACAAAATTTAAATCGAAAACAGATTGCCGAAGAGCAGCTTGTTGAAGAGAAACAGATTGAAGAGGTACGAAGTCCGGAAAGTGTAATTAATTTACTCTCTGTAGATCCTATTGAATTCGAGTTCGGCTACGGTCTTATACCTTTGGCAGATACAGGTCAGGGTGGAGATTTACTAGATCGTATCATCATGATTCGACGGCAATGTGCACTTGAAATGGGTCTTGTAGTGCCTGTTATTCGCATTCGCGACAATATTCAACTAAAACCGAATGAATATGTCATAAAAATTAAAGGAAATACTGTCGGCGGCGGTGAATTATTACTTAATCACTACTTAGCCATGAGTCCAGGCTATGATGATGAATCTATAAACGGTATTGAGACCATTGAACCATCTTTTGGACTTCCAGCGTTGTGGATTGACGAATCGGTTAAAGAGCGGGCTGAATTGTCAGGTTATACCGTGGTAGATCCACCATCCGTTGTTGCAACTCATTTGACGGAGCTGATTAAGCGTTATGGACATGAGTTGTTAGGACGACAAGAAACTAAGATGTTGGTGGATAACCTAAGAGACAATTATCCAGTGCTTGTTGATGATCTTATTCCTTCGGTATTAGCGATTGGGGATGTGCAAAAGGTACTTGCCAAGCTGCTGCGCGAGAAAATATCGATCAGGGATTTGGTTACTATTTTTGAGACGTTGGCGGATTACGGGACGTACACCAAGGATCCTGATATTCTTACCGAATATGTTCGTCAATCCTTGTCCAGACAGATTACTCAGCAATTCTCGCAAGTTGGAGAGACTCTGAAAGTTATTACGGTAGGACCTAACCTAGAGAAGAAAATTTCTGAGAGTGTGCAGCAATCTGAACAGGGCAGTTATTTGGCATTGGATCCAGCATCGACTCAAACGATCTATCAGCGGTTAAGTGAACAGATCAATCGACTGCTGCAGTCAGGACAACAGCCCATTGTACTCACATCACCAACCATTCGTATGTATTTGCGGCAGGTGATTGAACGGACAATGCAGGATATTCCTGTACTGTCTTATAGCGAACTAGAACCTAACATTGAAATACAAAGCGTCGGAGTGGTGAATTTATGAGAGTGAAGCGTTATGTGGTCGATACGATGCCTGACGCCATGCATTCCATTCGTAGTGAGCTTGGAAGCGAGGCAGTAATTTTAAGTACTAAAGAAATTAAGATTGGCGGATTTTTAGGATTGTTTAAAAAGAAAAAAATAGAGGTAGTAGCGGCTGTTGAAAAAGCTCAAAAGGAGAGTGCTCCTGAAAAGCCTGTGAAGCCTGCGATGAACATTCCGCGCAGCGCTGTCCCGCAAGCTTACCAAAAAGCTTCATCTTCATCATCTGCTTCTACTGTAACGTTGGAAAAGCCGGAAGAGCCTCGGTCCTTTGCGGAAATCGCCGCTGCCTTGTCGGAAGCTATTGATGTAAAAGAATCGATAACCAAACATCCAGAGCCTGATCAGAAATCTCTTGAATCCAATCCAGATGAAACTACCTCTGTATCAACCTTATATGAATCTTTAGGGTTAGATCAAACGCCAGAGGTTGCCTCGGCGCTGGAGAATGATGTTCTTCGTGAAATTAGAGATATGAAGCTTTGGATGGAACGAATCGCGAGGCAGTCTTCAGGGGCAAGAGAATTACCGGATAGTCTCCAGCAGCTTAGAGATCTTTTGATTGAGCAGGAGATGGATACTGTACTTGTTGAGGAGTGGATCAGTAATATTTCCGAACGTTGGGCGGATGAAGGGCGTACTTGGGGACCTGAGAAATTTCAGGAGTCCTTAAAAGAACAGCTCGATGGATTCCTGTCAGGGCGAATCGCTGATGGAATTGCACCTGATACCCAAATCGTATATATTGCAGGGCCCACAGGAGTAGGAAAAACTACTACCATAGCCAAGCTTGCGGCTGAACAGCTATTCAAAAACGGACGCAAGGTTGGTTTTATCACCTCTGATACGTATCGAATTTCAGCTGTGGAGCAGTTGCGTACATACGCAGCTATCCTGAATGTTCCGCTAGAGGTTGTACAATCTCCAGGAGATTTACAAAGAGCACTCTTTCGATTGGAGAGTTGTGATCTTGTAATTATGGATACAGCGGGACGGAATTATCGTAATGATATGCTTGTAGCAGAACTGCAAAGCTTGCTTGCGAAGGAATTAAGAAGTGAGACCTATCTTGTACTCAGCTTAACTTCGAAAAGCCGTGATATGAAATTGATTGCCGAGCATTTCGGCAGGTACAAGCTGGATAAAGTTATTTTTACCAAGCTAGATGAGACGGGAAGTTATGGACCACTCTTTAACGTCCTGAATGATTTCCCTCTCACATTATCTTATATGACCAATGGTCAAAATGTACCTGACGATTTATTGATGGCTTCCAAAGAACAACTTAGTGAGATGCTTCTTGGAACAGGTGAATCATGATGGATCAGGCACAATCCTTGAGACAGCTTGTATCCAGTCAGGAGCCTAAACTAGCTGAAAAAGGGGAAACATCCGCCCGTATCATTACTGTTTGTAGTGGTAAAGGTGGCGTAGGGAAATCGAATTTTACACTTAATTTCGCTTTAACTTTAAAAGCAATGGGAAAGAGAGTATTGCTGTTCGATGCAGATATTGGCATGGCTAACATAGACGTGTTAATGGGCGTGTCGGCGAAGTATAACCTATATCATCTGTTAAAAAGAGAAGCGGATATTGAGCAGATTATTCAGTTAGGACCGAACGGGCTTCCTTTTATAGCTGGTGGATCGGGCATGGATGAGTTATTTTCTCTTTCGGAATCGGACCTTAATTATTTCACAGCCCAGATAGCCCTTATTGCGGACAGCATGGATTATATTTTGTTCGATACAGGTGCTGGATTATCTAAGGAAACGATGAAGTTTATAACCTCTGCGGACGATTGCCTAGTAGTTACAACACCAGAGCCAACTGCTATAACAGACGCTTACGCATTAATGAAGGTTGTGAATCGGACATATCCGGATATTTCTTTTAAACTGATCGTGAATCAAGCGGGTGATGAGAGAGAAGCATCAGTGACAAGTGATAAGATCCGTATGGCGGCCAGTCGTTTTTTGCAATTAGATGTTTCCTATCTTGGTCATATAAGCTCAGATGCCCATGTAGTGCAGGCTGTCAAAAGGCAGACGCCATTTTCATTGGCTTTTCCAAACAGTGTTGCTGCAAAAGATATACATCGGCTAGCCCTAAGTTATTTGACCATAGATGGTAAAAAAGAAACAAAAGTTCAAGGCATAAAAGGCTTTATCCATAAATGGTTAAAGCGAAGTAAATAATTGTTCTGAATCTGGAACAGAGGTGGAAATGATATGAAGCCATATAAAGTTTTGGTTGTTGATGATTCTGCATTTATGCGCAAGATCATTTCCGATTTAATTGAAAATGACGCTGACTTTCAGGTGACGGCAACAGCCACAAATGGTCGCGAGGCTATCGAGAAAATAAATAAACTTCGGCCGGATCTAGTTACTATGGATGTGGAAATGCCGGAGATGAACGGCCTGGAAGCGCTGAAAATAATAATGGCGTCAGATCCGCTGCCAGTGATTATGCTGTCAGGCATCAATGAAGAGGGTATGAAGGAAACCATTCTTGCACTGGAATGGGGCGCTTTTGATTTCATTCGTAAACCTTCAATATCAAATTCCCAGGATATAACGGGCGTAGGGGAATCCCTAAGAGAGCAAATGAAAGAAGCTATGTTGGCTCGAGAGCAACGTGAAGCACGAGCATCTGCTTTTAGGATGCCTGAAATCACGCCTTTAGAGCCATTACTGCCGACTGCACCGAGATTGTTACCGGACAAATCCAAGGCAGCACTTAAATCTTCTCTCAAAGATGAAGAAATGAGAAAACCTCGGGGGAAACAGCCAGTAGATAGTACTATCCCTAAAAAAGCAACCAAACCAATCATCTCTGCTAAAACACCGTTAATCGAAAAGTCTAAACCAAAGACTAAAGTAGAGAATAAACCATTTCCGCCCAAACCGGTGATAGAGTCTTTAGTGGAGGTATCTACTGAGTCTCCGGGACTTACTCCGGATCGAATGGTTGGTAGCGAGAATTTGCACAAATTAGTTGCTGTCGGTTGTTCTACAGGCGGACCTCGTGCACTGAAGGTACTCCTGGAGAAAATTCCAGCGGATTTTCCAGCTCCTATTGTCATTGTGCAGCATATGCCGCCTAACTTTACGAAATCACTAGCCCAGCGTCTGAATACATTCAGTCCGCTAGAAGTGTTAGAAGCAGAGCAGGGGATGATATTACGAAAAGGAGCAGCCTACATTGCGCCTGGAGGCTATCATTTACAGGTTACCCCAACATCTAAAGGGCAATATGCAGTTGTACTCACGAAGGAGGAGGCGCGAAATGGCCACCGACCTTCAGTGGATGTTTTATTCGAATCATTGCTTCCACTCACATCTCTAGATCGGCACGTGTTGCTGATGACAGGGATGGGTAGTGATGGTGCTAGGATGATGAAATCTCTCTATGACTCAGGGGTTACCTCAACATTTGCTGAAAGTGAAGAGACCTGTGTCGTTTACGGGATGCCGCGATCTGCGGTGGAATTGCAGTGCGTCAAATATGTACTGCCTTTGCAAGAAATTGCTCCAAGGCTAGTGCAAGCCGTTAAATAACGGAAAAGCGAACTCGAAGGGGAGGTGCTCTACTATGGACATGAACCAATATTTATCCATGTTTATTGATGAGTCGAATGATCATCTGCAGTCATTGAACGAGAGCATGATGGGGCTGGAAGCGAATCCTGAGGATCTTAGTATCGTACAGGTCATATTCCGCTCTGCGCACACTTTAAAAGGTATGGCAGCGACAATGGGCTTTGAAGATTTGGCTTCACTTACACACCAAATGGAGAATGTGTTAGATCTTGTACGTAATAACAAGCTGCGCATGCAGGATTTCATTTTTGATACGTTATTCAAAAGTTTGGATGCCTTAGAGTCTATGGTTGAGGATATTACTAGAGGTGGCGAAGGTAAAGCAGATGTATCAGCCATTGTCTCATCCCTGCAGGCTATCGTCCGGGGTGAGATTCCAGTTGAAGGCGGAGCAGCCTCTGCTGCTAATACGTCTGATGCACAAGCAGCTGAAACTCCGATACATTTAGATGAGTTCCAATTTTCTGTTCTAGAACAATCGATTCAGGAAGGGCATCATGCATTGTATGTAGATGTAACGATCCGCAAGGATTGCCAACTTAAGGCTGTACGTGCATACATGGTGTTTGATCTGCTCGAACGTTCGGGTGAAGTAGTTAAATCCTTCCCATCTGTTCAAGATATAGAACAAGAGAAATTTGACCAAAGCTTCTCACTCTATTACATAACCCAAAAAAACGCTGATCAGATTCAGGCAATGATTATGAATTTGTCTGAAATTGATAAAGTAACAGCAGTAGCACTAGATCAAGAATCCTTGAAAATGCTTGGTCAAGAATCGGCAGCTGCCGTGTCAGAGGTTGCCGCAACAGCCACTATAGAGGAAACAGCTCCTGCTGCTCCAGTAGCATCTAAACCGTTGCCTACCAAAGATGAAGGTAATAAGCCGGGAGCAACCAAAACTGGAGGAGCGCCTTCACGTACGATCCGCGTAGATATCGAACGCTTAGACGTGCTCATGAATCTATTTAGTGAACTTCTGATCGACAGAGTTCGTTTAGAGCAGCTGGCTTCAGAGGTTCAGAATGGTGATCTTACGGAAACCGTCGAGCATATGGGCAGAGTAAGCGGAGATCTCCAGAATATTGTGATGAAGCTTCGGATGGTTCCAGTAGATACCGTATTTAACCGTTTCCCGCGTATGGTTCGTGATCTAGCTAAGTCTCTGGATAAGAAAGTAGATCTAATTGTAACGGGTGCCGAAACCGAGCTTGACCGGACGGTAATTGATGAAATTGGTGATCCACTTGTGCATTTATTGCGTAATGCGGTTGATCACGGTATTGAATCTATTGCTGATCGTATTGCTGCTGGTAAACCAGAGACTGGGACAGTTCATCTACGTGCTTTCCACAGCGGAAATCATGTCTTCATTGAAATTGAGGAAGATGGAACAGGTATTTACCCAGAGAAGGTTTTGAAGTCTGCTGTGAAAAAAGGCGTGATCACGCAAGAGCAGGCGGCAAATATGACGGATGATGAAGCTTATCAACTACTATTTGCACCAGGGTTCAGCACGGCAGAAGTTATTTCTGATGTCTCAGGTCGTGGCGTAGGACTGGATGTTGTTAAAGCTAAGATTTCTTCACTGGGTGGTAATGTAACAATCTATTCTTCACCAGGTAAAGGAACGAATTTCTCAGTACAGCTGCCACTTACGCTATCCATTATTGCGGCCATGCTTATTCGATTGGGCTCTGAGAAGTACGCCATTCCATTATCCTCTATTGTGGAAACTGGAATCGTGAAGAACACTCAAATCCGTACGATTCATGGCAACAAAATGTTAGAGTTCCGGAATTCTCATATTCCACTAGTCTCTCTTAGTCGTCTATTTTCGGTGCCTGATTATGATGAGAGTACTGAAGAAGAGACAGAGATCGTAGTTGTACGTAAGGGAGAACGTCTTGTGGCCTTGGCTGTACAGGATTTTATTGGTCAGAACGAGATTGTTATCAAGAATCTGGGTAAATATTTACCTGAAATTCAAGGGATATCTGGCGCAACGATACTTGGAGATGGCCAAGTCGCACTTATTATTGATCCGAACGCTTTTATTAAATAACTAGGATAGAACAGGGAGGTTCGTTCCATGGCTGAAGATATTAAAGTGATAGTGTTCAAATTAGGCTCAGAGGAATACGGTATCGAAGTTGAGAAGGTACAAACCATTGAGCGCATGATGCCAATAACTCGTGTACCTAAAACGTATTCTTTTATCAAGGGTGTAATTAATTTACGTGGTGTTGTTATCCCTGTGATTGACCTTCGAGGTCGCTTTGGGATCGAAGAGGCGGAGCAAACAGATCAGTCTCGTGTAATTATCGTATCTGTTAATGAAATGGAAGTAGGTTTCATTGTAGATTCAGCAAATGATGTAATAGATTTGAACAGGGATTCTATCGATACACCTCCAGATGTTGTTGGCGGCATCAAAGCGAAGTATTTAGATGGGGTGGCCAAGATAGGTGAAGAGCGCTTGCTGATCATGCTTAATCTGTCAGAAGTGCTTAACAAAAACGAAATCGTTCAATTAGAAAGCCTAGAGGGCTAACCTGTGGAATTATTTAAGCACTATAAGGATTTTAAAATGGATGTGCTTAAGGAAGTCGGGAATATTGGAGCTGGGAATGCAGCCACCGCATTATCACAGCTCTTGAATAAGCCGATTGATATGGCTGTTCCCAAGGTACAGCTTCTCAACTTTGAAGAGATAACGGACAAAGTTGGTGGAGCTGAAGAACTAGTATATGCAGTTTTCTTACGTGTGGAGGGAGAAGCTCCGGGCAACCTATTTTTCATTCTTTCCCCGGAAGCCGCTTTGAACTTACTCAGTCGCATTGCAGGCATCGAGATTTTGAGTGACCAAGAACTTGGAGAAATGGAACTTTCCGCGCTGAGTGAAATTGGAAATATATTAGCAGGATCGTACTTATCTTCTCTTGCAGACTTTACCTCACTTTCTATGTATCCAACAGTTCCTGCACTTGCTATGGATATGGCTGGAGCCATCCTAAGCTACGGTTTGCTGCAATTTGGGCAAATGGGTGACGATGCATTGTTGATCGATACTACCTTTTTTGAGGGGAAAAACGAAATTGAAGGGCAATTTTTCCTTATTCCCGATCCGGAATCATTCCCGAAAATCTTCAAATCGCTAGGAGTTCCGTTTGAAAATGATTGAAGAACAAAGCATCATTAAAGTAGGGATGGCAGATCTTAACATTGGAAGCCAGGATAGTTTGATTCGTACAACGGGTCTTGGCTCCTGCGTGGGATTGACATTGTTTGACCCTGGAAAAAAACTCGCGGGAATGGCGCATGTGATGCTCCCTACTTCTGAGATTGCTAGGGAAGGGCAATTAAACATCGCTAAGTTTGCAGATACTGCAGTGCCGGAGCTCTTATCCCGTTTGCTGGAGCTTGGTGCGGTTCGGAGTCGGATCGTAGCCAAGATGGCAGGAGGATCACAAATGTTTGCCTTTGCCGGGGGGAGCGACACCATGAGGATCGGGCCTCGTAATGTTGAATCTTGTAAACTTGCTCTTGAGAATTTGAAAATTCCGTTAATTGCGGAAGACACGGGCGGTAATTATGGCCGTACGATAGAAATTGCCTGCAACACTGGTGTATTGTTCATCCGCAGTGTGCAAAAAGGCGCTAAGGAAATATAAATATGAAAATGATAGGAAACATTTTTATAAACTTGCTGTTTGGTTTGATAGGTTTTGTATTCACATTTTTTGTAACCTACAGTAATAATGTTCTCGGTACTAGTTTATTACGAAGCCTATTAGGATTTATCATCTGGTTTCTGCTTGCTTTCCTCCTAAGATGGGTATTGGGTTTTATCGTGTATCAATCATCGCCTCCGGATGAACAGGATGTTGAGGGAGAAGAACTTGGTGCAAAGCTAGACATCAGTACCCCTAATGAGGATGAAGAGTTAATTAATCTACTCAAACCGAAGCCAGGACAAGGGAGTGGGAACAGTGAGGGGTTCAAGCCTCTTACACCCCCAAAACTAGTCTCTATGAAAGATCCTGAAGAATTGGCCAAGGCCGTTCGTCACCTGAAAGAAGAATAAGCGAGCGCTGTGGCGGAATCGGTTATCTTAAATATAAGAAAGTATAAGTTTCACTTTATACATTATCCTTATATTTCTCGCATAAACGCTACCGTCCTCATAAGGATGCCGAAGGCGTTTATGCTTGTGACTAGGCAGGTTTCGCCGCGACAAGCTCTCTGACTAAACTTTGGGAAGGGTGAAAGCTATTGAACGAGCGTAAAGCTTCTCAATTGGAAACTGACGAGCTATGGGAACAGTGGAAAGAACACAGTGACCCTGAAGCCAAAAAGAAGCTGATAGAGAGTTATCTCCATATTGTTGATTATGTATCCAGCCGTTTGGCTGTGGGATTGCCCAAAAATGTATCTAAAGATGATCTAGCCAGCAATGGAGTAATGGGATTAATTGATGCGATTGAAAAATTCGACTACAAACGGGGATTGCAGTTTCAGACCTATGCTTCCTGGCGCGTACGTGGTGCGATTTTAGATTCCTTACGTCAAAGTGATTGGGTCCCTAGATCTGTGCGAGAAAAAGCTAAAAAAATCGAGGACGCTTATCAGCAGTTGGAACAGAAGTATTTGAGATCCGTTAGTGATGAGGAAATGAGTCTATACCTGAATATTAGTGTAACTGAATTTCAAAATATGTTGCAGGATGTGGCTGTAATGTCACTATGTTCACTGGAAGACCCGATTCGTGAAGAGGAATCAGAGACCCGAATGTCCATACTGGTGGACGATAAAGCTAAGAATCCGGATAGCAAGGTAAATGAGTTCTACTTACGCGAAGCCCTCACCAAAGGTATTGAGAAATTAACGGTGAAAGAACGGACCGTTGTGTCCCTTTTATATTATGAAGATTTATCATTGAGCGAAATCGCAGAGGTCATGTCACTATCTCCTTCACGGATTTCGCAGCTTCATTCCAAGGCTATTTTGCGGCTGAGGGGAACGCTTGAGAAGAATCGCGATCTACTTATGCAGAACGATTAACCGTTAGTGGTGACAAGGGGGAGCAAAATTGATCGGTCAAAATGCTTTGGATCAGTACTTAAGTATTACTTTTTCGGATGACAAAGGGATCGCGTATTTGCAGTTCTCCAAAAAGGATGAGAATTTTTCCTGCACTCCTACAGAATTGGAAAGCTTCCTGCACAGTCACAATATTCGCTACGGGGTCCAGCGTGATATTGTTGGACGTATTTGTAGTCATCCGGAGGAGTTTTTTTGGAGTAAAGTCGCTATTGCTACAGGTGAACCTGCAGTAAATGGAGTCGACGGAAGTATTATGCTTACTGTTGATCTGGAAGAGGATCGCAAGCCGCTTGAAAAAGCGGATGGTAAGGTGGATTATAAGGATTTAGTTCGGCTTCGTAACGTCCTCAAAGGAAAGCTGATAGCTAGAATTATCCCTGCTCAGCCTGGTAAGCATGGTAAGACTGTAACTGGTGATGAGCTTGCTTTCAGAGCTGGAAGGGAAGCTCATTTTAAAGTGGGTAAGAACGTACTCGTTGATAACAATGGAACCTCGATGTATGCCGCAATTGACGGTCTTGTTACTTTAACTGATAGCGGTAAAATCAATGTATTTCCTGTGTATGAAGTGAATGGTGATGTGGACTACAGTACTGGGAACATTGATTTTGTAGGTACCGTTGTTATTCGAGGAAACGTACTTTCAGGATTTTCTGTAAAATCCGCCGGTGATATTCGTGTGGTTGGTGGAGTTGAAGGAGCGGAATTAATCTCTGGAGGATCGATCGAAATTACGGGTGGAATTATCGGCTATAACAAAGGACATGTAACTGCTGGGAAAAATGTTAAGGTCTCTTTCATTCAAGATGGTAATGTAACAGCTGGTGAAGATGTCATTGTATCCCAGAGCATTATGCATTCCAATATACGCGCGGGCAGAGACGTTCTTTGTAATGGGGCTAAGGGATTGATAGTTGGCGGAACTGTACAGTCTGGGGAAAGAGTCGTAGCACGTACCATAGGCAATACCATGTCCACAGCGACTTCTATTGAGGTAGGAGTAGTACCTGAGCTCAGAAATGAGATTAACGAGCTGCGTCAATCACTGCGTCAATTACTTGAAAATGAGGACAAAACGTCTAAAGCGTTGTATCTATTAAATCAATTGGCAACTAATGGTCAACTCCCTGCAGATAAAGTGGCACTTCGCGTTAAATTGAATGCTACCAAACAGTCTCATCAACGTGAGGAAAAAAGAATTAAAGAACGTGTACTAGAGATTGAAAGAATGCTAGAAGATACAGGCAGAGCTAGAGTTGAAGTGATCAAAACGATCTATGGCGGATCCAAAATTATGATCGGTAGATATACACGATTTGTAAAGGACCCCACAGAACGAGTTGTGTTTGTTTATAGTGAAGGTGATATATCCTTAACGCCATACAATTAATCGGGCGGGCAGCAATAGCGGCCGGCCATTCTTGAAATATAAGAAAGTATAAGTTTCATGTTATACATTATCCTTATATTTTTACGAGAAACAGTTATCGTCTTCAAAAGACGACAACATCGTTTCTTCTTATGAGAAGAGGGTTATGATGAGCCTAAAACCAGTGGAACTGCAAATTGCACTACCTCGGACTACGGAAGCGGGTAAGGTTCAGAATGAATCTCAGCAGCGCCCCGCTATTGATCAGCATCAACTTGCCGGACAAAATGTGAAACAAAGTCAGGAAATGACCATGCGAAGCGCTGAAGTGGATGAATCTTCTGAATCTGCTTTACGCGATGGCGGAGATAAAGGCAATCATCATTCCGGAGGGAATCCTTCCTCGGAGAAACGTTCGAAGTCAGGCACTCGTGATGCGGAACATCCTTACAAAGGACAGCGCATTGATCTGAGTCTTTAATAAGTAATTATATTTGATATGTAAAAGGAGATAAGGCACTTGCAACCATGGGTGTATATTGTGCTAGTAGGTGTCGCCGCTATTCTTTATGCCCTTTTACTTCCAGCACGTATGAAGGAAGGAAAAGCAGAGCAGCAAAGCCTCAAAGAAACGGAGGCTGCGCTTGAGCTATATATGGCTGACATAGAGCGCGAGAATGAAGAGCTAGCACAGTTGGTCAGCAGTATTAAACAGCAATCACAAACTAATCATGTAGCAATGCAAGGGCAGATTAGTGATTTACAGCATCAATTGACAGAATTACAGCAAAGCTCTTTATTATTAGAGGGCCGAGTAACTAACGAAGAAAAGCGGTTAAGAGAGTTGGAAGTTTTGGTTGAGAAGGGTTCGTATGCTAAGGTTGCGTTGATCGGAGACCCGTCTGCCGGAGCTGAACTGAGTTCAATAAAATCAGAAGTGAAAGCGAAACCTATTAGTTCTATTAAATTGCGATATCCACGATTATTTGAACTACATGAGCAGGGGAAATCGATAGACTCCATTGCCAAGACGGCTGGACTTCAGCGGGGAGAAGTGCAACTGATTCTGCAACTCGCCAAACAGGAGGAATCGGTATGATGAAGAACCGTTCTTTTTTGTTCGGTCTTGGCACAGGGCTAATTGCAGGCGCACTATTACTTCAGTTAATGATATCCGGTGGAGCGGCTCCACTCACCAAGGAACAGGTAATACAAGGTGCTGAGAAATTGAACTTGAAGGTTATCGACGAATCTACTGAACCTCCTTCTGATGAGTCTGCTTTGGAGGACGCTGTTCAAGGTGGGAAGACAGACGGCGTTAATGAGGGAAGTACGGAGAACGTGGAACCTTCTAAGCCTACAGTAGCGGCTTCTCCCGCTCCTGTAGTATCTCCTACAGTATCTGATAACCCTAATAAGGTTGTCCCTCCTAAAGAGCCCTCAACGCCTAAAGAAGGCACAATTGAGAAGCCAGAGGTCACTACTGCACCATCTGCTGTTGCACCTGATAAGCCTAAAGCCACTGCGAATGCAGGGGTTGTTGTTCGTATACCTTCAGGTAGCACACTGACAAAAACAGCAGATATTTTGGAGAAGGCTGAAGTCATTAAGGACAAGGCTAGTTTTCTTAAAGCGGCCAATCAACGCCAGATCAATACGAAGATTCAATCGGGTTCTTATACCTTTAATAAAGACGAGAGTCTAGATTCTATACTAGAAAAATTAATAAGTTTTCAATGATCGTTGCATACACTAATAAAATATGGTATAGTAATTGACGGTGTTAAAACACACGCCGGTTGATTTCGACAAGGGGTGCTTTCTTCTGAAGAAAGTCTTGCTGAAAGATGACGCACGGCGGAGGAGACACACAATAAACCAAACTTAGGAGGTGTGTGAAGATGGCAGTAATCTCCATGAAACAGCTTCTAGAAGCTGGGGTACACTTCGGTCACCAGACTCGTCGTTGGAACCCAAAGATGGATCGTTATATCTTCACTGAAAGAAACGGAATTTACATTATTGACTTGCAAAAAACAGTCAAGAAGGTAGAAGAAGCTTACAACTTTGTAAAAAGCGTCGCTGGTGACAACGGCACAATCCTGTTCGTAGGAACAAAGAAACAAGCACAAGATTCCGTAAAAGAAGAAGCAGAACGTTCCGGTATGTTCTTCATTAACCAACGTTGGTTGGGCGGAACTCTTACTAACTTCCAAACTATCCAAAAACGTATTGATCGTTTGAAGAAATTGGAATCTTGGGAAGAGGACGGCACTTTCGAAGTTCTACCTAAGAAAGAAGTTATCCTTCTTCGCAAAGAGAAAGATCGTCTTGAGAAATTCTTGGGCGGTATCAAGAACATGAAAGGTCTACCAAGCGCGTTGTTCATCATTGACCCGCGTAAAGAGCGTATTGCAGTTGCAGAAGCTCGCAAATTGGGTATTCCAATCGTAGCTATTGTTGATACTAACTGTGATCCAGACGAAATCGACTACGTAATTCCAGGTAACGACGACGCTATCCGCGCCGTGAAATTGTTGACTGGTAAAATGGCAGACGCTGTTGTTGAAGCTCACCAAGGCGAAGACACAACTACTGCTTAAGTAGCGACTAACACATACAAGAACTTAAATGAAAAGGGTGGTTGGCAGGTGGATAACCTCTCACTGCCCTTTTTTTAGGATAAAAGCCTTGAATAATGTAAGAAAACGACAATTACCTGGAGGGAATAAACAATGGCAGTTGATGCAAAAGCAGTAAAAGAACTTCGTGAAAGAACAGGCGCTGGTATGCTTGATTGTAAAAAAGCGCTTGAAGAAGCTAATAACGATATCACTAAAGCGGCTGAATTGCTTCGTGAAAAAGGTTTGTCCGCAGCAGCAAACAAAGCAGGACGTATTGCTACTGAAGGCGTTGTAGAATCTTACATCCACGCTGGCGGCCGTATTGGTGTACTTGTAGAAATCAACTGCGAAACTGACTTTGTAGGTAAAACAGATTCCTTCAAGGATTTTGCTCGCGATATCGCTATGCAAATCGCTGCAGCAAACCCACGTTATGTTCGTCGTGAAGAAGTTCCGCAAGAAGATGTAGAAAAAGAAAAAGAAATCCTGAAAGCTCAAGCTTTGAATGAAGGTAAGCCTGAGAAAATCATTGAAAAAATGGTTGAAGGACGTATTGGTAAATATTACGAAGAATATTGCTTGCTTGAGCAAACCTTCGTTAAAGACCCAGACAAAACGATCTCCCAATTGCTGAACGAAAAAATCAGCACAATCGGAGAAAACATCTCGATCCGTCGTTTTGCTCGTTTTGAACTAGGCGAAGGTTTGGAAAAGAAAGTCGATAACTTTGTTGAAGAAGTTATGGCACAAGTAAATAATTAATATCAGCTTCATCATAAATGTGAAGAATTGAATAAAGGCAAGCATCAGAAGAGCGGAACACGTACACGTAGTGTTCCGTCTTTTGCAGAAAGTGAGGGTATACATTTGGAACAGCCGGTATTTAAGAGAGTAGTCCTTAAGGTAAGTGGAGAGTCTTTGGCAGGACAAAACGGATATGGTATTGATGCCGACATGATTATTTCCATCGCTGAACAGATCAAGGAAGTTGTAGAGCTTGGCGTTCAGGTTGCGATTGTTTGTGGTGGAGGTAACATTTGGCGCGGGATCGCTGGTAGTGCAAGTGGCATAGATCGCGCTACTGCAGATTATATGGGCATGCTGGCAACAGTAATGAATTCACTTGCTCTGCAGGATGCATTAGAACAAATCGATGTGCCAACAAGAGTGCAGACTTCGATCTCGATGCAGCAAATTGCTGAACCGTACATTCGTCGTCGTGCGATTCGCCACTTGGAGAAGGGCCGTGTTGTTATTTTTGCAGCAGGCACAGGAAACCCTTTCTTCTCTACAGATACTACTGCAGCACTTAGAGCAGCAGAAATCGAAGCAGAAGTTATTCTGATGGCGAAGAACAAAGTTGATGGTGTATATTCAGCAGATCCGTTTAAAGACAGCACAGCCGAGAAATTTGAACAGCTCACTTACATGGATGTTCTAAACAAAAACCTTGGTGTTATGGATTCCACAGCTTCATCTCTATGCATGGATAATAATATACCGCTCATTGTATTTGCCATTACTGAACAAGGCAATATCAAACGTGTCGTTCTCGGTGAGAAGATCGGGACGATTGTTAAAGGGAGTGTAGATTAATGCCACAATCGGTCAAAAAAAATGCCGAAGAGCGTATGGAAAAAGCGATTTCATCGCTGAAACGTGACTTGGCAACATTGCGTGCAGGACGTGCAACAACATCACTGCTAGATCGCATTCAAGTTGAATATTATGGTTCCCCAACTCCAATCAATCAGCTGGCGAACATCAGTACTCCGGATTCCCGGACACTGTTAATCCAGCCGTGGGACAAAACATCGATGTCTGACATTGAACGGGCGATTATGAAATCGGATATCGGTTTGACGCCTGCTAATGACGGCACAATCATTCGTCTTTCTATCCCTCCGCTGACTGAAGAACGTCGGACGGATTTGGTGAAATTGACGAAGAAATTTGGTGAAGAAGCGAAAGTAGCGATCCGCAACATTCGCCGTGATGCTAACGATGATATTAAGAAGATGGAGAAAAACGGTATCTCGGAAGATGAGTCCCGTGGCCATCAGGAAGACATTCAAAAGACAACGGATAAGTTCATAGCCGAGGTCGACAAAGTGCTTGTATCCAAAGAAAAAGAGATTATGGAAGTATAAAGATATTCTAGAGACTTAAGGCCCCTCCGTTAATGGTGGGGTTTGTCTCTTTCTGATAAGAGCTTGGAGGAAACGGAAATGATCAAACGGGTTCAAGCGTGGCTGAGCCGTAAAGACAGGCAACAGCCAGTCGAGATTTCACCGGATAACATTCCCCGGCACGTGGCTGTTATTATGGACGGCAATGGGCGTTGGGCTAAGCGTCGCGGGTTGCCGCGCGTTGTGGGTCATCAGAATGGCATGAAGGCTGTTAAACGTGCTACAATCGCTGCAGACGAACTGGGTGTTGAGTTTTTGACGATGTATGCGTTCTCGACAGAAAATTGGAAACGACCAAAGGAAGAAGTCGATTATCTGATGCGCTTGCCAGTGGAGTTTCTAGCCATTGAGCTTGATGAACTGATTGAGAAGAATGTCCAAGTACGTATGATGGGGGATACTGATGCATTACCTTCATATACACGTAAGGCTATGGAAGAAGCGGTTTCCCGAACACAGGGCAATACTGGACTTATATTGAATTTTGCTCTTAATTATGGGGGACGTAAAGAAATTGAGGACTGCATGCGCAGCATTGGTAAGGACATCCAATCAGGGGCTTTGTCACCGGAAGATATTACGACTGATCTAATCGATAGCCGAATGTTATCTGGTGGGTTACCAGATCCGGATTTGCTTATACGTACAAGCGGAGAAATGCGACTTAGCAATTTCATGCTATGGCAGCTTGCTTATAGTGAGCTGTGGTTTACTGATGTGTATTGGCCTGAATTTGATAAGGAGCATTTGCATCAGGCAGTTGCTGAATATCAACGCCGTACACGCCGTTATGGTGGACTGAAGTAGCTTGATAGGAGATGGAAACCTTTGAAGCAGCGATTGATTACCGGAATTGTTGCCGGAGCACTATTTTTAGGCTTATGCGTGTTGGGAAACTGGCCATACCAGTTGTTACTTACTGCCATGGCTTTTATCGGGTTTTATGAATTTGTGAAAATGATAGGGATACCTGCGCTTTCCGGTTCTACCGTTCTTGGTTATGCAGCCATTCTAAGTTTTATGATCCCTTGGAATTTGCTTGGGATCTCTGCACCCTTATCGTGGGAACAAGGAATTTGGATTCTGCTGCTGTTGTTCCTTTTAGTTACAGTTTTTACTAAAAATAAATTAGATATTCGAGTAACAGCCTTGCTGTTTACTGGTATAGTATACATTGGAATGGGTTTTTCTTATATGGCCATGGCTCGTGCATCGGATGACGGACATGGTTTGTTCTGGACTTTTTTACTCCTTTTCTGCATTTGGGGTAGTGATGCCGGGGCTTACTTTGTTGGAAGAAGCATGGGTAAGAACAAACTTTGGCCTGCCATCAGTCCCAACAAAACGGTGGAAGGTGCAGTAGGTGGGGTACTGATCTCGATGCTAATCGCGATCGTGTTTGCAATATTTGCTCCTGAACATCTAGCGATAGGACGAGCGCTACTTATAGGGCTTTCTTGTGCGGTCTTGGGTCAGCTTGGTGATCTTGTGCAATCTGCCTATAAACGTGCGTATGGTATCAAAGATTCAGGCACACTTCTGCCAGGTCACGGTGGTATTCTTGATCGATGTGACAGCTGGATTATCGTATTTCCATTCGTACATATCCTAACGCTCATGCCTTACTATTAACGGAAGGAGAGGGTATAACTATGAAAAAAATAAGTGTTCTTGGTTCCACAGGTTCGATCGGCACTCAGACTCTAGATGTCATCGCTATGCACCCAGACTCTTTTCAAGTAGATGGCTTGGCAGCTGGAACGAATACAGCGTTATTGCTGGAACAAGTCCGTCGGTTTAATCCTCGTCGTGTTTCTGTTGCAACAAAGGAGTTGGCAGATGAGATTAGATCCAGTCTGCCTTCTGGCATACAGCTATACAGCGGGAATGAAGGTCTTGTTGAGGTGGCAGCTGGTGGAGATGCCGAAATGGTCGTAACGGCTGTTATGGGTAGTGTAGGCCTCCAATCCACGTTAGCTGCGATCGAAGCAGGCAAACATATTGGACTAGCTAATAAAGAGACTTTGGTAACGGCAGGACACCTCGTCACTGATCTAGCTAATCGTAAGGGTGTTAAGTTGTTACCTATTGATAGCGAGCATTCTGCTATTTTTCAGTGCTTAAATGGTGAGAATCTCGCGGATATTGCTTGCATCACTTTAACGGCTTCTGGTGGATCCTTCCGGGATTTCACTCGTGATCAACTCAAGAATGTAACAGTAGAAGATGCACTTCGTCATCCGAATTGGAGCATGGGCGCGAAAATCACGATTGATTCTGCTACAATGGTGAATAAAGGGCTTGAGGTGATTGAAGCGCATTGGTTATTTGGTCTACCTTATGAACAAGTAAATGTACTTTTGCATCCAGAGAGTATCATTCACTCATATGTGGAGTTCCGCGATAGCAGTATTATTGCTCAGCTTGGTAATCCCGATATGCGTGTCCCGATTCAATATGCGCTCACGTATCCCGAACGCTGGGAATCGCCGGCACAGCGTTTGTCGTTAGCTGAAGTTGGACGTTTGACTTTCCGAGAAATGGACTATGAACGATTCCCTGCGCTTAAGCTAGCCATGGATTGTGGAAAAGCTGGAGGGACAGCTACTACTGCTTTTAATGCTGCGAATGAAATTGCTGTTGCTCGTTTCTTGAGTCATGAGATCCCATTCCTGCGCATTGAGGAGATCATCGGGGAAGTGCTGCATCGTCATATTAACGAGGACAATCCGAATTTGGAACAAATTGAATCCTGTGATAAGCGTGTTCGTGAGCTGGCAGCAACGCTGTAGAACGTAGTGAAATCTCTAGATAAGCTGGAAATACTTACTTTGCCCTAAAAATAGGTTGGGACAGTTGATTCTCTTGTGCCTGATCGGAGAATAATGATAAATTAAGAGGACATACTTCGGTCTTACACCTAAAGGGGGATGATACGTTTGGAAATGGTTCAAGTCGTTTTATTAACGGTGCTCATGTTTTTTGTCCTGGTGACTGTACATGAATGGGGTCACTATTATTTTGCCAAACGCGCCGGTATTCTCGTGAGGGAATTTGCTATCGGTTTCGGTCCGAAACTGTTTTCTTATAAACGGAATGAGACACAGTTCACTTTGCGTTTACTGCCTTTTGGCGGTTATGCTCGGATGGCTGGTGAAGATCCGGAAATTATTGAAATTGGCTCAGGACAGACCATTGCAGTAAGACTCGGTCAGGATAACAAAGTGAAAAATATTTATCTGGACGCACTGGATACACGTAAAAATGTAATCCGTGGTGAGGCTTTGCATACTGATCTTGAAAATGATCTGCAAATCCGCTTGGATGTGGATGGCGAAGTTACTACTTATGACGTTCATCCTCAAGCGATGATGATTAAAGGAACGCAACAGACTCAAATTGCGCCTAAAGATCGCCAATTCGGTAGTAAAACAGTGGGTCAGCGTGCATTGGCTATTGTTGCGGGTCCTGTGATGAACTTCCTGTTAGCCTTTGTTCTGTTTGCCATCCATTTGCAAATGGTTGGAATTCCGGTGGAGAATCCTACTTATGTTAAGATCGGTGATGTCTCTGAAGGAATGCCTGCACAAGAGGCGGGATTGCAGAAGGGTGACATTATTGTCTCCATCAACGGTGAGAAGATTGGTGCCGATTACCAAAAAATGATTGACTTAACCTCGGAGTCCAAAGGGAAAGAAATGAAATGGATGCTGCAACGTGGTGATGAGACCCTTAATGTGACTCTCGTTCCTCGTAGCATGGAGGGACAAGAAGGCGGTAAAATCGGGATTACACCTGAGCTTCCTACCCGCAAAGCAGGGGTTGGAGAGACGTTGACAGGTTCAGGTAAAGCTATGGTCGATACGACGGAAGCTATCTTTCTGGGCTTTAAGCAATTGATCAATAAATTCAATATGGATGATATTGGAGGTCCGGTTCGTACCTTTGAAGTAACCGGTCAAATTGCCCAACAAGGCATTCAGTATCTTACCTATTGGGCTGCTATCCTAAGCTTGTATCTGGGGATTTTCAACCTATTACCGATTCCGGCACTCGATGGAAGCCGTCTGGCGTTCCTAGGTGTGGAGGCATTACGCGGTAAACCTGTAGATCCGAGTCGTGAAGGTATGGTTCACTTTGTCGGATTTGCACTGTTATTTTTATTAATGATTGCTGTTACGTATAATGATATTTTACGTTTGATCAGCGGCTAATTTTCTTCGGGAGGCATTCCATTACATGGCAAAAGATAAGCAATTCGTTACGGAAATCACGCCGCAAAGCGAGGATTTCTCACGCTGGTATATTGATGTTATAAAAAAAGGAGACTTGATGGACTACTCTCCTGTTCGTGGCTGTATCGTATTTAAGCCAGAGGGCTATGAAATATGGGAGCATATTCAGGAGGAAATGAACCGTCGCCTCAAGGAAACTGGGCATCGTAATGCTTATTTTCCAGTGTTCATTCCAGAGAGTTTCTTTCAAAAGGAAAAGGATCATATTGAAGGCTTTAATCCCGAACTGCCATGGGTAACTGAGGCTGGTGGAGACGTGCTTGAAGAACGTCTGGCTGTCCGTCCTACTTCTGAGACCATGTTCGGGCACATGTATTCCAAATGGATTCAGTCCTATCGTGACCTTCCTGTACTTATCAATCAATGGGCGAACGTGGTTCGTTGGGAGAAGCGTACTTTACCATTTATCCGCACTACTGAGTTTCTTTGGCAAGAAGGGCATACTGCGCATGAGAATGAAGCCGAAGCTCGTGAAGAAACCATGAAGATGCTGGATAACTACCGTGATTTTGCCGAGACATTCCTTGCCATTCCGGTGATCACTGGACAAAAGACACCTTCCGAGCGTTTTGCTGGTGCAGTAGATACGTATTCTATTGAAGCGATGATGAAAGATGGACGTGCTGTTCAGGCTGCTACCTCACATTACTTGGGTACCAAGTTTGCAACAGCATTTGAGATCCAGTATTTGAGCCGCGACAATAATTTAGAATATGTGCATACGACCTCATGGGGATCCACTACACGCTTGATTGGTTCGCTGATTATGGTACATGGCGATGACCGTGGTCTTGTTCTGCCACCTAAGGTAGCGCCAACTCAAGTGATTATGATTCCGATCGGACCTCCTAAAACTCGTGAAGCCGTGATTGGACGGACAGACGAGCTGTTCAAGGAGCTGAAGAACGCAGGTGTTCGTGTACGTGTGGATGATCGTTCGGATGTAACGCCAGGTTGGAAGTTCAATGAATATGAAATGCGCGGTATACCTGTGCGCTTGGAGCTTGGACCACGCGATATGGAGAATGGCGTTTGCGTTATCGTATCCCGTGTCACAGGTGAGAAGAAGGTAATTCAGCAGGAGAACCTTGTTGAAGAGGTACAAGCAATGCTCGAGCAGGTTCATAATGAAATGTTCGAACGTGCCCTGAAATTCCGTGAGGACCATTTCTATTCTGTAGATTCCTTGGAAGAAATGAAAGCTTCAATGGAAGAAAAACGCGGCTTTGCACTAGCTGGCTGGTGTGGTTCCGAAGAATGCGAGTCCAAAGTTAAGGAAGAGACAGGTGCGGGTAGCCGTAACATTCCTTTCGATCCGGCGGAGAAGAAACAAGTCTGCATTTGCTGTGGTAAACCAGCTGAGCATACTGTGGTTTTTGCAAAGGCATATTAATCTTTTGGTACCGATCAACAGTCTTGTAGTATTTTAATCTAGCTTCTGGAGAGAGGAGTCAGCGGGCCGAAAAAACCCAATGCTTTTTGAATCCAGAAGCTTTTTAAAATATAAGAATTTATAGGCTTACGTAATAAATTATCCTTTTATTTCTCGCATAAACACTTACCGTCCTCATAAGGACGCCGAAGGCGTTTATGCTTGAAATATAAGAAAGTATAAGTTTCACACTATACTTTATCCTTATATTTTTACGAGAAACAGTTATCGTCTTTAAAAGACGACAACGTCGTTTCTTCTTATCATATTGTACTTTCACTGAATATCATTGATTGTGTTTTACGGAGTTATCAAAGGTGGGAGGAAAGCATGGAACAAAACCAGGAGAGAAGAAAAAGATTCGAGCTCTTGATGAAGCAAGGTGAAATTCCACCTGCAATTATGGATCCCTACTTTTTAGATGGATATATAGAACGAGTAGAGATCAGCCGTGGTAACCGAGACTGGCAAATTGTGATTGCGAAAGAAAGTCTGGTTCCAGCGCAGGTATACCGGACATTTTGCCTCAGAATGCGCGAGAAGCTACAGCATATAGCCAAAGTAAGCTTTTTATTCGTATATGATCAAAAAGTTAGTAGAGCAGAGCTAGTCCAAGAATATTGGGGATTGTTTCTGGAGTGGGTGACTCGCGAGATCCCTTCGGTTAATGGCTGGCTGACACGTTCTACCCAAGAGCTTAAAGATGACACTTTAATGCTGACGATGAGTGACTCCACTTCTATGGAGCTGGCTCGTAAAAAAGGCATCGATGGGGCAATTATTAAATTTTATGATAAGTATTTCGGTCTCTCCTTAAAAGTTAAAGTGCTAATGGCAGAGAACGAAAATAATAATGTTGAAGCATACGAAGAATTTCAACAAAAGCTTCAGCAAGAACAACGCGAGATCGTTGAGCAGATGATGACTGCTGTAGAATCAGAAGCTCCTGCTGATGATAGCGATCCTAATGAAGTAATTAAGCTTCAAGTGGGGTATGAAATTAAGGAACAGGCTGTGCCGATTCTTGAAATTCAAGATGAAGAGAAGAAAATTACAATTCAGGGTACCATTTTTGGTCTGGATCGTAAGGAACTTCGCAATGGTAGTACCTTGTTCACCTTCAGTTTGACCGATTTTACGGATTCTCTACAAATGAAGATGTTCGCGAAGACTAAAGATGATCTGAAGGTTATGAGTCAGCTAGCAAACGGTAAATGGGTAAGAGCACGCGGAAAAGTTGAATATGACCGTTTTATGCAGATTCCTGAGCTAGTGATGATCCCTTCGGATTTAACGGAAGTTAAGGCACCGCCTGCGCGTAAAGATACGGCTCCTAAGAAACGGGTGGAATTCCACCTTCACACTACGATGAGTACGATGGATGCGGTCACTCCGATCACTACCTATGTCAAAACAGCTGCCCAGTGGGGGCATCCTGCGATTGCTATTTCTGATCATGGCGGAGTTCAGGCTTTTCCTGATGCGAACCATGCAGCTCATAAGCATAAGATAAAAATGATTTATGGCGTGGAAGCCAATGTTGTGAATGACTCTGTGAATATTGTCGAGAATGCTCAGCCTTTGGACTTGAAGACAGCTACCTATGTAGTGTTTGATATAGAGACCACTGGATTATCGATTACCCGCAATAATATTACGGAGCTGGCGGCCATTAAAATGTGCGAAGGCAAAGAAGTAGACCGTTATTCTACTTTTGTTAATCCGCATGAGAAGATCCCTTATCATATTCAGCAATTGACCAATATTACGGATGAAATGGTTAAGGATGCTCCTGATCTTGAGCCAGTGCTGCGTAAGTTTGTTGAATTTGTGGGTGACAGTATCCTTGTTGCTCATAACGCCAGATTTGATATGGGTTTTATTCAGGCCTCGTTACGTAAAATAGGTGAACCTGTGCTTCCGAATCCATCTCTTGATACGCTTGAGCTCGCTCGGTTACTATATCCAAGCATGAAGAATCACAGGCTGAACACATTAGCCGATAAATATAAAGTTCTTCTGGAAAGCCATCACCGTGCGATTGATGATACCATAGCGCTCGGCGGTATATTAACGGGATTGCTCGCAGATGCTGAAAAGATGAAGGGCATGACCCGCCTTGATCGACTAAACGATTATGTGGGTAATGATCTTTCGAACACAAGACCGTTCCACTGTAATATTTATGCACTTAATCAAGTAGGCAAAAAAAATCTCTATAAGCTCATTTCCATGTCACATACGGAATATTTCAAACGTGTACCTTGTATTCCGAAATCCAAGCTGGAAGAGCATAGAGATGGACTGCTCGTGATTTCCGGTTGTGAACGTGGAGAGTTTTTTGAAGCAGTACTCAACAAAACGACTGAGGAAGCCATGGAGGTTGCTCATTTTTATGATGTGCTGGAGATTCAGCCATTGACCATGTACATGCACTTGGTGGACAAGGGCTTTGTAGCAGGCCCTGATGAGCTTCGCGATGTAGTCCGCAAGGTTTGCGAAATAGGGGAACAGTTGAATAAACCTGTTATCGCAACGGGGAATGTGCATTATCTTGAACCCCGGGACAAGCTGTATCGTGATATTACGATTAATGGGATCACAGGCTTTAGTCCGCTTAAAGACCAACGCAAACCGGATGCACACTTCCGCACAACGGATGAAATGCTGTCTGAATTCGAATTTCTCGGTGCTGAAAAAGCGATGGAAGTCGTGGTTACGAATACAGTTGAGCTGGCAGAACGTTTTGAAGAGCTGGAGCTATTTCCAGATAAGCTATTTACACCAATTCTTGAAGGGGCGGACGAAGAAATTCGCGAGACCTGTTATAACACTGCCAAATCCATTTATGGCGAAGAACTACCTGAAGTAGTTATTGCCCGTTTGGAGAAAGAGCTTGCACCGATTATTAAATTCGGGTTCTCTGCCAACTATTTGATTTCTGAACGTCTCGTTAAAAAATCAAATCGAGATGGATATCTCGTAGGTTCGCGGGGTTCTGTAGGCTCTTCTGTAGTAGCTACATTTCTTGGAATTTCAGAAGTTAATCCTTTGCCTGCGCATTATATTTGCCTAAACCCTGAGTGTCGCCATAGTGAATGGTTCCTGGACGGTAGTGTGCGGAGCGGATTCGATTTACCAGATAAAGTTTGCCCGGATTGCGGTCAGAAGCTCAAAGGTGAAGGCCAGGATATTCCGTTCGAGACCTTCCTTGGATTTAAAGGGGATAAAGTTCCCGATATCGACTTGAACTTCTCAGGGGAATATCAGCCGAATGCACATAACTTTACCAAAGAAATGTTTGGTGAGAAAAATGTATTCCGTGCCGGAACGATTGGTACCGTGGCTGAGAAGACAGCTTTCGGATTTGCAAAAAAATACGAAGAACTTCACCAGAAACGTTGGCGTGGAGCTGAAGTTGGCCGTCTGGCGGCCGGTTGTACAGGCGTTAAACGTAGTACGGGACAGCATCCTGGTGGTATAGTCGTTGTTCCAGACTATATGGAGGTAGAAGATATTACGCCAGTACAATTCCCGGCGGATGATGTCAATGCCGAATGGAAGACCACACACTTTGATTATCACGCTTTTGATGCGAATTTGCTGAAGCTTGATATTCTGGGTCATGATGATCCGACGATGATGCGGATGCTTCAGGATTTGACAGGTGTTGATCCAACTTCTATCCCGATGAATGATCCGAAAGTAATGAGCATGTTTAACTCTACAGATGCACTTGGAGTAAGACCTGACGAAATCAGATCACCGGTTGCGACCTATGGTGTGCCCGAAATGGGTACCAAGTTCGTACGTCAAATGCTTATTGAGTCGAAACCATCCAGCTTTGCTGACTTACTGCAAATATCAGGTTTGTCTCATGGTACTGGAGTTTGGCTTGGTAACGCGCAAGAGCTTATAAAGAATAACACTTGTAACATTAAGACCGTTATCGGTTGTCGGGATGACATCATGCTCTTCTTAATTTATAAAGCGGGAATGGATGCGAGCTTGGCCTTTAAAATTACCGAGAGTGTTCGTAAAGGTAAAGGTTTATCTGACGAATGGATCGAGGAAATGAAAAAGTGCAAGGTTCCCCAATGGTATATTGATTCTTGTCTGAAGATTCAATACATGTTCCCGAAGGCGCATGCTGCTGCATACGTAATTTCTGCAGTACGTACCGCCTACTTCAAGCTGTATCATCCTATTGAATATTATGCGACTTATTTCTCTGTACGTGCAGCAGATTTTGATATTGAATTGTGCTGTAAGGGATATGAAGCGATCAACCGTCAGATCGTAGAAATTGAGCAAAAAGGATTTCAAGCTTTGCCAAAGGAAAAGGCTATGTTGCCTGTCCTTGAGATGGCTTTGGAGATGACGGCACGTGGGTTTACATTCAAAAACATTGATCTTTACCGTTCGGAAGCGAATAAGTTTATTGTTGATGACAAGAGTTTGATTCCTCCGTTTTCCGCATTAGCGGGAATTGGTGAGAATGCTGCTATCAACATAGCCGCTGCGAAAGATGCCGGGGAATTCCTTTCTATTGAGGATTTCCAGCAAAAATCCAAGGCGAGTAAGACAGTTATTGAGCTGCTAACCAATATGGGCTGCTTCCGCGGCCTACCGGAGAGCAATCAACTTTCCCTATTTTAAAGGCTTTAACAACACTTATTTCATGGCTAGAAAAGAGAGCTCCAAAGGGGGAGTCAAGGGCTAGCACTTGTCAGTCCAGACTCACTATGGTATAATTTCTTTGGTAATAATGAGATAAGTCCGTTGTGTAAAGAGTGGGGAAACCCACTCTTTATCTTTGGTATATAGCAAAAGACAAGTTCGTGGAGGTAATTTTCTTTTGAGCACACCCAAATCTAAAATTAAACAAACGGTAGAGCAGATGCTCGGGCCCTATCTCGACGACAATGGTTTCGAACTGGTGGACGTTGAATACGTGAAGGAAGGCTCCAATTGGTTTCTGCGTATATTCGTAGATAAAGAAGGCGGCATTGATATTGATGACTGCGGAAGCATTAGCGAATATTTCAGTCAGCAGTTGGATGAGAATGATCCTATCCCTGAGGCATATTTCCTTGAGGTTTCCTCACCGGGAGCAGAGCGTCCTCTCAAAAAAGCTGCGGATGTAGCTAAAGCGGTAGGTAAGGACGTGTATGTGACTGTTTATGAGCCGATTCAAGGACTCAAAGAATTTGAAGGTCGTTTGCTCTCGTTCGAGAACGAGGAACTGCTCATCTCCGCGGGCAAAAAAGAACATGTAGTACCGTATGCCAAAGTCGCAAGCGCGAGATTGGCCATTATTTTTTAACGTCTTGAAAGGGGGGCCGGAAATTCATGAGTATGGAGTTTATTGAAGCAATGAATGAGCTGGAAAGGGAGAGAGGCATCAGTAAAGATGTGCTGTTCGAAGCGATCGAAGCGGCGCTGATCTCTAGTTATAAACGTAATTTCAATGCAGCACAGAACGTGCGTGTTGACATGAACCGCAACACAGGTGTCATTAAAGTGTTTGCCCGCAAGCTAATTGTTGAAGAGGTCCTGGATACAAGGACTGAAATCTCATTGCCGGCAGCCAGAGAAATTAACCCGCATTTCCAGCTTGAAGACATTGCTGAGCTTGAAGTAACACCACGTGATTTCGGGCGTATTGCTGCACAGACTGCAAAGCAGGTTGTAACACAACGGATTCGCGAAGCAGAGCGTGGACTCATCTATAATGCCTTTATTGACAAAGAAGATGATATTGTAACAGGACTTGTACAACGTCAAGATATGCGGAACATTTACATTGATCTTGGTAAAATCGAAGCGGTCTTGCCGCTTAGCGAATTGATGCCAGGTGAGAAGTTTAAACAAAGCGAGCGTATCAAGGCTTATATCACTAAAGTTGAGAACACCACCAAAGGACCGCAAATTATGCTGTCCCGCAGTCATCCCGGATTGCTGAAGCGTCTGTTCGAACTAGAAGTTCCGGAAATCTTTGATGGTGTAGTTGAAATTCGTTCCGTAGCTCGCGAAGCTGGCTTCCGTTCGAAGATTGCTGTGTATTCCCGCAATCCGGAAGTGGATCCAGTTGGTTCTTGCGTAGGCCCAAGAGGAACACGCGTTCAAACCATCGTTACTGAGCTTCGTGGCGAGAAGATCGATATCGTCCGTTACTCTGATCTGGTGCAGGAGTATGTCGCTAATGCACTCAGCCCTTCTAAGGTGCTTGAAGTTCAAGTCTTTGAAGCAGAGAAAATGGCACGGGTGATCGTTCCTGATTATCAATTATCACTGGCTATCGGTATTAAAGGGCAAAATGCACGTCTTGCCGCTAAGCTTACCGGCTGGAAAATTGATATCAAGAGTGAAAGTCAAGCGGAGCAGGAATACGGTAGACCGAGAACTTCTATTGATGAAATGCATCAGGATTCCGTCTCCATTGATTAATTAACCTGCTTGACGGGAGGCGTATGTATGAAACAAAGAAAGGTGCCGCTGCGCAAATGCGTTGCTACCCAGGAGATGATGCCGAAAAAAGAGCTGATTCGAGTGGTTAGAACGCCCGAGGGTGAAGTACTGATTGATCTGACAGGAAAGAAGTCAGGCCGTGGTGCTTACATATGCGGCAAGCTTGAATGCTTTAAGCTGGCACAGAAGAATAAAGCACTTGACCGCGCTTTGAAATGTCAAGTGAGTCCTGAAATCTATGACCAGCTTGCCCGGGAGTTTACTTCCGTGGAAGAGCAGTTTCTAGCAGCAAAGGATAGTGAGGATAATGAGTAAGGCGCTTTCTTATTTAGGGCTTGCCATGAGAGCAGGCAAGATAGTCACCGGCGATGAGGCTGTACTCAAAGCTGTACGGTCTTCAGAGGCGAAGCTGGTCGTTCTGGCAGGTGACGCTTCAGATAATACCCAAAAAAAGTTCCGTGATAAATGCGGAACCTACGATATTCCACTAGTAATCGCATTTCACCGAGACAGCCTCGGTGCAAGTATTGGTAAAGACCAGCGTGTAGTACTGGCCATTACGGATAAAGGATTCGCGGAAATGATCTCCAAGCAACTCGGAGATACTGTCGGAGGTGGATTTATTGACTAAAGAAGAGAACAAAGATAAATTGCGCGTGTACGAATACGCCAAGTCACTAAACATGAGCAGTAAAGAAATTATTACAATTCTGAAGCGTTTGAATGTCCCTGTGAATAATCATATGAGTGTCATGGAGAACGGTTCCGTGAACAAAGTAGAGCAATTCTTCAAGGATATCAAGTCGAACGCTGCAGCCAAACGGGATACCAGCTCTAGCAGCCGTCCGGTGACAACCGGTGCGGTAACTGCCGAACCCCAAAGTGCTCAGAATGCCAACAAAAATCAACAGGAAAAGCAGGTAGGTATGAACAGTAACCAAAACAACAACCAATCGACGACGTCCCCAAGGCCCCAAAGCGGACAAGATTCCCGCAGAACAACAACAGGTTCAACGCAGAATGCACGTCCGCAACAAAGCGGAGCTCCACGTACTAACAGTACTAGCGGAAGCCGTCCGCAAGGAAGTAGCACAGGCGGCAATCGTCCACAAGGTAGCAACACTGGTGGCAGCCGTCCGCAAGGAAGTAATACTGGCAGCCGTCCACAAGGTAGCAGTACCGGTGGTAGCCGTCCGCAAGGCAGCAGCACTGGTGGCAGCCGTCCGCAAGGTAGTAATACCGGTGGTAGCCGTCCACAAGGAAGCAATACTGGCAGCCGTCCGCAAGGACAAAGCAGTGCACCTCGCACTGACAGCCGCCCACAAGGTCAATCTGGCACTGGCGGTGGCTTCACACGCGGTGACGACAGAGGTCCTAAGAAGAACACAACTGGTGGTAGACCAAATACGAACAATAGACGGTTTGATGATGGCAAAGGCGGTAACTACCGCGGTCGTGGTGGTAAGAATGGCCGCGGCAAGAATCAGCCAATGGTTCACCGTGAGAAGATCGATAACACACCTAAGAAGATTATCGTTCGTGGTAGCATGACTGTTGGTGAAACAGCAAAATTGCTTCACAAAGACGCTTCTGAAGTAATTAAGAAGCTTATCTCTATGGGTGTTATGGCAACCATCAACCAAGAGCTGGATATCGACACCATCCTGCTACTCGCTGCTGAATTCGGCGTAGAAGTAGAAGTGAAGATTCCTGTTGATGAGGATAGCTTTGAAACTGTGGAAGAGAATGATGCTGAAGAAGAACTTCAGTCACGTCCTCCAGTAGTTACGATCATGGGTCACGTTGACCACGGTAAAACTACTTTGCTGGATGCCATTCGTTCGACGAGTGTATCTCTAGGCGAAGCAGGCGGAATCACACAGCATATCGGTGCTTATCAAGTTGAAATCAACCAGAAGAAAATCACGTTCCTAGATACACCTGGTCACGAAGCATTTACTGCTATGCGTGCTCGTGGTGCACAGGTAACAGATATGACTATTATCGTAGTTGCTGCTGATGACGGTGTTATGCCTCAGACCGTTGAAGCTATTGCACATGCTAAGGCTGCTGGACTTCCGATTATTGTCGCTGTTAATAAAATCGACAAGCCGGGTGCAGATCCTGACAAAGTGAAGCAAGAGCTTACAAGCTATGAACTCGTTCCTGAAGAGTGGGGCGGAGATACCATCTTCGTTAACCTTTCTGCAAAACAACGTATTAACTTGGAAGAACTGCTGGAAATGATTCTGCTCGTTGCTGAAGTAAATGAGTACAAAGCGAACCCTGACAAACGGGCACGCGGTACGGTTATAGAAGCTGAGCTTGATAAGAATCGTGGACCAGTTGCACGTGTTCTGGTACAGAACGGTACATTGAAAGTCGGCGATGCTTTCGTAGCAGGTAACTGCTTCGGACGTGTACGTGCGATGGTTAATGATAAAGGACGTAAGATCAAGGAAGCTGGACCTTCCACTCCAGTAGAAATTACTGGTTTGACTGAGGTACCACAAGCTGGCGATCCGTTTATGGCTTTCGAAGACGAGCGTAAAGCCCGTGCGATTGCTGATAGACGTTCCACATCCCAACGTCAATCTGAGCTGAATACGAACACCCGTGTAACATTGGATGATTTGTTCCAGCACATTAAAGACGGCGAGATCAAAGACCTTAACGTTATCATTAAAGCTGACGTACAAGGTTCAGTCGAGGCACTTAAAGGTTCCTTGGCTAAGATCGAAGTGGAAGGCGTCCGCGTGAAGATCATTCACAGCGGTGCTGGTGCCATTACGGAATCCGATATTACACTTGCAGCAGCATCTAATGCTATTGTTATTGGCTTTAACGTTCGTCCGGACGCTCAGACCAAGGCAGCTGCTGAACAAGAAAAAGTAGATGTTCGTCTCCATAACATCATCTACAATGTAATCGAGGAAATCGAAAGTGCAATGAAGGGTATGCTTGATCCTATCTACAAAGAGAACGTTATCGGTCACGCTGAAGTACGTAGCGTCTTCAAAATCAGTAAAGTGGGTACCATTGCAGGTTGTATGGTAATTGATGGTAAAATTACCCGTAATGCTGAAATGCGCTTGATCCGTAGCGGAATCGTTGTATTTACAGGTAAAGTTGATACCTTGAAACGCTTTAAAGATGATGCCAAAGAAGTGGCGCAAGGTTATGAATGCGGCATAACTTTGGAACGCTATAATGACGTCCAAGAGGGCGACATTATCGAAGCGTTTCTTATGGAAACTGTAGAGCGCTAAGCGAAGAGGTGAATATAGATGTCTAAAATTAGAGCAGGACGAGTGGGCGAGCAGATCAAGAAAGAGCTTAGTCAACTTATCCAAAGCGGACTGAAAGATCCTCGAATCGGTTTTGTAACTGTAACTGGCGTAGACGTGACTAACGATCTGTCGCAAGCGAAAGTATACCTAAGCGTGTTCGGGGATGAAGAGCAGAAGTCAGGCTCCCTTAAAGCGATTGAGAAAGCTAATGGTTTTCTTCGCTCCGAGCTTGGCAAGGCGATACGCCTTCGGCATACACCGGAACTGATCTTCAAGATCGATGAATCTGTCGCTTATGGCAGTCACATTGAGAAACTTCTTGGAGAGCTTCATAAGAACGATTAGAAATAGGTACTAAAAGGAGTTCAAAATAGCTCAAGGCTATTTTGAACAACCTTTATAAAGGAGACGGCGAATGCAGAGCTATGAACAAAGTCTCCAGCAGACCCGTGAGTTTCTGCTGGAACACGACGATTACCTTGTAGTGTCGCATGTTCAGCCGGACGGAGATGCAGTCAGCTCCACCCTAGCGGTGGGCTGGCTTCTCTCATGTCTGGGCAAAAAATACACTATGCTGAATGAAGGACCGATACCGAAGCGGATGGAATATTTATGGCATTCGGATGAAATCATCAATATGGCCTCTAGTGAGCCGCCCCGTCAATACAGCAATGTGATCTGTGTGGATTGTGCTGATTTTCAGCGAGTAGGACTGACTCATCGCTATTTTGCGAAGGATGCTCTAATCCTGAACATTGACCATCATCCCACTAACAACGGTTATGGACTTGTGAATTTAATCAAACCGGATGCTGCTGCGACTGCGGAAATTTTGTTCGATCTGCTGAAGACGTTCGATATTGAATGGGACATTGATATCGCCACAGCTTTATACACAGGTCTTTTGACAGATACTGGTGGATTTCGATATACCAACACATCACCAAAAGTAATGGCAGCCGTATCTGAACTGCTTTCTTATGGCGTTAACGGTCCTGAACTGGCTGAGACATTACTTGAAGAAATGACATTGCCGCAGATTAAAATTTTAAATAAAGCGTTAAATACTCTTCAATTATCACCCGAAGGGGATATTGCCTGGCTCTATGTTACACCGGAGGATATGATTGAATGTGCTGCTGCTAATGAAGATTTAGAAGGTCTCGTGAACTACCCTCGCAATATTCGAGGTGTGGAGGTAGGGATTTTGTTCAAAGTCATTCATGAACATGCGGTTAAAGTTAGTTTGCGTTCTGCTGGTAAGGTGGACGTGGCTGATCTAGCGCAAACGTTTGGAGGTGGCGGTCATACCCGTGCTGCAGGCGCGCGTATAGAAGCTACACTCGAAACGGCAATATCGCAGGTGCTTGAGGAGGTAAGACGTCATTTATGAGTGAATTAGAAGGTGTACTGGCGGTTTACAAGCCGGCCGGCTTCACTTCACATGATGTTGTGGCCAAGGCACGTCGTATTCTCGGCATGAAACGGATCGGACATACGGGAACGCTTGATCCACAGGTAACAGGTGTGCTGCCACTTTGTCTGGGCCGTGCTACTCGTGTCGTGGAGTATATTCAGGAGTTGCCCAAAGAATATGTGGCAACACTGAGACTAGGGATGTCCAGTGATACTGAGGACTTAACTGGGACTATTATAGAAACTGTAGATGAGGTGCATGTAACTGAAGAAGAGATTCTATCAGTGCTCGCTTCATTTAAAGGGGTTATTTCTCAGGTTCCACCGATGTATTCTGCGGTTAAAGTTGACGGCAAACGTCTTTATGAGTTAGCAAGAGAAGGTAAAACCGTTGAACGTAAAAGCCGTGAAGTAGAGATTTATGAAATTGAAATGACGGATATGACTTGGGAAGGCAATCATCCCGATATCACATTCCGGGTGCTTTGCTCTAAGGGGACGTACATTCGTACGCTCTGTGTCGATATCGGACGAGCACTTGGACTGCCGGGTGTGATGGTGAAACTAGAGAGAACGATGTCGGCAGGGATTTCAGCCAGTCATTGTCTTACGCTAGAGGATATTGCGACTCACAAGGAAGCCGGAACATTGGAAGATCATTTAATCGCTGCAGACGAAGCCATTTCTCATATGCCAAAGCACACTGTAATGGATGAGAAAAAGAAGGCAGCTTTGCAGGGGCAGCGTTTGTCCTCACGATTTATAGCTCCAGAGGTGAAGACGAACAGTCAATTTCGGCTATACGATCTTCAAGGTGGATTTCTTGGCATTTATGAATTGGAAGATACAGGTGCAATTGCTCCAGTGAAGGTATTTGCACAAGCTTAAATCAATTTTACCAAGTGAATTGTAGGTGAGAAACAGCGTGAGAACCGTAACGTTAACTTATCCGATGTCTCCGGAGACTGCTGCAGAGTGGGCTCAGCCTCAAGTGGCTGCTCTAGGGCAGTTTGACGGATTGCATCGTGGACATGCTAGCGTCATTACATCCGCTGTGGCCCTAGCCCGTAAACAAGGTGTGCCGGCCGCAGTCCTTACATTTCATCCACATCCTAAAGATGTTATGGGTAAGGGTGATTATGAAGGGTATTTGACGCCACCCGTAGAAAAGCAGGAGATTCTTGCTAGTTTGGGTGTCGATATCTTATATGTTATTGAATTTAACGAGCAGCTTTCCCGTGTAAGTCCACAGAATTTTGTCTCTGTTATGCTTTTGCCGCTACATATTGTAACTGCAGTTGTCGGCTTTGACTTTCGTTTTGGTTATCAAGGTGAAGGCGACGTTGAAATGCTTCGCAAGCTGGGTGAAGGTGTTATGAATGTAGAGGTTGCTCCCCCTTTTCTGCTAGATGGTGAGAAGGTCAGCAGCTCCGGCATTCGTAAAAGTCTCCAAAACGGGGATTTAGAGCTGGCAAACTCCTGGTTCGGACGTTGCTACTATCTGCGTGGTGAAGTGGGTCATGGTGAGAAGAGAGGTCGCACCATTGGTTTTCCAACGGCGAATTTGAAGCTCAGTGCTCATTTTGTCATTCCGACTAAAGGTGTATATGCGGTCCGAGTCTTTTATAAGGATAAAGTTTTGTACGGGGTCATGAATGTGGGCGTTAAACCTACCTTTCATGAGGGTGTATTGACGCCAAGCTTTGAGGTCCATCTGTTTGACTTCGAAGGTGATTTGTATGATCAAGAGCTTAAGGTGGAGTTAGTATCTTACATTCGTCCTGAACGAAAATTCGAATCCATTGGTGCATTGATTACTCAAATCGGTGAGGATGCAGAAACCGCGAAGAAGATTTTGGGTTATAATCTATAGTCATCCCGGACAAGCCGTTTACTTTTGTTAATGGAGATGCTATACTAATAAACGTTGCTGGCTTACAGCACCATAACCTTAGCTTGGTTGCACGTTCTCACCGACGGTGACGAGGCTAATGGCGATTATATTGAAGGAGGTGAACAGGATGGCATTAACTCAAGAACGTAAACATCAATTGATCGACGAGCACAAAACTCACGAATCCGATACTGGATCCCCTGAGGTGCAAGTTGCTATCCTAACGGAGAACATCGTTAATTTGACTGACCACTTGCGTACGCACAAGAAAGATCATCACTCCCGTCGCGGATTGTTGAAAATGGTTGGACAACGTCGTAAACTTCTGGCGTATTTGAAAAACAAAGACATCAGACGTTACAGCGCCCTGATCGAAAGACTGGGATTGCGTCGTTAATTTTCCATAAGATAACCCTTAAAGCAGCCTGGTTGTATACCGTATGTCCTTCTCGGAGCGACAGCGGGACAGCTGGGTTGCTTTTTGAAAATTTAGGGAAAACTTTATAGCAAGACTGATGAGATTATTCGTAAAAACGGCCACTTTACATCATCTGTAAGACTTAGCCGTTTCTTCTTATATGTATACAGAACAGGCTACATACCTTGAATTATAAGAAAGTATATGTTTCATGCTATACTTTATCCTTATAATTCTCGCATAAACGCTACCGTCCTTATAAGGACGCCGAAGGCGTTTTTAGCTTGGGGACAAGCCTTTCCGATTCATTAGATCGATATGTGAACCTGCAATATTTGACTGCGGGTCTACTACTATTCAAGGAGGTATTTATGGAAAAACGTGTAGAAATGCAGCTAGGCGGAAGACGCCTTGTGCTGGAAACGGGCCGACTAGCTAAACAAGCAAACGCAGCCGTTATGGTGCGTTATGGGGATACTTCGGTATTATGTACCGTTACGGCTTCGAAAGAGCCGAAGGACCTGGATTTTTTCCCGCTTACAGTTAACTATGAGGAAAGATTATATGCGGTAGGTAAAATTCCGGGAGGATTTATTAAACGGGAAGGTAGACCGAGTGAGAAAGCGATTCTGTCCAGCCGTTTGACTGACCGACCAATCAGACCACTGTTCCCTGAAGGTTTCCGTAACGATGTTCAGGTATTGAACATGGTAATGAGTGTGGATCAGGACTGCGCACCAGATATTGCTGCTATGATCGGTACTTCAGCTGCACTTAGTATTTCAGATGTGCCTTTTGATGGACCCATCGGCGGAGTTGCTGTAGGTCGGATTAATGGAGAATTTGTGATCAATCCGGATATGGCTCAGCAAGCAATCAGTGATATTTATGTAGTGGTTGCTGGAACGAAGGAAGCAATCATGATGGTTGAAGCAGAAGCGAATGAAGTGACGGAAGATGTGATGCTCGAAGCGATTATGTTCGGTCATGATGAAATCCGTAAGATCGTTGCAACCATTGAAGAACTGGTCAAAGTGGCTGGTAAAGAAAAAATGGCTGTGAAGCTGCATGCAGTGAATGCTGACGTGAATACTGAGGTCCGTGCATTTGCTGAAGCTCGTCTGGTGGAAGCCGTTAAAATTGCTGAAAAACATGCTCGTCAGGAAGCGATTGATGTCGTTAATGATGAAGCGGTTGCGTATTTCGTAGAGAAGTACATAGAAGCACCGGAGCTTCTGAAAGATGTTAAAGAAGTCCTACATGATATCGTGAAGGATGAAGTAAGACGTCTAATCACGCATGATAAGGTTCGTCCAGATGGACGTAAACTTGATGAAATCCGTCCGATTGAATGTGATACAAGCCTGTTACCGCGTACACATGGTTCCGGTCTGTTCACACGTGGACAAACACAAATCCTTAGCGTTTGTACCCTTGGAGCTCTAGGTGATGTACAAATCCTCGACGGAATCGATCCTACTGAAACGAAACGTTTCATGCACCATTACAACTTCCCTCCGTTCAGCGTAGGAGAAGCTCGTCCGCTTAGAGCACCAGGACGTCGTGAAATCGGTCACGGAGCACTTGGAGAACGTGCATTATCCAAGGTAATTCCTAGTGAAACTGAATTCCCGTACACGATTCGTCTAGTATCAGAAGCAATTGAATCTAACGGTTCTACCTCCCAGGCAAGTATCTGTGCCAGCATTCTGGCTATGATGGACGCTGGTGTGCCAATCAAAGCACCAGTAGCCGGAGTAGCAATGGGTCTGATCAAAGACGGAGATCATGTCTCCATCCTGACGGATATTCAAGGTATGGAAGATCATCTCGGAGATATGGACTTCAAGGTAGCTGGTACAGCAGAAGGTGTTACAGCTATTCAAATGGACATTAAGATTGCCGGTATCGACCGCAACATTCTTCAAGATGCACTTCAGCAGGCTAAAGAAGGCCGTCTGTTCATCTTGGACAAAATGAATGAAGCGATCTCTGCGCCAAGACCTAATCTGTCCAAATATGCTCCAAAAATCATTATTATCAACATCAATCCGGACAAAATCCGTGATGTTATCGGTGCTGGTGGTAAGATTATCAATAAAATTATTGAAGAAACCGGCGTGAAAATCGACATCGAACAAGATGGCCGTGTCTTTATCGGTTCTTCAGATGAAGAAATGATCCAAAAGGCTCGTTCGATTATCGAAGGTCTTGTGCGTGAAGTACAAGTCGGAGAAATCTATGTGGGTACAGTTAGACGTATTGAGAAATTTGGTGCATTTGTTGAACTTATTCCGGGCAAAGACGGATTGGTACACATTTCCCAATTGTCTACTGAGCGTGTAGCTAAGGTAGAAGATGTTGTTGCTATTGGTGACACCATTACCGTTAAAGTTACCGAGATCGATCCACAAGGCCGGGTTAACCTGTCTCGTAAAGCAGTGTTGACTTCGGAAACTGGAGCTAAAGCGTAAGATTGATCTTAGTAATAACCTTTACTAAAGGGATCTAATTTCATTATTAAAAGAGACAGAAGCGATTTGCGTTCTGGCTCTTTTTTTATATGAACGAAGCTGGAAAACTGTAGCAAACATTCCTATCTATTAGTCTTGTATCTGTTCATGACATAAATTCCTCCCTTGTCTCATAGATTGGGACAAAGTGTCTTTGTAATCGTGTGGAACGAACCTGAAATTCGTTTCTACCGGGGAGGAAGTCGTCATGAAGACGGAAAAAGTGGCATTAGTGGTTGCTTGTGTAGCAATCGTGATAGGAATTGGTAGCACACAGGGACCAGTCAAAGACATGCTTGCGCAATTGAAGCCGCAGGATGATCTCGCGGTGTGGATGGATATCCCTAAGGCGGCGAACAACGATCTTCGTCTGAGGATTGAGACCGCCGCGGCCAAACTAAATGCACCTCCAGTGGATGCAGTGGTTGACCGGGTGTGGAAAGCCATTCCGGGCTATAACGGACTTGAGATTGATGTAGAGAGTACCTATCGGAATGCTCTTTTGGCACCAAAAGAGCCCATAAAGTTAGTGTATCGGCAGATCGAACCAAAAGTATCGTTAAATGAACTGGGAGCAGAACCTATATATCGAGGAAATTCGGCGAAACCGATGGTATCACTGATGATTAATGTGGCTTGGGGGAATCAGTATATCGTGCCAATGCTGGATATTTTGGATGAAGAGAACGTGAAAGTTACGTTTTTTCTGGATGGAAGCTGGCTGAGTAAGAATCCAGAGCTTGCTACAGAAATGTTAAAGCGTGGTCATGAGATGGAGAATCACGCCTATACCCACCCCAATATGAGTACTTTAAGTCGAGCGCGGGCTACCGTTGAGATTGAGAAGACGCAAAAGCTGCTAAAGGAATCGCTTGGAGTCACTAATAAATGGTTCGCACCTCCATCTGGTGATTTCGATCAAGAGACAGTAGAAATCGCTAGCAGCTTGGGCTTAAAGACTGTACTCTGGACTGTAGATACGGTGGATTGGCGAAATCCTTCTCCTGAATCTATAGTTGCCAAAATCACAAGCAAAGCTGAAGCCGGCACACTTGTTCTAATGCATCCTACTGCCTCATCCTCCAAGGCGCTGAAGGCCATGATACGCGGGATAAAGGCAAAAGGGTTACAGCTAGGAACAGTTAGCCAAACGCTGTCAGCGGAGCGTCTAATCCCCTCTGATGTTGAGTGAGTGATCTATTTCTGGTAGGATTATAGGCACGTGTATTAATTTAGATAGAACATGGCTATTGCCAGGAGGACATGAAGTGGAAAAAATAGTATTATCCAATGGATTACGAGTAGTGATGGAAAAAATTCCGACCGGCCGGTCCGTTTCATTTGGAATATGGGTGAAGACAGGTTCGCGGAATGAACACCCTGGAAACAACGGGATATCCCATTTTGTAGAGCATATGCTTTTTAAAGGTACGGACCGATATAGTGCTAAGGATATTGCCGAACAGTTCGATGCTATTGGCGGCAATGTAAATGCGTTTACTTCTAAGGAATATACTTGCTATTATGCAAAAGTACTGGATGAGCATCTGCCTATCGCAGTAGATGTATTAGCAGATATGTTCTTCCGTTCACGTATGGATGCTGAAGAGCTGGAGAAAGAAAAGAACGTCATTCTTGAGGAAATTTCTATGTGCGAAGATACACCAGACGATCTTGTGCATGATTTGATGTGTGCTGCTGCTTACAAGGATCATCCGCTTGCGTATTCTATCCTTGGCTTAAAGGAACGGCTGATGGAGATGAAGCCGGATGATCTTCGTGCCTACATGAAGGAGCAGTATACGATTGAGAATACGGTAATTAGTGTAGCTGGGAACATCAGCGATGGATTGATTGAGCTGCTGGAGCAGCATTTTGGTTCTTTTGCTAATCATGGCACATCTGCGCCGTTGACTCCACCGGATTATTATGGGGACTTGTTGTTTCACCGCAAAAAAACAGAACAGAATCATATCTGTCTTTCCCTACCAGGGGTCCGCTCTGGCGACCCATTGCAATATGCTATGGTGCTTATTAATAATGCCATTGGCGGCGGTATGAGCTCACGGATGTTCCAAGAGATTCGCGAAAAACGTGGCCTAGCCTATTCTGTATATTCATACCACAGTTCTCAAGCGGATTCTGGTTTGTTCACGGTCTATGCTGGAACAGCACCGAAGCAAACTAAGGATGTAACGGAGCTAATTAAGGAAATGATGTACGAACTTGCTACTGAGGGTCTTAGTGAAGATGAACTGAGAAAAGGCAAGGAGCAGCTTAAAGGTAGCCTTATTCTTAGCCTGGAAAGCACTAGTAGCCGGATGAATCGGATTGGAAAAAATGAACTTATGCTCGGAAAACATAACACATTAGACGATATGATCGCCAAGATTCAGTTAGTAACGATGGACAATATCAACAGTGTGCTTGATAATATGTTTGCTGAGCCGCTTTCTTTAGCGATGGTAGGTTCAACAGATAAAGCTATTGCAAATGTTAGGAGAGATGATCTTGTCTTATTACGTACAAATCAATAAACTAGCTGGAAACGAGGATGTTAATCTTCCTTGTAAAATGTCAGAACAGGCTTCCGGGTATGATCTATATGCCGCAGTTGGTAGCGAAGTCGTGCTTGCACCTGGAGAACGTGCATTAATTCCAACAGGCATATCATTAGCTATGCCAGACGGATTAGAAGCTCAAATTCGTCCACGAAGTGGACTAGCCTTGAAGCATGGGATTACGTGTTTGAACACACCTGGAACGATTGATGCTGATTATCGTGGAGAGATCAAAGTGTTGTTGATCAATCTAGGGCAAGAGCCATTTGCTATCGCTCGTAATGAGCGCATTGCCCAAATGGTATTTCAAGCGGTTCCAGTGGTCACTTTGGTTGAAGTAGATGCTTTATCCGAAACAGAACGTGGAGCCGGAGGCTTCGGTCACACTGGCAAATAATATGACTTATTAAAAAGCTTGCGAAATTATGCCCAATCGGCGTGATTCGCGAGCTTTTTTCGTTTGAATATGACAATTTATAAGTTTCACATTTAAGCCTGCATGCTAATTCTTCTCCGCTTTTCACCCATTAAGAATGCCCAGCATAAGATGCTCTATAGTCGATAGTGTATGTTGAAAGGAGCGTCATCCCTATGCTTACTGGCGTCAGGATCGTGTTCCTGGGCGGGGACGCGAGACAGCTTGAAGTGATTCGGAAATGTGTGGAATTGGATGCGACGGTAAGCGCTGCCGGGTTCGATAAATGGGAAGCCCCTTGCCCAGGGGTGAGCCTGGAACAGATGACGGTAGAGCTGCTTAGTAATGCAGATGTATTAGTGTTGCCTACGGTTGGTTGTGATGATGAAGGGAATATTAGTGCTTTATTTTCTTCTGAACGCTTGATGCTCTTGGAAGAACATTTTGCTGCTCTGCCACCCCATTGTTTGGTGTATAGCGGTATGGCTAAAAGCTACTTACGCGGCATGTGCGCCAAGCATTCATTAAAGTTAATTGAATTGCTTAATCGTGATGATGTAGCCATCTACAACTCCATCCCAACAGCGGAAGGGGCACTGGTTATGGCCATACAGAACACGGATTTTACCATTCACAGTTCTAAATCGATGGTACTGGGCTTGGGCAGAACGGGTTTTACAATGGCAAGAAGCCTGCAAGGATTGGGTGCTAGTGTCAAAGCTGGTGTTAGAAAACAGGAACATTATGCACGTGCTGAGGAAATGGGCTGGAAGCCGTTTATGACCAGTGAACTGTTGCTTCATGTGCCGGATGTTGATCTGATATTTAATACGATTCCAAGTATGATCATCACCGCACAAGTACTCTCACGTATCTCACCGCATTGCTTAATTGTCGACCTGGCTTCTGCTCCAGGTGGATGTGATTTTCGTTATGCCGAGAAAAGAGGAATTAAAGCGATGCTGGCACCTGGACTCCCTGGCATTGTAGCTCCTAAAAGCGCTGGGATTATTATGGCAAATGCGCTGGTTCAGTCGATATCGGACGAGGCTTTAATCAAGGGGGACGAATAAAATGGATTGGCACGGAAAAACAGTAGGGTATGCGATTACCGGATCTCACTGCACATTTGCGGAGGTAATGCCGCAAATTCAACGCTTCGTAGATGGAGGAGCAAACGTAGTGCCCATAGTTTCAGCATCCGTACTAGGCACCGACACCCGCTTTGGAACATCGCAAAATTGGCTAAAACAGTTGAAAGATATAACAGGTAATGATATCATTTCTACAATTGTTGAAGCGGAACCGCTGGGTCCTTCCAAGCTGCTGGATGTGCTGACGATAGCACCTTGCACTGGAAATACAACGAGTAAATTGGCAAATGCTATGACCGATAGTCCAGTGCTCATGGCTGCAAAATCGCAGATGCGCAATGGACGTCCACTTGTTCTCGCGATATCTACCAATGATGGCTTAGGTCTTAATGCCGCAAATATTGCAAAGCTTCTAGTGGCTAAACATATTTATTTTGTGCCATTCGGACAGGATAACCCTGAGGGTAAACCTAATTCGTTAGTAGCGCGTATGGATCTTATCCCAGAAGCTTGCTATGCCGCTTTGCAAGGTAAACAACTACAGCCGATGATTATTGAAAAGTTTCATTCCGTCTAGAATAGGGCGGAATCGGTGGAGCTAGTTGCGGACAATAAAAGGGGAGATGCACTAAATGAGCAATGAGAAGTTAAATGCCGCCTTGGTCGGAGTTACTTCTTAATCAATAGATACGGTCGTGAACATTCAAAGCCAAGATCTGCTAAACCCATTGCTGAGATCATTGCCACCAAAAAATATAAGATTTACTGCTACCGTCCTCATTTCGAGGGCGGTACAACCATTTTTCAAAATAAAAGAAAATTACTTAAGAAATAAGCTTACGTACTGTAAAGGAATTTCTCATTAGAGACGAAATGAGTTCTATTTACGAACGATTAGTGTGTTTGCTTTGACAATAATGGAGGAATTATACATGGGTATTCTGGTACAAAAATTCGGAGGAACATCACTTTCAACACCACAAGCTAGAGAGCACGTCATTCGTAATGTCAAACGGGAGCTCGCTAGCGGCTATAGTTTGGTCATTGTCGTTTCGGCAATGGGCAGACGCGGAGAACCTTATGCAACAGATACTCTGCTGGATTGGGCTGTTCAGAATGGAGATTCACTCCCAGAGCGTGAGAAGGATCTCTTGATGTGCTGTGGTGAGATTATCTCTGCTACTACACTTTGTGGCCTGCTGGAGAATGAAGGGATTGCTTCTACGGTACTAACGGGAGCTCAGGCTGGTTTTATGACAGATAGCAACTATGGCAATGCAAGAATTCTAGATGTACGTCCTGAACGTATTCTTCGCGAACTGCGTGAAGATAAAGTAGTTATAGTGACCGGGTTCCAAGGACAGACTGAAGCTGGTGATTTGACGACTTTGGGCCGTGGAGGAAGTGACACCTCTGCGACTGCACTGGGTGCTGCCCTTCATGCAGATATGGTTGATATCTATACAGATGTTAACGGGATTCTTACAGCAGATCCGCGGATCGTTGAAGATGCAAAACCGCTAACGTATGTTAGTTATACAGAAATTTGTAATATGGCTCATCAAGGAGCAAAAGTGATCCATCCACGTGCGGTTGAGATTGCTATGCAGGCACAAATTCCAGTACGCGTTCGTTCAACATTTTCTGAGAATGAAGGTACGCTGGTTACGAATCCTGAAGGATTCAACGACATCCAGTCTGGTGGCATTGTAGATCGCTTCGTAACAGGGATTGCTTATGTCAGCAACGTCACACAGATTTCTGTGGAGTGTCCAGATGGAAATGGTACGGGCGTTCAACTGCAAATTTTTAAAAGTATGGCCGACAACGGAATAAGCGTTGATTTTATTAATGTAACTCCTACTGAAGCTCTTTATACTGTGTTCGATGACAAATCAGAAAAGGCGATCTCAGTACTTCAGCAATTGGGCTTGCGTCCTAAGAGTTTATCAGGTTGTGCAAAAGTTTCCGTTATCGGGGGCGGAATTAATGGTGTACCTGGTATTATGGCGCGTATCGTTGAGGCACTTAGCTCACAAAATATTCAGATTCTCCAATCCGCAGATTCGAATACAACGATTTGGGTGCTGGTGAAGAAAGAGGATATGGTGCAGTCCCTGCGTTCGCTGCACGCTATGTTTGAATTGCACCGCTAAGGAGGAATTCAAAGTGGATTTCGGAAGATTAATAACAGCCATGGTAACCCCCTTTGACGGGGATGGAGAAATCAACTGGGATGTAACTTCACAGCTTGTCGATTATTTAATTGAGGAACAGAAATCAGAGGCATTGGTTGTCTGTGGTACAACTGGGGAATCCCCAACGTTAAGTGATGAGGAGAAACTGCAGCTGTTTTCTTTTGTATTAGAGAAGGCGAATGGTCGCTGTAAAATTATTGCTGGAACAGGCAGTAATAACACGAAGCACTCTATTCACCTCACGAAAGAAGCGGAGAAAATAGGTGTGGATGGCGTACTTTTGGTCGTTCCTTATTACAATAAACCTAATCAGGAAGGGCTCTATCAGCATTTTTCTGCGATTGCTATGGAGACTTCATTGCCAGTCATGCTGTATAATGTTCCCGGTCGCACGGGTGTAAGTATGAGCGTGGACACAACCCTTCGACTTGCTGAAATATCGAATATTGTTGCGACAAAAGAATGTGCATCTGTCGATCAAGTAACACTTATCGCTTCTGCGTGTTCCGATGACTTCCGTGTATATACTGGTGATGACTCTGCGGGCTTAGCTAGTCTAGCCGTAGGAGGATACGGAATTATCAGTGTAGCTAGTCATGTGGTTGGTGCACAGATGTCAGAAATGATCTATGCATACACCTCAGGAAATGTTCAGCGAGCGGGAGAGATCCATCGGCAATTGTTCCCTATTTTCAAGGGGTTGTTCGAATGTCCACAACCTTTACCGAATCCTTCAGCGGTCAAATATGCTTTAAGTCTGAATGGTCTGCCTGTTGGAGGCGTCAGATTGCCGCTTATTTCACCTACTGAAGCTGAGGCGGCCTTTATCGAGGCACTATTTCACTAAATGCTGAACAATGATATTCTAGTCTTTAAACCGGCTTCTCCTGTGGAGAGCCGGTTTTTATATTTATTATATTTTGCTAAAATAATGGGTCACATTTAAGGAAAGAATTTGGATACGAGATAGGGTGACTTGTCTTTTGCCAAAAAAATCATGTATAATGATCTTAAGTGACTGGGTGCGGTTAAAATTAAATATGCGGTAATCTTCCGTCAATGGTATACATTGTGAGACAGGATAGGTCCCAAGATGAGTCTGTGTAAATGATTGAAATGTCTTCGCGCGAGGGGCGCGACGGTGAATTTTGACGGCATTTGTCCGCTTCAATATGAACTTTACTGCCCGGAATCGGGAGCTTTCGCATTGCGCATTTTACAGATATCAGGAATATCCTTGTTAATTAAGGAAGCTATCAGCTGTTTGAAGAATGTGTTCAGCGCCGCTGAAATAATCGAAGTTCAATATTTACCAATAAAAGTATGACGTCCAACATCATAGGAGGGTTAGATTCATTTGTCCAAAAAAAACAACAACGATAAATTGATGATTTTCGCATTGGGCGGAGTCGGAGAAATCGGGAAAAACATGTATGTCATTCAATATGGAGCTGACATTGTAGTCGTGGATTCGGGACTTAAGTTCCCGGAAGAAGATATGCTCGGTATTGATATTGTAATTCCTGATATCTCTTATTTGACAGAGAACCGTGACAAGGTAAGAGGGATTGTACTTACCCACGGACACGAGGATCACATCGGTGGTCTCCCATATGTCCTGAAGAATTTGAATGTTCCGGTTTACGGAACAAGACTTACATTAGGCCTTGTAGAAAACAAATTGAAGGAAGCAAACTTACTGGGTGACACCAAACGAATTCTGATCAATGAAGATTCAGAAATTCAACTGGGAAGTTCGCTCAAAGTTACTTTCTTCAGAACCAATCACAGTATTCCTGATTCCGTCGGTGTATGCATAGAAACACCGGAAGGTAACGTAGTTCATACGGGAGATTTCAAATTTGACCACACTCCAGTCAACGGTCAATTTGCAAATCTGCATCGGATGGCTGAAATTGGTCAGAAGGGCGTGCTTGCTCTTTTGTCGGATAGTACAAATGCTGAGAAACCAGGCTTTACCCCATCTGAGAAAAATGTCGGTATCGTTCTGGAAGACATTTTCCGCAAAGCTGAACAACGTGTCGTTGTAGCAACTTTTGCTTCCAATGTGCACCGCATTCAACAAGTGGTTAATGCAGCAGAATCCACAGGTCGTAAGATTACAGTTATTGGCCGCAGTATGGTAAACGTTGTATCCATCGCTTCTGAGCTTGGATATCTGAACGTACCTGACGGTATGCTGATCGAGCCTGAAGAAATGAACAGAATGGCAGCGAACCGTGTCGTTGTTCTTTGCACAGGATCCCAAGGCGAGCCAATGTCCGCATTGACCCGTATGGCACGTTCCAGTCATCGTAAAGTAGATATCTTGCCAGGTGATACTGTTATTATTGCAGCAACACCGGTACCAGGTAACGAGAAATATGTAGGTCGTACCATTGATGAATTGTTCCGTCTTGGCGCTAACGTAATTTATAGCGGTTCCAATTCTGGCGTTCACGTATCCGGTCACGGTAGCCAGGAAGAGCTTAAGCTTATGCTCAACTTGATGAAACCTAAATATTTCATTCCAATTCACGGTGAATACCGTATGCAACGCAAACATGCGCTTTTGGCAGAATCCGTTGGCGTAGAGTCTCAGAACATTTTTATCACTGAAATCGGTGAGATTGTGGAAATTCAAGGCGGTGCCGCTCGTAAAGCTGGTAAAGTAACGGCTGGTAACGTATTGATTGACGGTCTGGGTGTAGGTGATGTAGGTAATATTGTATTGCGTGACCGTAAGTTGCTGTCTCAAGATGGTATTTTGGTTGTCGTGGTTACACTAAGCAAACAGAATGGTGCAATTGTCTCCGGACCTGACATCATTTCTCGTGGTTTCGTTTATGTTCGTGAGTCCGAAGGACTGCTTGACGAAGCGAACCGAATTGTTTCCAGTACACTGCAGCGCCTGATGAGTGAGAAAGTAAATGAGTGGGCATCGCTTAAAACAAGCGTAAAAGATTCACTCGGTCGTTTCTTATATGAGCAAACGCGTCGTAGACCGATGATTTTGCCAATTATCATGGAAGTGTAAGGAGAATTCTCCTTAAATAAATATATAGCTTGGGCATTGGCCCCTTTTCCCCGGAAATATTGGACGGTTTCTACGGGAAAAGGGGTTTTTGTATTGTTTATATTCATATCATGAGGAGAGGTTTGCATAATGCGGGGCCCTGAAATGTCATACTAATGAAAGTTAGTAAGGCTATAGCAGACCAGAGCTGCATAAGAAAAGGGAGAGCTGCGAAAATGAACTACATGAATGGATCAAATGGAGCAACGAATGAGGAAGTTATACCACAAGAGGGAAATCCAAGTACAAATGAAAATATGCCGCCCACTACAATGGGTGCACTTAAAGAGCTTGGACAAACAGCGGTTCCTACCGGTGAACCGGATATCTTTTGCATAACGATCATCGGTCAGATTGAAGGCCATATTGTAATGCCTCCTCAGAACAAAACGACAAAATACGAACATATCATTCCCCAGCTGGTGGCAGCTGAACAGAATAAAAATATTAAAGGTCTGCTTATTATTTTAAATACTGTTGGCGGAGATGTAGAAGCTGGTCTAGCGATTGCCGAAATGATTTCTTCGCTCTCTAAACCAACGGTAACAGTAGTCATTGGAGGGGGCCATAGTATTGGCGTTCCGATCGCTGTATCCTCTACGTATTCAATTATTGCGGAAAGTGCAACAATGACGATACATCCGATTCGTATGAATGGCTTAGTAATTGGAGTGCCACAGACGTTCGAATACATGGAAAAAATGCAGGAGCGTGTAGTAAAATTCGTTACTTCTCATTCTCGGATTTCTGAAGAACAGTTCCGTGACCTCATGTTTAAGACAGGTGAGCTCAATCGTGATATTGGAACAGCCGTTGGGGGGTTGGACGCCGTTAAATATGGTCTCATGGATGAGGTGGGCGGGATCGGAGCTGCCTTAGCGCATCTTAACCGCATGATTGGTGGAGATTTCTCTTCAGCGCCTACAGCAGCGATTTCGGGAGGGCTTACGCAATGACACTCTATACGATAATGTCGATGGAACAGGTGTGGGAGGGGGCATTTAATAATTACGCTACAACGCGAGAAGTAAGTGTTCAGGGGATGCTCATGCAGGTTGAGCCGATGGAGGAAGGACGCGCGCGCATAGTAAGATTACTGGATTGTCCTTTGGAGCGATATTTAGATCCGTCGTTCTCTCCTGGAGCGATAATTACGTTAACATAAAGATTCATTTTTTGACAAAAGAGAACATAGGTACGCCACGCCATTATATGGTATAATGTTGTTCCGGGGGTGGCTGGCGTGGCTAAACGAAAAAAGAAAAAGAAAAAAGCGCTGCTCGGCAGCGTTTTAAAATATGAAATTTACGGAATTTTACTAATAACGATATCCGTTATTGCTCTGTCCGGTGAAGCGGCGGTAGGGCGGTCACTTTCAAGTATGGCGGGTTATTTATTAGGGAGATTTTATTTTGTGTTGCCGCTTATTGGTATTTTTTATGGGCTTATGGTTATGATCCATCGAAGATGGCCTTCTTCTTGGAACAGTCGACATACAGGCGTGCTTCTGCTTCTGCTATCCATGTGCCTAATGAGCACTATTTCTGCAATGGAGCAGAAGCTTGGCCCGTTGTCCTTGCTCCATCCTGGCAACGTGATGACACAAATACATAATGATCTTTCGGGATCTCTTTCGCCCGGTGTTAACAATAGTAATGTCTATATGCTGGGTAAGGATATAAGTGGCGGATATATCGGCGGATTGGAGTATGCTGCGCTGCTGTGGCTCTTTGGTAGTCTGGGAGCTAAGCTGCTCATGATCGTTATGCTTGCCATCAGCTTTATGTTAATTACAAATCTCTCCTATGTAGAGATTATTACCCTTTTGCGAGTTCGTACGGTTAAGTTTGTGGAAGGGATTCGTCTCCATGCGGCAAACCGTCCGAAGGCAGTCCCAGTAGCGGCTAGACCTTCCAAAGCAGCCGCACCCGCAAAGACTCGGCCAGTGAAGCAGCCTGTCTATGACGAAGATGACGAAGAGGAAGAAGACGATCGATATTTACCTAATCGTAAGCAACCTGTTCTATTGAAAAAAATATCCGGTTGGTTCACAGGCTCCACCCGTTCAGAGGCGGAAGCCGATTCTGATGATGATCATGGTCCAATTGTAACAAGTGCTTCGCACGGTCCGATCATTTCTGGGCTTTCAGTAGATAGTCGTGTGACTCCACTTGAGGATATCCAACATGATTTTGATGATGCAGATATGGATATGGAACCTGTGACTCCAATTATTCGCGACTTCTTTGAGCATATCCGCTCAGAAGGGCTGAATGAGGAAGATCGGGAGGAATGGAGTGAATTCTCTCCTGCAGCTCGAGGTGTTACCGTCAAAGCTCCTGTCGCAGGGGCTAATCCAGTTAGTCAACAGCCTTCAGATGAGCCTGATGAGAATGTGACTATAGACTTGGATGGATTGCTAAGCGCCACTCCTGATGGACAGATCATTCCTGCTCCACCGGCACCACCTCCACCAAAACCATATAAGCTGCCATCTTTCCGACTTCTAGCCAAACCTAACAACAGCGGTAAAGCAGGAGATCAGAATGATTATATGCAGACCGCCCGTAAGCTAGAAGCTACCCTAGAGAGTTTCGGTGTAAGAGCAAAGGTTCTCGAAGTAGTTAGAGGTCCAGCGGTTACACGCTATGAGATTCAGCCGGATATCGGTGTCAAAGTTAGCCGTATTGTTAATCTGACAGATGACATTGCGCTTGCTCTTGCAGCCAAAGATATACGTATGGAGGCGCCAATTCCGGGTAAATCAGCCATTGGGATAGAGGTACCAAATTCCGAAGTGTCTATTGTGACCATGCGTGAAGTTATGGAGACACAGATCTTTCAGGAAGCTGAATCTAGATTATCGATTGCTTTTGGACGTGATATTTCGGGTCAGACGATTATCGGTAATTTAGCGAAGATGCCCCATTTATTGGTGGCTGGTGCAACGGGATCTGGTAAATCGGTTTGTATTAACGGGATTATTACGAGTATTTTATACAAAGCTAAACCCGATGAAGTCAAATTCCTGATGGTGGACCCGAAGATGGTAGAGCTGAATGTCTATAATGGGATTCCGCATCTTCTGGCTCCAGTCGTTACTGATCCGAAGCGGGCGAGCTTAGCTTTAAAGAAGATCGTTGTGGAAATGGAGAAAAGGTATGAACTCTTCTCCAAATCAGGAACACGCAACATGGAAGGCTATAATAAGCTGATGGCAGAGAACCCAGCTGCTATACTTCCGTATATTGTTGTTATTGTGGACGAGCTTGCGGATTTGATGATGGTTGCCGCTAACGATGTAGAGGATGCTATCTGTCGGCTTGCACAGATGGCGCGTGCAGCTGGTATACATTTAATTATCGCCACTCAGCGTCCTTCCGTGGATGTCATTACAGGTTTGATTAAGGCGAATATTCCATCTCGTATCGCTTTCGGCGTATCTTCCAATGTAGACTCACGTACCATTCTGGATATGCCAGGTGCGGAGAAGCTGTTAGGTCGGGGAGACATGCTGTTCTTACCGATGGGAGCTTCTAAACCGATTCGTGTGCAGGGTGCCTTTATGAGCGATCAAGAGGTTGAGACGATCGTTCAATATGTCAGCAGCCAAGGTGAAGCAGAATATGATGAGTCCATTGTTCCAGAGGTTGATGACACAATCGCTGAAGACCAGGAGCCACAGGATGAGTTATATGAGCAGGCCGTAACGATCGTGCTTGAAGCGAAGCAAGCTTCAGTCTCGCTACTACAGCGCCGGATGAGGGTTGGTTACACCCGTGCAGCCCGTTTGATTGACTCTATGGAGGCTCGTGGGGTAATAGGGCCTTACGAGGGCAGCAAGCCGCGTGAGGTGCTTGTATCACTTGAGCAGTATCAGCATAACAAGATCAGTTCTTAAGCTGAACAAGTCAGTTTAAACCTTAAATAGACAGTAAAAAGGGGCCGTCCCCAAGTAGTTTGTACTACTTGGGGACGGCCCTTACTCATGCTGAAGAAGTGTAAATGACACTTTAAATAATGGCTTTAGTGAAGCTTCATTATAATAATTAGGGGATTTCTCCCTGGAATTCTGAGATTATTGGTTCTCAAACTTATAATTAGGGAAAATCTCCCTATAATTTATTAATTTTGGTAAGAAATAAAGGAATTGGCCTGATTTTTAGGGAGGAATTCCCTAAAAGTGCGAACCTGTTACTTGGACTATTATGAATTCATATCACTAAAATGTTGAAAAGTATGACTTATATCTATAATTTCAATTCATGCGTGGTCCACAGTAAAATGTGGTCCTTTTAATTCAGGATTCATATCAACTTCATGGTTTTCTTATTTCGTATTATAGTTGATAATTATTCTCAATTATAATGAAAAGCTATTTCTTCTTTTTTAGTAATGCATAGGATGCGCTGACAGTCGTCATAATAACTTTAGCCATCCATGCAGAACTTACAAAAGAAAGGTAGAGCGAACCCTATGAAGAAACAAAAGATGTGGATATTTGCTGCTTTAACTCTTGCACTTGCTGTCGCGCCGTTTGCAGGAACGTTTTTCAAGGGGAATGGCATTGTTCAGACCAAGCAAAGTGCTGCTGCGTCATTTGTCCACGAGTTAAATAATCCTGACGAAGAAGTCTTGCCGGCTTTCAGTACAACACCCATTAAACTTGGGTCCACGGGTCAGGATGTCTATGAATTGCAGGGGCGATTAAAGCATTTAGGTTATTATGCCGGAAAAATAGACAGTCATTTTGGGCCAAAAACGAAGAATGCAGTAACTTGGTTTCAATGGAAATTCGGAATGAAGTCTGATGGCATTGTGGGTGCCAAAACTAAGCTTAAGCTGTATAACGCCACGAAGAACTGGAAGCCTACTGAGCCTTCTTCGGGCACGGGAAATAAGACAGCACAGAATAACACTGGCAATAAAACAAATACGTCCAATAAAACGAATTCGCCAGGATTGTCTTCAGGTAATTCGATGGGCTTATCGGAGAATGATCTCAAGATCATGGCTAATGCCGTGTATGGAGAAGCCAGAGGTGAGCCTTTCGAAGGTCAGGTTGCTGTTGCTGCGGTCATTTTAAACCGAGTGAAATCACCTAGTTTCCCGAATACGCCGTCTGGCGTTATTTTTCAACCGGGAGCATTTACAGCTGTAGCCGATGGTCAGATCTATCTGGAGCCCAATGAGCAAGCACGTAAAGCAGTGCAGCAAGCACTCAATGGTTGGGACCCTTCAGGTGGATGTTTGTATTACTTCAATCCTAAAACAGCGACCTCTAAATGGATTTGGACCCGTCCTCAGGTGAAGACGATTGGTCAGCATATTTTCTGTATGTAAAAAGAAGGATAGAGAATTCAGAGAGCAACCGGGAAGAGGCTTCCGGTTGCTTCCTTACTTTGGAATGGTTTAGAATGGTTAATAATTCATAAACATGATGTAGAGCAACTATCCACGCCGTAAAGGAGTTTTGGACTTGACTAATAATGTATTTCAGCATGGCACCGTAGGAGGCTTGCGCATTCACGTTATGCCAACCAAGGCATTCAAGACCTACGCGATCTCACTTTATGCGGGGATCCCTCTTGATGAGAATACAGTAACCTCTACTGCACTAGCTCCATTCGTGCTTCGCAGAGGTACCGCGACTTATCCGGAGACCACGCAATTCCGCGAGCGTTTGGAGGAACTGTATGGCGCTGGATTCGGGTTTGATATTTATAAAAGAGGCGATTATCAAATCGTTCAGTTCCGCATGGATACTATTAATGACTCTTTTGTGCAAAGCCAGGAGAGCTTACTTGAACAATCCTTCGCTTTCTTAGGTGAAGTACTGACTCGTCCATTAGTTGAAGACGGCAGCTTCCGACCTTCGTATGTTGCAACGGAGCGTGAAACCGTTCGCAAGAAGCTGGAGTCCATCGTAAATGACAAGATACGTTACGCTGCTGAGCGCTGTATTGAGGAAATGTGCCGAAACGAGCCATATCGTCTTCACCCTCTGGGGCAAAGAGCGGATCTGGATCAAATCACTCCGAAAAGTTTGTATGAATCGTATAATTCCTGGCTGGATGATGCCATCCTTGATCTCTATGTAGTGGGTGACACTACAGCTGAGGAAGTAGAAAAGCTTGTACAGCGTCATTTCGGTCGGGTTCAGTCCGAGGTGGGCTTATATAGCTCTAAGTTCGTACCTGTATCAGTTAATGAGGTGCGGACTGTAGAAGAGAAGCTGGATGTCAGTCAGGGCAAGTTGAACCTGGGTCTACGCACCTCTATTACTTATAAGGATGATAATTACGCATCCGCACTTATGTACAACGGAATATTAGGAGGGTATCCCCACTCTAAACTCTTCGTTAACGTACGTGAGAAGGCAAGCCTTGCCTATTATGCTTCGTCTCGTTATGACGGCCACAAGGGCATTGGAACGATTCAATCAGGTATCGAAACGCAAAATTACGGCAAAGCCGTGGACATTATAGAGAAGCAATTGGAAGAGATGAAAGCTGGCAATATCAGTGATCTGGAACTGAGTCAGACCAAAGCTATGATCCGCAATCAGCTTTCCGAGATTCCGGATTCTGCTTTTGAAATGATCTCTTACGACTTCAACCGCCAGTTGTCAGGAAAAGAACGGACAGCGGATCAGCTATTGGAGCAGGTGGAACAAATCGGTGCTGAAGATGTAAAAGCTGCCGCTGAAACCTTTCAGCTGGATACGATATATTTCTTGACAGGAAAGGAGGAATAACGATGGAACAAATTCATTACGACAGACTTCAAGAGACCATTTATCATGAGGTCATGGATAACGGACTTCAGGTATATGTGTTGCCGAAACCAACCTTCAAAAAGACCTATGCTACATTTGCAACTAAATATGGTTCCGTTGACAATCATTTTCATGTCGCAGGTGGAGAAGAGACCACTGTTCCTGATGGTATAGCTCACTTTTTAGAGCACAAAATGTTCGAAGAGCCAGAAGGCGATATTTTTGCTACCTTTGCTTCAAATGGAGCCTCGGCCAATGCTTTTACAAGCTTTGATCAGACCGTTTATCTTTTCTCAGCAACAGAAAATATAGAGACCAATCTTAGTACGCTCGTTGATTTTGTTCAGCGACCTTATTTTACAGATGAGAATGTAGAAAAGGAAAAGGGAATTATTGGTCAAGAAATCAATATGTATGCTGATAATCCGGACTGGCGCGTGTATTTTGGCCTTATTGAAGCGATGTATTCGAAGCATCCGGTTCGGATTGACATTGCAGGTACGGTAGAATCGATTAGTACGATCACGAAAGAAACGCTGTACACATGTTATAACGCTTTTTATCACCCTAGCAATATGTTGTTGTTCGTGGTTGGGGGCGTGGACCCGGAGAAAGTATTCTCCTTGATTCGCGCTAACCAAAAGGGTAAAACCTACGGCAAGCAGGGTGAAATCAAGCGTATTTTTGAAGATGAACCCGAACAAGTCGCTACAAAACGGCTAGAAAGCAAGCTTGCTGTTTCGATGCCGAAAATCATGTTTGGTTTCAAGGAAAAAGTAGAAGATCTAACAGGTGAAGCTTCTCTGAAACGCGACCTGATAACGAAGCTAATGCTCGATTTGTTGGTAGGTAGTAGCACAGCATTGTATCAAAAGCTTTATGATGAGGAATTGATCTCGGACAGCTTTGGACATGAATTTAATAGTTCTCCGCAGTATGCTTTTTCTGCAATGGGGGGGGATACAAAGGATCCGGATTTGCTTTTAAAACGAATTAAAGAAGAAATAGATCTAATCTTAAAGTCTGGCTTTGCGGAGAAGGATTTCGAGCGGGCACGGAAAAAGAAAATTGGCGGTTATTTGCGCATGCTGAACTCCCCTGAAAGTATCGCACATGAATTTACACGCTACCAGTTCCGTGGTGGTGACCTTTTTGAAGTTCTGCCTATGTATGAATCGATTACTTTGGCAGAAGTAAATGAGCGTCTGCATGCCCATGTAAACTGGGAACAGCTTGCCGTTTCATTGGTGGTGAGTCCTTAGGTGAGCGTTTTGGGAGAGAGCAGCAAACCACTAGGGGAAATGACAGTGCTCATTACAGGGGGAAGCGGAGGGATCGGCGGCGCCATTGCGGAACGATTTGCTTCTGTGGGGATGAATATAGTTATTCATTATAAACACTCACATGAAGCTGCGAATGATGTCGCTCGGCGTTGTATGGCCCTTGGCGCAAAGGTAATGACAGTAAACGCGGATATGAAGGATCGTAGTCAAATTGTACGTATGGCTGAAAAGCTTGAGAGTAATGGGATGCAGCCGGATATTCTCGTCAATAATGCCGGTAAATCGCATTACGGAATGCTAGCTGATGTGACCGAAGAGGAATGGGATGACATTATGTCCATTAACTTGAAGGGAACCTTTATGTGCAGTCAGATTTTTATGCCGTACATGGTGTCTCAGCGTTATGGACGTATCATCAACGTTTCTTCTGTATGGGGTATCACTGGAGCTTCTTGCGAAGTAGCATATTCGGCTAGTAAGGGTGGAGTGAATGCCTTTACAAAGGCTTTAGCTAAAGAGTTGGCTCCATCTGGTGTAACGGTTAACGCGGTAGCTCCAGGAGCGGTTAATACGAACATGCTGTCCAATTTACAGGAGGATGAAGTCCGTATGCTGGAGGATGAGATTCCAGTAGGGCGTTTGGCTACGCCTAATGAAATATCTTCACTAATTTATTTTTTGGCTTTGCCTGAGTCCGGGTATATCACTGGTCAGATTATTAGTCCAAATGGTGGATGGATTACCTGATCTTCAGTTGGAGAAAAGCTCCAGCATAATAACTTAGCTTCTAAGACATATTATAAGTGTTGTTTTTAAATCTCACGTAAGGCGGCTTACAGCCTGTATGCAGGTGTTTGACCGTAAACATGAAGGAGGATTTAAGATGACACAAGAAGATAGCGTAATCAAAAATTTTGACACCTGGAAGAAATTTCTGGGAAAACGTGTTGTACAGGCGGAGAAACTTGGGATGAGTGAAGACACAATCTCAAAGCTGGCTTTTGAAATTGGGGAATTCCTCGATGAAAAAGTGGATCCAGCAAACACTCAAAACCGTGCAATCAAAGAGCTATGGGACGTCGGCAACGATGAAGAAAAGCAGACGATTGCTAAACTCATGGTCAAGTTGGCGAAAAATCACGCCTAAGCTTGCGGAAAAGCTCCCCTTGTGGGAGCTTTTCTGCAATTATTACAGGACTGACCTTGCCTTTCATTTTTATTTTATATATCATTAACATGACCCGTGTTTCAGACCGCTTTGTCTGAACGGCATTTTTTTGATGTATATCAAAGTGCGGGAAAAGGAATCTATGAGGTGTACAAGTGGAATATAAACAATGGTATATGGAATACAAGATTCACAAGAACAGACCCGGTCTGCTTGGTGATATCGCTTCAATGTTAGGGATGCTAGAAGTCAACATTCTGACGATTAATGGCGTTGAAGGAAAGACTCGCGGAATGTTGCTGGAGACCAATGACGATGACAAAATAATGCTGATGGGCGAAATGCTCAAGAAAGTTGATAATATTACAGTTTCAGCTCTGCGGTCTCCAAGACTCGTAGACAAGCTGGCTGTGCGCCATGGGCGATATATTGAACGGGATTCAGATGATCGGAAGACGTTTCGTTTTACCCGGGATGAGCTTGGTCTATTGGTCGATTTTCTCGGGGAACTGTTTAAAAAAGATGGAAATCAGGTAATAGGACTTCGAGGTATGCCCCGTGTAGGAAAGACGGAATCAATCATTGCTGGCAGTGTCTGCGCGATGAAGCGTTGGACATTTGTCTCCTCGACACTTTTACGTCAGACGGTTCGAAGTCAATTAGCAGAAGATGAGATGAACCCACATAATGTATTTATTATTGATGGTATTGTTAGTACGATCCGCTCTAATGAGAAGCATTATAATTTATTACAAAATGTTATGAGTATGCCAAGTACGAAAGTGATCGAGCATCCAGATATTTTTGTGCGGGAATCTGAGTACACCTTTGATGATTTTGATATTATTATCGAGCTTCGCAATAATCCAAATGAAGAAATATTGTACGAGTCGTTTACGACTAGCTACAGTGATGATTTATAGAACAAGAAAACAATGAACAATGATATTCATTGAAATTTACAGGAGGTGATGGTATGTCGGAACTGGGCCGGCAATTGAAAGAGGCGCGTCTGCAAAAAGGGATGAGTCTTGACGATGTCCAGGAAGTAACGAAAATTCGCAAAAAGTATTTGGAAGCCATCGAGTCTGGAGACTATAAGGTGCTTCCAGGAAGTTTTTATGTTAGGGCGTTTATCAAAACGTACGCAGAGGCAGTAGGGATGAGTCCTGACGAACTGCTAGAGGAGCATGGGAATGTACCTGCCCCTCCCGAAGACACAGCCATGGAAACGGTGATTCAAAAACGCAGCCGTAGACCTGAAACCGAACGGAATGCAAAATGGCTGCCAACAGTGCTAATGTGGACATTTCCAATATTAATTATTGTTGTGATTTACATTTATGCATCTAGTTTGAACAAACCGGACCCTGATCAGATTGATCAGACGAATCTGACAAATGAACAGCAGGATCCTACGACTGCTAAAACATCTCCACCGGCTTCAGGAGGTGGAGTTGTGGCGCCAACTTCTTCGGCAGGAACAGAAGCAACAACTGAACCTACTGCAGAGCCAACGCCATTACCAACACCTACGCCTTCCCCGCAATCCATTACAGTTACACCGGATGGGAAAGCAGGAAAAACAACAAAATTCAAGGTTTCAGCTCCGGCTGGAAGTGAAGTGAAGGTTGAGATTTCTGCTACTGGGGTAAGCTGGCTTGAGGTGTATAAAGGTGAGAACTCTAAAGGTGAAAAACTCTCATTTGGTAACACAGCGGCAGGAGATCGTATGAGCTTTGTGCTTGGAAGTGAAGGAATGTATATTAAATCTGGTTATTCACCAGCTACTGAGATTACTGTCAATGGACAAGTGATTACGGATGAAAAGACCTCATCTCGTCTGCTACTTAATCTGGATGACGGTACTGGAAGTGAAACGACCCAGAATGAAGGTACCACCGATACTATTGACCAGACTAATGAAACAGGCCAATAAGAAAAATGATGCATAGACTTTGGCTTTGCGGGGAACATAAGACTGTTTCTAGTTCTTAGCCAAAGTGGGGTGTACATTCATGATTGTTAGCTGGATTGTAGCTGGACTTGGGGTTGTTGTCAGTCTTATCGGATACTATATGACACCAAGTGCTTGGGGTTATGGAATTCTCGGGTTCGGTCTTGCACATATCGTGCTTGGAATTCTGGATATGTTTCGAAGCCCGCTTCGAAGCAGATAGGGATTTAGAATGTGCGTCTCCGAGGATATTTTCCATTGGAGACGTATTTCTACCTGAAACACAACACATTTCGAAGGAAAAGCTCCACTATGTGGGGCTGTTTTCTGTGTCGGGTGAGGTACATATTATCCAATATTAGACTTAAGGGTATCATTCTTTTATAATAGTAGCAGACTAAAAAGTACAAAGGACGTGTAGTTATGAGTTCAGAAAGTTCATTTGATATCGTATCTAAAATGGATATGCAGGAATTAACCAATGCGATCCACCAAACAGAGAAAGAAATTGACAACCGCTTTGACTTTAAGAACAGCAAGAGTAGTCTGAAGCTGGAGAAAGACGCACTTATTATCGCCTCTGAGGACGAATATAAGTTAAACGCTGTTATTGATATTTTACAATCGAAGATGGTGAAGAGAGGTATCACGCTGAAAAACTTGGATTTCGGCAAAGTGGAGCCTGCTTCTCTGGGTAGTGTTCGTCAGCGTTTAGGTCTTAAGCAAGGAATTGATCAGGAGAACGCAAAAAAAATTAACATCCTGATTCGTGATTCGAAATTGAAGGTGAAGAGCCAGATTCAAGGAGATCAGATCCGTGTAACTGGTAAGAGTCGCGATGATTTACAACAAATTATCCAGATTTTGCGTAAAGCTGATTTGCCGCTGGACCTGCAGTTCAACAACTTAAAATAGCATTTTGTACCCCGCAGTGCTTATCAGCGCCATTATGCGGGGTGCTTTGTATTTTTTTTGACACCTATTTATAGCTATAATATACTTGCTTAAGTAGAAATAGATGAGCCTGACTCAGGCAATTTGTATGAACGATTTAGGGGAGGAACTTCAGTGAATTTGCCCAACCGCATCACGCTAGCACGTATTTGCCTGATCCCGATTATGATGTTTTTCTTACTGGTGGATTTCAGTTTTTATCCAGAACCGATACATTGGGGCTCTTTTCAGCTATCTGTTAATCATTTGGTGGCAGCTGTAATCTTTTTGCTTGCAGCGAGCACAGATGGAATAGACGGCTACATAGCAAGGAAATATAATATGGTCACCAATCTCGGTAAGCTCCTTGATCCGTTAGCGGACAAGCTGTTAGTTTCTGCAGTTCTGATTTCACTTGTGGAATTGGGCAGATGTGATTCATGGATCGCAATTGTTATCATTAGTCGTGAGTTCGCAGTAACCGGGCTTCGCCAGATAGCATTGTTAGAGGGAAAAGTGGTTGCCGCCAGCAAATGGGGTAAGATAAAGACGGTTGTACAAATTGTAGCGATCTCACTGCTGTTGTTAAATAATTTCCCATTTCAATTCGTCAGCATTCCTGTAGACGATATTGCCATCTGGGCTGCAGCCTTGATCACTATTTACTCTGGAATTGATTATTTTGTGAAGAATAAGGATCTATTACAGCTGCATAATGCTTAAGCGTTTTAGGCAGCTACATATAGGAGAGGTAATAGGTAAAGCACCTATTACCTTTTTTAAACCCTAAAAGCAGTGTATCTACATTATAACGAGGAGGCGAAAGCCAGGTATGAAAGCGGAGATTATTGCAGTAGGCACGGAGCTTTTGCTCGGTCAAATCGTAAATAGTAATGCCCAGTTTTTGTCTATTGAGCTAGCTGCTATTGGGATTGATGTATATTTTCAAACCGTAGTTGGGGATAACAGCAGTCGCTTGCAGCAAGCCATTGAGATCGCTCAAAGCAGAGCGGATGTTATCATATTTACCGGTGGTATTGGTCCTACAGAAGATGATCTAACGAAGGACGCGCTGGCTGCTTCCTTAGGTCGCACACTTCATATAGATCGCTTGGCAATGGATCATGTACAACGTTTCTTTGATGATCGAAAGATTGTAATGACGGAGAATAATCGTAAACAGGCACTTATAATTGAAGGAACTACACCTTTGCCAAATGAGATTGGTCTTGCTGTTGGCATTGCTTTTGAGCATGAAAAGAAATATTATATTGTGCTTCCTGGTCCGCCTCGCGAGATGAAGCCGATGTTCGTAGATAAAGCTGTACCGTGGCTCCAGCAGCACGCTCTAACGACAGAAATGCCACTTTATTCTAAAATGCTTAAATTTGCAGGTATCGGAGAATCACTGCTTGAGGATAAGCTCATTGATCTTATTCACAGCCAGACAGACCCAACCATAGCTCCTTACGCTAAAGAGGGAGAGGTAACCGTTCGTATTTCGACAAAAGCGCCTTCCGAGCATGAAGCTTACAAGAAGCTGGAGATTCTGGAGAAACAGATCAAAGAGATTTTGCCAGAACATTTATATGCAAATATTGATGTTCCACTGGAGCAATTGATTGTGGATTGGATGGCGGATGCAGGTCTGACTTTAAGTGCGGCAGAGAGTTGCACGGGAGGCTTGCTGATGGAGAGTATAACTAACATTCCAGGCAGTGCTTCGATGTTTGCGGGAGGAATCGTCTGTTATTCCAACGACCTGAAGAAAAAACTTCTGAATGTGCCAAGTGCTTATTTGGAGGGGCCAGATGCTCCAGGGGCAGTTAGTCGTGAAGTTGCCGAGGTGTTAGCTGATCAGGTGAGAATGATCGCAGATAGTGATTTCGGTTTATCTGTAACTGGTGTAGCAGGACCAGGCTATTCTGAACGTAAGCCAGTTGGACTTGTATTTATTGGTTTAGCTGAACGCGGGCGTAAGACAGAAGTATACGAGCTTAATCTTAAAGGTACACGTGAAAATATACGACTGCGTACTGTTAAAGCTCTGTTGTATCGTCTATGGCGCAGACTTGAGGAACGGAAGGTGGAGACACCTCTTGAAGGCTCAGACTTGTAATGGGAGATTAGCCCAGTTATAATTGAGACATACGGAAGAACCGTGGCACTGAGATTTCTTTGCTGCGGTTTTTTGTATATCTGCGGAGATTTTGATCGCTGTTTTGGTTTTGATCATAAGTCGTTGATGTCCGGTGAAGTAGAGAAATCAGTTAACTTCTATGTCCGGAGGGAGGCTTACAATAAAAGGGATAATTAACGCTTGAGACAAAAAAAACGAATGTATGTTCGAAAAAAAGCTTGGCAAGACCTCAAAAACGCGTTATTATATTATTATAAACAGTGAAGGAAGTGGTCTGATTGTCAGATCGTCGTGCAGCGCTTGATATGGCGCTTCGTCAAATAGAAAAACAATTTGGTAAAGGTTCGATCATGAAACTGGGAGAATCCACTCATATGCAAGTGGAAGTTGTACCTAGCGGATCTTTGGCACTTGATATTGCGTTAGGTATAGGCGGACTTCCAAAGGGACGTATTATTGAAGTATACGGACCTGAATCCTCCGGTAAAACGACTGTTGCTCTTCATGCTATTGCAGAAGTGCAAAAACAAGGAGGACAAGCTGCATTTATCGATGCTGAGCATGCTCTCGATCCGAAGTATGCACGTAACTTGGGCGTAAACATTGATGAATTGTTGCTATCTCAGCCAGATACGGGTGAACAGGCACTTGAGATTGCTGAAGCACTTGTCCGTAGTGGTGCAGTAGACATTATTGTCGTTGACTCCGTAGCTGCGTTGGTTCCTAAAGCGGAAATCGAAGGTGATATGGGTGACTCTCACGTCGGCCTACAGGCTCGTTTGATGTCTCAAGCGCTTCGGAAGCTATCTGGTGCCATTAGTAAATCGAATACAATTGCTATCTTTATTAACCAGCTTCGTGAGAAAATTGGTGTTATGTTCGGTAACCCTGAGACAACACCGGGTGGTCGGGCGTTGAAATTCTACTCTTCCGTACGGTTGGATGTTCGCCGTGTCGAAAGTATTAAGATGGGTAACGACGTTGTAGGTAACCGAACCAAGATCAAGATTGTGAAGAATAAGGTAGCACCTCCATTTAAACAAGCTGATGTTGATATCATGTATGGTGAAGGGATTTCCAGAGAAGGAAGTCTTGTAGACATCGGTACTGAAATGGACATCGTGAATAAGAGTGGTGCATGGTATTCCTATGAGGGTGAGCGTCTCGGTCAAGGACGTGAGAATGCCAAACAGTTCTTGAAAGAACATCAAGATATTGCACTTATCATTGAGAACAAGATCCGTGAAGCAAGTAACCTGTCCACTATTGTTGCTGCACCAAATGAAGCGGAAATCATTGCAGAGCAAGAGGAAGAAGAAAAGCTACTTCTCGAAATCGAACAATAGAATTTACTAAGGAATAGGACGCCCTGTGATTCATTGTTGCAGGGTGTCTTTTCTTAACAGTGTAAGAACATATATATTTGGGGTCCCCCCAAAGTACCTGAGTACGCACCGAAGTTAAGCCGCACTTTGTGGGGATATTTTATTGCTATGAGGTGACAAGCAACTATGGTAATACAGCTGGATATGGATTTTGAATCGGATGAGCAGGACGTACAGGTCCTATCTGATTTTCCTGATGGAGAACTTTTAGAAATTACTAAGGTAGAACGTCAGAAGAAGTCAGACCACCGCTACATCATACATTTCGGAGCCTATAACATGACTGTACACGAAGACGTCATGATTAAATATCGGATGATTACTGGAAATTCTTTTATGAAAGCCGATTTGGAGGAAATTGTTGTTGCTGATGAGCGACAACGAGCTTATGTAGAAGGACTTCGTTATCTAGAACGGAAGCCACGTACCGCTATGGAAATGACTCGCCGTTTACGGCAGAAGGAAATAGGGGAGACTATTATTGCGGAAGTGGTGCAACGGCTACAGCAGGAAAGATTTCTTGATGACCCCTTGTATGCAAAGCAATGGGCCGAGCAACGCATTACGAACCAGCGAAAAGGGAAAATGTGGATTCGCCAAGAGCTACGTGAGAAAGGAATCGACAAAACCTTGATCTCGGAAGCACTGGAGAATGTCAGTCCTGAACAAGAACTAGAGAGTGCACTTCAGATTGGTCGTAAGAAATGGAATCTTATTCGTGGTGAAGCCACAGATAAGCGCAGAAAGACTGGAGCCTTCTTAATGCGGCGTGGATTCTCGGGTGATATGGTGCGACAAGTGATCAATACTTTACTTGAGGAAGACAACTATGAGGGTGAAGATGAGGAATTTTACTAGACTCACTGATTCTCTTGACATTAATGCGCATATCGACTCTCTTGACAATGTCTTTTTATAAATAATAAAATATAACATGAATCGGCATAAAGTAAGAATCCTTTTTCCTTCCCAAAAAGGTGACTTTTTAAAACGGTTCGCGTACAACTCATATGAAATGTAATCGCCGGATAAGGCGGGCAGTGTGCATGTGCAGCATGTGCAGTATGGCAATCGGTTATTTACCGGTTTTTTGTATGGTGATGAACGGATAGTTTAACAACTGCACAATTCCCAGGGATATACCTTGGAGAGGAACCAACGAGGAGGTGAACAGATGCAAGCATGGATCTGGGTCATTATCGTTCTCGTTGTAGCTGCATTATTCTTTGGGTTCGGTTATTTTATTCGTAAATCCCTTGCAGAAGCTAAAATTCAAAGCGCAGAAAGAGAAGCCGTAGTCATCGTGGAGAACGCGAAGAAAGACGCAGAGGCGCTGAAGAAAGAAACAGTATTGGAAGCTAAGGACGAAGTCCATAGAATCCGTACTGAAGCTGAGAAAGAAACTCGTGAACGTCGGAATGAAATCCAACGGCAAGAGAGACGTTTGCTGCAAAAGGAAGAATCTCTGGATAAAAAAATGGAATCGCTTGAAAGAAAAGAAGAACAAGTAGCTAACAAAGAGAAACGAATTGATGAAACCCAACAGCAAATTGATGTTATTTACAAAAACCAAGTCACTGAATTGGAGAGAATTTCCAATTTAAGCATCGAAGATGCAAGAAGTATTATTCTTAGCAATGTTGAGCAAGAAGTTCGCCATGAAACGGCTCAAATGATCAAAGAGATTGAACAGCAGGCGAAAGAGGAAGCGGATAAGAAATCCCGTGAAATCATCACACTCGCTATCCAACGCTGTGCAGCTGATCACGTAGCGGAGACAACAGTTTCAGTTGTTACCCTGCCGAACGAAGAGATGAAAGGGCGGATTATCGGTCGTGAAGGCCGTAATATTCGTGCACTCGAAACTCTTACAGGTATCGACCTCATTATTGATGATACGCCGGAAGCAGTTATTTTGTCGGGATTTGATCCAATCCGCCGTGAAGTGGCCCGTACGGCACTTGAGAAGCTTGTGGCAGATGGACGTATCCATCCCGCTCGAATTGAAGAGATGGTGGAGAAATCCCGCAAAGAAGTGGACGAACGAATTCGCGAATATGGTGAACAAGCTACTTTCGAAGTGGGTGTTCACGGATTGCATCCAGATTTGATCAAGATTCTGGGTCGTCTGAAATTCCGTACAAGCTATGGTCAAAATGTATTGAAGCACTCCATGGAGGTTGCTTATTTAACTGGACTGATGGCCGGTGAGCTTGGGGAAGACATCGTGCTTGCAAAACGTGCAGGATTGCTCCATGATATCGGCAAAGCGCTGGATCATGAAGTAGAAGGATCGCATGTTGAGATCGGCGTTGAACTAGCGAAGAAATATAAGGAACATCCGGTTGTTATCAACAGTATCGCGTCTCATCATGGAGATTGCGAAGCTACCTCGGTTATTGCTATGTTGGTTGGTGCAGCTGATGCATTGTCAGCAGCAAGACCTGGCGCTCGCCGTGAAACACTGGAAACGTATATTAAACGTCTAGAAAAACTGGAAGAAATCTCAGAGTCATTCGAAGGCGTTGAGAAATCATTTGCTATTCAGGCGGGCCGTGAGGTACGCGTGATGGTACAGCCAGAGAAGATTGACGATGCAGAGGCATTCCGTCTTGCTCGCGATATTACGAAAATGATTGAAAGTGAACTGGATTATCCAGGACATATCAAAGTTACCGTTATTCGTGAGACACGGGCTGTTGAATACGCTAAATAGGTGGAATATAAGGTTAAGGGATAAGATGTAACTTATACTTTCTTATATTTGTTGAGAATTGGCCCCTAAGCGGGGCCTTTTTTCTTTTGAATATGAGGTTTTATCTATTAGATATAGCGGTTACGATTAGGAGGAGAGAATCATTAAAGTACTATTTATTGGAGATATCGTTGGAAATGTTGGCAGAAAGGCTCTTCGTGAGATGTTGCCCTCACTAAAAAGTAAATATCAGCCACATATCATTATTGTTAATGGTGAAAATTCTGCTGCCGGTAGAGGGATCACCAAGGCGATCGCTAATGAGTTTTTTAACTGGGGCGTTCACGGTATAACTATGGGAAACCACACATGGGACAACAAAGATATTTTTGAGTTCATCGATGATGAGGCTCGGATTATTCGTCCCGCTAATTTTCCGCCAGGAACACCGGGAAGAGGTTATACAGTCGTTAAAGGGAACGGTAAAGAACTGGCCATAGTAAATTTGCAAGGCCGGACATTCTTACCTGCTATCGATTGTCCTTTCCGTGTCGGGGAAGAAATTGTGGAAGAGCTTCGCAGAGATCACAAATGTATTTTAGTCGATTTCCATGCAGAGGTAACCTCTGAGAAAATCGCCATGGGATATTTTATGGATGGTCGCGCATCGATTGTTGTTGGGACACATACTCATGTTCAGACAAATGATGATGTGATTTTACCAGGAGGAACTGCTTATTTGACCGATGCGGGAATGGTTGGTTCAAGCGAAGGAATTCTGGGTATGGAAAGAGATGCAGTACTTTATAAGTTCACAACTCAGCTTCCAGCACGATTTGTTGTCGATGAAGGCAAGTGGCAGCTTCACGGTTTATTTGCAGAATTAGATGAAAATACTGGTGCGGCGACTCGTCTGGAGAAGATACGGTTACGTGAAGATGAATGGGTTATGAGCTAAACGTAGAACAGAGTATGGTTTAATCCGGGTAATTTCGCTGAGTTAGGGTAAAGTGTGATATTTTTTATATCATAAAAGAGTATCTTTAATACCGTTTTTGGAAGACGTGGTCCGTAAAAAGAAGGAATTATTTCTTCTCTCGCGAATAACATCTAAAGTAGTGGAAGAACACCATTATTTTCCCAGGGGAGGTACTTACTATGGATGTATTAAAAGTATCAGCTAAATCCAATCCAAATTCCGTCGCCGGCGCATTAGCGGGTGTTCTTCGTGAACGTGGATCGGCCGAATTACAAGCTATTGGAGCTGGAGCACTGAATCAAGCAGTCAAAGCAGTTGCCATTGCCCGGGGATTTGTTGCACCAAGCGGAGTAGATTTGATCTGCATTCCTGCGTTCACTGATATAGTGATTGATGGGGAAGATCGAACCGCGATTAAACTGATTGTTGAACCCAGATAATAGACCTATAGAATGATTGAACCTGTTTACTTTTGTAAACAGGTTTTTTGCTTTTGATTTATAGTCTGGCGTTTTTTTGCATAGTATCTGAAATAGGCATTTGGAAATGAAATGAACGGCTGGGACAGTGAGAAAGTGGGGTTGTAAAATGAGGGCTGATAAGTTTAAAGTAGCGGATTTCCATTGTGATGTGCTAAGCAAAATGCAAGCCTCCCCGGATATAAATTTTGACAATGATCCTCGATTAGATGTTACTGCAGAGCGGCTGGCTTCTGGCGGAGTGGCGTTGCAATGTTTTGCAATATATCTTTCAACTAACAGAGGAAAACCAAGCTTTGAACATGTTCTAGGGCAAATTGATCTCTTTAGGCAAAAGATAGTGAACACAGATGGGCTTCAGTGGTTACAGTGGAAGGAGCAAGTAGGGAATCGATTAGTAGGCGCACCTCCACAAGCAATGCTCTCTCTGGAGGGCGTAGACGGCTTAGAAGGGAACTTGTTTTATGCTCAGCTCTGCTTCGAACTTGGAGTACGGTTTCTTGGTGTGACTTGGAATTATGCGAACTGGGCAGCAGATGGTGTGCTAGAGAAGCGTAATGGTGGATTTACGGAAAAAGGGAGAAAGCTGATAGAATGGTGCAACGAAAGTGGAATGCTGCTTGATGTGTCGCATTTGTCACAAGCGGGGTTCTGGGAGTTGGCTGATTTAAGCAATCGTCCGTTTATTGCTTCCCATTCGAATGCTGCGGCTATATGTGGGCATGTTAGAAATTTAAATGATGAACAGATTAAAGCTTTGATTGCAATGGATGGAAGAATGGGTCTGACCTTTTATCCTTGGTTTGTAAGTGATGATGGGAAGGCTCGTATGGATGATTTGTTAAAGCACATTGAACATGTATGTAGTCTCGGCGGTGAGAAGCATATGATGTTTGGCTCGGATTTTGACGGCATCGATACTTGGGTAGAGAAGTTGGAGCATCCGGGAAAATACCCTGATCTTATAGAGCAGCTGCTCCGTTATTATCCAGAGGATACTGTGAAAGGCTGGATGTATGAGAATGCGACCTCTTTTTTAAGCGTAAATTTGCCCTCTCAGGTGTCTAAACCATGACAATCTTGTGCAAAAAACATAAATTGTCGAAAAAAGGGGCTTCGTTATGATGCAGCCCTTTTTATTTTTGGGTAAGAAGATGTATAATGGTTAATGGCTTGTACAGATACTAGAGAAAATACAAGGAGTGACTTTACAATGAGTAAGACTGTACCCGTAGGTGTGTCGGCTAGACATATTCACCTTACGCAAGAGCACGTGGAGGCTCTGTTTGGCCCAGGATATCAATTAACTGAGTTCAAACCACTTTCCCAACCAGGACAATTTGCAGCAAATGAACAAGTAGCAGTTATCGGTAGCAAAGGTAAATTTGACAAGGTAAGAATTTTGGGACCTGCTCGTCCGGCTTCCCAATTAGAAATTTCCCGTACTGACTCCTTCGCACTTGGCGTGAAAGCTCCAGTTCGCGAATCTGGAAATATTGAAGGAACACCTGGCATTACGCTTAAAGGACCTGCTGGTGAAGTTGAATTAGAACAAGGCGTTATCATCGCAGCTCGTCACATTCACTTCCACACTTCTGAAGCTGAAGCTTGGGGCATTGCGGATAAGCAATTGCTTAAAGTTCGTCTCGGTGGCGACCGCGGTCTCGTATTGGAGAACGTAATTGCTCGTGTATCCGACAGCTTCAAACTTGATATGCATATTGATACTGACGAAGCTAATGCTGCTGGTGCCAACAATGGCGACACTGCTGAAATCGTAGACTAGTCTTCATACGAATGATAAGAAGCGGGGGAGAAATCCTTCGCTTTTTTTGTTGTGTGTTGGGAAACGTTATTTGGCTGATACGCATACTTGGCTGCATAGCTCTTATTAGCTATTAATTGTACTGGTATCCTGAAATGGATTTTTAATGAAAATTGGTGTGATGATAAAGAATATCTATTATTATGTGACTAATTGTGTTATGATTATTGTTTATGACGTGATAATTGGATTTAATGTTAAGAATATATGTATTAGAAATTAAGGAGACCCAATGACATTTAACGAACTGAATATTATGCCTGCGATTTTAAAGGCTTTAACCAAAGAAAACTATACATCACCTACACCTATACAGGAGCAATCGATCCCAGCTGTATTAGCAGGTAGAGATTTACTTGGATGTGCTCAAACGGGAACAGGAAAGACAGCTGCTTTTTCTGTACCTATCATTCAATTATTAAGCGAACAATCAAGTCCCAATAAATCAAGCAATGTGCGACGCATTCGCTCGCTGATCTTAACACCGACAAGAGAACTAGCGATTCAAATTGCTGATAACATAAAAGCGTATAGCCAATTCACAGATATCCGCTCTGCTGCCATCGTTGGCGGTGTATCACAGAAAGTGCAAGAGCGTGCCTTGAATCAAGGTGCTGATATTCTAATTGCTACTCCAGGTAGACTTATCGACCTGATCAATCAAAAACGTGTAGACTTACAGTATGTCCAAATTCTTGTCTTGGATGAGGCTGACCGCATGCTAGATATGGGCTTCATCCATGATGTGAAGCGAATTATCGCCAAAATGCCAACGAAGAAACAAACACTGTTCTTCTCGGCAACGATGCCTACTGAGATCTCCAAATTGATCAAAACCTTGCTTGTGAATCCAGTAAAAGTAGAAATCACACCCGTGTCATCTACTGCGGATAGAATCGATCAATCGATCTATTTATTAGAGAATGGAAATAAGCAGAATCAATTGAATCTTTTGTTACAGGATAAATCAATCATTTCTGCGCTGGTGTTTACTCGTACAAAACGTGGTGCGGACCGTGTTACACGCGATCTAGCGAAAGTGAACATTTCTGCACAGGCCATTCATGGCAATAAATCGCAGAATGATCGTCAGAATGCATTGCGGAATTTTAAAAGTGGTGCAACCCGCGTTCTTGTAGCTACAGATATCGCCGCGCGAGGAATTGATATTGATGAGTTATCTCATGTAATCAACTTCAACTTGCCGAATATTCCAGAAACCTATGTGCACCGGATCGGTCGTACGGGTAGAGCTGGGTTAAGCGGAACGGCAATATCTTTTTGCGAATCTGAAGAGCTTCCGTTCCTTAAAGATATCGAGAAATTGATCGGAAAATCGATTCCAGAAGTGAAGGATCATCCGTATCCGATGTCTCGTAAAACGCAAATGAAGACAGAAAGATCTTCGAAACCGTCAGGTTCGAGATCTGCATCTTCTAAACCATCGACTTCCAGACCATCAACAGCTAAACCAGCGGGGGCAAAACCAGCGGCATCTAAACCTGCGGCATCTAAACCTGCGGCATCTAAACCTGCCAAAGCAAAACCTAAGTCTAACCCTCCATTAAAGCCAAAGTCCGAGTGGTTCACTAAAGGAAGACAAACGAGCAGCAGATAAGTTATTATGAACGCTGGACGTTTTTTATAGTAAGACCTCAAAACCATCAGAGAAATCTGATGGTTTTTTTGTTAGTTGATGATAAGGTGAATTCAAGATATGGTATGGTTTTTGTAATATTAGGGTGGGGTGGAAGTTATGAGGAAGATATTTAAGGCACCTAATTCGATCGTATGCGAAGAAATCATTCCGAGTATTTTTAACTCATGGGACAAGGATGCTTTGTTACTTCGAGTAAATAATGGGAGTGGAAAGTTAATAACTAAATTTGGGGTGGATAACTCTGGTGAGCGATTGATAGAGTTAAAGATTCACAAGAGGTAGGGAATGACCTTAGTACTGCATTTGAAAAGGTTAAACCTCTACTGAGTATTCGAGAAAATGGTTATTACCTGATGTCTTATATAGAAATGATACCAACTAACGGAGAAGGAGAGTTTTTTTGGAACTTATTTACTAAGAGGAGAACGTATAATGCGTCAGCTGATGTTTTTTACAAGTACCATTCAAGCAAGGGGGTTCCCAAATTCCTTTTACCTTCTCAACGAATCGATTGTTTAAACATTGAAAGAGTTATGGATATAGGGAGCAAATTAAAAATGGGGAGATCATGACTTGGCTCGCATATTATTATGAAGGTTTTATGAGTACATTAATTGACGGACATCATAGGTCCACTGCTGCATACATAGAAAAAAAACTTTAGAATATCTAACTATACTTAAAGTTTCGGGTTATGGAATTGATAGTCATGAGCCAAAACATTTTTATGTTAGTAGTATGGGATATGAGTTCAAATTGCTCAAAAATAATAAGAAAGTCTACAACAATTTAAAAAAGGATTTTTCTTCGAAAAAAGCTAAGCTTACAGCGGAAGAGATTCAGTTCATTATTGAAGACTGCGAGAAAATTAAATGTGAGAGAGAAGTGTCAAATGAAAATAGAGTTCTAGACTGAAAAATAAAGTGTTAGACTCGGCAAATAAAGTATTAGACTGACACTGCGTTATTAAGCTAACGGACAGGTTAGTTCAATAGGACACGACATAAATTTGTTGAACCAGACATCTTCATTTAGAATAAAAGAAGAGATAGAAGGGAGTGTCGCAAATGGAATACCTATCAATTACGATATCACTTGTGTCCTTAGTTGTATGTTTAACTGTGTATAACAAAGTAAGTGCCATGGAAGCTCGTATCAAAACAATGCAGGTAAACGTTGACCAAATTGCCAAGTCTGAAGGTCTGCCCCCACATCTTGTTCAAAATGAGGTTCTCCAGCTCGTACGTAACGGCAAGGAAGTAGCAGCTGTTAAAAAAGCGAGAGAAGTGCTTGGTTTGTCACTATTAGAAGCGAAGCAATATGTGGATGCCCTAAAGGAATAGCTGCAACAATGCATCCATTCAATTAATAGCCCAAAAAAGACTATCGACAAGTCCATTCGATAGTCTTTTTTATGATATATTATCAAAAATTAAACAGGAGTAGTAATATTGCTGTCGATGGTACCTTTGCGGTAATGGCTTTAAGCTAATGGGCAGGTTAGTTAAAAGGGTGTTTTATTGAAATTAACCGAAGTAAAGGAATAGTGAAATGTTTACGATTCTTCTTGAACTAACGGGACACGTTAGTCCAGAGATCCTGGGAGCAGTTTGCCACCGCGGCAGCTGCTCCTTTCTTCGTTAAGTTAACGGAGGATAGTTTGTAAATGCTGATATAAGGATGTACATATTTGCTTGTGTAAGAATGTTCTAAAATGATTGGTATAATCCTTAAAAACAGCTGCTAAGCGCTTTTCTAGGATTATATGCGTACAAGTGAGCTTCTTGTACATAGTTTTCTGTGAATATTACATGTATAGAAGTGAATGGTTTGTGAAACAAAACCATTCCAACTCTATATATGCTAACAACTGAAGCGAGAGCGGAAGGCGTTAGTTAGAGCCAAAGATTCTTAATTCTCTGTTATTATTCAAGCGTTTTGTACAATCTTATCCAAGCGAAACTGTACATTTAGATTCAATCATTTACACCCTATCCTATTCTTTGGAGGAGGCCGGGGGCAGGATAAAATCCTGTTCCCCGTTGTCGGCGGCGAAATGGCACGTCAAAAATCCAGCCTGTCAAGGGTTATAGGGTGGAGATTTTTTCTGTGCTGCGCCTGCGGCAGAATAAATACTACCCGCCCCTTGATAGGTTAGATTGGTGGAGTGGTGGTATTGGGATAATCTATAGATCATCCTGCACGGCAAAATGTGATATATTGGCTATAATCTATAGCTTAAAATGAGCTTAAAGGAAGGAATCGCTATCAATGATCATCGCTGTCGATGTGTATTATGAGGAAAATAAAGCGAAATCAGTGGGGGTTATTTTTCAATGTTGGGAAGATTCTAAACCACTCGAAGTCATCATGTCTTATACGGAAAACCCTCACAAATACGAAACGGGTTTTTTCTATAAACGAGAGCTCCCTTGCATACAGGAACTGTTGAAACTTACTGACATAAATCAAATACATACCATTGTTGTGGATGGCTATGTGTACTTAAACAATGAGAAAAAGCCCGGGCTCGGACATTATGTTTACACAAATTTTTCAGGGGAAATTCCAGTGATCGGTGTTGCAAAAAATGCCTTTCACGACAACGAAGCCTTTGTCAAAAAGCTTTACCGAGGCAACAGCTCCAAGCCTTTGTATATAACCTCTGTCGGCATGGAGCTAGCAGTCGCTGCCGAGCACATACAGAGTATGTACGGAGAATACCGATTTCCGCATCTGCTGAAATTGCTGGATAAGCAAACGAAGGAAGCCCGGCTATAATCAACAGGGGGGATTCAATATGTTGTTTTGGAAGAAAGAAACACAAATTGATCGAATAAAAAACAAACTCGAAAAGGCCATGCGCAAAGATACGGCTTTTTTGGTGTTTGGAGCATCTTCACATAAATACAAGGTTTATGAAGTGCTTACAGCAAAAGAGCTTGCGGACTGGCAAGCAAAGAATCAAGTCACACTTCCGGAGCCTTATGCCCAGTTTTTAACGAAAGTCGGAAATGGAGGTGCCGGGCCTTATTACGGGATTTATTCGATTGAAAAAGCAACTTCCTATACCGAAAGAAATGCATTCACTACAAAATGCGTTATACACCCGAGAATGACAAAAGAAAAATGGAACCATCTGATCGAGCCACTGATCAGTGATGAAGACATCTCCGACCCGGAATACGACGCCGCCCGTGATAGGGTGATGGGCGGCATGTTGTGCATTGGTACACAAGGCTGTGAATACGATATGTATCTCGTACTTGAAGGGAAACACAGGGGGAAAATCATTTACACTGCAGTTTTTTATCCTGATCATCCCTTTTTCTTTGTCTATGAAGACAACTTTCTGGACTGGTATGAGCGCTGGCTGGACGAAATTATTCTGGATTATGATATCGCGTGGTTTGGCAGTAGAATGCCGGGCGATGAAAATGCGTTGATACAGGTTTATCAAAACGCCCCAAACGAAGAAATCAAATCAAAAGCGCTTGATGGAATGTTCAAGTTTAAGAAAATCTCGCAGCCAACCATTGATTTTTTAAGGAGCGTTGCTGAGCAAAGACAAAATGATCGCACCACATCCATTCAGCTAATCTGCAAAACCTCTTTTGATGCGGGAAGAGTCTATCTTCTGGAGCTGTTGTATTCTGAAAGAAATGAAGATTTTTTACAAGCTTTAATGATTCTGAATTGGTACGGTAAATCTTTTGATTTAGCGGAATTTATAAAAGTGATATTGCAAAGTCTTGACAGGGTTCACGATTCGGAAACGTTACGTCATGTGGGGTATGTTTTGGAATCTTCCGGCGCGATTACACTTCAGAACTTTGCGTCCTTTTTGTGCCACACCGACTCGAATATTCAATCTGCCGCAATCTATGCCACACGCAATTGCAATGACAAATCGGAAAGTTGGGAAATCATTGAACAGATGTTAGTGGGTGGCGATAAGGAGGTTGTGAAAAACACTATTTTATTTTGGGGCGTTATCCCTCATGAGAAGTTATTGCGTCATTATAAGGTTGCATGGCCGGAATATAAAAGCAATATTAATTTCAAAGAAAAATTTACAGATTGTTTGAAAAAATTAAATTTGCCAGATGATTATTTTGACAAAGAATAATTTAATTACTCATTATTCATACAATGCGGATGCATGACCATAAATCAAACTTTATCCTATAAATGTTAGTGGGTCTAATATCTACAAGACCAACAACCAATTAGTTTTAGGCAGGTCACGGTTTACACCGTGGCCTTATTTTTCTGTCGAATGACAAGAATATAAGCCGATTAATTACCGCGTAAATCGTGGTTTTATTGTTTTATCGGTAAATATTCTTGTCAATGTACAATGTCAAGAATGTGTACGATTGCCAAAGAGCTATTAAGTTTTCTCACGAAGGCTCATTTATTCGTGAAATTTGTCAGCTTGATAAGTGACGATAGATAACGCTCTACAGGAATGCTAACGGGAAACGATAGTTCAACCATGACAAGGCTGCCAGCACGATTGGCAGCCTTGCTGCGCTAACGGGCAGGATAGCTCAGTAATTTCGCGAATACTCAACATACGGAATTATTCACGAAGTTCGCGAATAAGACGTTGTCTGAAACCCCTGATTATATAAACACAGAAACAAGAACACTAGTTTGTATTTCTGTTTTAGGATAGAATGAAAGTACACTAACGGGTACGTTAGTGGAATAGCGGTCGCTTCGGCAGCCGTTTTTTATTTATTCAACTAACGGGCAGCAGAGCGTAAGCATTTCGAAGAATACTTCATACATAAGAAAATTCACGAAGTTCGTAAATAAGGCGTTATATGAAACCGCGGTGCAAGGAAAGGATTGAAATCATGGATCCGATCAATGAAGAAATTATAGAATGGTTTCACTCAGTCTTGAGGAATAAACTTTCAACAAAGGAATTTGAACAGTGGCTTTATGACAAAGAAGAGATACTTGAAGAATCATTAGGTAAAGATGTCTATTTTAGATTGATTAATCTAAATTATAATTCTAAATATGTGATGGATGAATTAGAAGGGCAACTTACAAAAATTCTTAATTATAGGTCAGTTGAAGAGTTTAAGATCAGAGATCTATTAAATCGATTTGTTTATATTGAGGAGGAATTCATTAGTTCTTGTTCACACATTTACAGGGGGTATTGTAATGGATATTCCTTTTTTAGGATGATAGCCCTTAAATATATTGTATTTGATTACGATGATCAACTTGCAGACCCAGTTAAAAGGTCAGAGTTTTCCCGACAATATAAAGATGAATTGTTAAATGAAGGATTGAGATTGCTTAGTTTTTTTGATTCTAATGAAATAGAAATAATTAGTGAGAATGAGTACGTAGATAAGAGACATAAGGATCTGAAGATTGAAGAGCAATATTGGACGTAATTCAAGGCTTAAAAAAAGATGTTGTTATATTGCTTGAATCAATTGTTTTTTTTGGCTATTGGCTTGTTACTTACTGTAAATGTAGCAAGTAAAATTTATGAGAGTTTTGGAATTGAATTCTTTACTCAACTCTCAGCAGCCCCCTTTTAATGCTAGATTGATGACTTTCAAACTTCCAACAACATTGTACCATATATTGGGATTTTTATGTTATCGTGTCGTTAAGCTAACGAGGAACTAAAGTTCAATAATGAGGGCTGCCGAGAGGTAGCCCTTTGTTCAACTAACTGGCAGTTTAGCTTAAAAGTTTCGCGAATACCCTACATATGAAATTATTCATAGAGTCCGTGAATAAGACGTTATTGGAAATAACGCCAAGATACACAAATGAGGAGTACAAAATGATGAATAACCGATTCTCAATGCCAAGTAAATTAGTAAATCAGTCAGAATTACTTAAAACTACAATCATTGAAAAAGGAAGACATTATCAATCTTTGCACATTTTAGAGTTTGATAATTCTGTAAAATATGTACTGAAAGAAAAAAACGTTAAAGATTCTGGAAGTTTAATGGACGAAGCAGAAAGGCTGAAATGGGTAAATGATGTGATTCCTTCTCCTAAAGTAATAAGTTATCAGTTGGAGAATGGAAAGGAATATTTAGTTATGACCTATATAGAAGGTTGTACTGCGGAAGAATACCAGCAGGAAGAGGGAGATAAAAGTCTAGGCTATATTTTAGGAAAAGGTTTAAAAACAATACACAATGTTCCCATTGATAATTGCTTTTTCAATGATTTTTTGCCAGAAAAACTGATTGATATGGTCAAAAAAAATATTAATGAGAGAAAACATGAAGTCATAGAGGCTATTAATAACTCATTTCCCAATCATACTATTGAGCAACTGATTGATTTTTTGGAGATAAATAAAGCGTCGACAGAGGAATTAGTTTTTACCCATGGTGACTATGGATCTGGAAACGTTATGATAAATAATGGACATATTGAAGCATTTATTGATTTAGGAGGATCAGGGATATCAGATCCATACTATGATATTTATTATCTTGTAAAAAGTCTTACTTATTATACAGATAGGAAAGAAGAAATAGATGAGTTTATGAAAGGATATGGAATATCTGAATTAGACGAGAATAGAATGAAATTTCATCAAATCATCGATACTTTATTATTGTGATTTATATAGTAGTAACCCTAAGAAGGCGTTGACATTCTGTAACACCGTTTTCCTGCTGAGTCGCATTTACTCCTTGATGCTGTCCGAAGCATTTCTAGGAAGAGCAATCAGGCATACAATTCTGCATGGCGAAGTCCGTCGGACCCGCTTGTCATTTCGTTAAACTAACGGGGAACGTTAGTTCAATAACAGCGTCAGTCTAAGACTTTATTTATCAAGTCTTGTTCTGCCGCTGCTTCTTTTAATGAATCAGTCTAAAACTAATTTTTAAAAAACTGAGTAATCTCCAATTCAAAACCCCCGTTAAATCAACAACTCCAGTCTAATACTTTATTTTCACCGAACAAGAAGATTTAAGTGAGATGTTCGGCAGGAAAAACTATCCTGATTATCTAGCCATCGCATTTGGAAATATGGCAGGAGATGTCTCTGAAGGGCGTATTAGTGAACTTATGATGAAGAGGGGTAAGAATAGATAATATCAGAACATTAGTTACAGAGAATTTAAATTTACAAAAAAATAGCCGCTAAACAGTTCCTCACTGTATAACGGCTGTTATCTTTTCTCTTATGCAGTCGCTTCAATTGCATTGTCCTGAACATAAGAACTAAGCTCTTGCTGAAGCGCTGTGCTGATGGAAGTCATTGGGAGGCGAAGCGTATCCGAATTGATTAGGCCATTCTGGCTAAGCATCCATTTGATTGGAGCGGGGTTCGATTCCTTGAACAAGAGACGGATGATCGGCAGTAGTTGTTCAAAGTTTTCTTTTGCCAAGTCGAATTGACACGATTTGAAGGCTTCGTATATACGGATACATTCTGCTGGATAAACGTTCGCAGTAGCAAGCATACCGCCAGCTGCCCCGGAGCTAAGCATTTCATAAAAGAGTGAATCGTCGCCGCCAAGCACAGGTTTGCTACCTGTACGAACTAGCTCAGTAACCATTTTGGTGCTACCTGAGCAGTCTTTTAATCCGACAACATTATTCATTTCTAGGATTGTACGTGCAGTATCTAGAGTCATTGCAGTACCAGTACGACTTGGAATGTCATAAGCCATGATCGGAATACCTACTTCTGCTGCTTTGCGGAAATGGGCAATGATGCCTTCTTGCGATGGACGACTATAATAAGGGACGACAACTAGTGCGCAATCTGCACCAAGGTTAGCTGCGATCTCTGTGCGTGCTACCGTAGAAGCTGTGTCATTGGTTCCTGTACCGACTACTAAGGGGATAGATGTAGATTGTAAAAGCTCACGAGAAGTGTTTACTAGAAGCTGCATTTCATATACGGTTACAGTTGGCGATTCACCGGTGGTTCCATTAACGACCAGACCTTGTATGCTGTTGTTAATAATGTTCTTTACATAACGCTGATACGAATCCAGATCGACTTCACCAGCAGCATTGAACGGGGTGACCACGGGGACATAAATTCCATAAATCTGTTGTTCTGTAAGCATAAATTATCGGCCTCCAAAATATTTTAATTCCTCTACATACACTTTACCATGGAATGTTGCATCGTCGTTAGCTATAATAAATGATGTGTATCATCAAAAATATTGATGTTAGGGTGAGGTTATGGATTTAACCTATTTACGAACATTCCGCGAGGTAGCTAAGCGTCAGAGCTTTACACGGGCTGCTGAAGAGCTGGGTTACGCGCAGTCGAGTGTTACGATGCAAATACAGAAAATAGAGAAGGAATACGGAGTGCCATTGATAGAAAGGCATGGTCGACAGTTGCGTCTTACCCCGCCTGGAGAAGAGTTGTTGAAGCTATTCGTGGAGATTTTGGATCTGTATGATCGTTCTAAAGAAACCATCGCCCAGCAAATTGGAGGTACGCTAACGATTGGTACGATTGATTCATTAGCTGCTTTCTACTTGCCACCCTACTTACAGCAGTTGAGGACGAAATTTCCGAAACTTGATATCCATCTACAAACGATGCAGGAAGCTAACCTCTTGGCCAAAATAAAAGATGGGGAAGTAGACATCGGTTTGATGCTCGATCGTACCACTACGGATTCTTTGCTTGATCGTACGATCATTAGAGATGAACCGCTCGTGTTGATAGCTCCCATTAACCATCCCCTTGCCCAGATGGATACAGTAACGTTACAGGATCTAAATAACTGCGAATTAATTGTTTCTGAAGAGAGCTGTATTTATCGGAGTCTGTTCGAGAATTTGTTAAAAGAGCACGGGATTATATTCCGCATTGGTTTTGAGCTTTCGAATCTAGAAGCGATCAAACGATGTGTTATGAATGGGTTAGGGATTGCATTATTACCTAAAATTGTTGCAGAGGAAGAAATTGAGCGAGGGAACTTGGCTGAGCTGCCCTTCGCACATCAAGAAATTCATTTTGATCTGCAGCTTTTGATGCATCCTAAGAAGTGGAAGTCTCAGCCATTGCAATTTCTAACGCAAATGTTACTTGCAAATCATTAGTTTATTCCCATCAGGGTCTTTCACCACAAACCATTGCTGATCTTGAATTTCGGTTACTATCTCTACACCGAGCTCCTTTATGTAGTTGAAAGAGGCTTGCAAATCATCGGTTATAAGCATAAGAGCAGGTGTTGTGATTGGAGGAGCCCCTTCAGGCTCTAAACCTCCCCACATGGGCATGGTGTCCAGAATGATCCCAGTGCTTCCTTGCATAGTTAACGGGCATAAATGACCGTTCATAATCGGATGATCTGCTTCCTGGAGTCCTAGGACTTGGCAATACCAGCTACGGGCTTTTTCAATATCGTGTACGGGGATAAATACACTGCCAATCAAATTCTTAATGGGACTTGTTGCTGAAGAATTTACAATGGACTGCGCGTGATTATTCATTCGAATTCCTCCTAGGTTTGATAATGATAACCCTTTATTTGGAATTTATGCTCTAGTCTATTTAAAACATAGAATCAGCCTACGCGCAAGTGGGTCATTAATGATCAATAAAATCTTAAATTTGTATGTAAAAGATAGCATTCTTTAAAGAAAGTCGCTGTAAATATTGACATTCAAAATCAGTTTATGTTATATAAAAAGAAGAATTAGCACTCATCTAATAAGAGTGCTAATCACGAAGTGTTGGACAAGATGTTATTTTGAAAGGAGATTTACTTATTCATGGCCAAAAAAGAGTTTAAAGCCGAATCGAAAAGATTGCTGGAAATGATGATTAACTCCATTTATACACAACGGGAAATTTTTCTGCGCGAGTTGATTTCTAATGCAAGTGATGCAATTGATAAGATCTATTACAAAGCATTAGCTGATGAAAGCCTGGTCTTCAATAAAGAAGATTATTATATTAAAGTGACTGCCGATAAGGCGAACAGAACTTTGACGATCTCCGATACAGGTATCGGGATGACACAAGAAGAGCTGGAGAATAACTTAGGAACAATCGCGAAGAGTGGATCTCTTGCATTTAAGAAAGAGAACGAAGCCAAGGATGGTCACAATATCATCGGACAGTTCGGTGTTGGCTTCTATGCTGCGTTTATGGTAGCAGATGACGTAATTGTGATCAGTAAGGCGCTTGGTAGCGACGAGGCCTTTAAATGGGAGTCTAAGGGCGCTGATGGCTATACTATCGAGCCTGTCGAGAAGGATTCTGTAGGTACTGAAGTGATTTTGAAGATTAAAGAGAATACTGAAGAAGATCAATACGATGAATACTTGGAAGAGTATCGCCTGAAATCCATCATTAAAAAATATTCTGACTTCATTCGTTTCCCAATTAAAATGGACGTGAAGGAGCAAAAGCCAAAAGAAGGCACAGAGAACGAGTTCGAGGAAGTTGTTCAAGAACAAACCGTGAACAGTATGGTGCCAATCTGGCGGAAGAACAAAAACGAGTTGACAACAGAAGATTACGATAACTTCTATGCAGAGAAACGTTACGGCTTCGATAAGCCGCTTAAACATATTCATATCAGTGCCGATGGTGCTGTAGTGTACAATGCAATCCTGTTCATCCCAGAAAATACACCGTTTGACTACTACACAAAGGAATATGAAAAAGGTCTTGAGCTCTATTCCAATGGTGTATTGATCATGAATAAATGTGCGGATCTGCTGCCTGACTATTTTAGCTTTGTAAAAGGTATGGTAGATTCAGAGGATCTTTCGCTAAACATCTCCAGAGAAATGCTCCAGCATGACCGTCAGCTGACTCTGATCGCTAAGAACATTAAGAATAAAGTGAAGAGTCAACTGCAAAGCTTGCTGAAGGATGAAAGAGAGAAGTATGAGCAGTTCTATAACGCTTTTGGCAGACAGCTTAAGTTTGGTGTGTACAACGATTATGGAATGCACAAAGAAACACTTCAAGATTTGCTGATGTTCTACTCCTCCAAGGAGAAGAAGCTGGTAACGCTGGACGAATATGTGTCAAGAATGCCAGAAGATCAGAAGTATATCTACTATGCATCCGGAGAGTCGATCGACAGAATCGAAAAGCTCCCACAGACCGAGCTTGTATCGGATAAAGGGTATGAAATTCTTTACTTCACTGATGATATTGATGAATTTTCGATCAAGATGATCATGTCTTATAAAGAAAAAGAATTTAAATCCGTATCCAGTGGTGATCTGGGTATCGAAGCAGACGAAGCGGACAAGCCAACGGAAGCGGAAGAGAACGAAAACAAGGAGCTTTTTGAAGCGATGAAGGACATCTTGTCCGGCAAAGTGAAGAATGTTAAAGCTTCCAAACGTTTAAAGACTCATCCGGTATGCCTCTCAGCTGAAGGCGAATTGACAATCGAGATGGAAAAAATCCTGAAATCGATGCCGAATGGGCAAGAGGTTCAAGCGGATAAGGTACTCGAAATCAACATCCATCACGAAGTCTTCCAGTCTTTGAAAGCGGCAGCTGAGAACGATAAAGAGAAGCTCGGTTTATACACGAACCTGCTGTACAACCAAGCTCTGCTGATCGAAGGATTGCAAGTTAGTGATCCTGTTCAATTCACCAATGATATTTGCAAAATCATGAAATAATTTAAACTACAGGGACCATCCAATTGTACGATTGGGTGGTCTTTTTTTATAAAAACTATGACGAATTCATGGTGCTTGAGCTTATGTATTGACTTTACTCGATAAATTAAGTATTATTTCCAGTAACTTGAATATTCAAAGGCAAAGAAGAGAAAGAGTACCACGGCAATTCTTTCTACAGAGAGCTCCGGTCGCTGAAAAGGAGTAAAGAAAAACCTTGGGAATATGGTCTCAGAGCTGCGCATCGAAACCTTTTGGGTTGTAGGCTGCGCCGGAACCTGCATCCGTTACAGTGCTAGGGTATAAACGTTTATTAACGTCGTACCTGAAGAGGTAAATGTCATGAGGCATTTATAAAATTAGGTGGTAACACGTGAGTAGAACTCTCGTCCTTTGTGGATGGGAGTTTTTTTGTTGTCTAAAAAAAGGAGGAGAAGGTTAATGAGTAATGTGTTTATAGGCGGTGCTTGGCCGTATGCGAATGGATCTTTACATCTTGGAAGATTATCAAGTGTGTTGCCTGGAGATGTGCTGGCACGCTATTTTCGCAGCAAGGGGGATAACGTTTTATATGTGTCAGGCAGCGATTGTCATGGCACACCTGTAGCGGTTCAGGCTGCTAATGAAGGGATCACACCCGAAGCTTTTGCAAGTCGATACCACGAAGAGTTTCTGAAGTGTTTTGAACAGCTGGGATTTAGTTATGATCTTTATACTCGTACGGATCAACAGCAGCATCATAAGGTCGTGCAGGAGTTGTTTATAGAGTTACTAAAGAATGGACATTTATATAAAAAAACCATAGCGCAATGTTACTGTGAGGCGGATCAGCGATTTTTGCCAGACAGATATGTGGAAGGGACTTGTCCAGTCTGTGGACAGCGGGCGCGTGGAGATCAATGCGATTATTGTTCTACGATTCTAGATCCTGCCGATTTGTTAGACAGAGTCTGTAAATTATGTGGGAATACACCGACAGAACGACCGACAGAACATTTTTATCTTAGCTTATCTAAATTTCAATCTGAATTAACGGATTACGTAGACGAAGCAGTACACTGGAGAGAAAATGCAGTAAAACTGACCAAACGATATTTGAAGGAGGAGCTTCAGGATCGGGCAGTAACCAGAGACTTATCTTGGGGCGTAGATGTTCCTATAGCTGGATTTGAAGACAAGAAGATTTATGTCTGGATTGAGGCGGTAAGTGGTTATTTATCAGCCAGTAAGCAGTGGGCTGCACAGTCTGGGCGGAGCTGGGAAGATTTTTGGTCAGAGGAACAAGAGGACATCACCGCTTATTATGTCCATGGTAAAGATAATATTCCTTTTCACACCCTGATATGGCCAGCCGTCTTATTAGGAGCAAGAGAACTACATTTACCGGATCGGATTATATCCAGCGAATATTTAACCCTTGAAGGGCAGAAGTTCTCCACTAGCCGTAATTGGGCAGTCTGGGTACCTGATATTCTAGAGCGGTATCATCCGGACTCTATTCGTTATTTCTTAATTGCCAACGGGCCTGAGAAGCGGGATACGGATTTTTCCTGGAGAGAGTTTATTTATAGTCATAATGGTGAGCTGCTTGGAGCATTTGGTAACTTTGTGAATCGTTCATTGGCTTTTGTAGATAAGTTTTATGAAGGGATCGTGCCAAGTGGAAAGTTAGATAAGGGGTGGAGCGATAACATTGACCTCTTGTATCTGGAGTCAGGACGCCTAATTGAAGCGGGAGATTTGAAGGATGCGCTCGAGTATATTTTCTTTTATGTACGTAAGGCAAATCAGTATTTTGATTGGCAAAAGCCTTGGATTCAGGTAAAAGAGGATCGGGAAGCTTGTAATAATTCAATATTTACTTGTGTGCAGATTATTGCTAATTTGGCGAATTTGCTGCATCCGTTTCTACCCTTTTCTTGTGAGAAGATTCGGGGGTTCTTATCGCTTGAACTACCGAAATGGAAGCCCTGCTCAGTTCCCCCTTATCAACAGGTAACTGATTTACAATTGTTGTTTGAACGAATTGATATTACTTGTATTAAAGAAGAGGAGGATAGACTAGTTCAACAACAAGTGAATAAATAGCGAAGATTCTTAACCGTTCTTAAAGCTTTCAATAAACTTGGAAGCTAGTGATGATAAGTATTTATCTTTGATCCAGACGGCGGCGACCCGCGTGCGAAGCGACTCACTACTGATTTCTTTATAGATCAAATTACGATTACTCGTTAATTCGAAAGCGGATTTGGGGATAATTCCGATGCCGAGACCAGCATTTGCCCAGAGCAGTGTTGTTCGCGCATCATCATTCATACAGAAAATTAGCGGATCAAAACCATTCTCAAGACAGGTTTCCCGGATAAGCTGCTCAAAACGGCGGTAGATAATGAGCGGCTTATCTTTTAACTCACCGATCTCAACAAAGTTTTCATCTGTTTTCCAGTCATACTCTGGAGTCATTACGGCAATCATAGGCTCAGCCTGTGTGTAAAGACATTCTAAATTTGTAGCATTAAAGGGTGTCCGAACAATACCAATCTCGACAATACCCTTGTTCAAAAGGTCGATGATTCTGAAGGTATTCCCTTCATGTATTTCAAATTTAACGCCTTTATACGTTTTGTGGAACTCACAAAGTCGATCTTGGAGCAGGGTCGCTCCTGAGGAAGACACCGTACCAATGGCGAGCGTTCCTTTTAAGCCTTTGACAAAATCATTGAGCTCTCGGGCAGTGGAATCAGCCAGCTCCAGAATTTGTTGAGCCCGATCACGTAAAATGGCTCCTGCTTCGGTAAGCTGCACACTGCGCGGACCTCGATCCACAAGCTTGACGCCTAGTTCTTCCTCAAGCAGCTTAAGCTGCTGACTGAGCGGAGGCTGGGCCATTTGCAGCTTTCTGGCTGCAGAAGTAATCTGCCCTTCCTCAGCGATAGCCATAAAATATTTAAGCTGTCTAATATCCATAAAAAGAATCCTCCGAACTTGAGATATGTTTATCGTATGGGAGCGATACGAATCAAATATTATTAATATGTGAGTAGATATGCCATAATCATAACTGTTATTATACATATTTCAAATGCTTAAATACTTCTTATGTTGGGTGTGGATGACGTTGTTCAAAATTGCAGTTTATTTAAAACCGTACAAAAAAGAAGCCATCATCGGTCCAATCTTTAAGCTGATGGAAGCGATTCTGGAGCTGATTCTGCCAACCATTGTCGCATTAATCATCAATAATGGGGTAGGAAATCATGACAGTGCTTATGTATACCGTATGGGTGGCTTGATGGTGCTGATGTCTCTACTTGGCTTCGGTTGCTCTATGGTATGTCAATACTATGCGGCACGAGCATCTCAGGGATTCGGCACGACGCTTCGTAATAAAATGTTCAATCATATTACATCCTTATCGTACGCTGAGCTGGATACGTTCGGTACGCCTACGCTGATTAACCGGATTACCAATGACGTAAACCAGTTGCAGATTGCAGTGGCTATGCTGATTCGCCTGGTTATTCGTGCGCCGTTTATCTGCATCGGGGCTATCATAATGTCCATGATTTTGGATTTTAGATTATCGCTGATTTTAATAGCGGCAACGCCGATTTTTGGCATTATATTATATTTTATTATCACTCGAAGTGCACCTTTGTATCGAAAATACCAGCAGAAGCTGGATGCCCTTGCGCTCGTTCTTAGTGAGAATTTGTCGGGGATACGAGTCATTCGTGCTTTTGCGAAGAGACGTACAGAAAAAGAACGTTTTGATGCCTCATCTGAGGATTTAACCAATACAGCGATCCGGGTCTCGCGGATTTCCGCTTTACTTGGACCTATGACGACACTTGTAGTAAATGCGGCGATCATAGCTATTTTATGGGTAGGTGGAATTCACATTGATGGGGGGCGATTGTCTCAAGGTGAGATCATTGCCTTTATCAATTACGTCACTCAAATCTTGCTGGCACTTATAGTGGTCTCCAACTTGGTCATTATTTTTACAAAAGCCTCATCTTCTGCCAATCGTGTGAATGAAGTGCTGAGTGTCAAAGCATCCGTGTCTGAGGACGGGAATGTTGTGATGACTGAACCTGATCATACCGCTCCTGCCATATCATTCGATCATGTATCGTTTGGTTATAATACAACAGGAGAATTGGCATTAGAGGATATTTCGGTAGTTATTAACCGCGGAGAAACTGTGGGGCTGATTGGCAGTACGGGTTCTGGTAAATCTACTTTCGTGAACTTAATTCCACGTTTTTATGATGCAGTGCAAGGTGAAGTTAAAGTGGATGGAGTGAATGTCAGAGATTATAAGCTGCATCAGCTTCGAGAGAAAATAGGGATTGTGCCGCAAAAAGCAGTGTTGTTTACAGGAACAATCACTGAGAATATTCGTTGGGGTAAGGAAGACGCAACCGAGGAAGAAATCATGCAAGCAGCCTCTGTTGCTCAGGCGGAAGAGTTTATTCGTAAATTGCCAGAAGGATTGAATACGCAGGTATCACGTGGCGGACTTAATTTATCCGGGGGGCAAAAGCAGCGCTTGACCATAGCTCGTGCAGTGGTAGGTAAGCCGTCGATTCTAATTCTGGATGACTCCTCCAGTGCGCTGGATTTCGCTACTGATGCGGCTCTACGTAAAGCGCTCAAAGAGAGCAGCCAGCAAATGACCGTTCTCGTTGTCTCGCAGAGGGTGAGCACTGTAAGGCAAGCGGATAAAATTATGGTATTTGAGGAAGGGCGGATCGCCGGTGTCGGAACCCATGAGGAGCTGATGCGTGGTTGTGAAGTGTACAAAGAAATCTGCCTGTCCCAGCTATCGAGTGAGGAGTCGGGCCAATGAACAAAAACAACATTTGGAAAAGACTAATTGTATATACAGGACATTATAGAAAAATTGCTATTGGGGCAGTTATATGCGCGTTACTCAGTGTGATCGCCAGTCTAATCGGACCACTACTTATCGGTAAAGCCATTGATTTTATGATCGGACCGGGAGAGGTGGATTTTGACGCCGTACTTAGACTGCTTTTGATTCTGGCAGCGGTATATATTGTCGGCAGCTTTTTCGGATGGCTCCTTACCTATCTGACGAATCGAATCGCCTACCGGACTGTATATGACTTACGGCGGGAGCTTTTTGATAAATTAAATGTTTTGCCTTTAAAATTTCACGACAATCACCCGCAAGGAGACAGTATCAGCCGGTTTGTTAACGATATGGATGCCGTCTCTGATGGACTGCTGCAAGGTTTCTCCACACTGCTTACAGGGATCATCACCATTGTTGGGGCAATTGTGCTTATGTTGTACATCAGTCCTCTGATGACCTTAGTAGTTCTTCTGTCAGCACCCGCCACCTTTTTTGTGGCCAGATTTATTACGATGCGCTCTCAAAAGATGTTTAAAGAGCAGGCGAAGATTCTAGGTGGTCTCAATGGCTATGTGGAGGAAATGATCGGCGGGCAAAAAGTAGTCACCGCTTATCATTATGAAGAACGTGCAATGTCTCAGTTTGAAGAACAAAACGAGACATTATATCAGACCGGTGTGAAGTCACAATTTTATGGCTCCTTATCCAATCCGACAACGCGGCTAGTAAATAACGTTACGTTCTCAGTTATAGCTATGATCGGTAGTGTTATGGTAATTCGGGGTCATTTCACGGTAGGGGATCTGTCTAGTTTTTTGATCTTCTCCAACTTGTTCGCTAAGCCGTTTAATGAAATAACAGGTGTGATTACACAGCTTCAATCGGCAACTGCCTCTGCGCAGCGGATCTTCGCCATTCTCGATCTAACACCAGAACCTGCTGATTCTAAGGGCGCCAAAATCATGAGTACAAGTCAAGGAACCATTACCTTCGAAAAAGTAACCTTTGCTTATAATCCAGAACGTCCCTTGATTAACGATTTCAGTCTAGAAGTGAAGCCCGGTACCCGGGTTGCGATTGTAGGTCAGACTGGAGCAGGGAAGACGACGCTGGTAAACCTGCTCATGCGTTTCTACGATGTGGACCGTGGGTCCATCAAGATTGATGGTGTGGATATTAAGACCATTACGCGTGACAGTCTGCGACGTAATTTTGGGATGGTGCTGCAGGATACTTGGCTCTTTGGGGGCACGATTAGAGATAATATTGCTTACGGAAAACCTGGGGCTACAGAGGAGGAAATCATCGCTGCTGCTAAAGCTGCTAATGCTCATAGCTTCATTAAACGTCTGCCTGAAGGGTATGATACGAAGATCAGTGGCTCAGGGGATAATCTCTCCCAAGGACAGAAGCAACTGCTTACCATTGCACGAGTAATGCTTGTAGATCCTCCTATGCTCATCTTAGACGAGGCTACAAGCAGTATTGATACATTAACTGAGGTACGGATTCAAAAAGCTTTTCTGACTATGATCGCTGGTCGGACCAGCTTTGTGATTGCCCACCGATTGTCAACGATTCGGGAGTCGGATCTCATTCTTTTCATGAAGGATGGAGACATTGTGGAGAGTGGTACGCATGATCAACTCATAGCCAGCGGTGGATATTACGCCAGATTATATAACAGTCAGTTCGCCTCAGCATAGACTTTGTGAATAAAAAGAAGTATTCGACCCTATTTTGGGTGAGGATGCTTCTTTTTTGTCAGTAGCATGGCATTTACTGTCCCGTAAATGAAACCTCAGATGGTTCCCTTCGTATCCTTAAATATGCAAATATTAGGGAGGGAATTCATTACAATGTCAATGTTTAAACGAATGCTCGCGAGTGCCGGAATTGGAGCGGCAAAAGTAGATCTCATGCTCCATCAAGATTTCGTGAACGCAGGTGATACGATCAGTGGTTCCGTTCGAATTCAAGGTGGCCGAGTGGATCAGGAGGTCGATGACGTCTACGCATTCGTTAAGACGCGTTACTTGAAAGAGCTGAACGATAAGAAGATGGAAGTGGAAGCGACGGTATCCAAATTCCTGTTAGCAAGTAAATTTAAAGTAGTGGCGGAGCAGGTTTATGAATTTCCCGTCTCATTCCAGCTTCCGGCGATAACGCCAGTGACGTTAGGGAGATCGCCGGTTTGGATTCAAACCGGACTTGATATTAAAGAGGCAATTGATCCAAAGGATCAGGATTATCTTCAAGTAGGCCCTCATCCATATTGTGCTATTATTTTGGATGCGATGAATCAGCTCGGGTTCCTTATTCGTGAAGTGACTTGTGAATATGCACCGTGTTACGGCAGGATCAATGGCTTAGATTTTGTTCAAGAATTTGAATTCGTTCCCCCCTCTCAGTTCCGGAATCAACTAGACGAATTAGAAATCGTTTTCTTTCCAAATGAGGATTGCATTGAGTTGCTCCTACAAATTGATCGCAAGGCACGTGGTTTAGCTGGTTTGTTCGCCGATGCGCTTGATACAGATGAGAGCTTTGTGAAAATACGCTTTGATCACAATCAACTTGCTTACGGAGTTGACTATGTAGCTGATCAACTGCTCGCAACGATCCATAAATACGTATAAACAGGATTATAAAAGAGAGGGGAAAACCCCTCTCTTTTTTCGTTTTTATAAAGAAAAATTTATTTATATGAAGGAATGAACTAAATGGACAGGATAAACGTACTATAGTAAAACTATCCTAACATCGTATGAAACGGTAGGCATTGATTGCATGATGAAAGTTACTAATACGAATACGAACGGAGAGGGAGTGCCAAGATGTTGACAATAAAGCATTTTACCAAGAGCTATAAGGGCGGTAAAAAGGCAGTGAATGACTTGAACTTAGTGGTCGAGAAAGGTGATATTTATGGCTTTATCGGTCATAACGGCGCGGGGAAAACAACGACGATTCGGGCAGTAGTAGGTGTTCTTGATTTTGAAGAGGGGGATATCGAAATAGGTGGACATTCCATCAAAAAAGATCCTTTAGCCTGCAAAGCGATCACTGCGTATATTCCGGATAATCCAGATCTATACGATCATCTGACCGGCATTCAATACTTGAATTTTATTGGTGATCTTTTTAGTGTATCGAAAGCAGATCGGGAGTTGTTGATTAAGAAATATGGTGATGAATTTGAGATTACATCTCATTTGGGGGATTTAATCTCCTCGTATTCTCATGGTATGAAGCAGAAGCTAGCGATCATCTCAGCACTGATACATAAACCGAAGCTGTTAGTTCTGGATGAGCCCTTTGTGGGACTTGATCCAAAAGCGGCACACACGCTTAAAAAAATCATGACGGAGATTTGCAGTCAGGGCAGTGCGATCTTTTTTTCAACGCATGTACTGGATGTAGCGGAGAAGCTCTGTAATAAGATTGCCATTATCAAAGCGGGAGAATTGATTACGCATGGGAAAACAGAAGAGGTGAAGGGTGACAGCAGCCTTGAAGATGTATTTTTGGAGTTGATTAAGCATGATTAATATCTGGAGATTGACGAAGATTCAACTGATCTCTTCCTTTGGGTTAAATAAAGCTTTGCACACACGTGATGTGAAAGAAAGACGAAAAATGATTTTGCTGACCATCGGGATCCTAATTGGAATTGTTATGATGGCTGTGGTTTCATTTGGTTATAGCTATATGATAGCAGAGACCCTTGAACAGATTGGCCGGCCAGAGCTGCTGCTTGCGATAATGATGGCAGTTACTTGCTTAATCGGATTTTTTACAACGATCTATAAGGCTAGTGGTGTATTATTTGGCTCCAAAGACTACGATCTCGTAATGTCGCTGCCAATCAAAACGAGTCATATTGTAGCAAGTCGGGTGGCTCAGCTTTATGTGTTAAACCTATTCTTCTCTTTAATGGTGATGGTACCTGCAGGCATTGTTTATGCTATAAAGGTGAATCCCGGCGTACTATATTATTTGTATTTTTTGATTACACTGTTATTTATTCCATTAGTGCCGATCATAGCTGCAACGATTATAGGTGCTCTGATCAGCTGGGTTTCCTCAAGATTTAAAGGAAGTCGTATAATAACGCTCATCCTAACTTTTGTTGTAATTATTGCTATAATTGTTGGTTCAGGTCAAATAAATGGTAACAATCCACAATTACTTGCGGATATGAGCGCTCAAATTGCTGATCAAATATACAGCTTGTATCCTTTGACGCTTATGTATGTAAATGCGGTTTGCTCGTTTCAGTTTGATTCCTTAGTATTGTTTATTGGGTTTTCACTGATTTCTTTTATGCTGTTTACCATCGTGCTTGGTAGCAAATATAAAGCGATCCACACAGGTCTTACGACTTCTTTTTCAAAAAATAAATATCAAATGAAATCACTTGCAGTATCTTCACCGCTTTACACATTGTATAAAAAAGAGCTGCGTCGCTATTTTAGTTCTTCTATCTATGTACTTAACACGAGTATAGGCATGGTAATGTTACTTGTGTTAGCGATCGCCTTACTGTTCGTTAGTGCAGACCAACTAGGTCAACTCGTTGAGATACCAGAGCTTTCAAATTATCTGAATCGACTGGCTCCACTGTTTGTTTCCGTTTTTGTAACTTTAAGCTGTACGACATCCAGTTCTATTTCGCTCGAAGGTAATAATATTTGGATTTTAAAAAGCGCACCCGTGCCGACAATAACGATATTGCTAAGTAAAATCGCAGTGAATCTTACGATTACCGTGCCGATTGTAATTGTCAGTAGTGTGCTCCTCATGATATCTCTAGACACCGGATGGATGGAAAGTTTGCTATTATTGGTTATTCCCGTCTTATATGCTTGTCTTACTGCAATGACTGGTGTACTCGTTAATTTGAAGTTACCTAAACTGGAGTGGACAAATGAAGTATCGGTAGTCAAACAAAGTGCATCTGTTTTAGTTGCGATGTTGATAGGCTTTATAAGCTTACTGATTCCAGTTGGTTTGAGTCTTCTTCTAGCCGATCTGAACGGTAATCTCGTATTGTTAGGCATTGGATTATTGATATTAGTGGTGTGTGGTGTGATGTATCGATACATTCAATCCAAAGGGGAGCTTTTATTTCGGGCTCTTTAAATCATAGGGGGATCCTAAAAGTCGTAACGGCTAGTGGGATGCCCTATTTTTTTGTGTTCTACCAATATTTTAGCAGTGTTTATAGCTTCTATCCTTGGTATAATTCGAAGATTATATCCGAGGAGGATCATCTCGTGAACAATAGATTTGGAAGATTTGTAATTACGATACTTGTATTAGTGCTTGTAGCTGGAATATTTATTCAACATATATCGGCTGATGATGAGGCGCCTTTTAAGGATATAGATACTAGTTATGCTAAAAATGAAATTATAGATTTGTATCACCGCAACATATTAACCGGCACAACGGTGACAAGCTTCTCACCTACTAAATCGATTACTAGAGCGGAATTCATTACGGTTCTTGACCGTCTGCTAAAGCTTGATCCGGCAGTCAGTCCAGTATCTCCTTATACAGATGTAGCTAAAAAAGCTTGGTATTACGGCTGGATACAGGCAGCTGTTCAGCTTGAGCTGGCTAACGGCACATCGGCAACTACTTTCGCGCCGGCAAAAGCAGTTACAAGGCAGGAAGCGGCTGTATGGATGGCCAAAGCTTTAAAGCAAACAAACCATACGTCTGCTCTAACTTCGTTCAATGATCGAAATAAAATTGCTAGCTGGGCAAGATCAGCTGTTGCAACTGTAAATGATCTAGGTTTAATGAAGGGGGATAATCGCAAGAATTTCCGACCCTCTGATCCTATAACTAGACAGGAAACGGCCGTCCTCATTGACCGAGTGCTGCAAAATGAGAGTTGGGCAGCAGAACTCGATGATGAGCCGGAGGAGCGAATCGTTCTAGGCTGGCAATATGGGCAGACGACGGCACAATATGTGAATACAGTTCTGAAATCCAACGTTAACACCTTATCACCACGGTGGTATTATGTAGGAAAAACAGGTGCAGTAACGGATTCAACGGATGCTTCGCTGATCACATGGGCAAAGAAGAATAATAAGAAAATATGGGCGATGGTAGGCAATAGATCGGATCAAGAAGCGACCCATCAAATGTTGTCGAGTGTAACCACAAGGAATACGGCAGTAAATCAATTAGTAGCTTTAGTGAGCAAATATAGATTAGATGGACTAAACATTGATTTTGAAAATGTAGCGCCTGACGATCGTGAGTATTTGACCTCGTTCATTACATTATTAGCTGAGAAAATGCATGCTCTTAATGCGACGCTGTCGATAGACGTCTCTCCTGATCTTGGAACAGATTGGACAGATGCTTTTGACTACGCTGCACTAGGTAAGCAAGTGAACTACATGGTGATGATGGGTTATGACGAACATTATGACGGGAGTAAGCTTCCAGGGCCCAATGCTTCTATTCCTTTTGATCAACATGCAGTGGATACTGTACTAAAGGACGTACCCAGCCATAAGGTTATATTGGCATTGCCTTTATATAATCGTGACTGGACATTGAATCAGAATGGTACGGTTTCATCTTCAAAGTATATCTCGCTTCCGGAGCAAAATCAGATTATTAGTAGCTATGGTATGAAGCCCGTATGGAATGAGACTTTAGGACAATATGTTGCCAACTATTCGAAGCAGGCCATAAAGCACACAATCTGGATTGAGGATGGCCGTTCATTAATAGCAAAATACGATTTAAGCGTTAAGAACAATCTAGCCGGAATCGCTTATTGGTATATAGGTGGGGAAAGCGCAGATATATGGTCTAGTGTAAGTAATGCAGAGAAATTTTACGATTATACGTTTTAAAAAGAAAGACTGGATGCATATAGCTACCTTGCTATGGCATTCAGTCTTTTTATTTAGTTATCACAGCGTAACAACAGCACGTTACGGTGAAAGCTCTTGGCACGCAACATATACACTAAATATATATATTTGAGGAATTATAAGTCATAATCATCCATATAAAAGTTACATTTTTCACTAGTATGAAATAATTAATAAGTGCTATATTTTTCTTGAGCAATTATACATATGGAGGAATTCAAAGGATGCCATCAATTACAGAAACAATTCAACTGATCGAATCAAAAGAATTTCAAAGAACACTAGAAAGTCTGTATGGTGATGTTCCATCTATCATAAACGATCAAAAGCAAAGATATAAAACCTTGGTTCAGGAATATGTAAAAAAATTTGCAGAGGGCGAAGTGTTTCTCTTTAGCTCACCAGGGCGCAGTGAAATTAGTGGCAATCATACAGATCATAATCTAGGTAAAGTAATTGCTGCCAGTATAAACATGGATTGTATTGGAGCGGCTGCGAAAAATGATCAAAATATTATTCGTATAAAAAGCATTACCTATAACGAAGACTTCATTATTGATTTAAATTCGAGTGGGAATAGCCTTAACCTTTCAGGAACATATACCTTAGTTAAAGGGATTTTGGACGGTTTTGAACGGTACGGTTATAAATTAGGCGGTTTTGATGTTTGTATCACAAGTGATGTTATAAGTGCAGCAGGTGTAAGCTCATCAGCTTCTTTTGAGATGTTGATATGTTCTATTATTAATTTCTTCTACAACAATAACGAGCTGGATGTCGTTACCTGTGCCAAGATAGGCCAATATGCAGAGAATTCAGAGTGGAACAAACAATCGGGTTTGCTCGACCAAATTGCTTGTGGATATGGGGGACTAATTTCGATTGATTTTAAAAACATCGAGGCTCCACTGATCACTACATTAAATTTTTCATCTATTGACAAAGGTTATGAGTTATTCATTGTCCCCACAGGTGCAAACCATGCAGATTTAAGTGAAGAATACTCCTCAATTCCAACAGAAATGAAGGCTGTTGCCCGAGAACTTGGGAAAAATGTGCTTCGTGATTTAGAAAAGCAAGATATATTGGACAACCTGGACAAACTTAGAGAGAGTGTTGGGGATAGAGCTGTATTGAGAGCACTGCATTTCTATGAGGAAAACATTCGAGTTGATCAACAAGTAGAAGCTTTGACAGGCGATAATGCAAACAGCTTCATAAGACTCGTAAATGAATCTGGAAACTCATCCTGGAAATGGCTGCAAAATTGCTATTCTAACTCTACTCCTACTGAACAGGGTGTGACACTATATTTGGCATTAACTGAGCTGTTTATCAAGGAGAAGGGGGCAGGAGCCTGCAGGGTACATGGAGGCGGTTTTGCAGGAGTTATAATGGCTTTATTGCCAAAAGAATATACGGATTCCTATAAAGCATATATGCACTCATTTGGTGTTGAGCAGATTTATCCTGTCCGCATTCGTAAGCATGGTGCTATTAATTTAAATCTATTATAGGCGTTTATCAGCCGGCACCTAGTTAGCATATAGCTATATACTTGGTGCCGATTTTTTTTCTGATGATGTTCTGGTTCACGAAATATGAGAATATTAAATGAGTGTTTTAGTCATTATAAAATCAATTTGTTCTTCATTACCCATATAGAAAGAGTGAGTCCCTGTTTGAACGAAATTCATTTTTTCATAGAATTTAATTGCATTCTCATTTTTTTCCCAAACGCCTAACCAAATCTTCTCTTTATTCTGATCTTTTGCTATGTCTAAAGCCTTGTTCATCAGGTATTTACCTAGTCCCCGTTTATGAAATTTCCCCCTGATATAAATCCTCTCGATTTCAAGCGAATCATTACCCATTTTTTCTGATTGGGCATCATTAAAGTTTAGCTTTAAATATCCTGCAACTTCCTTATTCAAAAAAATAAAATAGAATTCCGAACAATTATTCAATAATTCATTTCCTAATTTTTTCAAATTAAAAGCACGATTTAAGTAAGCATTCATAATTGCAGGTGAGTTTTGATTCTGAAATGTATCGTTAAATGTTTCAACACTGATTTCTTGGAGTAGCCCTAAATCTTCAAACGTACACTTTTTTATTTTTATGGTCATTTTTATTTGTCCTCCATTTACTAAGTCAATAATTTCTTTTGTTTCCTTTTTTGACTAACTCCCAGTCTTTTTCTACATTTTTTCTGACTCTCTGCAGCAAGGTAAACATAGTTTCTACTTCACTCTCAGAGAATCCAGATAATGCGACCTTATTGGAGTAATCGTTTTCCCTTTTTATGTAAGGGTACAAAGTAACCCCTTTCTCTGTAGGAAATAGTTTTTTTATTTTTTTATTTTGATTGTCTTCTTTCTTTTCTATAAATCCATTGATTTCTAATTTCTTAATTGCACGTGAAGCTGTTGTTCGATCTACTTTTATCATCTCAGCTAACTTTTCTTGAATTATTCCTGGGTTTTCACATATTCGAACAAGGTACAAATATTGCCCTTTTGTAAGGTCATGTTCTGCAAATTCTATATTGCTTATTGAATCTAATGCCCTAGCTATCATTCCAATTTCACGTAGGATTTCCTTCATAAATAACTCCTTAGCGCGTATTTTGTTGTAAATGCAATAAATAATATATATTAACTTATCTCATAATTGTTGCATTTGCAATAAAAAAATAAATGAAATAGCGAGGTGAGTAAAGTGAAGCGTGACTTCTATGTATTAGAAATTTATAAAACTAACTCTTGGTATTTCACGATTTGAAGCCCTTATAAAAAGACTGGATAGCAAGATGGTTATGTTGCCATCCAGTCTTTTTATTGGGCTATTACCGCACAAATGGTAGTCTCTCGTTATGGAACAGTGTCCGGTAACATCAGCAAATAACTCGATCTGGCCAAAGTCTGCATTTCGTATTTCATTAATTCAGTTTCGAGTGACGTATTTTTTGAAGTTTTTTACTTTAATAACTTTAACACTTTTTGATAAAAGCTTCTTGTCGCTGACGATCCAGGTGTGATCTTTGGAGTTTTTTCTACGAATTGCAGCGAAGTTATACTTATTACCTGCGTAAATCTTAAAACCATGAGCTGCGCAATCAGCACAAAATTTAACGCATTCACCTCTGTTCCGATTTGGAAAAGAAATCTGATCGAACACCTTGCGTTTAATGAGTAGGGTCGCACCTTGAACATTGGTTACATATTTATTCTCCATTCGGAGGTAACGAAGCAAAAGTAACTTCTTATCATTCAAATACATATAGTGAGCCCGTTTTCCAACGATATCTGCTTTAGTCTTATGGAGTATTTGCATGCTATCAGTTAAATAGTTGGAAGCGTAATAATCGTCATCATCAAATTTTGCAATATAACTATAATTCGCTAATTGCACACCAAAATTCAAACAATAACCGAGAGAATGATGTTCCGGTACTTTAAAAACCCACACATTCTTATGTTTTTTTGCAGCAGCTGTATAGTCATCTATCTTCAAACTATCATTATTTATGATTACGATAAGTTCTTTAAGATTAAAATTTTGTCGTCGATAGTTATCAAACAGTGTATTTATACAGTCAGCTCGTTTCGTACAGGTCAGAATAGATACAGCAGATATAGTGGAATCTGTAGCCCGTTTCATAATTTGATCTTTGGACTGCGTCCAACAAATGCTTTGTAATTTTTAATATTACGGATGATCTTATGGTTTGCTATTAAAGTGCTATCACTGATGATCCATGTGTGCTTTGAAGAGTTTTTTCTACGGATGGCTACGAAGTTATTCTTACTCGCAGAATAAACCTTATAACCTTTCTTTCTGCTTCTGCTGCAAAAAAGATCATCTTCACCCACGTTTTTATTAGGGAATTTCACATGATCGAATACTTTACGTTTGAAGACGAGTGTAGCGCCTGGGAGATGGGTAACTGTTCGATGTTCGTCATGCGCGAAACGAAGGATTAAAGTCTTTGAACCACTTAAATACATATAATGAGCTCGTTTTCCAAGAATATCAGCATTTGTTCTATTTAATGTCTGAATACTTTCTGTCAAATAATGAGGGGCATAATAATCGTCGTCATCGAATTTGGCGATGGTATGATATTTGCATTTCGTTACGGCATAGTTTAAGCATGAACCCAGAGTTTGATGTTCTGGCTTACGAAATATCTTTATGTTTTTGTGATTATTAGATAACTGTTGGTAAGGAGATAGTGGAATTGCATTGTTATTGATAATAATGATGAGTTCTTTTTGGGCATATCGTTGTCTGTTGTAATTTTGGAGTAGGTTGTTTAAATAATTTTGACGATTTGTACAGGTAATAATGGAAACACCATTCATTTAACCAACCCTTAGATGCTTTTTATTTGGGAAAAGTCTCATAATACGATATGTCCAAGTTAGGATAGAGTAACGGCATATCAACCTCAGGGATGCAAAAATGGATTTTTATAAAGAACACAAGATCACAGTCATGACTGTGTTATCGAGATCTAACTCAGCTTGAAGCAACAATACAGTATCTCTCCCTAGTAAAGGTCATTTCCAAAATTCAGGTGAAAAGTAGGAAGACTCAGGACAAATGATCACTATAATGGAAATAAGAGACATACTTAGATACAATCTATAGGATATAAATAAGAATCAGTCTGAATAAGAAAGCGATTAGAGGAGGCCATCTCGTGGGAAGATCATTCGCAAATTTGCATATCAAGTCGAACAACCTTGATAAGACTGTCGAAGCATTAAGAGAGCTAAGCGAAGGGCATGCCACAGTATTAGGCAAGCCAAATACTGAGGCTCAAAAGTTCAATGTTGTCATGTACGTAAGCAAAAGCAACGAGTACTGGATCAGCGTGCTCCATGATTATTTTGTATGGGGTACGGTGAAGGAGATCGGCAAAACGCTGTCTCGGCTTATCGAGGAGCCAGTGATGACCGCCGGATATATAAATGAGGAAATATTCGAGTTGTCGTTGTTCGAGAATGGAGATATTGAGGCCGAAAGAATCTTTTGTGAACAGTGGACGAGGGATGAATATGAACAACTTAAAGAAGAGCGTCTTAACGATGACTATTTGCAGAAAGCGTTGGATATCCGCAATGAGGATTTTGACGACTTCATTAGCATTACGAGTCCGGCACAAGCCGTAGATAAGCTGTCAGAACTCGTAAGAATGTCATTATGGAGCGATTGGGAGTGGATCCCGCACGAAGAAACTCTCAAAGAACGATTTGCGAAATATGAATTTTGAAAATACATGAGCAAATGGCTAAAGTCATCTGAGATGACACTTTAGAACATGGCGGTGAGAGAAAAGAAATGGATAGATTAAAGAACAGCGGATTTTATAAACTTAGATTCTTCTTAAGGCCGGAAGAGTTTGAAAGCGTTTTGAAGCTTTTTGAACATAAGCAAGCGCAATTTTATCTAACCAATTATGCCCAGACAGAGCATGACCAGAATCAGGTGTATGAGGCGTATCAGTCATTTTATCATTATTTTACGGCAGAGGAAAAAAGGAATGATGGTCACCCATTCTTTGTTTATTCCATTTCTGTTGCGTCTGATAATGAAGGCTCCGGATTTTTTGCGAGAAATGAAGGTGTCCATTTTCCCTATTACGGACAATGGGCAGAGGATGAATTGCCGTGTATCTTGCTTTCATTTCCTAAAGGCTTTCAAATGGATTTGGAAGATGAAAACGGGAAGTATTATATCTATGAGGATATCGAGGATCATAAGCCGTTAACATATAAGTTTTTCGATGAAATAAAAGACTCTATTAATAAAATGACAAAGCCGCTTCGCTTCTCGACGCATGACGCAGATGCTATGAAAGAGCAAAAGCCTTCTGTGCGTATAAGCCATGATGCGATTCACGATTTGAGCAAATCGTGGATTTTCAGTAAATACGGGCTTGTGATCAATGGCAAAAAAGGAGGATTAATGGATGCGGAAAATATGGAGAAAAAGAATTCTGATCAATAATCCTGCCCTGCTGGACCGGGATCTGATCGAGCGGGATTTGCACGACGGTAACCAAGTGATTATTCAATTTTCTCACCCGGATTTTTATGGCTCCATATTGGAAGAAGTGGATGAGCTTTGCGCGCGCTGGAATGAGGATTTCGGAGTACGTTTCTACGCCCACTATTCGCTGTCTTTTGATTGTCATACTCTCTTGCGGATTCCTCATGTGAAAATGCTGCACCTCGATAGTCTCACCCAGGCACATAACACTGAAGCATTGGCGAAGCTGGATCACCTGCGCAGTTTGAGCATAGGCATATACGAGCTGGAGAATTCGGAAATTCTGGGGATTGATACGTTGCACTCTCTAAATAAATTAAACATTATCTCGGATAAAAAGACTCTCAACCTGCAATATTTTAGAGAGTTCTCTGATCTGGAGGAATTGCATGTAGGGGGTAAGGTTAAAAACCTTGATGCTATAGGTTATCTGGAGAACTTAAATTATCTCGCGCTGCATTCGATCAGCAAACTGCCGTTACATTGTATTAACCGGCTGAGGAAGCTGGAGCACCTTCGCATTTTGCTTGGAGGCCGGGAGCACATTCATGAAATTGAAGAGAATACAATCGAGAACCTGGAGATTACTAGAGTCCGCGGCTTCCATGACCTGACCAATATTACAGCCTTTCAAGCGCTGAAGAGACTTGTTATTGAGGATCAAATCCAACTGAAGGAAATCAGCTTTAACCAGGAAATGAAGGCACTGGAGGAACTTTCTATTAGGAATTGTAAAGGCTTAACCCGTTTGACGGGAATGGAGCAACTACCTTTACTGCACACGCTTCGTATTCTCAAGACGGCAATCGATTTTGATTCCTTTATCCATCAGAAACTTCCGAATTCTTTATCTTCAGTGGAGTTTGCAACTTTCAAAAGTAAAGCAGACCGGGAAGTACAACAAATTTTAGCAAAATTGGGTTTTCAATAAAAGGTAGGATCGTTCAGTTAACAGGAGGAGTATTTATGTACATCGTATCTCAGCCAAAACCGCTATCTGACTGCCAAAACCAAGCACTTGCGAAGGAAGACGTTACTGTTTATCCACAGGGCTACCTCCGGTTTTTGCGGCGATTCGGTGAAGGGACTTACAGAGGGTGGTTGAATGTTCAGCTTCCCGATGCGGAGGTGCTTAAACCTTTTGCCGAGTACGGATTATGGGAGCATGACGAAAACAGCCCCATTAGTGAGCAACAGATCGGCGAGTGTATCGTTATAGGTACAACGGTGGACGGTGATTTTCTGGCAGTACATCCCCAGACAGCTAGGCTGATCTGGCTACCTCGGCATGCGGAGCACGTAAAGGCGATTTCCCTGCAGGCACGGGAGCAGGAAGACGAAGGGATGTACGCCTTGGTGCTGGATGAAATATATCGTCAGGTGTATGGAATCAGCCAAGGGGAGAGCATCTACTATGAACCGTGGACGGGCACTCGGAGCCATCTCTTTTTGCGTTTGCCACAAGGACAGGATCAGCTTACGCTGCCTGAACTGGCCGACTTATGCCAAAACGAATTTCCGCCGGATTTGTCCATTGAGAATGCCTATGCTTGTTTCCTGTTCTACCGGCAGCTGGGCGGCTATGTACGATTGAATTATGCCTACCAGCAAGAGGTGGCTGTCTTCTATGAACAGGATGCGGGGCAGGCGTTTGAAGTTATGGAGCAGTGGCTCTTGTCGAAAGGCTGCGATGCGATCTCAGAAAATAACAGATGATCCGGATACTCCTTAAGTGTGGGAGAGGGAGGTATGTATGAAACTAGTTTTTACTTTGGATACACATGGAACGTGTGTGGGTCAATTGAGAGATGAGCTGCTGCCCTTAGAGGAATTAGCAAATACATGGAAGTTTCCCTATGATATCTTTTTTGTATTGCGTGTTTTACCTGAAAGTTATGGTCGAACAACATCCAGACGTTTTGATAGCAGGGATCATACCCTCGAATTAGATATCAGCATAAGTTATGAACAGTACCAACGGATGTCCAAGCATGAGCAACGTGAGGTATTAAGCAGTCACCTTTGTAACTATTTGTCAGAGTCAGTCGCTAAATATAATAAGCATGCAGATAAGGAAACTCAAAATCAACTACTGGATCTGGTGAAAAAATGGATGCTTGAAAACAATTGGCTAAATGGAAAGCTAAATCAAGCACGGAAACTACTTTCGCAAGACATGGGTCTTTATGAAGTCAGCCAAAAATTGCAGATGCCATTAGAAGAGATTGAGTATATCCTTCTCCGTATGAATGACTATGAGCCAACTGACGTTCATCCTGATAATATTGTAGCAGGAAAAGCGCCGCCATATCATTTGTAGAAGATTGGAGAGTCCAAAACTTACAATAAACCCATGTATAAGGAGAGGGGATCGAACTTATGTATGAGCGTTTGGCAGAAAAACTGAAAACGACCTCCGCTTTAAAATGGTTTCCTGGCCATGGTGCGGAAGAAAGCTGGATAGCAGAAGCTGAAGAGGAATTAGGATTCTGCCTGCCGCCATCTTATCGCTGGTGGCTGGTTCATTACGGTAATGCCCGGTTGGGAGACGGCAATATTCTAGCGATCGCAGCTCCGGAACATAGAGAGTATTACGACGGCGACCTTCTTTACATACATAGACTGAATAAAGCCGAGGAATGGTGGGTAGGTCGGTTTCCCCACAGACTGGACTTGTTCGTGCCGGATAGCGACGAGCTTTATTTTTTTGATACGTCTACTAGAGATAAACAGGGGGAATTTCCGATCATGTGTTATGATCTCATGAATGATTTGATCGACAAGTATGCTTCAACGTTTGCGGAATTTCTAGAACGGCTGATTGACGAGCGTTCTTAAATAACCTGAGCTGATCGACTAATGGAAAGGAGGACCGTTATCATGAAGCCGATGCAAGAAATAGAGACGCTGGCGATAGAAATCGCCGCTGCTGCCAGAACGTCATTTCGTGCTCTTTTTGAAAATGGCGAACATTATTATTACTGTACGCTACATACTACTGGCGAGGGACATGCGCCTAGCATCTCTGCCTGGTCGTGGGAAGCTTTGGAGATGGAATCGACCAGACAAGGAGACGAAAGTGACACACCGGGATCGACGATTGCTGAACTCATCAAATGGTCCTATGCCGATTCACCCTATTGTTGTTTCGGGGATGAGAACTTCGATCACGTTAAACAACGATTCATCGAGCGTCCTTTCATAGCGGATCTTGAGAATGACGAAGGGAATCGCGAGTTTGATTTGAGGCTGAAGGCCATGGAGCTGGCAATGAAAATGCTTGATGATGAAGGCATGTTTGCCATGAATCAGCTGCGAGAGTCAGTATGTGTCCTTGTCGAAGTCATGCCGCCGGATGAGATCAATACCGAAATCGCCCTACGTTTGAATCGGGCGGAATCACCGGTTATGCAAGCATGGTTGACGGAAGCGGCGGAGTAGAAACGTTAGTCTCCCGTACTTAGGAATTTTGCCACTTTAGTCGCGAGTAGTTCAATCAGTTGCTGCCACCAGTGAAAGCCGGCAGTTTTCACAACTAACTAACCCACTCCTAGTAAGATGTAATTAGTATATATTTTGCGACTGATCGGAAATCTAAAGCTGATTCTGAAGCCTGAATCTTGTGCTCTGATAGTTAGTAAAAAACGGGAGCGTATTAATCCACGAATTAAATTGTTCAGTCTTGTCGTATTACCTGAATTAATTGCGGCAGTGACACGCGTTGCAAATGGAATATCAGTCGCCAACCTGAGGTATAAGGGAAGAATAGCTTGTACTACTACGAGATGTTCTCCCACTTTATACTTACTTTGAGCGGGGTCAAGAAAAAAACCGTTGACGTATAGTCGATCCCGCATAGGTGTACGAAAGCCGAAACTGTACCCTGATCCCAATTCTGCAATTGGGGCATGGCTTACCTTTTGAAACAGTCTTTCCATCTGCACAAAATCAATCGTATTCACCGCTTGTACCCATGCAGCTGAGTATGCTGGATTGCGCACGATTTCGCGATAGAAGGGCAGCACATTTCGTATCGTTCGTCTTAAAATTGCAGGTGTTATAAATTCGTTTTGCTGTTTGCGAACGGGGAGTTGACGTTTTCTTTTCTTATTCAATATGCTTCCCTCCTTGAAAATTCAGTTATCTGCAACATATGCTTTACCGGAAAGGTACGTTTGGACATTTCATCGAAAAAGCACTCCAGGCTTTCGGGATTTAGATTTACTGCTAGAACGATAAGAAAATTACTTAGCAAGAAATGACGCGGCTGCCGGTAGGAACGGTTTAGTCGCGTTTTTTTTTTTTTTTTTTTTGTGCTGCAGCTTGCATGGAAATGATCGATATTCTCTCCCGAAATGTAGGTATACAAGGATGAAATCTGTTTTATTTTTCAATGCTCGGATATCCGATATCATCTTCATTTGCTAGTTGATAACAAAGATTGTAATGCGTGAAGTGCGAGCAGTAATCGTTCCTTGCTACAAGTTGCTGTCTCAAAAATAAGGTTTTTACTTATGAGCCGGCAAACATCATGAAATGAAAAATCATGAAATACGAGGATTCATTCTTGCCGTGCCTTCCATAAGGTAACATACATAGAATGCAATGGAAGAGCGATAAGGAGGGGGACGGCATGGTTTCGAGAAAACGACTTATGGCATTTATTCAGAATGCGGAAAAGGCATGGGAGAAAGTAGTCTTTTCGTATGATCTAAACAGTCCACCGATTCGAATCGGTGATTTTGATTACTACAGACTTCCCTTGCGATTCTCGACCCGAATCAAAATTTTTCGGTATTACCGCCAATTTTGGAACAATGTGTACGCAAATCGCATGATTTGCTCCGCAGGTTTTAAAAACATTCGAGGACGTCTTTACTCTCCTGATGCAGATACGGGGGGATTGCCTAGCAGAGTGTTGGGTTTAAAAATTATAAAACAGACAAGCACAAATATAATAGTTGACGCTATTTTAGGTATTCCAGGCGACTCAATCGCTGATGGGGAAACTATTCGTTATTTCATCTTGCGCAACCCATCCACCCAAGTACTTACGATCAATTTACGCAGAAGCCGATATGCCGATTACCGTTACGATCCATGCAAAAAAAAGAGTAGGATACTAAGAAGGAAAAAATGAAATAGCGCCTGTTATATAGTGAGATAAATTATTCATTGAAAAAACTGATTGCAGAAAGAAGAGCTAGAGCTAACTCCCTATCCCTTTAACGAACCGGACGTGATGCCGTTAATGATATATTTTTGCATGAAAATGTAGCGTATTTAAAATCGCTACTGTGGCAATCACCGGCATAAGCAGCGGGAACACAATCTGCAAGAATGTTCTCCAAACTCCACAGCCGATAAAGCTTTTAATTAAGCTGTAACAAATTTCTATAAGAATTACGCCCGTGGGCAATAATTCGAGCGTAGTAGCAGAGAAGAAGAAGTAGCTGGATGACAAATACATGTTCGAACGCCAACCCGCGTAAATCGCGGTTTTTTTCCTTTGTCAGCGTATATTCTTGCCAGAAATCATTGTCAAGAATAAGTACCGTTAGCTGATTCTAGAAATAGGCTTATGCTAAGGAAGAGGATACCGACCATGGACGGGTCCAGACTTAAGTTGGAAATTATTCTCACCTTTTTATTGCATCTTCCTCGCCTTTTTGCTATATTTGATATTAACAAATTGTTATTATCAAAAAGTTACTAACAACAAACTGAATGGTGAAGATTAGGAAATTTAATGAAAGGGAGCGGATGAAAGTGAATAAAACATGGGGTGGTTGGAATCTGTTTGAAATCGTCTGGCTAGTTTTATTTACCTCTATTGCTGTTGCGTTTACGGTTATTTCTAAAGATTCCTTATTCGGATTTACGGTCTTTATCACCGGGGTGCTGTGTGTGGTGCTCGCGGCGAAAGGAAACCTGATGAGTTATGTTTTCGGAATGTACAATACCGTTGGTTACGCGTACTTGGCTTATATAAACGGTTTGTTTGGAGAGGTCATGCTGAATTTGTTATTCTTTGTACCTATGAATGTCATTGGCTTCTATATGTGGAAAAACAACCGCCAAGACGGCAAACTATCCATGCGACAGATGGATCTTAAGTGGCTGTTCCTTGTTGGAGCGGTCTGCATAATAGGCTGCCTGTTACTGGGAATCGGGCTATCGTTCATCCCAGGGCAGAACTCGCCTTATATAGATGCTATTACAACGGTATTATCCATTGTGGCTACCTTTTTAATGGTCAGAAGATTTAAGGAACAATGGCTGGTCTACATTGTTTTGAATATGTTTACGGTGCTGCTGTGGGTAATTCGGATGCTAGAAGGCAGTAGCGAAGGGGTGCTAATGATCGTCATGTGGAGTGCGTATCTGATTAACGCGGCTTACGGCTATTACAATTGGAATAAAGGTGCTAAGGAGGTATCGGTATGAAGACGCTTGGATTAACGCTGGGGAAGTTTGCCCCGTTGCATAAAGGACATCAATTCATGATAGAGACGGCGTTGCAAGAGGTCGACGAACTGATTGTGGTAATCTACGAAACGACGGTGACCCCGATTCCGCTGCATATCCGGGCGAACTGGATCCGCAAGCTCTATCCGTCGGTCCGGGTAATCGAAGCTTGGGACGGTCCAGACGGGTATTCGAACGATCGGGAGCATGAGATTCGAGAGGAGCAGTTTATTCTAGGGCTGCTGAAGGGCGAGCAAGTGACGCATTTTTACTCTAGTGAGTTTTACGGTGAGCATATGAGTGTCGCATTAGGCGCGGTGGACCGGCGGGTGGATGAAGCCCGTGAGCGGGTGCCGATTTCGGCCACGATGGTACGTGCCGACCCTTATAAATATCGCAGATTTGTAAGTGATGTCGTGTATAGGGGGTTAATCACGAAAGTGGTTTTTGTGGGAGCGATGTCGACTGGAAAATCTACAATCACCGAAGCGTTGGCGCAGCGGTATCGCACAACCTTTGCGAGCGAATATGGGCGTGATTACTGGACCGAGCATCAAGTGGATCGTAGAATCAGCCTAGAAGCGTTCGATGAGATCGCTTTGGGCCATATCGAACGTGAGGAGCAGGCGATGCTGGAAGCTAACCGATATCTCTTTGTCGATACCAATGCAATTACCACATATATGTTTGCTTTGGATTACCACGGCCGGGCTCCTGAATGCTTAGCCCGGATCGCATTAGAAAACGCGCAGCGCTACGATCTGTTTTTCCTGTGTGACGATGATATTCCTTATGAGAATACATGGGACCGTAGCGGGGATCAGAAGCGGCATATTTTTCATAAGCAAATCATTGCCGATTTGAAAGAGCGGCGGATTCCCTATATCACGTTGCGAGGAAACCTAGAGGAACGAATGCACAAAGTAAGTGAGGTCTTGGCAAAGTTCGAGCCCTACCGGAACTATTTCGGAGAGTTGAATGGCTAGAATAAAGAACAAAGGAGGCAAGGATACATGAATATGTTGGATCGCGATGGACTTACGGAACGTCAATTTTTAGAGCAGTACCATGCCGGGGATTTCGAGCGGCCTTCGGTGGCGGCGGACATGGTCATTTTCACCGTTACGAACACGGAGGCGGACAGCTACCGCAAGCTTCCGGAAAAAGAGCTGCGAATTCTGCTCATTCAGCGGGGAGGTCACCCGTTCCTGGGCAATTGGGCACTTCCAGGCGGCTTCGTCCGGCCGGACGAGACGACAGAGCAGGCGGCGGTGAGGGAGCTGAGTGAGGAAACCGGTGTGGATGACGTTTATTTGGAGCAGTTGTACACCTTCAGCGATGTTGGAAGGGACCCTCGTACCTGGGTGATGAGCTGCAGCTACATGGCCTTAATCAACAGTGATCAGGTACAGCTGAAAGCGGGAGATGACGCTGCCCATGCTGCCTGGTTCAAGGTAACCTATCGGCTTCTGCGCGAGCGGAAAGAGATTATTGAGGATGGGTATGTGAAAACGAAGGAATACGAGCTCAAGCTAAGCAGCGATGAAGAAGAGTTAACGGCAGTTGTGGGTCGGACGATAACGTCAAAGTCGGCTTCTACGTCAACCGCATACTCCATTGTATCAAATGACGGATTGGCTTTTGATCATGCGAAGATTATAGCTTGCGCTATTGAGAGACTGCGGGGAAAAGTGAATTACACCGATATTGCGCTAAACTTGATGCCGGATCTCTTCACTTTGACGGATCTGCAGCAGGTTTATGAGGTGATCTTAGACAAAGAGTTGTTGAAAGCCGCATTCCGGCGTAAAGTAGCGGATCTCGTAGCGGAGACCGATCATTATACTGAAAATGCGGGACACCGTCCTTCCCGCTTATATCGGAGAAATATGGAGGAATATCAATGATATACAATATCGAGCAGTTAAGAAAAGCTTATATCGCGGGCAAAACGTTCAAGTTTGTGTTCTTCTGGGGCCATACACCGCCAAAGCACGACGGCGTCGACAAAAGCTGCTTCAGCCAATGGTGGATGAGTCCTTTCGTGGTAGAGGGGATCGAGTATTCCTGTGTCGAGCAGTTTATGATGTCCGAGAAAGCAAGACTGTTTGGAGATGACGATATGTTGGACGCGATCCTTAAAGCTAAGCATCCCAAGGAGATGAAAGCCTACGGGCGTGCAGTAAGAAACTTCGAAAATGACACTTGGGATAAAGAATGCTATGACATTGTCAAAAGAGGAAATATAGCCAAATTTTCGCAGAATCCGAAGCTTGGCGAATACCTCAAGTCAACGAAAAACCGTATTCTCGTCGAAGCTAGCCCACAGGATCGCATTTGGGGAATAGGTATGAGCCAGTCCAATCCGGATGCGGAGAATCCCGTAAAATGGCGGGGGAGGAACCTACTTGGATTCGTACTGACCGAAGTGAGGAACGAATTGCTGCGGGATTAACTTCATCCTATATTTAAATGAAAAGATAACGATATCCCTTTGGATTTCGTTATCTTTTTTGTTCACCCTCTAAAAGTCGAAGCTTCATCACCCCAGGTGTACAGCCATAAGTATTTCGGAAGATTCGGATAAAATAATTCGTCTCCATTCCCAGTTGAATCGCAATATCCTGAACGAGAATATCAGCATTCTCTGTCATTAACTGTATCGCACGTTCTAGTCGCAGATTCTGTAGATATTTATGTGGAGTTACGGCATATTCCTGTACGAATAGACGCTGGAAATGCTGGACGGAATACCCCACAGCAGCTGCTAGATTGGAGATAAGGAGTGGCTCAGTATAATGTTCGTTAATAAGTTCAACCGCTTTAGCCAACGCTTCATTACGTACAGACTCAAGTTCTAAACGACTGCCTGAGGAGTGTATGGATTCAGAACGACGTAACATCAGAAGTAATCGATATAGGGTTATAGATAGATCCTCCATCCCTTGCTCGTCTTGACGACTAGCCGTCTGATTGTTCACCGTATGCCAGATCTTTCCGATTTCCTCCCAACATTGTTCAAAACGAGCAGGATGATAAGGGAGATAAGGGAGAAGGCCAATCCCCACCAGCATTCCCTGCGACTGACTCCCTTCGATTCCGATGAAACCCACATGCCATGGTTCATGTGAGGTAGGATAATATTCGTGTCCTCGATCCGGTGGGAAGGCGAAAGCCATTCCAGGTTCTAGTATGATTTCAGTACCGCTCTCCAGATCACGAAACAACCCAGTTCCGGTACGAATCAGAAAAATTTGATGAACAGGAAAACCTGTAGGGCGCACATGATGAAATTGTATATGACGACCTACAGAGTAGGGATATAAGGGAAGCGTCTCAGCGTCGCGCGGTAGTTCTATCAGTGAAAAAGGAAGCAGGATGATTCACCTCATATTCATTTTGTACTATCACTTCGAGAGTATATTCCTACTGATCGGGATGAATGTTCTTATATTATAAATAGTATAAATGATGATTCGTGAATTTGATAGCTTAAGCATCTAGCGTCTCATCAGAGAATAGTCCCATTTAAGAAATGGGCAGAATTGAGAGGATGATCTTACATTATGACTAAAAAACACTCCCCGATTAGCAGCAAAGCTCCAGTGATGCTGCACGGTGCCGATTATAATCCTGAGCAATGGCTGAAGTACCCAGAAATTTTGCGTGAGGATATTCGTCTGATGAAGCTTGCGAATTGCAATGTGATGTCTGTCGGAATTTTTTCTTGGGTATCCATAGAGCCTGAAGAAGGTGTATTCACTTTTGATTGGCTAGATAGTGTATTGGATTCTTTTGCTGAGAATGGGATTTACGCATTTCTAGCAACACCAAGTGGAGCACGGCCTGCTTGGATGTCTGAGAAGTACCCTGAAGTTCTAAGAGTGGAACGTAATCGTGTTCACAATTTACATGGCTTCCGTCATAATCATTGCTTCACCTCCCCTGTGTATCGGGAAAAGACTGCGATTTTAAATGCGAAGCTAGCAGAACGTTATAGCCAGCATCCGGCTGTTATCGGTTGCCATATTTCGAATGAGTTCGGTGGTGAATGTCACTGTGATCTTTGTCAAAATGCTTTTAGAGATTGGTTAAAGGTCAAATACAATAACAGTCTGGATGAGGTGAATCATGCTTGGTGGGCTACTTTTTGGAGTCATACCTACACTTCATGGACACAGATTGAATCCCCGGCTCCACATGGAGAGACGCAAGTACATGGCTTGAACCTCGACTGGCGGCGGTTTGTCAGTGAACGGACGATTGACTTCTGTCAGCATGAGATCAATGTTGTTCGTCCTTACAATCCTGCACTGCCTATTACAACGAATATGCATATGATCGATGGCATTGATTATCGCGAACTAGCCAAAATTCTGGATGTTGTCTCATGGGATGCTTATCCAGAATGGCATTATACCGAAGATGGTGACGATGCTAGACTGGCAGCATGGACGGCGATGCACTACGATTTAATGCGCTCTTTTAAAAAGAAACCGTTCCTGCTCATGGAAAGCACGCCATCTCTTACGAACTGGCAATCGGTCAGTAAGCTGAAGCGTCCAGGTATGCACAAGCTGTCTTCGCTTCAAGCGGTAACACATGGTTCGGATTCTGTACAATACTTCCAATGGCGTAAAAGCCGGGGCTCTAGTGAGAAGTTCCACGGTGCAGTTGTTGACCATAGCGGCCACTCCGAGACTCGTGTGTTTAAAGACGTTACAGAGGTAGGAAAGACGCTGGCGGGAATGACAGAAGTAGTAGGTACATCAACTCCAGTAAAAACAGCGATTATTTTCGATTGGGACAACCGCTGGGCGATCAAGGATGCGCAAGGCATTCGTAATTCCGGATTGCGTTATGAGGAGACTGTACTACAGCATTATCGTGCCCTTTGGGAGCTAGGCATTCCAGTTGATATGATCGGATCGGGGGATGATCTGTCCGCTTACAAGCTGGTGATCGCACCTATGTTATATCTGATCAGTGAAGAGAATGGAAAGCGTATCGAGAAGTTTGTTGAGCAAGGCGGAACTTTCCTTGCAACCTATTGGTCTGGTGTCGTTAACGAAACGGATTTATGTCATTTGGGTGGATTCCCAGGACCGCTACGTAGAACGCTCGGGATTTGGGCAGAAGAGACCGAAGGGCTGCATAGCCGTGATTTGAATGGTGTTGTAATGCAGGCGAGCAATGCACTTAATCTAAGTGGAGATTATGATGCGCATGAAATTGCTGAGCTGATCCACTTGGAAGGTGCGGAAGTATTAGGCACTTATCGCAGCGATTTCTATGCTGGACGTCCAGCGCTTACGGTAAATCGTTTCGGTGAAGGAAATGCTTATCATCTCGCTACTCGTGTAAAAGACGCCTCTTTCTACATTGAATTGTATGCTGCAATCACTGCAAAAGCGGGAATTACTCGTGCGCTTGATAGTGAGCTTCCAACTGGTGTGACAGCGCAGCTTCGTACGGATGGAGAGAGTGATTATATTTTTGTGCAAAACTACAGCGGCAGTCCGCAAACGGTACAATTAGATGGAGCGGATTATACAGATTTGAGCTCAGGCACTGCTGCTCCGTCTGTGTTAAATCTAGCTGTAAATGATCTCGCAATGTTGAAGCGTAAATCGTTAGTATAAAAAGAAGGCAGGACCTGAGGATTCAGGTTCTGCCTTTTTAATATCAATCCATAAATCGTCCCATCATAATCGTGTTATAGAATTTTCCGTCAGCAAGAATCTTATCATTTTTTAATATTCCCTCGATCTCAAAGCCAAGCTTCTGATAAAGGGTAATAGCTTTGTCGTTCGTTTCGAGGACATTTAAAGTGATTTTTTGGATACCGTTAGCGTCGGCCCAAGCAATCGATTCTGCTAAAAGATTCTTTCCAATTCCATAACCCCAATAATCCTGCAGCACACATACTCCGAACTCGACTTTATGAGCGAATCTTGCTAAAGAATGGCCTTCGCATCTAGAGAACCCAACGATTTTATCATTAACTACCGCGATTAGAAATAAGTTTCTTAGTTTCTCTGAATCAGATTGGATTAGCTGCTGAAACCCTATTTCGTCTATAAAAGCCTCCCCTGGTTCTCTGTCTAAATTCTCGGTCTCACCATCGATTTGTACTCTTATTTCGGACAATGCCATAGCATCCGTAGTGATTGCAGATCTAATAGTGTATTGGGTTCCTTTCACGGTAAATGTTCGTTGATCAATAATCATTTGTCCTCCGTTACTACTGGTAATTTTAGAAATATTGCTTCGATACCCTCGATAATACGAGTATAATAACCCACTTCATGGGGTACAAAATGGGTCTTGTCTACATCCTGCTCAATGGTAATTCTATGTCCATGCGGATCGATTTGAAAACCGTTGACTTGTAGACTATGTATTTCTCCCTGCCAAAATCTGCGGAAATCAGAGAACTTAGCTTTGACAATGCCGGCGACCTCTTCTTTTTGTAGCTGGAAATCTTCTAGACGATAGGGATTGTTATAAACAAAGACATGCGCTCGTTCATTATCGATAAGTTTTTCTTTTTTCATACTGTAAGGAATTGTTCCTAGCGGGATCAGGTCTTTTAAGGATAAATCCAGTCCCAGCTCTTCATGAACCTCGCGTGTTCCATCTTCTACAGTTTCGTTTGCTAGCAAATGTCCGGCGGCCGTGATATCCAGTAGCCCAGCATAATCTTGTTTCTGTTTACTCCGAAGTTGTAAATAGATATAGGGTATTTCCTGATCTTTGCTTATGAACCAGCAGTGGAAGGTCTCATGCCAATGACCTAACCGATGTACCTCTTCACGTGGAGCCGTACCTGTTCGGTTGCCTGCTTCATCAAAAATGGTAAGTATCTCATTATGCATAGAAAAGCTCCTTTGTGATGATTTCTTCTTTCTAAAGCCTATCATAAAAACGTTCGAATTACCCTAAATGTTAGGGAGGTTCTTATTGACAACCGCTAGAATGAAATGTATATTTTTGGATGTTAATCAAAGGAGGAGTTAAATGAATTTAGTAACCATGAAGCAGAAGGATTTGGACACTTTTAGTGATGAAAGATTAGGATGGGCCTGTATGGAGCCTACCTTTCAGCAGATTCGCGCAAAATCACCATCGATCAAATCCGAAGTGATCTCAAAGCTCACAGACGGACAGAAAGCACTTTGTATGTTCAGAGTAATGCATGATCACAGCCGTAATTCCGAAGGGGAGTATTATGCTTGGATTTCTTACATGCAAGACCTGCCGGGGTATTGGACAGGGGTGATGGGAGGCATACGATTTTTTGGCGATGATCCGATGATTCTTTTGCTTCAGGAAACAAAGGCATTTCTCGAAGAAAGAAACAATCGACTTGGAATACAGTGGGTTGATGCTACCATCACGGATCTCGATCGAGATCCTGAGTTGTTGAATGAGATGAGTGGTTTATTTGAACGATTTAAGAACATAGCCGAAGATAGCCACAGGTTGATTGGCGAGTATATTCGGGCACATCCGGGAGAATTTGTGGAGATAGAAGGCTAATAATTATGAAAAAAAGTAAATTATTTTTATTGTTTCTTATAGTAATAAATCTGCTTCTTTATGGAGTTCCCTTATATCACAGTTATAATTCATTTCAAAATCTTGTACTGGATCGAATCGATGCTACTCAAATCACCTCCATTAGAGTTCTTAAGAGTTCTAATGAACAAGAAATTAAAGTGGATGACCCGAAAGAAATTGAAAAGATCATACATGAGTTTTCTGACGTGAAATTAAAAAGAAGTGAAGCATCAGAACGACCTGCGGAGACCTATTGGATAAGAATATATGTAAATAAAGATCAGCGCTTTGGAATGACACTCTATGGCACAGATTACTTGTATTTCAGCGATCGATCTAGTAATAGTAAGTATCACTCTGGAAATTTTAAGATTACTAGTAAATTTGATGGGGAATCCATTACAAGCTTGTTTAAGTAAAAATAACCCGCTGCTTCAGGCAGCGGGTTAAATATTTCAGGTTATTTATCTAGCCATCCATCCGCCGTCAACATTAAGAATATGACCATTCAAATAGTCGGATGCTGCGGAAGCTAAGAATACAGCAGGACCTTTAAGATCATCAGGTGTTCCCCAACGTGCAGCTGGAATACGATCTAAGATAGCATCCGAGCGGCTTTGGTCAGCACGGATTGGAGCTGTATTTTCAGTCGCCATGTAGCCTGGTGCAATCGCATTGATGTTCAGACCGGAGCCTGCCCATTCATTGGCAAAAGCTTTAGTAAGACCTGCAACCCCGTGCTTACTCGCGGTGTAGCCAGGGACATTGATTCCGCCTTGATAGGAGAGCATAGAGGCGATATTAATGATTTTGCCGGATCCTCTTTCCAGGAAGTGGCGGCCAGCGATCTGAGACAGAAGGAACACTGTGTTCAAGTTCAGGTTAATAACATCGAACCAGTCTTTTTCACTATGGTCTTTTGCCGGAGTACGGCGGATCATTCCTGCACAGTTCACGAGAATGTCAACATGACCAGTCAGTTCAAGTGCTTGGTCAAATGTGTTTTGCAGGTTGCTATGATCACTTAAGTCAGATTCGATGCTAACCGCTTTTACACCAAAAGCTTTTGCAGCGTTTACGGTTTCTTGACTTGTATTAAGCGATACGGATGCAATATCCGCACCTGCTTCTGCGAAGGCAAGGGCAATGCCTTGTCCAAGACCTTGAGCAGCACCGGTTACGAGTGCTGTTTTACCTGCCAAGCTGAATAATGATGATGACATTATAAATTACGCCCCTTTGATTTAAATGGATTTGATTCCGTTATTACTCACATTCAATGGCAATGCCTGCACTGCGGAACTGTTCTGCTGTTTCGGGAGAGAGTCCTTTATCTGTCAAGATAACGTCAACTTCCTGCAGAGAAGCGAATGTACGCAGCGCAGTTTGGCCGAATTTATGATGATCCACAACCGCGAACACCTTACGGGCAGTAGACACAAGGGCTTGCTTAAACTCAATTAAATCTCCTGTATAAATAGAAAGTCCATGTTCGATATGAACAGCTGTCGAGGACAGAAATGCTTTTTGAATATTAAGTTGTTGCACATAGGAGACGGCTTCAGTGCCGGCCAACATATTGCGGACACGGTAACCTCCGGGAACGACGAGACGAATATGATCTTTGGGAACCAGTTCGCTGATGATGTATACATCATTGGTGACTACCGTTAGAGGCATATTGTCCAGGCGTCGGGCAATTTCAAGCGTTGTGCTCCCGCCGTCAAGAGCTATAATATCGTCCTGTTCAATATGAGCAAGCGCGCGCAAGGCGATCTCTGTTTTTTCGTCGGAATACTTATCCAATGGATCCTTAGAGGGCAAAATACCAAACTGGTCGCTTTGTGCCAGCACAGCTCCGCCATGTACACGTACGATCAGTCCTTGCTCCTCCAGCTTGCTTAAATCCTCACGAATTGTTTTTCCCGTAACTTGTAGCTTATCGCTCAGTTCATTCACCGTTACATCTTTTTGGTTCAGCATAACTTCCATAATCATCTCATGTCGTCGTATCGGGTTCATCCGCTTGCCTCAGCTTTCCGTAATTGATTAAAATTATAAGAAAGTTTAAGTTTCACGCTAGACTCTTCCTTATAATTCTCGCATAAACGCTTATCGTCCTTAAAAGGACGCCGAAGGCGTTTTAGCTTATCTCTATTGTAGTTCTTTCATGGATACGGGGTCCATATCATCATATCTTTTATTATCGCCAGCCATACTCCAGATAAAAGTATAGTTATGAGTACCAACACCACTGTGGATGGACCAGCTTGGAGAAATAACCGCTTGTTCGTTTTGCATTACGATATGGCGAGTTTCATTAGGCTCTCCCATCAAGTGGAACACAACGGAATCGTCCGGTAGACCGAAATAGAAATAAGCTTCCATCCGGCGTGGATGTGTATGTGCTGGCATCGTATTCCACATGCTACCTGGCTTCAGTTGAGTCATACCCATAACTAGCTGAGCACTTTGCACGCCATTTGTATGAATGAACCGGTGAATGGTACGCTCATTGGAGTTCTCCAAACCGCCCATTGCACCAGATTCGGATTCAGCCAGAGTGGTTTTGGTAGTTGGATAGGACTGGTGAGCAGGCGCAGAATTCAAATAGAATTTAGCGGGCTTGGAAGCGTCTGCACTTTTGAAGATAACATCTTTAGAACCTTGACCGACATACAGACATTCTTTGAAATCTACTTCATATTCTGTACCATCGACAATAACCGAACCTTTACCGCCAACATTGATGATCCCCAGCTCACGGCGTTCCAAGAAGTAAGTAACCCCAAGTTCTTTGAGGTCAGTTGTAAGTGCAACTTCTTCCTTAACAGGATTAGCACCGCCAACGATCATGCGATCCTCATGGGTAAGTACAAGTTTCAGTTCATCTGGTGCAAAAATGACAGGAATGTGGAATTCCTTACGGAGGCGCTCAGTGTCAAACTGTTTAACTTCATTAGGATGGGATGCAAAACGTCTTTCCATGGAATATTCAATCTCCTTCACAAGCATATTTTCGTTCGTATAGGTACAATTTACTCCATTTACGTTCGTATTACAAGTGTTTATTTTTAGATGTTGGTTCATTTTAGTTTATTTATAAGTTTTAATAATTGCCAAATGAACGAAAAGTGTGCACAATAGATCTAAAATGCTTAGTTCTCATTTATAGGGTTGTTATCATACTATTGAAAATTTAGATGTGGGAGGTTGAACTTGAATGCTGGAGTCTAATGGTATTCAGAGTACTTATCAGGACCGTCAACAAGAAATCATTATAAGTATAGCGCTGGAAGCGCAGAGACGGCCTCTGCTTGAGAGTGGACTCTGGTTCCACGATGATGTGCGAAATAACTTTTATTATGCCTCATATCTTTTTGCAGCTGCAGTAGATGATTCTTTGTCGTTGCCTTTTGACCGGGAAGAAGCGAAACAGAAGGCACAGGATGTGCTGCTAGAGACATTAATGCTACAGAATCGTCAACCTGGCACGGAGCTATACGGGCACTGGCCGCTTGGATTGAATCCGGTTCCACGTGAGGCTTCGCCGCATGAATTGCCTGTAGAAATTATGGGCAGTCTGATGGCCTACTTTTGCAAAAGATATGGTGGAGCACTAAACGCTCAACTTCGCATTGTCCTGAATACAGCATTTGGACACATCTATCGGAGTGATTTCTACCGTAAGCCGGTAATCACTTTTGGACATCATGAAGCGAAATATACAGCAGCAAAGCTGATTTTTGGCACTATGTTTGCAGATGATGTGCTCGTTGAGGATGGTCGGCAAAGTTTGAAGGATACATTGACATACATCCGCTCTAAGGGTATGCCAGAATACGGCAGTCTCCCGTGGTTCTGGCATTGGATACAGGCGTTTACCTGCGCTTTGGAGCTTGTCCCAACAGAGGATACGGATTTAATAACTACTCTTAAAGACATGCTTGATCATCTTTGGAAGGTAAGAGCAGAGTTTTATTTACATGGTGCTTGGGTGGGTGCACATTCTAGAGGTTGGCCACATGATGTACCAGGGGATGCTAATGTGCTTCATGACTATGTTCAGTTCGGGGACTTCAAGCTTTCAGAGGCAATGCCACGCACGGAATACGCTGGACTCCTATTCTATAAAGCACCAGATGAGGCTTTAACAGATGCAATGAATCGGCGGACGCCAGTGGAAACCACCAAGATTACACAGAAGGTAGTCCCAGCAGATCCGAACGCTCAACCGTTGCTTCATTCCTATGCCTATATTACAGAGGATTTTGCAGCAGGCGGGATGTGGGAACGAGTAGAGGAATTTGATAATGAACAGCTCCGTTGGACTTTCTCTCTGCCTGTGAATGGAGAAGGAGGGTCCAACCAGCTATTTTTCTTCCATCCAGGTCAAGGCTACAATGAGGGAGATCCTCGCCATCAGAGCCGTTATATGGAGGTCCTCTATCACAAGAATGTAGTTATTTCTTTATTTCCCATTCCTCAGGGGGAAAAGAATACGATCATCGGTGTTCTTCCTCATGGGGAGTGGATGCAAGACCCGAACGCCTTATTCGGTCAGGTTGGGGATGTCTATTTCGCAATATATTTATCTCAATCGTACCAAATACAGGAACGTCCGGGATATATTGAGGTAACCGTTCAAGGGATGCCGGGTGGAGTGATCGTTGAGGCGATCGGTGTTAAGGAGTCTGCAGAGCGTGGCATCATCGGACTGGATGCATTCGTAATAGCAATGGCCCATAATGAACCACACTTTGAGATGGAAGGCGGCTTGGCGGCTCATTATACGACCAGTAATGGCGATAGATTGCATTTGAGTATGAAGAGCGAGTCAGAGCAACCGCGAGCTTTGCTGAATGGTGTGAAGATCTCTTTGGAGAACTATACGGTTTAATAAGAACTCAACATAGTTGTGAGTTAAGTTTGGATGGAGTCGACCTTAAGGTCGGCTTTTTTATATTATAAATGCGCATACTATGCTATAGCTTCAATTGGAAATTTACTCCTAAAAAAAACCAGCTTTCCTTTAAGGGCAAGGCTTTCGTAATTTTATTTGAAATTAATTACATTAATCTCTAATTTTATGAGAGACATTTATCACAATAAAGGTTAATATCTAAGTGAGACATATGAATGAATGCGCTTTCTTAAATCCGTTCAAACCTAACTCAAAGAATGCGAGGGATTTACTGTGACAGGAACTGAATTTCGTGTAGAAAATGATTTTCTAGGCAGCAAACAAGTAGATAAGAACGCATACTATGGGATTCAGACATTACGCGCAGTAGAGAATTTTCCAATTACGGGTTATAGAGTGCACAATGAATTAATCAAAGCGATGGGGATCGTAAAGAAAGCCGCTGCGCTTGCAAATATGGAAATCGGCAGGCTCTATCGTGGGCTTGGAGAAGTTGTTGTGAAAGCAGCAGATGAGATCATCGAAGGTCAATGGCACGAACAATTTATTGTAGACCCTATACAGGGTGGTGCAGGTACCTCGTTAAATATGAATGCCAATGAAGTCATTGCTAACCGAGCATTAGAGCTGCTTGGTCATGAAAAAGGAGACTATCGTCATTTAAGTCCCAACTCTCATGTGAATATGGCGCAGTCTACAAATGATGCATTCCCGACGGCTATTCATATTGCGACGCTTTCTCTTCTGGAACAACTGCTTGTTACAATGCGCAGAATGCATGAGGTGTTTGCAGACAAAGCCAAGGAATTCGATCCGGTTATAAAAATGGGACGCACGCATCTACAAGATGCAGTGCCAATTCGTCTGGGCCAAGAGTTCGAGGCTTATCGCAGAGTACTTGAGAGAGATATCAAACGTATTGAACATACACGTCATCATTTGTATGAAGTGAATATGGGGGCAACGGCAGTAGGAACTGGATTAAATGCTGACCCTCGATATATCGAAGTGGTTGTAGAACATTTGGCCGAAATAAGTGGATTGCCGCTAGTTACTGCAGATCATCTTGTGGATGCTACGCAAAATACAGATGCATACACAGAAGTATCTGCTGCGCTAAAAGTCTGCATGATGAACATGTCCAAGATTGCTAATGATCTTCGACTCATGGCCTCCGGCCCGCGGACAGGGTTTAATGAAATTTCATTACCTGCTCGCCAGCCTGGTTCCTCCATTATGCCAGGTAAAGTTAATCCGGTTATGGCAGAGGTCATCAATCAGGTAGCTTTTCAAGTGATAGGAAATGACCATACAATCTGTCTGGCTTCCCAAGCGGGTCAACTGGAACTGAATGTTATGGAGCCAGTTCTAGTGTTTAATCTCATTCAGTCCATCAGCATCATGAACAACTCCTTCCAAGTCTTCACAGATTTCTGTCTGGCTGGTATTGAAGCCAATAAAGAGAAGCTAGAGCGGGATGTGGAGCGTAGTGTCGGAATCATTACTGCGGTTAACCCACATTTGGGCTACGAAGTGGTATCACGTATTGCTCGTGAGGCGATTTTGACAGGAGAATCTGTTCGTGAATTGTGCCTTAAGTATAATGTGTTATCCGAGGAAGAGCTCAATCTGATTCTGGACCCATACGAAATGACGCATCCAGGAATCGCAGGCTCAGCTTTATTGCAGAAGCAATAGGGGATTACCTAACCGTTAATCGCTGACTTTGTCATGCGTGTCCTACGACATTTAAAAGAACCTACTTCAACGCTAGTTAGAAGTAGGTTCTTTTGCGTTTCAGGCTTACAGGAAAAAGAATGAGCGTAATAGACCACGTTTCCTTGGTGGAGAGGGCAACCTTGTAGTAGTAACGGGACGAGAAGCTTCGTTAGATGTGAAGACGTTGCCTTTTGAAGCTTGCATGGGTTCTAGGGTTGCTGCTAATTGTTTGATCATTATCCGCAGATCCTCAAGCTCTTCACGCTGCTGAAGCAACTGTATCATGACTACTTCGTCGGCTTTTTGATCGAGTGTACGTTCAATATAATGAATCCGGGATAATATATCTTGCATAGGCTCAGCGTCTGTGGGATGAAGTGGATCTTGCGGTGACGTGGACATCTGCTTTTCATTCGAGTCAGTTAATTGAATACTCTCTAGTGGTTCTCCGTGATTAATGCGGTCTTTAATATGACTAAGCAAGCTGATTTGCTGCTCTGAGAATGTATAGTGGCCAAACCGGTCTTTTGGAAAAAAATCAGGGAACATAGCAGCCCAACGTTTGATCGTAGTCTGGCTTACTGACAGCAGCTCTGCGGCATCCTTTGTTTTCAGAATTTCCATTTTGATTCCTCCAGTTCAGGTAGTCATGTTATGAGTAATTCGTTGTTCAATTGCTGCTCCCTGCAAGGCTGACAAAGGAAGTGCGGATTCGATAAACAAAGTGTAATTACGAGCAATCTCACCATTCTTGGATTTCACTATCTTGCTTTTACATTCTAGAATGAGTACAGATGACCCAGTAGCGGGGTATACTTGGTTTAGAGGTGAATCGTATGGATAAGAGTGGAGAAGTGGAAAAGATGACTGAGGAGCAATGGCAGGCTATTTTGCAAAATGATGCAGCTTATAACGAAAAATTCTTTTATGCTGTGAAGACTACGGGAATCTTTTGCCGACCTTCCTGCAAGTCCAAAGCACCTAATCGAGAGAATGCACGTATCTTTCAAAATGCAGAACAAGCATTAGAATCTGGATTTCGTCCCTGTAAAAGATGCAAACCGACGGGTGAGCGGCTGCCGGATAAGGAATGGGTGGCTGTAATGACTGAATATATCGACAAACATTATCATGAACCTCTTACTCTTGAAACGCTGGCAGAAGTCTGTCATGGAAGCCCTTATCATCTCCATCGAACCTTCAAGAAAGTAATGGGAATCACTCCAGCGGATTATATACAGCAAAAGAGAATCGATCAGGCATCTGAATATTTGGTTACCACGGATCGGGATGTAGCTGATATTGGATTACATGTGGGTCTGCCAAATACGTCGTATTTTATTACCTTATTTAAGAAAAAGACGGGGCTTACCCCAACGAAGTATCGACAGCTTAACAAATTAGAATTAACGAATCATTCTGAATTATTCATGGAGGTACAGAAAAATGGATTATAGACCAAGTGCAATCATATACTGGACATTGCTAGCTTATAAGGAATGGAGTTTCTATATCGCAGCGTCGGAGAAAGGATTAAGTTATGTGGGGTCGCAGCAGAAGCCATTCGAAGAAATGAGTGACTGGATGAGCCGTAGATTTCCTGAAAGTAAACTGGTGCAGGACGATGAGAAAATGGTTCCATTTGTACAGGAACTGATCGAATATTTGCAAGGGGTACGGCAGGCTTTCAGCATTCCTTTTGACTATCGGGGGACTCCATTTCAACTCGCGGTGTGGAAAGCGTTATGTGAAATCCCATATGGACAAACGTGGTCTTATTCGGATATCGCCACACATATTCAAAAGCCTGCTGCAGTACGCGCGGTAGGGACGGCCATAGGTGCAAATCCGATACTAATTACGGTGCCCTGCCACCGAGTCATTGGCAAGAATGGAACATTAACTGGCTACCGCGGGGGATTAGAGATGAAGACTAGGCTGCTTAATTTGGAAAGTGGAAAGAGTGCTCTAGAATTATGAATATTGAGGTCCAGTACAAAACCCCAAAGACCTTACTAAATAAAGGGACGGGTTATCTGAACGGATATAGTCATTCTTTAAACCCATATACCGGCTGTACTTATGGCTGTTCTTATTGTTATGTGCGTCAAATGCCTGTTTCACTGTTTCGCCAAGAGGAATGGGGAACGTGGGTAGATGTCAAACAAGAAGCTGCAGCTATCTTACACAAAGAACTCCTGAAAGCAAAGTCCAAAGGACCGGTCTCCATCTTTATGTCCTCTAGTACAGATCCATACCAACCGATAGAGCACAAGGAGCAGGTAACCAGGGCTTTGCTGGAGGTTATGGTGGAGACCCCACCCGATTTTCTGTTCGTGCAGACGCGCAGTCCGCTCGTACGCAGAGATATAGATTTATTATTACGCTTAGAAGACAAGGTTCGCGTGAGTATGACTGTAGAGACGGATCGTGAAGATATTCGCAAAAAATTCACACCAAGTGCTCCACCCATTTCTGCAAGATTAAAGACACTGAAATTACTGCGTGAAGCGGGCATTCCTATTCAAGCAACCATCGCTCCGGTATTGCCAAGCAGCACTTCTTTTCCAGAGATCCTAAGGGGTTTGGTGGATAGGGTCTGTATCGACGATTATTTTATGGGAGATGGCAGTGGGGGCAAACGGACACGGAGATTAGGTATTTATTCCCTTTATGAAGAGCTGCAATTGGAAGAATGGTACGATCCGGCGGCTTATCGCAGGGTGTACGATGGACTCCGGAGTGTTTTTAATGAAGATGAGCTTTTCTTGAGCCAGAAGGGGTTCGAGCCTTAAACTGAAACATGATATAATAAACGAGAGCATTCATACTTAGTATTTTAAAATACTTAATACCTGTAATCGCTTATTGGAGGAGTAGAGTGGCAAAAGCAAAAGTGGCCAAGCGGCCCACAAGAGATGAATTTGTACTTGAGGAGCTAGGCAATCAGCTAGTTGAAGCGAAGCAAGAAGGTTCTGAGATTTTATTGACCGTATGGGGAAAAGAAGAACAGGTGCGCGGAACGATTGTAGAAATGGACTCGCGGACAGGAAAAGTACACATCAGTAAAAACGAAGGTATCGAAAAAGTTCCGTTTATGGATATTATGCAAGTTAATTATCCCAGAGATTAATGGGAACGCAGCAATAAGAGGTCCTGTAAGCCATGTTGGCTTTGGGGCCTCTTTGACCATATAGTATCGAATAGATTAAAGAGAGGTAGATCAGATATGGCAGTAACCAAAACCAACGCGATGCGAATGCTAGATGCGAAGAAAATTGGATATGAAGTGTTTGTTTATGACAACGAGGATGGACTAATCCATGGTACGGCAGTTGCGGAGAAGATTGGAAAGGCGGCAGAGACGGTTTTTAAAACTTTGGTCGCTCATAGCGGAGCAAATCTTTATGTATTTGTTATACCGGTTGCTGAGGAGCTGGATCTCAAAAAGGCGGCCAAGGCCGCCGGAGAGAAAAAGATTGAGATGCTGCCAGTGAAGGACTTGCAGAAGTGGACGGGTTATATCCGTGGTGGATGTTCACCAGTCGGTATGAAAAAGCTATATCCGACGTTCATTGATAGCAGCGCAGAAAGTCAGGAAACGATAGCCGTTAGCGCCGGGAAAATTGGTCAACAAATGGATGTATCACCGCAGCTTCTTGCAGGGGTAACAAATGCAAAATTCACAGATCTAATTAAATAGATGAGCAACAAGAAGACCTAAATACTCCTTCAAGGCTGTGCCTGTAGTCGACATGGCTCCTGGCGAAGGAGTGAACTTTGAGGGTTGCAACGAAAATTCAGCGCTGGCGATATAATCTGTAGGAAAAGCTTGCGCTGTTAGCCCTGCATTCTTGAAGTGCTGCATCGAGCGGGGCATATGAAACCCTGATGTGACTAGTACAGGACGCTTAAGTCCCTTCTCTTGTAGGATTGCGGCGGTGTTTACAGCATTCTGCTCCGTGTTAAGAGATTGATTGTCGGTCAGGATATCCTCTTCGGGGACACCGAGTCCAAGGAGTTGTCTTTTGGCGATATCCGCTTCATTGCCGCTGTCGGAGAAGACTTGTCCACCAGAGAATAGGATGGGTAAACCACTTGCATTATGTAGTCGTACAGATGTAATTAGCCGATTCGCTGCTGATCCATATAAGTTGCCCTCGCCATCAATATCCGGTGTCCCAGAGCTTGCACCTCCACCAAGAACAACGATGACATCTCCTTGCAATGTATCCGGTTGAGGATATTTTCGTTCTAAACCTCCGATTAACGCATCGCTGACTAAGGAAGTCATGGAGAAATACATAAGCAGTGTAACGCCAAGCAGGGCAATCGCAGGGCGACGGTTCTTTTTCCATAACCAAATGACAAGACCGAGCAGAAGTAGGATGAAAAGTCCTGGAGGAAGCACAAAGCTGTATACAAATTTGATGATGTAAATCAACAGTATCAACCGCCTTCGTAAAGTATGAGTTCAGGTTGTATTGTAACATGAGTTGGGGTGTTCGAAGTTGTACAAAAGACCGAAACGGTCTTTTTTTATTTGATGAGAAGCCTAATCTAGAACTAGATTGGGAGCGGCATTAAGCTAAAGGGAAGGATAGTTGAATAAATTTTTCTAAATTCCCCAACCTTTTTAGTTTTCGCTGCAGTATATATTTGAGTGCCACCGATAAGAAGGAGGAATTTATTGATAACCTCGCAAGTAGCAGTTCACCCAAGTGAGGGAAAAGTTTTTTCCTCTTTTTATGAACCAAAATACGAGAACTGGTGAATAAGAAGTGAAAGGAAAAACGAGGAGGTCTTTTAAGTGAAAGAAAATCATCATTTTCCAATACCCAAGGAAGGAGGTCAAGTTGATTTTGAAACACTTGTTCAACCTCACTTAACTAGTGCATTTCGAGTCGCTTTTTTGATCGTCCATGATTATCATCTAGCTCAGGATGCCGTTCAAGAAGCACTATGGGAAGCGTATCAATCACTTTATCGATATGATGAACGAAAAGGGACATCGTTTCGAGCTTGGTTTATAAAAATTGTGACACATCGTGCACTTAATATGGTGCGTAGAAAGAAAAAAACGGAAGAATATTTGGACTCTATTGACCCTGGGCAAAACCCATTGGAGAGTATTCTTCAAAAGGAGAAAGAGCAACAGATTTGGCGAGCGATTCAGATGATGACGCTGAAACATCGCTCAGTAGTTATCCTTTACTATTATGAGGAGTTTAGTATAGCTGAAATTGCAAAAATCCTTGGTGTATTTGAGGGAACGGTAAAATCAAGGCTACATAAGGCCAGAAAGTTAATTGCTGAAAAAATACAAGTAAACAAAGAAACACAGGTATTTACCGAGATGGGAGTGAACATGCATGACTAATCTTGACAAACAAATTGCACAAACTCTAAAAAATGTTGCTGGAGAATTGGATCAGCCTAGTTTTGTGATTCCTGACCAAGTGGTAGCCTATAAAAGAAAAAGGTCGCGTTTACTAGGCACTTTGGTACTTCCTGTCTTAATCAGCTGCGCTTTGCTTCTAACGATATCGGTGAGTCCTACCTTTGCGGCCTATGTTAAATCGCTATTTAATGGTTCTGATAAAGAACTGCAATATGCAGCACAGGAAGGTTTTTCACAGAAGGTAAATGTCTCTGTTACTGATCGGGGCTATACTCTTGAAATAGAGGAGATATTGGCTGATCCGATGAGAATTGTGGCTGTTTATTCGATCAAGGATCAGCAAAAGAACTTTATTCATCCGGATAAGCTTCACATAAGTAACGTAGAGGTAACAGATTTGAAAGGGAATGTGATTAAAGAAACTAAAACGTATATGGTAGAAATCCAAGAAAATTACGGATATCTCACTCTAAAAAAACCGGGGGAAACAGAAGATCAAAACCTTTTATTACAGTTTGAGGGGAATCAGATCGACTCTGTTAAAGGAAATTGGGCCTTACAGATTCCTATTGATTTAGAAAAAGCAATTAAGGCATCCAAGGTGCTACCAATCGATAAAACGTATACTACACCACAGGGACTGCAAATCAATCTAAATAGCATTATGCATTCACCGACTGCTGCTCGTGTGGATTATGAAACGAAATGGACGGAAGAGGCAAAGAAAAGATTAGTAGAGGAAAGTAAACAAGTGAAAGGAAAACTAGATTCAGTTGATCCTTATGTTCGCTATGATGATTATAAACTGAATTTTCATGTTGAAAATGAAAAAGGAGAGAAAGTAAAAGATTTAACTAGGGCGCTTGATATTCCACGCAAGGCTGTGGGAGAATACGGTCATTCCAATCGGAAGTATGGATTTGCTCCACTGTCTCCTGATCACCAATATACACTTGTATTGGATTCTTTAGAAAAAACAGAACCGTATGAGCTACGTGTATCATTTGAGCCAAAACAGCTTGCTGAAAAATCTGTAAGAGTAGATGAGGATGGCAAAACGATTGAGATCATGTCCGTAACCTTTGACGAACCATTAAATGAAGCATCTCCAAAGAATGAGAAGCACGCTACTATTTTGCTAGAGGCTTATTTAAAGGATATATCATATATTAATGTAGCAGATACGATTTTAATGGATGATGACACAGATAAAATTATTAATCGTTTTGGTTGGACTATAGAAGATGAAAAGGGCAAAATATTCAATGTAACAGGTGGAGATTTTAAAATGATGGGAAAGGATGAACAAGGCAGAAACCATATCCGAATAAAATTGCAAAGTGATGAAATGAAAGAACTCCCTCAAAAGCTCAGTCTTACTTCAGAATTGGCAAAAAAGAGCTATGACCTGGATTGGAAAGTACCATTGCCAATGCCAAAAGAAGACAAATAAGAAAAGCGAAAGCGGAAAATCATGACCTTTTAATTGTTTAACAGTGTCTTGTAGCAGCCGTTCGAGTCTGTTCAACTAACGGGGAACTATAGTTACTTAAAACAAGGAGCAGATCGCCGCGGCAGCTGCTCTTTGTCTTATTGAGCGGTAAAGGAGATGGGTGAATTATATGCCAAATGATTATGTTTGGGGGATTTTCGTTGCTGATGCTTCAACTGATTTTCCGAAATAATAACTTCGCATATTACCATAGAAAGAGTAGTAAGTTGGTTGGAATGGATACGATCCATCATGAACATTATCATTTCAAAGATGAAAGTTAACCGATAGCGGTTGCTTCGGCAGCCGTTTTTTATTTGTTCAACTAACGGCAGGTTAGTTGAACTAAATTTTTATGTTAAAATGTGAATAAATCTGTTTATCGGGGTTGAATGATGATTAATTCGGCTGAAGAATTTGTAAGGTTAAGGCTTAGTGATAACATGGAGGAATATCTGAAGGCTGCATGGGATGAAGCACCTTTTGAGGTTTGGTTACAAGTAATTGAAACGTACCCTGAAATGCGTGAATGGGTAGCACATAATAAATCAATTCCTGTTGAGATTATGGAAATTCTAGCTGACGATGCAGATGAAAGGGTTAGATTTAATGTTGCTACAAAAAATCGACTACCAGAAAGTTTACAAATGAAACTGGCAAAAGATTTAGATAGCTCAGTTAGAAAACGAATTGTCTATAACAAAAAAGCGACATTTCGAGTTTTAACTATTTTATTGAACGATGATGACGAAGATATAAGAGTAGTGGCGAAGAATAGGGTTGATGAGGGACGACATAGGTAAACGTTAGTAGATTAGCGGTTGCTTAGGCAGCTGTTTTTTATTTGTTCAACTAATGGGCAGGATAGTGAGCAAAGAATAGATTGATGGGAAATGGTAAATATTAGAATGACAACGTGCTGTCGAATTGTACTGAAGCAATTATAAATATAATAGACAAACCAGAAGGTTCTAGATTATGCAGGAAATCGCATCGGTCTACACCATATATGAACTTCCTCAGATAAATTTAATGGAGCGTGCCAATGGAAAATATATATAATGAATTGCATACAGCGGAAATACTGAACCGTATCGAGAATTTAAGTCCAAATTCAAAACCACAATGGGGAACAATGAATGTTGCTCAAATGTTGGCTCACTGCTCAGCATTTCAAGATATCGCATTGGGAAATTCCTTTCCCCCTAGATATTGGCTAGGAAGGTTAATAGGAAGGTTTGTGAATTCTATTTTCTATAATGACAAGCCGGTACCACACAATATGTCAACAATTCCGACCATACTTATTGTAGATGAAAGAGACTTTATGACAGAAAAAGAAAAACTGAAACAAAAGATTTTAACTTTCCAAAGAAACGGTCCGGAGAAATGTTCATCCCATCCGCATCCTTTTTTTGGCAAGTTTACTCCTGAGCAATGGGGTAAAGGGATTTATAAACATCTAGACCATCATTTAAGACAATTTGGTGCTTAGTATTTTTTCGCAATGATTAATAATTGTTCAGTTTAGTGCAGTAACAACACTTCGCTGTGCTAACGGGACTCGATAGAGGAATAGCGGTTGCTTCGGCAGCCGTTTTTTATTTGTTCACTAACGGTAGTATAGTTCAATTATAGTTGTTTTTTATTTCCAGACTTACAGTTTAAATATTAAAATGAGATTAATTGAATTAATTAGGGGTATTAACAGAGATGCTTTACAGTTAAATGATAGGTGAACGTTATCTTCGTGAAGATTATTGGAAGTATTTAAGTGAAGCAATTATCATGATGTATCATACAGCCAAATTATTTTCTGACCATGGTAAAAATGTACTTATTGATGGCATTATGGTAGAAAGGCCTGAGTTGAAACCGCATTATGAAAAAGTGAACAATATATTTTCTGGTTACCCATTATACATTGTTGAAGTGTTTTGCCCTTTAGACATTTGCCGTCAGAGAAATATTGCACGAGAAAATAGAACCGAAGACCAATCTGATTGGCAACACAAAATCATGGCAAAAGATATCCGGTATAATTGTACAGTCAACACACATTTAAACACTTCCGAAGAATGCGCAGATTTGATTTTAAAAAGTATATTTGAAGATGAAGTTTAAATTACTATGACCGAGGTGACACATTCCGGTAACGGGGAAGGTTAGTATAATAGCGGTTGCTTCGGCAGCCGTTTTTATTTGTTCAACTGTGTTCAGGTTAATTTAACAAGGAACTTATCTAATGATGAAATTTGAAGGGAGAGATGAAATGATAGAATTATCTAAAGAAAACTACGCACACGTTCTGCCACTGTTGAAAAATCTAGCATATGAACCTGTGTTTGCATATTCCGTAATTGAGCGAAATCAATCTGGAAAAGTGTTCGTTGATCATAACGAAAATCCTACCTGCAGTAATGACAGGAGTGAACCGGTGATAAAACTATTATTAGATGAAAATACATGGGAGGTTTAGCTATGACGATTAACCGTGAGACCATTCTAAACGCAATTGTATCAGACCTTGGAATTGAAAATTATATTTTAGCTATCTGGCTAGAGGGTTCAGATGGTACTAAAACTTTGGACGAGTATTCTGATATCGATTTGGTGTGCTATACAAAAGAAGGCTGCATAGATTCTGCAATTACCCGGTTGGATGCCTGTATGCGTCGATTAGGAAAAGTAGATATTGCCTATGAAGAAACTGGTCGACCCACAAATAACCGCTACAAGGTTTACCACCTACAGGAGTCATCAGATAGTCTCTTAGTTGACGTGACGATCCAAAGTGAGAGTGTCCCTGTTTTATTCATTAACGAAGACAAAACTGTCGTACCCGTTATATTGATAGATAAGACTGGTATCGTGAAGTATCAAAACGTTGATCACACGACACACCATTCACAACTTCAATCACAATTGATACGTGCTCAGGGTATTTACAGTCAAAGGAACCGAGCTGTCAAATATACCAAACGCGGGCTTTTTTTAGAGTCGTTGATTTACTATCATAAGTATGTTGTGAATCCACTTGTAGATGTACTTCGGATAATCTATACACCATTCCAAGCTGACAGCTTCTTGGTTCATGCATCTCGGGATTTTCCTGTCGAAGTGGTACTAATCCTGGAAAAGCTATATGGTGTAAAAACCTTAGAAGATATAGTAGATCGCATTGAATTGACAGATAAGTTGTTTCGTAATGCCGTAGCAGAGGCTCATGTCATGCTATTACAATCTAAAGAAGGCGAAAGTTTAGCGGATACCAACCTATAAGCATTACTGGGTTATTGTGAGTGATCGCAGATACATAACTACGCGAACGCTACTGAAAATAGAAATACAAAATGGAGCGATTGAATTGTTTATCCAATCATTTGTAGACGAAACACTTGAGCAATCTTTGTCTATATTTGTGGATACGGGGATTTGGATTTTCTCGTTGTAATTGGAGAGGACCGTAACCAAAATGAAATCGAACTTTTAAACAAACAAAGATCCAATTATAGATCATCCCTTTTTAGAAGATCCGTCGATAGACAAACCCCCAACCTCTATACCGATATGCTTGAGGGTGCCTTTCTTACGATTAATATGCTGAGTGGGGAAAAGGGCAGTGGCTTATGGTGGGGAACAAAGCGCGAATCCGTCTGGACGGAAAATCAATTAGACCTGTTCACCCTGTACACGATCAAGGAGCAGAGTATCTTGTTGTATGGTGAGTCCCATCTAGACAATATTCCATCGTATTCGAAGGAAGAGTTCATTAGTTTTTTTAAGGAATATGCCAAGTGTATGCGGAAGTTTGGCAAGGGAAATAGTCTACATTCCGTCGACTGGCTCCTATTAGCTTCTAAATTTATAGCTTGGTGGCAGGAAGGTGTCAACTTGTCTAAAAGCCAGGCAGCAGACTGGGGGCTTTTACATCTTAGTAGCGGATGGAAAGAGAATTTGAAGAGATGCAAGGAGCTAAGGAAGGATCCATCCATGGTAACACGTTTAGAGTATTCCGAATGGTTGAGTAATTTGGAGCCAGCCATTATTGAAGCATCACATGATCTGGACAGAGTTCTCGAATCAACAATTCATTAAACTAGAATCTTTGTAGTCCTATAAAAAAGACTGTTAACAATAACTTTTTCGCTAACAGAACACGTTAGTTAAGTGGAGTAGTGACAGTCTAGGACTTTATTTCCATTGTCGATTCACCGAATGAGAGTAATGAAAGAAACTCCGAAAACCCACTATATTCAAGGGGTTTCGGAGTTCTTTTTTTAGAGTCAACCCTGCGCAGGGCTAGTCTTCATTTCATGGATTTTTTGAAGCGTATGAAGACACTTTGTTTTCTCGTCATCGCTCTCTGTGTGGAGATACCACTCTACAAGCCTGTACCCGAATATGAGAAGGATCAATTCGAAGACGCAATTATCGGCGATAGGGGATGCATCTGCATACTCCGAAAAACCTTTGTAATACGCAGGGACACATCGTTGGTAGTATTCGACCATGTGATCGATATCAGCTTCATCCGCAATCAAGCTTGCGAGATCCTCACCCATGTAGCCCCAACCGCATGTATCCCAGTCGATGAGTGCGATTTTTCCGTCGGCATAGATCAGGTTGGTCACCCAGAAGTCCCGGTGGCATAGCACTAGGGGCAATTGCTCGATGCGGGCGAGTATCTCATCTGCGTGCTCATCGATGTCGATGAGCATTTGCCGCATGTGCTGCGGGAATTCGCAGTCCTCCGAGCGTATATAATCGTAGACGACTGGCCACGACCGGTAATGCAGATACGTATTCTTCATGAGATCTGCATGGCTCAGGTTTGTCAGGCTCTGCAGCACAGCGGGCTTCTCCGCATACAGCTTGCCTTGATAGCGTCCTAACTCCAGCGCCGCCTCTTCATACATGTCACCGGTTAAGTCTAAACCGGTTACGCCATCGATATATTCCAGCCACAGCTGGAATTCATTTTCTTCGGCATTTATCTCCGCATGGTAACATGTCGGCCAGCGGAAGGTATCCGAGAACGTCATTCCCAAGTCAGACATATAGAGATCATATTCCCGGCGCCAGGAATCCGGATCGTTGTAACGTTCCCATTTCTTTTGAATTTTCAGCACGATACGGTACGGCATTTTTTCACCATCTGCGGTTTTGGCGATCCCGTTTATCAGGTGCACATTTCCCACAGTTCCGCCCTGTAAAGGCATGGTTTGGCAGTCAGCCGAGATAATATCCTTCTTGAACTGTCGGCTTAAAGCATAGATCAGCGTTTCAAATTTAATATTCATTTCTTCCATCCTCCGTTTTTCTTCGTTTGCTTGCTTGACATAGCTATCGTTTTATTTCGAGCCCTCTTGTCGATGAGGTAGCTTGTTTTATCCTGGACATACTTGTGCTCATGCTGCTGGGCAACATAATACTCCCACCGTTCACGCGGCAACGAACCGTCGGCAAGCGCGGCGAGAACGGCACAGCCCGGCTCGCCCTGATGGCGGCAATCTGCAAACCGGCATTGCGGGAACCAATCCTCCACATCGGTAAAGCTTGCGCGTATGCCTTCACCGGCATCAAAAAGCCCGAGCTCACGCATACCCGGCGTATCGATGACCATCGTACCGGAGGGGAGCATGAACAGCTGACGGTGCGTTGTCGTATGCCGCCCCCGGCTGTCAACCTCCCGAATCGCCTGAACTTTCATTACTTCCTGTTCTATCAATGCATTGAGCAGAGACGATTTGCCGACGCCGGACATGCCGAGAAAGACGACTGTTTTACCAGGCATCAAGTAGGGATCAAGCTCGTTCAGCCCCTGGCCGGTATGGCTGCAGATCGCGTGAACAGGAACATCAGAGATGCTTTGTGTGACTTCTGCGAGCGTGAGATTATAATCTTCAACGAGATCAGACTTGGTTAGAATGATGACCGGCTGACCGCCGCTCTGTCTAGCTTGTGTCAGGTACCGCATGATGCGTGTAATGTTGAAATCCCAATTCAGAGAAGTAAGGATAAATACATAGTCAAAATTAGTCGCGACTACTTGTTCCCGGATGGTTTTGGCATAGCCTACAGCATGCCCTGAGTAATCCGCGCGTGAGAACTTGGAGCGACGGGGCAATACCGTAACGATGAGAGAATCTCCGCTCTCGTTGAAGTGCAGCAAGACAAAATCACCGACGCACGGAAAATCTACGTGTGTTTCCACGCTGTGATAGAATGCTCCTTTGAGCACCGCCGTTACTTCGCCGCGCTCGGTCATGACCGTGAAGCGCTCGCGCCGAAGCTCTGTCACCCTGCCGGGCAATAATCCGTCGGGAATTGCTTCTATTTCTGTATAGCCATAGGTTTTCAGATTTATCATAGTTTTTTTGTTAGCTCCTTTAATGTTGTTTTTGGACGCAAAAATGCCACGTACAAGCAGCCTCTAAAGAAGCTGCTGTCACGCGGCATCAGGACGCAAAAAAGACACGACCTTCATCGTATCTTGCAAACAGCAATATTCACGAAAGGTTACTTCGGATGGCATACCAAATAATAGGGGCGTTTCCCCGCTTTTTTCGCGTATGCCTACTATTCAGTTTTAAGACCAAACCACCATATAAGTAGTTGCCATTAAAACACATCTCCCTTCGTGTCAGGAACTTGCTTATCGCTAAGCTTTCTATAAAATAACGTATTTTGGAAAAAAAATCAATTCTTACTTTTCTCCAAATCGTAGTGGAGTACGAAAGAAAGTACCTACTGATGTTAAGTCAATAATCTATGGGAGGGTATATGAAAGATCGGCGAAATTGCAGGAATTGACAAGAAACTCATTGAATACTAGTAATTAATCATTGAACTAATCGGCAGGTTACGTGGCAGTTATTTACAAATAAAACCTAATGTCTATCTTCTTTTTATGCATATATGGAAATAGGTAGAAAAATGGAAAATACTATCGTGAAAAATCTTCGAGGAAAGAAGTGCTAATAGAGAATGAACTAGAATGGAGATAACACTTTGAATTAAAAATAATGAGGTGAAATATGAATCCAACAATTGAAGCCTTTTTTACGGATAAGATTGTAGTTGAAGCAGCAAAAAGGTATGGGTTCATACCTGAAGAGTTAATTTTATTGGGGAAGAATCAAAACTTTACCTATGGTAGTAAAAACAAAGCACGTAATCTCATCATTCGGATAATACATGAATCTCACAGGACGCTGGAGCTTATACATGGTGAATTAGAATGGATACAATATCTTGCGAAAAACGGTGTTCCAGTATCCACTCCAGTGAAATCAAGTAACGGCGAGCTAATTGAAAAGATGGATGGTTTTTTTGTTGTAGCATTCCAAAAAGGGCTTGGTGCCTCATGGAGTGATGAAATATCTCAAAATGAAGAGTTTAATAAATTGGGAGAAATTGCAGGGAGAATGCACGCACTAGCTAAAAAATATGTTCCTAGTACAGCCGAGATAACACGATACGACTGGCATGAAAATAGTTATCTTCAAGAATTCATAACATATATTCCTTCTTCCCAGAGCCTTGTAATCGCTCATTTTGAATCCTTGATGCAGAGTATCCATAAATTATCACGTGATAGTGAAAATTTTGGACTTATTCATGGTGATTTTTGTTTTGGTAACTATACAGTTCAACTAAATGGAAGCATCGCTGTATTTGACTTCGATGAATGTCAATATGGATGGTTCACGCAAGATATTTCTGTTAACTTATTCTATGGTATTGCAGTGCCTAGTCCAGATGAAGATGTTCCAACTTTTGTGAAAAGGTATCTAACTTCGTTCTTGGAAGGTTACGAAAAGGAAAATACGATTGATATAAGATTGTTAAGAGACTTACCACTATTTATGGATTTGAGACAAGCTATCCTTTATTCAGCTCTCTATCGAAACGGAAATATTGAAGCACTCGATGGTTGGTCTAGGGAGTTCTTGAAGCGTGCCCGATATAATATGGAAAACAATATTTCACTGATTGAACCCGATGATATCTTAAATTTTATAAGTTAAAAAGAGCATAAACATGAATAAACGGCAGCCAAGTTAATTGGCTGCTGTTTCTCAACTAACGGGCAGGATAACGCAATGCTTATATGGAATATATTTGAAAAATAAAATACTATGAGGAGTGAAAAATTTGCGATATAGAGCTTGTTCACTTTGCATTATTAAAAGAAGAGAATCAATATTACTTGAACAATTCCCGGAAGAAGATGGTATCATTACATTTCGCCCAGTTGGTGGCACGATTGAGTATGGGGAAGATAGCAAATCAGCTGTAATACGAGAAGTAAAAGAGGAAATTAATATTGATATTATTGAACCAAAATTGATAGGGATTATCGAGCACATCTTCCCTTGGTACGGAGAAATTGGACATGAATATGATTTTATTTATGAAGCGAGCTTTAGTCGAATGGATAACTATAACAAGAATGAATTTGAAGGGATTGAGGGGGACAAAAAGTTTATAGCTGTTTGGAAGAACTTATATGATTTTGAAGAAAACATTCAGTATAAACTTGTTCCTGACGGTCTTTATGAGATGCTTACAAGTGGGCAAATTTCTGATATTAAACATATTAACACAAAAGATTTATTGGCTTTTAAAGGGTCTTGATTTAACCTAGCGGGACACGTTAGTGGAATAGTGGTTGCTTCGGCAGCCGTTTTTTATTTGTTCAACTAACGGGCAGGTTAGCTGAGTAACAGAAATGTTGATATTGGATTATATACCATTAAATTGAAATTTAAAAAATGTCTAACGTCTATACTGTCATAGCGTAATAAAAAGGGGTTTCTAAGTGTATTGAACCTGTGTGGTTCGGTAGGATATTTATATTTTTTGAGAGAGGTGTTAACTTGAAGAAAACATTCATAATCATTTTAATAATTGCAGTAGTTGCTCTTGTTTTACTAGTCGTATCCACTCCATTTATTAACAATTATATTGCATATTCCATAAAAAAGATCTAGTAAAAGTATCTTTGCCAGACAAAATTGAATTGATAGATGATTTATCATCAGCTGGAAAATTAATTGGGAATGGAAATGGAATGCAATTTTTTGGCGCTATTTTAATCAAATCGGAACTAACTTTAGAAGAATTAAATCATTTTTATTCAAAGTATCGCGAGAATGAGTGGAGTTACATCGTTGAAAAACAAGTGAGTAATAACATTGATTTTCTTAATGGTAACTTGAAATTCAAAGCATTGAAAGCAGATGAAAAACTAATTAACTATTATATTGTTTATACTTGGGGCAGTAGTAACTATCCATTAAGTGATCTTGACATCCGTGGGCATTAACACTCTGCATAAGCAAGATTACGTGCTAGAATATTATAAGCATTGAGGGTGCTTTATGAAATTAATTCGCCGCGCCATTAAGTAGAACCGTACCATAGATGACAGATCATCATTACGCTAACGGGCAGATTAACGCAACAATTCAATCGCTCCTGTCGTCTTTACCTAGTAATAAATTGATAAAAGGAAGATCTTGAATGCGAGTGGACGTGCGGTTGCGCACATCGGTTTTTTGAAGATAAAGAGAGGAAGAGCGGAACATGAATGTGGAAGTGTATACGTTAAATGCGTTTGCGAAAGGGGAGCGTGGCGGTAATCCAGCAGGCGTTGTCTTGGAGGATGGCCTTTCTCTGGATGCTGCCGAAATGCAGCTCATAGCGAAGGAATTGGGCCTTTCGGAGACGGCCTTTATGGAAAAATCTCTGCTTGCGGATTACAAAATCCGCTATTTCACCCCCGCCAGCGAAGTTGATCTGTGCGGACACGCCACGATTGCTGCATTTGGACTAATGCATTCGCTGGGTTTGTCAAAGGAAGGGACCTCCTATTCGATAGAAACCAAGGCAGGGATTCTGGATGTCGATATTAGCTCCGAGGGTCTTGTTTATTTGTCACAGGCTTTACCTCAATTTCTTGAAAGGATATCCTGTGAGGAAATCGCCCCATCTTTGGGGATGGATGCCGAGGGTCTGGAAACCGGGTTGCCGATCCAGATTGTTTCGACGGGCCTGCGGGACATTATGATCCCGATCCGCAGCAGGAAGCTCTTGAATGAGGTTCAGCCAAATTTTGATGCCATAACCGCCATCAGCGAAAAATATGGTGTGGTTGGATATCATCTGTTCACGATGGATACTCCAGACGATGCTGCTGCGGAATGCCGGAATTTTGCGCCGCTGTACGATATTCCCGAGGAGAGCGCGACAGGAACATCCAACGGTGCCCTGCTCAGCTATTTGTACCAACATGGCCAACGATCTTTGCGGGAGGTAGAGAATGTCATGTTCAGGCAAGGGTATTCGATGGATTGTCCTTCTGAAATCAAGGCAGGATTGCGCCTGAGTGAGAGCGGTGAAATCAATCAGGTTCGGGTCGGCGGTGCAGTGGCTGGCATTGAACGAAGACATATCATGATATAAGCGGAATCAAAAAGCCTGTTTGCAGCCACCGTACCATAGGGGGAAAATAGGCTTATTTTGCTACTGCGAGGCTAGATAGCAGAGGATGCTTGCGTAAGCAGACGGATTAACAGTTCTTCATCCAACCTGTCGTTTTCCTTGATTTTGATCATTTTGCGTTCCTCGAGGCCATCGAACAAGCCCCTCCCGCAATGCTAGACCGTTTGCGTTGAAGGATCGTGAACGACACGTAGTTTCATTGAACTAACGGGACACGATAGCTCAATAAGCACGAAGAAACGGCAGCTGATGAATTGGCTGTCTTTTTCTCAACTCCCTCAAGAACTTTGATATAATATGTGTATCTGGACTATAAGTATGAAAGGGAGTACAACAATGAATAAAATTTTGCGCAGCAGCTCGGCGGAAGCTGAGATTAATACCCTTGGGGCGGAACTGATCAGCTTCAGAAAGCTGGATCCGGAAGCTGAATACATCTGGAGCGGTGACGCCACGTATTGGACAGGCCGTTCTCCGGTGCTGTTTCCCATTATTGGTACGGCCCGGAATGGAGAGATTAAGGTGGACTGCAAAGCCTATAAGATCGGCAATCATGGATTCGCCAGACGCAGCGAATTTACGCTGGTCCAAGAAAGCGACACCCACGCGGTTTACCGCCTCTCTTATGATGAGAAAACCCTGGCCAGTTATCCTTTTAAATTCAACCTATATATTACATATAAACTAAATGCAAGCACACTGGAACTTAGTTACCGGGTGGAAAATAGCGATGAACAGGATATCTTCTTCCAGCTCGGAACCCACCCGGCGTTCAATTGTCCGCTTGATGACAACGGTAGCCTGAACGATTACTATCTGGAGTTCGCTGAATCGGAAAACCTTGAAAGGTTGTTCTTGAATTCGGACGGCCTGCTGATCAGCGGCAAATCGGAGCCCGTTCTGAAACAAGAGACCATCCTGCCTTTATCCCATGAAATGTTCGCCGAAGGCGCATTGATTTTCCGAAATGTGAGCTCTCGGCAGATTTCGCTTAGAAGCAAGCACTCCTCCAAAAGCGTAGTTGTCAGCTATAAGGGTTTTCCCGACCTCGGCATCTGGCAGCCTTTGAACGCTCCCTTCATATGCATCGAGCCTTGGCAAGGAGTAGCGGATATGGACGTCTTCGAAGGTGAACTTCAAGCTAAAGAGGGAATAATCACCCTGGAGCCGGGGGCGAATTTCACAAGCTCCCTGACCATAGAAATCAACTGACGATCCGAAGGGATCTGCAGGGTTCTCAACTGGTTAAGCTCGGCTCCATACCATTGCAAAAAACTTTAAGTTCACGGCGAATATCTTCATCGCACCTTGTAATTCCATACCAATCAGACCCGAGGATGTAGCTACATCATACCCGTGCCCATGTTTAAGTTCGCTATTCTTCGCTTCAATTTTGTAGCGTTCCTTAGATTTTTCTTTAAAGTACTCTGTTTCCTGGAACGCAATCTGTTCCGAATGTTCTTCAGATTTAATCGTTACAGAGTAGGTTTTGCTCTTCGATCCTTCTTTATAACAACCCTCTTTCAAACGGACAATGCTTGCACTGTTCAACGTTAAAATAATAGGTGTCTGCTTGGTTTTTGTCGATGCCTTTCTTGCCCTGTTCTCTTTTTTATTGAAGTAGGCGTCAAATCGTGGATGCCGTTGAGCTAACGGGCAGGATAGTTGAATGATTTCGCGAATAACTTAAGTCATGACGAATTTACGAAGTTCGCAAAAAAGACGTTAGCCGAAAGAAGTTCTTAGTTTAGGAGGAGTCTATATGATATTAGAAAAAGTTATAAATAGAATTGTAATACAAAGTGAATATAAGGATTTTGTTGATAAGTATATAGATAATATACTTACCGAATTTAAAGGTAAGATTCATAGCATTTATATGTGTGGCTCGATTCCAAAAGGAACTGCTAAACCTTTTAAGTCAGATGCAGACTTTACTATTGTATGTGTAAATCCCAAAGATATTGATTACGAAAGATTGTCAAATATTAAAGACAGGCTTTTGGAAGAATATCCAGTAGTAACTAAGATTGATACGATAATTTGCTCGATTGACGATGTATTAAGTAAACCAAATGAGTGGGGTTTTTGGGTAAAGATAATTTGTGTTTGCATATATGGTCATGACGTTGGTGAAAAAGTACCACCGATAATTATTTCTCCAGAGTTCATTTTAGACTTAAATACAGAGACCAAGGAGGAAGTAGATCATATACATAGTTTACTTTCTAATGCTAATGATAACACAATGAAAACTAGATATATTAAAGGTTACTCTAAGAGATTAATTCGTGCATTATACTCTTTGGTTTTAGAAGATACAGGTGTATGGCAAGATGACATTATTAAGATGAAGAATGCCATATTAAACTATTGTGAGATTGACTCCGCTTTAGTTGATTATCTGTATGCTTGTTACTTGGATAGTAATGTACTTGTTGAAGAGTTTCTGGGAATTGCAGATGAAGTATATAGCTATTTTGAGAACGCCTTAAATGCAATGGCTGCTTCCAGAACTTCCTTCGGCTAACACCATATTGACGCTCCGGGTCACTCTCAGAAGCGAGTGACCACATCCAGCCCCCTAAGCCCGTCGGGACGTCACTGCATTAGGTGTTCAGCAGCCTTACAACTATAAGCAGCGACTCTAATTAAAACATAAGACTATTGAACTAACGGAGAACTTTAGTTGAATAATACACATTAATGAGCAGGCGCTACGGTAGCCTGCTTTTTTCATTGAAGTAACGGGCAGGATAACTTGGACAATCACGGAGATTTGAATATGAAGATTGTTAAGGGATGTGTTATTAACATGAGTCTACAATTGGTGCCATTAAATATTCCGTCAGATTGGACTGTCTTATGGAATCATTTTTATGAAATTAATCCCGATGACTTTCATGACGACTCATTTTCTTATGTATGGGAGCTACATGAGGATATATTCTATTTAAGAAATGAAAAGACAGGTTTGATTTTGGATTTAGGATGGTATCCAGCTATGCGTTCAGAGGGTGTGTATACATTGAATTTAGTGAAAATTGGTGATGATGAAACTGGACCCGAATATTGGGCTAACCCTATTTTAAAATATTGTTCCCGCAAAATTAACGACATAACAAATATAATCCATGAAGTTCACAATAAAGAGCAATAGGATTCGTCCGAAGCAAAGTAAATCATTAAGCTCACGAAGAACGACAGTAGAATAGCGGCTGCTTCGGCAGCCGTTTTTTATTGTTCAATTAGCCGGCAGAATACTTACAATTTGTGGCGCTATAGCGTCACATTATTAGCATTAGGTTATGTAATGATATTCTGATACTCAAAAAATTGGAACAATGTGGTAAAGTGGGATGATGGAAGAAGTACTCAATAAAAAATAGAGGAGGAGACAAATATTTCATGGGCAACGACTTTTACAGAAAACTAGGTGCATCCTTTCTAATTTCCGCTGGAGTAATCTATGCAATCGAACGAGTAGGCTCTTTGATAGCTCGCAGCCATGAAATTGCAGCGTTGTACGAAGCAAATATGTTCAATGCCCTACCTGAAATTCATATTACAAGCTTCTTCGATAATATCTTTGTGCCAATCCTTGCGTTTCTCGGTATGATACTTTTTGTATATGGGTTTCCGAAAAAAATCAAATGAGATAACTCATTCAACGCGATGTGAGCACATAATGAGTTGTACCATAAAGTTACAGAGGAGGTGCTTAGGTGGCGGAAAGAAGATGGGGTGTTGTCAAATGGTACAAAGAAGATAAAGGTTACGGACGGATAATGCTAGACGGCCAGGAAGGTTACCATGTTGTTGTACACTTCAGCGAAATACTACCAGACCCTATTAGGTTACCGAACGGCTTTCGGTTCCTTAAAGAGGGTCAAAAAGTTGAATTCGACCTATTCGAGTTTCCGAATATAGTTGATTCTCAGCGTAGGACAGCTAAGAATGTGCAAATATTAGAGGAATGAAGAAATCGAGACGTACTTGATGAATGTATGGACTTTCGGGAATCATAATTAAGCTAACAGGAGACGATAGTTCAATATAAACACGATAAGGCAGTCAATCAGTCAACATGATCGGCTGCCTTTATTCAATTAACGGGCATTTATCTTCAACTACTAATTACAGTTTTCTTGCTTTGATTACGAAAGTTACAGGAAGCATCTTTGCTTTTTTTGCAAAATCGTCGTTATCGTCCCGCAATTGAATAATTTCATCATCAGATTGCTCAATCATTTCTTCAATAACAAATCCCGCTTTTGAGAGCGCATTCACATAGGTTGATAGTTTACGGTCAGCTAATGTTAGCGTACTTTCGTCAAGAGTTACCGAATACCAAGATTCATCGAAGTAACATTTTTTAAAAACAAGCATATCATCTTCTGCAGCAACACATTTGTGTATAGGGTGAGACCAACTGAAAATAAATACGCCGTCTTTTTTTAGGTAAGAAGCAATCCTGCTAAAAGTACCCTCAAGATCGGTTGTCCAGCCTATAGCATAAATCGAATAAACAAAGTCAAAATAATCCTCAGGTAGTCCACATTTTTCTTCCATGGGTGAACAGATTAATTTTGCTGAAAGTCCGTGATCTGATAAGTATTCTCTTGTTTTTTCGATTTGGTTTTCTGATATATCCATACCCCATAGTTCAGATGCTTTACGTTCCCCGAGATATTGCAAGGATTGACCGCTTCCACAGCCTATCTCCAACATCTTTTTTCCTGAAATATCGCCAAAAAGCTGGCATTTTTCTTCTGAGACGAATGCTCCATATAAAGGAAGCGCGGTTGCTCCTAAAATATCATTTCCTTTTGTATCCCAAAACAAGCTGTTAGTTTCATGAATAACATTCTTGTCCATATCGACCGAGATAGCGCTACCAACCTCGCCAGCACCTATAATATTTGTTCTATAAACAGAATTCTTGTCCATGCCAGTACCATCCCCCAATATAAAAATATTAGTCTAAATGTATATCCTGACTTGCGCGCTATTGATTCCAAAATAATGTACCATTATTCTATGAATACATCTACCTAAAATCTTCCATACAGCATCCACTTGATGTAGTAGACTCATTGCGCTAACGGGACACGATAGTGGAATAGCGGTTGCTACGGCAGTAGTTTTTTATTTGTTCAATTAATGGGCAAGATAGTTGAAAAAGGAACTTAAATTTAAATCTCGAATATCTATTGAGAACGGATAGCTAAAAAATTGATGACAGACAGGAGATAAATACGATGATCAAAGGTTTCGGAGGAATCTTTTGGAGAACTAAGAATCTTGAAGTTATAAAAAAATGGTACAGTGAGGCCTTGAAGATAGAAATAGATCATTGGAATGGGACTGTGATAAAGCCCCAATCAGGAAATGAGACTATCTTTTCTTTCTTTACCGAGGATGATAGTTATTTTCCAACAGAACAACAAGTGATGTTAAATTTCCAAGTACATAATCTAGACGAGACTATTAAGCATCTTGAGCATATTGGTATACCACTTGCAAAGAAAGAAGAAATTAGTGAATTTGGAAAGTTTGTTTGGATTGAGGATCCTGAAGGTCGACTGATCGAGCTTTGGGAGAAATAAAGAGCTGTGCAATAAAAATGAGTTGACACAAAAGTAGTTAGGGACCATACTACATATATGAACAACAATAATAAAAAAATAAATGACATTGAGGCTATTCCCTCGCTTGTACAATCCAAGCGTCAGATTGATCGCTATAACCTAGACATAGACGCACAGGCTATACTCGTCGCGTCTAGGCTAATGGCAGCGGGAGCCATGCTTGGACACGCCTCAGAGATTCATTTCTCTAGATTCGGTTTATCAACAGGGCGTTATCGTTTATTGGCAGATCTTGAAGATAACGAAGGAGAAGAATTGCCTTCGCAATTGGCGGAGCATCTAGGCGTTACACGTGCTACAGTGACTGGTCTTATCGACATTCTTGAACGAGATGGGCTAGTATCTCGGCGATCAAGCTCAGACGATGGACGTCAGAAATCAGTCGTTTTAACGGAAGAAGGAGCGAAGAAGCTCCGTGAAATGGCTCCTGAGCATTTCGCTCGGCTGGAAGCAATGGTGGGCTTGCTCAACATCGAAGAACGCAGCGTATTTCTCGACTTGCTAGGTCGAGTTACACAAGGCATCTCAGCACTTACGGGCGAATTAGGCTCGAAACCAAAGGGAAATATCAGTAATGAGTAGAATGGGCTAGTGAAGCTAGCCTATTTTTACTCTTATATAGTTAGGCACCTAATTATATCTAGCTGAACGCAATCATTGAACTACTTCAAAGAAGAAAGGAGCAAGTAAATGAACCAGATGAAATACTCGAATCAGACAGATGATGTTTACGGCATCAAGGCTGCTGGTTCCAAGAAAAAGACTTTTGTACTATGGCGTGAAGTTGTAATGGCCTATGCTGCTCCTGCCATTATGGCAGGTATCGGGGGATTGGTTACTGCAGATAGGGGGCTTCAAATAGCGGCATTGACCACAATTGGCGGTGCATCGGCCTTGATGGCCTTGATGATTGGGCTTTTGTTGCACAGCCGAGTGGGCCATTTGCGATGGGTCATCGGTGCACCTCACTTGGTTGTGGTAGGGGTATTCGCAATGACCGGGTCCTCATTTGGACTATACGCTGCATGGGTGACATCTGTTGTAGTAGAAATTATGATTCCGAGTAATCACTTGGCCTGGGTAAATCGTGTCTGGATCGATTTCCCGTTGTCTGGATTCATAGCGAGCACGATAGTGACATGGCGGTGGCGACTTGCCGTCACAACTAATTTTTCATCTAAAAGGAGAAGATAAAAATGATAGTTATTATGGGAGCAACAGGTACGATTGGAAGTGCGCTTTTGGAACGTTTGGTTTATCTTGGCATACCTGTCAGGGCGCTGAGCAGAGAGCCAGAGAAGTTGCGTGATCAGATCGGAGAAAAAGGCCGATCGACTACTGAGGTCGCAAGGGTGGATGCTTCCGATCCTGAATCGCTGCGACGCGTGTTTACAGGTGCTAGCCAGCTCTTCCTTGCCATGTCCAACAGTCCAAGACAAATCGAATTGGAAACCTCTATCATTCAGATTGCCGCCGAATCTGGAATCAAACACATCGTAAAAATATCCAGTCCAGCCTTTGAGCAGAGCTCTCCAGTGGCAGTGGCGGGCTGGCATCAAGAAATTGAGAACACGCTGAGAGAATCGGGTCTCACCCACACCGTATTGCGCCCCTATGCGTTCATGCAAAATTTAAGGCGCTTTGCACCAACGATCACAACCCAAAATGTTTTCTTCGGCTCCATGGGCGTTTCACCGTGTAACTTTATAGACTGTCGCGATATTGCAGACGTTGCCGCAGAAGTTCTGACCAACCACAAGGTATCAGGCCATATATATACGCTTACTGGTTCGGAGATTTTCAGTTATCCCCAGATCGCGAGTCGACTATCTGCCCTGCTTAATCGGCCGATAAGTTACATCAACTTGGAACCCCAAGTACTACTCCGTAATCTTATCGAGCACGGGAATCTGCCTCCTTGGCTCGCGAACCACGTTGTGGAAATTCAAACCATGTCTAGGATGGTGCCAGAAAGTCCAAATGACACTGTGAAGCGCTTGCTCGGCAGAGAGCCACGCACACTAGACGCCTTTCTACATGAGTGTGTAGAAAATTTCCGGTAGAGGTGGAGTCCACCTATTCTGATATTTGTGTCGATAGCAGAATTTTATTCCGATTTAGATAAGTCATCGAGCTTACTGAGAACGTTAGTGGAGGAGCTTCCTATAGGGTAGCTCTTCTTTTTCATTTAAGCTAACAGCAGGTTAACGGAATGGTACCGCAGTCGAAATAATTTTGCGTCATCTGGCCCGGTTATTGTTCCGACACGGTGTCTGCGAACCAGTTTCGGCTTGAAGATGGGAACGAGATATCGTTTACTCGATCACCTGTATCGAATAAAGAAAGATGCTATACCGAATATGAAAAAAAGATGACCATTTTGTTGGGTCGGCCTCTAATTATTCTATTGCGGTCAGGATAAAGTAGTGATTATCGACTTAAAAAGTAGTTATGTAAGGTTCGATAAAAATTGATTATAACTATGAATTACCAAACGGTTTATCGAATAAATAGTAAAATAATACTGTTAAGTACGAGGGTTATCGAGAGGGCTTTTATTTTGATTATCCTTTTTGAGTCTATATAAGTACATGTTTTTCCTAATGAAAATTATTTTTTCTCTAATGTAACATTGAAATGAAAGAGGGGATAGCGTTGATTGAACATAGCAATCTTGAAGAATATCTGGATCCGCTAAATTATGATCTTGAATTTGACGGTGAAATGGACAAATATCAGTTCTATCTTGAGCTTGCAAGATCGAGTCCTGGCGAAGTGTTAGAACTTGCTTGTGGTACAGGCTTAACAACGATACCACTGTCAAAAGCCGGTATAACGATGACCGGCGTAGATATCTCTTCGGCGATGCTCGCATATGCGCGGCTGAAGGCGGAAGGGTTGACTGTTACTTTTATGGAAGGCGATGCCCGTACCTTCGAATCGGACAAGCGATTTTCGATGATCTATTTGACTGGCAATGCATTTCAGGCATTCTTAAGTGATCAAGATCAAAACGATTTGCTTACTACCGTTCACAAACATTTACAACCCCATGGAATCTTTGCATTCGAGACCCGTAATCCGATGGGAACGGATTTATCCGATCAAGAGGAGACAAAATGGGGATCATTTATTGATAAGGATGGGAAAAACGTCAAGGTATCAGGTACACAATATTACGATGCTAGCCAACATATCATGCATTGGGTCACGATGCGTGATTGGGGGGATAAACGAACGACTTCCCGAATTGCTTGTCGGTTTACAGATCAGGCTACACTGCAATCTTTATTAACCCGTCACGGCTTTCGCGTCGAACATCAATATGCTAACTGGGATAAAACGCCGTTCTCTCCGTCATCTTCATCTATCATTAGCGTTTGTAGGAAATGTTAGGAGAGACGTAATGCATTGCAATAGGAAAAATCCCCTCAGGTCGAGGGGATTTTTGGTGATCCTAAGCAGATTCCCCCTTAAAGTCCGCCTTTATTCAACTAGACGGCAAGATAGCGTAATAGCCTGTCTGAAAATATGGTACAATTTGTAATACTAAAGCGAGGTGATAGAATTTGAGGAATATTGTTGAGGACTCACAGTTTCTCAGTGAAAGAGCTGAGATGATGTACTATTTTCAAGATGAATTTTACATCTCTGAGAAAACTGAAATTATTCATTCACCTTCAGGAAAGTTCAAACTTGAAATCCATCACTATAACCATGTTGAAGGTTTTTACAGACATAATTACACAAAAGGGATTGTTATGGATAGTGAGCATAAAATCATCGACATAATATATAGAAATTATGACCCATTCTTATTTAGTTGGTTGGAGGTAGATGGCACAGAATATCTGTTGTGTGGGTTAGATTATCAGGGGTATTCAATTGTTAATTTATCAAATAAAGAAACCAATCATTATGTTCCCGAAGAGGCTTATAAAGGGCATGGATTTTGCTGGGGGGAAATAATATATTTTCAACAAAAAAAACTAATAGTGATTGATGGATGCTATTGGGCATGCCCCTATGAACTTGTTTTTTATGATTTTTCTAATCCTATGAATGTACCATATAATGAATTATTCCGTGTGGATGTTGATAGCGTATTAAATTGGGATAGTTGGAAAGATTCCTGTAGGGTTATATATCTTGATAAGGAAAACAACGAGACAGAATTTGTATTTTAGAAACTAAGCTAACGGAGAACGATAGTGGAATAGCGGTTGCTTCGGCAGCCGTTTTATTTGTTCAACTAATCGGGTAGTATAGAGAAATCTATTTTTGTGAAATTATGGTCTGATTATTATAAAGTACGTATTAGGTGAATGCAGATGGAACAACTGAAAATTTCAACAGAGTAACAAAATGCGCATGGGTATTACATAAGTTACTCATCCTTTATCATGGAGCGTGAAGGTGTACTTTTTCCTGAAACTAATATTACTGTAAGGCAATACGAAGATGATGATTATGTAATATGTCATAACATTTGAGAAATAGCTTTTTACGAAATGCATGAACGCGTGGGGATTCTTCCGTCTTACTATTATCCTCCTAACGAAACGGAGCGGATGAGATTCGCCGAAGATAGAAGCAATAGATTCGTGATGCTTATTGATAGTGAAATAGCAGCAGTCGGAATTATTGACGGGGTTGAACTGAGTCATATGTCCGTTCATCTAGATCTTCAATCACGAGGATACGGAAGAGCTTTTATTTCATTTCTTGTAAATGAAATTGTGCGAAGAGGTGGGAAAAACGTGACACTCGGGGTTGTGAAAGGCAATCCTGCAATAAAATTGTATAAGAGTCTTGGTTTCAAAGCAAAGTCATTAAACCATTGGGTAACAAAATATTATAAACCGGACACTCGATTGAGCAGACCACCTAGCGAGATATAACCTCAAATGACTCGTTGAGCTAACGGTAATGTTGTCTTTTTTATGAATCAGAAAAAGGATAGCAGAAATCAAGAATTGAAATATGAATTATTGAATGCTAACATTCACCGAGATTTAGCTCAACTTGAAGCAACTATACAGTATCAACAAGATCATAATTGGAATAATGAAACTCTTGTTACACAGAAACTAGATGATGCCATCGATTCAATTATCTTACACAGTGGAATGGAAAGAGATAAGGATAAGGAAGATATCCTTATGAAAATGTACGATTACATGAACGAGTTCAAGGTTGGTGACGAGATTTTAGATGTAAACCTAAATGATAAGCAACGCGCCGATTACATCTATTTAGGTGAAAAGCTTAGATCTAACGGGTGGACGTTTAATGTAGGATATGATACAGCTGGGAGACTTTTGCATCTAAAGTAAAGGAGTTGGTAACGGAGTCATAGATGTCAAAAGTCTGTACTGGATTGCACGGATACGGATTAACTAGTACAGCAAGACTCACATGGATCTATACAAACATTTTAAAAAAACTTACTTGAACTAATGGGAAACGTTAGTTTTATGAGTACAGAGAGGCTACGGACATAAGCTTGTGTTAGTTCGGGGATTGGGGAATGAATTATGATATGTGAGAAGAAATCTAAGCGTCTTGAAATTGTTCGATCCCTTGTTTGTGAAATGCAGAGCAGCTTCAAGAATCAGGAAGCTTGGGCTTATCTTTCAGGAGTGTCTACCTTCGCTTCGATACTCGCTATGAGAAGAGGACAAGATTCGGAAATAGCTGCGATCGCGGGGATGCTACACGATTTTTATTTCTATAAAACTGGAATAAATACCTTTCCTGGTCACAATAGCGCAGACGCGGTAAGATCTATAATACGTAGCACTCAAATCTTTACCGACGAAGAGATCTTAGTAATTCTTAGATCAATCTTTTATCAAGAAGACAGAAATCGAGTTCATGGACCAGATGAGGAAGTTATTAAAGACGCTATTTTATTGCAGAGGTACTTTCAAAATACAGGAAATCATTTACTTAAGACGGATATACATAGACTACAAAATGTATTTATTGAATTAGGGATTCAGGAGGGAAATGTAGATACAGAATTAAACGTAGATGTGGAAGCATTAAATAGAGAAACTAAAGACAGACGACTTATGCTGGCTGATTTTGTGGAAAAGCTCGCAGAGCAAAACATAATCGGGGTACCGGAAGATGAACGTTATCGGGAAATTTGCAAGTATTGGCCGGACTCTGATATCTATAAAGTACTAGAAGGTAACTGGTGTGCTGCATTTGTATACTACTGCTGTATGCAGGTTGGAATACTTCTTCCAATTCGATATCCTAACCGAATGTATCGTCTAGCTGGGGTTGGTGCGTGGTTGGATTGGGCTCAGCTGCCCGAAACTAGATTTTTCTATGACGCTAAACAAGAAGAATTTAATCCGGCACGTGGTGATATTGTTATTTTCGATAAGCTTCTCTCCGATAATTCTCACGATCATATCGGAATTGTTTTAGCTTGTGAAGACAATGAAATTTTGATTGCTGAAGGTAATAAAGACAATAAAAACTACTCTAGTGTCTCATTCAGGGGGAGAGATCATTGTATACTCGGATATGTCCGAATAGATAACGGCTACCGTTATCATTTCAATGGAGAGTATGTACCCTTTGGTTATTGATTTCGAGCAGTTATTACGCTAACGGATAGGATAGTTTAATAAGAGTTATGTTGAGTTTTTTTCGGGCCAGTTTAACCCAAAGGCGATAAAATGGTAATAAACCGATTAGGGAGGCAAATCCATGATTGATATTGAAAGAATTAAAGAGATTATTCCTCATCGGAATCCATTTCTCTTGGTCGATAGAATATTGGAGATTAATGAGGGGAAGAGAGCTGTTGGGATTAAAAATGTAACCATTAATGAACCTTATTTTCTCGGTCATTTCCCTGACTATCCCGTAATGCCTGGAGTCTTAATTGTAGAAGCACTGGCACAGGTCGGTGGAGTCGCTATGTCTAACGTTGAAAGCAACAATCATAAAATAGGCTTACTGACTGGTATTGATAATTGTCGTTTCAAACGACAAGTAAAACCAGGAGACCAACTCCATCTTGTATTTGATGTAATTCGAATCAAGGGACAAATCGTCAAAGGAAAGGGAGTCGCCACGGTAAATAATGAATTGGTATGCGAATCTGAAATTATGTTTGCATTCAGTTCGATTTAGGTTTTAATGTAACGGGAAACGACAATTGAACAATACACATTGATGAGCAGGTGCTTCGGTATCCTGCTCTTTTCATTAAGCTAACGGGCAGGTTAGTTGAACAGTGTTGTTTAATTTGTGTTCAACAATCGGTACATAATGTGGAATAAGAAAATTTGTCATTATTTTAATGTGTAGTAGACTTAGTAACTACAGTTTTTTCTTCCTATTTAGTTGGAATGAATTTTTTTGGTTTTTAAACGAAGAGGAGAGTCAATATGGAAGTAGTATATTTTGCAGGTGGATGTTTATGGGGAGTACAAGCTTTTATAAAAACTTTACCTGGAGTTAAGTTTACAGAAGCAGGAAGAGCTAATGGAACAAGTCATACACTTGAGGGTGATTATGATGGGTACGCCGAATCTGTAAAAACAGGATTTGATCCGACAGTTGTAACGATCAGTGAATTAATGGGGTATTTATTTGAAATCATTGATCCATACAGTTTGAATAAACAAGGACAGGACGTTGGCGAGAAATACAGAACAGGAGTATATAGTGAAAAGCCTGAACACTTAAAAGAGGCGAAGGCGTTTCTTAGTGAGAGAAATGATTATGACCTTATAGTTGTTGAAGTATTACCTCTCATAAACTATGTGAGAAGTGCAGAAGAACATCAAGATAGATTAGCTAAATGTCCAAATGATTATTGTCATATTCCAGAAGAAATATTAAGCAGGTATAAGTAAGGGAGAATATTAAACTGCGTCTAAATTAATAAAAAGGGGTTTCTAAGTGTATTGAACCTGTGTGGTTCGGTAGGATATTTATATTTTTTGAGAGTGGTGTTAACTTGAAGAAAACATTCATAATCATTTTAATAATTGCAGTAGGTGCTCTTGTTTTACTAGTCGTATCCACTCCATTTATTAACAATTATATTGCATATTCCATAAAAAAAGATCTAGTAGAAGTATCTTTGCCAGACAAAACTGAATTGATAGATGATTTATCATCAGCTGGAAAATTAATTGGGAATGGTAATGGAATGCAATTTTTTGGCGCTATTTTAATCAAATCGGAACTAACTTTAGAAGAATTAAATCATTTTTATTCAAAGTATCACGAGAATGAGTGGCGTTACATCGTTGAAAAGCAAGTGAGTAATAACATTGATTTTCTTAATGGTAACTTGAAATTCAAAGCATTGAAAGCAGATGAAAAACTAATTAACTATTATATTGTTTATACTTGGGGCAGTAGTAACTATCCATTAAGTGATCTTGACATCCGTGGGCATTAACACTCTGCACAAGCAAGATCATTTGCTAGAATATTATAAGCAGTGAGGGTGCTTTATGAAATTAATTCGCCGCCCCATTAAGTAGAACCGTACCATAGATGACAGATCATCATTACGCTAACGGGCGGGATAGCTCAATAATTTCACGAATACTCTACATATAGAGTTATTTAAGAAGTTCGCTAATAATCCGTTATATGAAATCACAATAAAACCAAATTGGATGGTGAAAAGATTTGAAAGAATTATATTATCTCAGGCAACTTTAGACGATGTAGAATTCATTGTTGATAAAAAAACTTGCACTTCCTTATGGCACTTCGAAGATGCTATTTTATCCGATAAGGAAGCAGTTAGGAAGAATGTAGTAGAAAAAATTAATAGTGATTGGTATAAACAATACATAATAAAGCTTGATGATCCAAAAAAAACACCTATAGGAGAACTGCATATTCATTGGTATGCAAAAGAGCGTGAAAGTTGGGAAATTGGTTATTGTATCTTTCCTGAATATCGAGGGCATGGATATTCTGTAGAAGCTGCAAAAATAGCGTTGAAGTATGCTTTTGAAGATTGGAATGCGCATAAAGTGGTTGCTATGTGCAATGAATTCAATATCGCTTCATACAAGGTATTGGAAAGGACAGGAATGGTCAGAGAAGGAATATTTAGAGAAGAACTATCCTGGCAAGGTAAATGGGTAAATCAATTCTTTTACAGTATACTGGACAGTGATTATCGAGAAATGAATCTGTAAGGGCGGATGTGCTTGAAAAGTGATTTTACACTAATTTTTGAAGAAACTTCTTAGCTGCCGCTTTCCGAGCGTTAAAGCATATCATATTAAGCTAACGGGGAACTATAGTTCAATAATGAGAGGGCTGCCGAGAGGTAGCCCTTTGTTCAACTAACGGGCAGGCTAGCGTAAACAAAATGATCAAAAGTATTAACCATACGTAGTTAATTACATTTCGGGATTAGCGCAATGATTTTCGGCAGCTTCGTTTGGTTAACGGGGGTAGTTTAAGTAAATGTAAATATTTACTTGCGAACTAATGTTCGGTATAATAAGCTTGATTCCATTACAAAAAGGAGATGTTGGATATGTATAAACACATTAAAGATTTTGCCGCAACTTGGCAGAATGAAACGGAAGCAACAATGCGGACACTGGAGATGCTGACCGACGAGTCTCTTGGCCAACAGATAACAAGCGATCATAGAACGCTTGGACGTGTTGCATGGCACCTTGTACAGACGTTGCACGAAATGCCATCTCGGACGGGACTGTCTTTCGAAGGACCGGGCGAAGATATGCCGGTGCCAGCTTCGGCAGCAGACATCGCGTCAGTCTATAAGAGGACCTCACAAGCGCTCCTTGATGCTATGCAGTCCAGTTGGAAAGATGAGAATCTGCTTATCATGAGCGATATGTATGGTGATCAATGGCCAAACGGCTTAATGCTGGATATTCTCGTAAAGCATGAGATTCATCATCGTGGCCAGATGACAGTCCTGATGCGTCAGGCAGGCCTTCGTGTGCCGGATCTTTACGGCCCGACAAAAGAGCAGTGGGCCGAGTACGGAGCGCTACCTCCAGTAATTTAGAGTAAGATTATATCCGCTTTGGCCGTTTGGCTATAGTGGGATTTATAAGTATTTTATCATAGGATTGAAAGTGGTGGCTTGAATCATAGACAAGAGGATACCATCGGACTGAAACTGTTGATTCTATTGAACTAACGGGAAACGTTAGTGGAATAGCGGTTGCTTCGGCAGTCGTTTTTTATTGTTCAACTAACGGGCAGGACAGTTAAATTATGACATAATAATACAACTAGAGTACGATCAATTAAATTCCCCTTTCAATATTAATAAAAATAACCCCTTATGTTTTTGTTCATAAAGGGTTATTTTTATTATTACGGGCTATATATCAATCTTCTCATAAGCCTGAGTATTTGTATTGGCTTACATTTTATAATGTATCGTTACGCAATACCTTTTTAAAAAATATATAGCGCAACATTTTTTTTAATTTCGCGTTATAAACATTGTGAAAATAATTGGAAGGGAATGAATTAATTGTATATGTCTATCATTAAAAAGTTGTTTCCTATCTGTTTAATAATTTTATTGATGCTTCCGAGCGTTAGTTCGGCTGCTTCTACAACTACCAACTCAACAACAAGATCTATAAACGTCAACATTAACGGATCTTTTATTTCTACCGATACTAATCCTTTTATACAGGCGGGTAGAATTATGGTTCCAATTAGAACGCTTGCTTCCCTCGGACTCAATTATTCGTGGGACGCTAAAAGCCACACTGCAACAATTACTAATTCTTCTAATGAAATATTTCAAATGGTTCAGGGTGAGAGTATTGCTTATAAAAATGGGAAACCTGTACAAATGGATAGTGAAGCAAATAATTATAATGGTCGCATGATGGTCCCCGCAAAGTTTGTTAGTGAAGCTTTTGGATATAGCTTATACTATGAAAAGACACGAGGGATTTTATTCATTCAATCCAAAAACTTTATTCCTGATCTCAGCGCAATAAATTCATCAGACTTAAAGCAGGCGCGCCTGGTAGCCATTTCTTTACCAATTAATTACTCATTTAAACCTGATGTAAGTGCAGAAAGTGATAATTCTCAATACTACACGTATACATTTGCCTCCAAAGAGACTACTCGCTATACCTATAGTAATGGAACAGTAACAACAGTGGTTGAGATTAATGATGGAACGGCAAAGGCCATATGGCAATTTTCTGATGTAAATATACCTGGTTATGATACCACTACGTTGGGCGGCAGTAGACCTGAGTATATTTCCGATATTTACAATGATTCTTATAATTATAATAATGGTACCTATTTGGGTTATTACAGGCTTAGTGATGGAACTGTAAAAACATTTAAATACACAGGCCTTAATTACGGTGATATTATTCAAAGCATTCCACAGTAAACCAATCAAAAAATAAGACGCTTCCCTATCTGTCTAGTAGTGATTGAAACGGAATCGTTTTATCGTAATGATTTATCGCTAATGTATGGTGAAGATATGGATGATGTGATCATTCATTTTATAGATTCAATGGTCTTTATTCTTACCATGAATAACAAACTTATCGGTAATAAGGAAGGCCATATGTATTGAAGGATACTTTAATGTTATTAATAACAATGTAGGTAAATTTGTGTCATTTATGTAGGCAACTTTATGTCAACGTACAGACAACGGCTATAGAGTAAAGAGCGAGAAAACTTTTAGGAGTGAACAAATATGCGGATGTATTCTAAAAGTATTAGAATATTGATGGGTATGGTTTTTATCGTTTGTGTTGTAGGAAGTGTAATGATATTCCAAAGCACGTATGCTAAAGGTACGACTAATCAAAGCCACACTAATTATACGAGCTATCCTGAAAATGAACATGGACAGACATACGGTTCTGCTGAAGAAGCCAGCTCCGTTGAAATGCTACCTGACTTAATCCATGTAGGAATTGTGAATGGCATTAAAGGCTATCTGCTGAAAAAAGATTATCTCGGTGAACCTGGCGATGTCCCAGTGTATGATGTTTATGGGAAAACCATAATTGGTTCTTTTCATATTGGCGCTAAGAATATGAACTATCCTAAAAATAAAAACGGAAAGACATATGGTTCTGGCGCAGATGCTACTTCTCCAGAAACGGAACCTGAATTAATCAGTGCTATAGGTGTGGATGGCACTGAAGGATATGTGCTGAAAAAAGACTTAGACGTTGAGCTACCAAAATCACCCGAGGAAGCCATTGCGATACAGAACAGTAGATCACCAGGTGGTCGTGATATTCCGCTCTATGAAGTTGATGGTGAAACCGTAATTGGTGTGTTTCATCTTGGAGGAAAGTAATAAAAAAGTATATTAAGCGTTCCGCTAACGGGACACGATAGTTGAATAATACATATAGATGAGCAGGTTATCTTAATAAACTAAGTGATGGATAAAATATAAATATAAGTGTTCTCTCTCAAACTATTGGAAAATATTATGGTACGATGTCCTTATTCGGTTGTTTCAAGGGGAGAAGATACCGTGCTAAATACTCAGAATATTGCTATAGAAGCATTAACTTGTAATCCAATTACTTATCAATCAATAGCTCATATTGGACAAAATGCAAACACCATCTATAAAGTGACAGATAAGGAAAGTAACTGTTATAGTTTGCGAATACATCTATCAAAAAATGATTCGATGGAAAGTATTTGGTCTGAGGAAAAGTCATCCATTCAGAAATGATTTGGCTGGAATCATTAACAAATGATACAAATCTGGTGTTGCCATCACCTATAAAAAATAACATTGGTGAATATGTTACTAAGATAGCTGACATAAACTGTACATTGTTAAAATGGGTAGATGGTGATCAAAAACAATTTGTTCCAACAGTCAATGATGCCGAGTGCGTAGGCGAATTGATCGGAAAGCTTCATAAACAATCATCTTTTTGGAAATTCCGTCATCATTTACTCGACCGTCATTTGATAATTTTAGAATTTCACAATCATTAGAAAAGCTAAAACAGCTTGCTAACGCTGGTGAGCTCGATAAAAATGATGTGGAAATTCTGCAATTGGCCGGAGAGTGTGCAATTTTAATGATGAACGACATAGAAAGAACACCAGGCAATTGGGGGATAATTCACGCAGATTTGATTCCAAGTAATTTTGTGTTTCATGAACAAGAAGCTAGAGCTATTGATTTTGGAGCTTGTGGGTTCGGATATTATTTATTCGATTTAGGTTGGACACTTTCTTATATCCACCCAGCATTCAGAAACCAGTTGCTAGAATCATACGCAAAACAATTCGACCTGCCTCATAACTATGTTCAACGTTTGGAAGGTTTCTTTGTAGCAGCCCAACTCGAAACAATGAATTTTTGGCTTGGGCTGCCTGAATCTAATGAGTGGTTACCCAGTCACATTAGTAAATTAGCAAGTCGGGAATTTAAGCGATATGTAAATAAAGAAGAATTTCTCTTTAGTGGTACTCCTTACTGGGAGTAGTTTGTTCAACGAACGGCGAACGTTAGCCCAGATATTTTGGGAGCAGTTTTGCTTCAGAAGAATAGAGATCATGATAAGCTTATTGTCGAAAAGAATCTATAACCGCATAAACAAAAGGAAAGGTACTTTGAAAAAAATTAGGGAAGCAACAAAAGAGGAAATGATCGAAATTTATAAGATGGGCTATGATGTTTGGGGAGATAATCTGCCATATGAAGCATATATAACTATGTGCCAGGCTTCCAAAAAGTATAAAAAGGGAAAGTGGTACGTTCTTGAAGCAACAGATACAAAGCAACTATTAAGCTCCCTCATCGTATATGATCTAAATCTTTCTGATGACCAAATTGTAAAAGGGATTGGTTCAATTGCTACCCCTTTATATTTAAGAAAAAAAGGATATGCTTCTTTATTGGTCAAAGAAACGATAGGCTAACCCAGGTGATTTGAATTACAGATATGAGATTATAGTGGGTGTGAAAAAAACGCCAGTCACCTTAAGCAGGTGACCGGCGTTTTCATATTAGCTTTTAGGCATTTTGCTCTCATCCATGTACAGCAGGTTCCAGCGGTGACCGTCCAGGTCGGCAAATCCTGCGCCGTACATCCAGCCGTCAGTTTCACTCGGCTTGCCAAAGATGTTTCCTCCGGCAGACTCTACTTTTTGAATAAAGGCATCTACTTCTTCTCTGCTTTCAGCGCCAATGGAGAATATTACTTCTGCGCTATGGGAAGTATCTGCGGTTTTAGAACCTGTGAATTTCTCAAACGCTGCATCCGGGAACAGCAGAATCGTTGTCTGGCCTATGTCAAGCTTGGCTCTCTCGTTACCAACGCTCACTGCATGGAATCCAATCTCATTGAAAAAGGCAGTTGACCTCTCAACATCTTTGACCGGCAGGTTAATCCAGATCTCCTGTGGCATGGCTATAGCCTCCTGAATATATTTTTAACAACTCCTACTATACTCTAGTTCTGGCAGCAGAAGCGAATCTTACAAAAGAATCCGCAATGACATTTCTGTCATGCATTATGCGGTTTCCTTAGTAACTTCTCTTCTCTATATCGCAACTCACTCTTAATTGAAATACTCGATAGTTTTCTCAATAAATGCCTTGGCCGATTTTGTCAGAAAACGGTCGGACCTATGAATGATCTCAAAGTGACGGTATGGCGGATCGTCTGTAATTCGGATGCAGCGTAGAGTTGGTTCATTCATCGCTTGGATCAAACGATAAGGCAGCAATGTTCCTCCGACGTTGGCTTTAACCAAGCTAATAATGGAAGTAGCCGAACTGGTCTCCATGATCGTATTTAAACTGAATCCATATTTACGGCAATAGCCATCAACCAGTTCTCTGCCTGTAAATCCTTCGGGGAACATCACAGTTTGGATATTTCGCAGTTCTTGGATTCCGATCGTGCTTCGTTCAGCCCAATCATGATTCTCGGAAACGACGAGTACATATTCTTCACTGCACAAAGGAATGCGTACAAGCCGATCATCAGGAGCAGACGTGATCTCGATACCGATGTCTACTTCATTATCGAGCACTTGATTCAAGACATAGATCGAAGAGATAACCTTCAGTTGTACCTTGGGGAATCGTGCATGAAAATTCACGAGCAATGGAGTGAGCCGATAGTCCAGATCGGAAGGAAGAACACCAATTACTAAGCGACCTCGTTGATCATTGCGGAGTTCAGCTAACGCATCCTGGGTATTCTGTAAATGCCGAATCATCTGTACACAGTGCTCCAGAAACAGATTTCCTGCCTGGGTCATCACAATCTTTTTGCCGACTCGGTCAAATAAGGGAACACCGAGTTCATCCTCGAGCGCGCGTATTTGTTGGCTCAACGTAGGTTGAGATATACCGAGCTTCTCAGCTGCTCGTGTAAAATGAAGCTCCTCACAAACAGCAATGAAGTTTTCCATCTGACGAATCTCCATATGTATTACCTCTAATCATTGGTTTTAGTAATCATTTTAATAGAAACTATAGTATTGTTCAATCATTCTAAAGATTCTATACTTAATCGTGCACCACCCAACGATCTGTCGTTAAAAAATAGGATGATGGGTGAATGTAACGATACTACTACCATGAGGTGATTCATAATGAAACTTTTTTATATCGTCCTAGCGCTTATCCTGGCTTCACTGAATTTACGACCACCTATTACATCCATTTCACCTCTAATGAGCACCGTACAGAATGATCTGGGTATAAGCGGGATTACCGCCAGTCTGTTAACCACACTTCCGGTATTATGCATGGGCATATTTGCTCCGTTCTCCGTAAGATTAAGCAGAAAGTGGGGGAATGAGGGCGCAATTGTTCTGGCTTTAATCCTCATTGGGTTAGGTACTGGATTACGATGGTTTGTTGGTACAACTCCATTGATGATGTTCACTTCTTTTCTGTCCGGTGTAGGAATTGCATTGGCAGGGCCGCTATTATCCAGCTTCATTAAGCAGTACTTCCCTGACCGAGTGGCAGCTATGGTGGGCATCTACTCTACAGCGATGGTGATGGGGGCCAGCATTAGTGTGGGATTATCGGTTCCGCTTCAGCATACGCTGGGTGGTTCGTGGAGGGGCTCGTTGGCTGTATGGGCATTTCTCGCAGCCATTGCATTGCCGATCTGGTTGAGATTAGCCTGGTCTGCGCGCATAGATCGACAATCCGGTAAAATCTCGAGTGTACTTAATGCACCACTTCCAGTGAACAACAAGCGTGCCTGGATGCTGACATTATTCTTCGGGCTGATGGCAGCGATCTTCTACTCGTTGACCGCTTGGCTTGCGCCAGCAATCCAAAGCCAGGGGTATAGTCAAGAGACGGCCGGCAACATCCAAACCTTATTTACATTGATATCTCTGCCCTCTACGTTGTTCATTCCCATGCTTGTACACCGTTACCAAAGACGTGTATTCTGGCTTGTCGGGTGTGCGTTATTAGAGTTGATGGGTGTCCTGATGCTGAACATATCCGTTAGCCCCTGGCTCGCGGCGATTCCACTCGGTATTGGAGCAGGTGGACTGTTCCCGATTGCACTGATGTTGCCCATTGATGAAACAAGCAATGCTCAGGAAGCCAGTAGCTGGTCCGCAATGACCCAATCAGGTGGCTACATTCTCGGAGCGCTTGGGCCGCTAGCCATTGGCTGGCTCCACGATGCAACGGGCAGCTTCGTCCAAGCATTCTATGGTTTGGCTGTAATCATCGTGCTTCAGATTATCGTTCAATTGGCTATAGGTAATAAAAAAAGTTCTCCAGCGAGTTAGGATAAGCCCCAGAGCTGAGAGGATGTACTATTTTCATGATGAATTTAGAAACGGATTTTGTTGGGGGGAAATAAGTAGAGGAGCTTCCTATATGGTAGCTCCTCTTTTCTAGTAAATTAAACGGGCAATATACTAAGGTAATATTTGATTATAGGTTCATTCTATAAAAATTATTTCTTTTATATATTAGACCAATAAAAGCCTGTAGCTATATTATGTTATTTATAATAATACTGCGGAGGAATGGTCTGATGTCTATTTATGATTTTCAAGCGAAGTCAATTAAGGGTGAGCCTGTTGAATTGTCAATTTATCGTGGAAAAGTTCTGCTTATTCTGAACACTGCTAGTAGATGCAGCTATTCTCGCCAATTACCTGATCTTCAAAGGCTTTACGAAATACACCATGAGCAAGGGTTTGAAATACTAGGTTTTCCTTGTAACCAATTTAACGAGAAAGAGCCAGAGAGTAACTCGGAAGTACGTGAATATTGTGAGAGCAACTTTGGAGTTAAGTTTCCTTTATTCGAGAAAGTTGAGGTTAGGGGACCGTCTGCTCATCCGTTATTTCAATATTTAACACAGCAAGCACCATTTCAAGGGTTCGATACTGAGACATCAGGCGGTCAATGGATGCAGGATTTTCTGCTGGAAAAGTATCCGGACATATATGCCGGTGACGGGATCAAGTGGAATTTCTCAAAGTTTTTAATCGATCGAAACGGCCATATATATGGTAGATACGAAACTACGACTGAACCATTTGACATAGAGGTATTTATTGAATCACTTCTTTTAAAGTAAATGAATCAGATTAGTGATTAAGCTAACGGGCAGGCTAGTTGAATGAGTAATCGAATAAATACAAATAAAAATCTATAAGTCAGGAAGTGCTAAACATGAATTATCTGGGGTCTTTAAGGTTAAATCAAGAAGGCAAACAGAAACAAGTTGAAGATATACTTGAAAGAAATAAAGCACAACCTGTCGGACATCGTTATATCGACATAATAACTGACTCTAGATATATTCGAAATTTAGTATTTGAACTCACACAAGTCGGGATAGCAATTAATGGTGTAACATGGTGGTGCCATTGTACAGATGAGAATAGGAGTCTTTATGGATGTCCTCATGGAATGGGAGGTCCCCAAAGCATTCATTTCGAGGGCTGGTTTAGTGAAATGGGTGTAGATTATGAAAGTTCTGATTTACCTGATGGTATATACGAAAAATTAGAACAGGGCAATATATCACCTACTGAAATAACCTCAATAAATGAATCTATTCTAGTCTACACTAATCAGTTTAAGGAAGATGAGCGGTTTAGCCCATGTTTTGTACCCGCCATATGGCTAAATGTTCCTAAAGAATGGAGACGGCTACGGTAGGTGCAGTTAATCTAACTGAGAACGATAGCTCAATACAGGCAGAAGTAGACTGCCTTGAGGACCAGCTGCTTCTTGTTATGTTAACGGATAGAATACTACCAATATGATCTAAAATTAGTTGGGATTATATCCCATGACACACGTTGAAGAGTTAATTAGGAAAAGGAGGAAGTGAAAGGTGCAGGTCTTCGATACACGTCAAATTAACAATTTAATGACTGGGGTTGGCCTTGCTTGTGAACTTGAAGCTAACACTGAAATGAATCGAGCTTTCGTATAAGTACAGGTTATTAATGAACAGAAATACTTAAATAAGTTAGAACCTGAATCGGCTAGGTTTTACTTAAGGAAATATGAGGTACCCACAACGTATCTAGAAAATGAATGGGATGTTACAGACGACGAACTTGTCGAATCGATTCATGAAATTAATATTATAGGAATCAAAAATCTTGAAAAATATCTGGCTAATTATCTGGATAATTTCGGAAGACTGGTATGCGAGTGGAGTTGTGAAAATCCGTTGTAGATGGAGAAATGACGTTACGCTAACGGGGAACTATAGTTCAATAATGAGAGGGCTGCCGAGAGGTAGCCCTTTGTTCAACTAACGTGCAGGTTAGTTGAAAAGTTTCGCGAATACCCTACATATGAATTATTTATAGAGTCCGTGATAAGACGATATTGGAAATAACGCCAAGATACACAAATGAGGAGTACAAAATGATGAATAACCGATTCTCAATGCCAAGTAAATTAGTAAATCAGTCAGAATTACTTAAAACTACAATCATTGAAAAAGGAAGACATTATCAATCTTTGCATATTTTAGAGTTTGATAATTCTGTAAAATATGTGTTGAAAGAAAAAAACGTTAAAGATTCTGGAAGTTTAATGGACGAAGCAGAAAGACTAAAATGGGTAAATGATGTGATTCCTTCTCCTAAAGTAATAAGTTATCAGAAGGAGAATGGAGAGGAATATTTAGTTATGACCTATATAGAAGGTTGTACTGCGGAAGAATAACAGCAGGAAGAGGGAGATAAAAGTCTAGGCTATATTTTAGGAGAAGGTTTAAGAACAATACACAATGTTCCCATTGATAATTGCTTTTTCAATGATTTTTTGCCAGAAAAACTGATTGATATGGTCAAAAACAATATTAATGAGAGAAAACATGAAGTCATAGAGGCTATTAATAACTCATTTCCCAACCATACTATTGAGCAACTAATTGATTTTTTGGAAATGAATAAAGCGTCGACAGAGGAACTAGTTTTTACTCATGGTGATTATGGTTCTGGAAACGTTATGATAAATAATGGATGTATTGAAGCATTTATTGATTTAGGAGCTTCAGGGATATCAGATCCATACTATGATATTTATTATCTTGTAAAAAGTCTTACTTATTATACAGATAGGAAAGAAGAAATAGTTGAATTTATGAAAGGATATGGAATATCTGAATTAGACGAGGATAGAATGAAATTTCATCAAATTATCGATACTTTATTATTGTGATTTATATAGTAGTAACTCTAAGAAGGCGTTGACATCCTGTAACACCGTATACTGAGTCGCATTCACTCCTTGATTCTGTCCGAAGCATCTCTAGGAAGAGCTATCAGTCAGACAATTCTACAATGGCGAAGTCCGTCGGACCCGTGCGTCATGCCGTTAAGCTAACGAGGAACGCTAGCTCAAGCAGGTTAGAAGATTAAAACCTCCCTTTAGAAGCAAACCTAGTTGTAATAGCTTCTAAGGGGAGGTTTTATTATGAAGTTAAGTGAGTTGTGGCATCTATATGAGGCTGATAAACGAATTCAAGGATATAGTCCGAGAACATTGAGCGCCTACATCCTCCAAAACAAAATGCTAATGACGGAACTAGGTGATCCCGAGATAGCGGAGATTACATTGTCAATGCTGAAGCAATATTTGGCGAAACAAGCAGAACGTTTGAAGCCAAGCAGCCTAGGGCATCGAATTCGTTTCGTCCGATCCCTGTTTCGCTATGCGTATGAAGAGACTTACCTGACTTCAAATCCTTCTTTAAAACTAAGAGAACCCAAATTGGACAAGCGAATTCCTAAGTTTTTAGTCGAGGAAGATGTTATTCATCTTAAGATCTCGTGGCCAAACATTAAGAGAAAGAGCGCTGCTTGAGCTTCTCTATTGTACTGGCTGTCGATTCGGGGAAGTAGAGAGGATAAACATCGAGGATCTCAACTGGGAAAACTGCTCTATAGTCGTAAACGGTAAGGGCTCCAAGCAGAGAGAAGTGTACTTTACGACAGAGTGCAAAGTATGGTTAAGGAAGTGCCTGACCAGTCGTGGAGATACCTGTAAAGCCTTATTCGTAACGGATACCAACCCAACTAAACGCATGGCTATTCCTACAATAAGGTGGGCATTAAAACGGCTTGCAGATCGAGGAGAGATTGAAACGAATGTTTATCCGCATCGCTTTCGACATACCTATGCTTGCCAACTCCTTGATAACGGTGTTCCCTTGGATTTCATCCAAGGTATGTTGGGTCATGAGAAAGCCTCAACCACGCAAATATACGCACAACTTCGTGGCGAACGCAGAAGAGAAATGTATTGACGATTTTTTTAGCATATAATAGCGGCAGATCCCTTTTAGAATTCTGCCGCTATTCAACTAAAGGGCAGTTTATCACAATTCCAAAAAAAGGAATGGATTACTTTCCCACGAATATTTAATGTGAAATATCCAATCTTTGGAGGAATGAAATGACTACGATGCTGTCTATTCGGAAATTTTAAAATTATATTTTGGGAGTTGTTTAGATGAGAATAATAAAAATGATTGACAACTACAATGAGATGTGTGACATGTCAAAAATTCAGGACAAATTTAACGCTTATAAGTGTTATACTGAAAAATATCCAGATTTATATGACGGTATTTTTAAGTATTTTTATATGACTGATATTAGCAATTTGCAATCAATGATAGAACAGTGTGACTTTAATTCTTGTCTTGCGAAAGCGAAAGAAAATATAAATAACGGTATTGTTGATAAGATTGTCAAGACAGTGAATAAAACCATTAAATTGTTGAATTATCATGGCGATTTTGATTTATACATAGGGCTTGACCTAGGTATGCACGGAGGCGTTGCGCTTCCGGTTAATCACGGAAACCCCTATGCTTACATTGGAATTGACAGAAATATAAGTGAATCAAACGTCGAGTCATTAATTCCGCATGAACTAAATCATATGGTGCGCGGTGCTATTTTACAAAACATAGATATGTTTGACTTCACCGAACGGGTAATATCGGAAGGTTTGGGCACTTATTGTCCTGTCGCTTTCAAATATGGCAGTTGTGATTTTGACTTAACTATTGAGATAGTGGCGGAAGTAATGGGATTGCCAATAAATAAAACAATGAAACTCATGAATAATAAAAATTCGTTAGAAAAGGCGGTTGTAAACGAATTTGGGACACCCTTGACCGCAGAGAAAATGAGTCAGTTTTTTATGTGGAGTGGTGATGATGCTACCGAATATCCTTTAAGCGGATATTTCATTGGTATGTATATAATTCACGATTTAATCACCAAAGGGTACACAATCTGTGAATTAACTGCAATGTCATCACAGGTTATTTATCAAAATTATACAAAATAAGCGTTATCCTTATTCACCTTTTTTCCTAAAAGTTTAATAATTTTATACATTCTTCAAAAAAGCATTCCCATATTTTTGATAAGAAAGTAATTACAAATAATACATAATGTGTAATATGATAAGGGATGAAAAAGGAATTAATACATTCTGCGCCAGGAAAACTTGTCAACGTCAATGGCCTTGAAATGCATTTTTTTTGGAAGGGAATGGAGGAAAGACACTTGTGTTTATGGCCGGAAGCGGAACAGGTTGCCCCACTCTTGACTTCAAGCCATTGTGGTCATTGTTGACAAAAAGACATAGGATAGTCGTAATCGAAATGGTAACTCAGCTAGGTGAAGTTACACTAACGGGACACGATAGCACCAGACATGACGGTAGCCGGCCACACGATCGGTTGCCGTTGCTCGTTGAAGTAAACGGGCAGGAGAGCATAGTTATTTGGCGGATTTTTAAGTCAATAATAATAAGGAGGCAATATTTTGAGAATTATTGGTGAACCCAGAATATCAAATGATTTTATAATTGCAGAAATTGAAATTGATGAAATGGACTTAAAAACTGGGTTGTTTAATACAAGAATAATTCTCTGCAATTATACTAAATCAAAAGGTAAATTCATATTTCGCGGAATTCATAAACTATCAATCGATCTAGAAAATTTCATTAATTAATAGTGAAATTCCAAAACTAAAAGCAATTAGACTAAGAACAAATTTCATGTAAATCGGGTTTTTACCATATATCGAGACCATGATCTATCCAAACAATTCGTTTAGAACTAACGGGTGACGTTAGTTTAGGCCAGCAAATAAGACGAGGCTGCCGGCAAGAACGGCGGCCTCATTAAGCTATTGGGTAGGATAGTTTCAAGGGAAATATTTACACAGGAACAAGTAATTGGTATGATTAAAGGGTATCGAGCAAACAGCCAAAGGGGGTTTTTTAATTGGAATTTGTTCTTTCCCATAAAAAGTTTAACACCAAAAGAGGATCCCTTGTTAGTACAATTACTGGAGTGTTAGAACATCTTTCGGCATTGTATGCGAATATTGGGGAGGCCAAGGAGAAAGACGGCACTTGGTCTTTACTAGAAAGCACTCCAACATGCCCTACATGTAATGGCATAGGCACTGTCATTGGTGATATAGATCCAAGTCGTATGGTCGCAACTGAACTCTCGCTTAAAAAAGGAGCTGTGCTTTTATGGGCGGGTACTAACTGCGGACCTGTTGTAAAGATCAGAGAATTGGCTAAAATGATCGGAATTAACTTTGAACGGCCACTTGCTGAGCAGGATAAGCGATTTACTGATATTTTACTTTATGGATATGATAAGGAACCTGTAACATACGTTCACAAGAAAAAGGAACTTAGAAACTATTATCGTGGATGCGTTTTCGATTTGAAATATATGCGTGATGCAGGAACAACTAGTAAAGGAAACCTTTGGGCGATAAAATTATTCTCCAGACATGATAAGTGCCCAAATTGTACCGAATGCTTGTTGGAGCAGGAACGCTTGGTTATGGGGAATTCCCTTTCAGATGTGTTGAGAATGCCGATTTCAGAATCACTATTGTTTCTCCAGAAATTACGAAATTGTCTCGACAAGCAAGTGTTAGATAATTATTGCGAATTGATTAATGATCTAGAACTGCGTTTATCTTATCTTAAAAAAATTGGTTTAAAGTCTCTTTCGGCATTCGATGTTAGAGACTTGGTGAATCCGAAATTTGGTTAAACTAACGGAGAACTATAGTTCAATAATGAGAGGGCTGCCGAGAGGTAGCCCTTTGTTCAACTAACGGGCAGGTTAGATGCAATAGGTTCTAATTAAAAATGTAAAAACAATTTGACATTACATTATATGTATTGTACATTGAAAATGTAAAAAGTTTTTTACATCCCGGGAATGGTGATACCTTGAAAAATAAAATTAGAGATATTAGAAAAAAGATGAAGCTGTCTCAAGAAGATCTTGCCATTAGATGTGGAGTTACAAGACAAACAATTAATGCTATAGAAAACGATAAATATGACCCCACATTAACTTTGGCATTTAAATTATCTAATCAACTTAAAATTACAGTTGACCAGTTATTTACTTACAAGGAGGACTCGAAATGAAACTGCAAAGAGCCGATGAAATGGAACAATTTCAAAATGATAAATCAGCTAAAAATGCTTATATATTTTTTACTTTAGCGTTGTTGGTTTGGTCATTAGTCAACTTTTTCTCTAAAGGTAAAACGGACTGGGAATTCACTATTTTGTTGATAGGTAATACAATTTTCTTATGGTCAAGAGTCTACTATAAAAGAAAAATGAAATGAATAACAAAGGAACATGTGGATCGATGGTTGTTAAGCTAACGGGACACTATAGTTCAATATATGAGAGGGCTGCCGAGAGGTAGCCCTTCGTTCAACTAACAGGCAGTAATCTGTAAATAAAAGTGGCACTAGATTTCCAAAAATTAGGGCATAATCTTCAAATGGATAAATAAGGAGAAAATATGAACACTGAAGATTACAAAGGTAATGATGATTTACAACTGTATGATTCAGTCATAAAGAAACTCATAATTGACCACCAAAACAAGACCGTTGAGTTTTACTTTCTTAAGGTAATTGAGCGAGTAGATAGAAGTGAGCACAGCTTTACCTATAAAGTAAGGGAAGCAAGGCTAAAATTTTCAGGTGTGGTATATGCGAAACTACCTTATTGGATGGAATTTGATGAATGGAGTGAATTTTACCGCTCCGCAGTTATCAAAACTTCAAGTATCCTACAAAGAGTTCCCGAACGAGCACAAAAACATAAAGAACTAAAGAACTCCTACATATCTATTTGGGTATAGACAATGGTAATGAATATGCAGAACAAGATATAATCTGCGAAAGTTTTGCAATAGAATTGGAACCAGAAGAGTACATTTTGCATAATGATTTCGACTGGTAATATGTAGAATAATACTGATATGCAATCAACTAACGGGCAGTTATGCGTAACTACCAGGGAATGTAAACATCTAAATAACGTAAGGAACGAGGAGGCAGACATCTCATGGGAGGAACGAATGTATGGGATGCGGAGTGGGAGGTTAACGAAGAGCAGGCGCGGACGCTGATCGGCAGACAATTCCCTCAGCTGTCATCGAAGAAAGTGAAGCGATTGGGCTGGGGCTGGGACTGGGACAATACGGTTTTTCTCATCGGTGACGAGTACGTGTTCCGGTTTCCAAGAAGAACGATTGCAGTTGGCTCGATTCATATGGAAGGGAAGCTGCTGCCGAAGCTGGAGGCATATATGACCATCCCCTATCCGAAACCGTTGTTTTATGGCGAAGCAAGTGACGAATACCCGGCACCATTTCTTGGCTATGCCTACGTGCCAGGAGATTTCCCCATCGGTTTGACGGAAGAACGCCGGGCTTTATCGGCAGAGACGCTGGCGAAATTTTTGCGGAGATTGCATGAGTTTCCGGTGCAGGCGGCGCTGAAGTGCGGAGTTCAGCAAGATCATCGAAACTTGACGGACATAGCATCGCGCAAAGTGAAATTGGAGGGCTTTCTATCGAAGGTGGTTGAACACTTGTCGCCGGAGGAGTCCGGTGTGATCGAAGCGTATATTAGCAGGCTGCAAAAGGACCGTGTCGAGTCGGTGAATGCACTGCTACATGGCGATCTTCATTTCAAAAATATGCTTGTGAATGAGAACGGGATCGTTTCCGGCATCATTGATTGGGGCGATCTGAGCGTAGGCCATCCGGCTTGCGATTTGAGCGTTGCTTATAGCTTTTTACCACCTTACGCTCGTGGCGTGTTTTTCGAAACGTACGGAGGAGCGGACGAGGAAACGAAGCTGCTGGCGCGGCTGATCGCGGTATACATCCCCATACTGATCTTAATGCAAGCGGTCGATGACGGGAATGAAGCGATTGCGGCAGAGGCGAAATCCAACATCATGCGGGCACTGTCGGATTAGGCTCATTATTTCGTTGCGGCTATGGGGCTATGGCTATCGGCACCATTTTGTCGTTTAAAGGCCGCGATAAGGTACGATCCGCCTTCTCTGATGCCGCTTTATGTTGAGGAACACGAAATTCAACAGAGTAAGTCGTTGCGCTAACGAGACTCGATAGTTCAAACAACCATAGAGCAGACCGCTATGGGCAGCTGCTCCCAAACGGTAAGGGCTCCAAGCAGAGAGAAGTGTACTTTACGACAGAGTGCAAAGTATGGTTAAGGAAGTACCTGACCAGTCTTGGAGATACCTGTAAAGCCTTATTCGTAATGGATACCAACCCAACTAAACGCATGGCTATTCCTACAATAAGGTGGGCATTAAAACGACTTGCAGATCGAGGAGAGATTGAAACGAATGTTTATCCGCATCGCTTTCGACATACCTATGCTTGCCAACTCCTTGATAACGGTGCTCCCTTGGATTTCATCCAAGGTATGTTGGGTCATGAGAAAGCCTCAACCACGCAAATATACGCACAACTTCGTGGCGAACGCAGGAGAGAAATGTATCGACGATTTTTTTAGCATATAATAGCGGCAGATCCCTTTTAGAAATCTGCCGCTATTCAACTAAAGGGCAGTATAGTTTAATAAGCACGGAGAACCTACCAAAAGACATCCCCTTGTAACCGAATGAGAGAGCAACATTTCAAATGTTATCCTGTGATATAACTATATCTGAATTCGGACAAGGAGATGAAAGCATGAGTAAGTTGGAAGGTAAAATCGCTTTAATAACTGGAGCGAGCCGAGGAATTGGCCGCAGCATCGCATTGCGTCTGGCACAAGAGGGCGCATTTGTCGTCGTGCACTATGGAAAAAGACGAAATGAAGCGGAGGCAGTCGTTCACCAGATCAAGCAAAGCGGAGGTAACGCGTGCGCAATTGGTGCTGACCTGAGCACTCTCGATGGCATTCATGATTTATTTTCGGTACTGGATGATGACATTCGGAAACGTACGGGCGGTAGCGGATTCGATATTCTTGTCAACAATGCTGGAATCGGTCAAATAGTTAGCCTAGAAGAGACAACTGAAGAATCTTTTGACGAGGTGATGAAGATTAACGTAAAAGCACCGCTTTTTGTTACCCAGCAAGCTTTACCGCGTCTAAAAGACGGGGGGCGCATTATTAATATTTCATCCTTTGTGACGCGCGTAGCCTCTCCAAGTGTGTTCACCTACAGCATGTCGAAAGGGGCCATCGATACATTTACGCATCTTCTGGCCAAACAACTGGGTAACCGCAATATTACGGTAAACGCCATCCAGCCCGGCATTATTAACACAGAGATGAATGCCGGGACGTTGCAAGATCCCCATGGACAAAAATATGCGGCCGGTCTTTCAACCTTCAACAGGTGGGGAGAACCTGAGGATGTAGCGGATATTGTTACCTTTCTCGCTTCGTCGGACAGCCGTTGGGTAACTGGTCAATTGCTCGATGCAAGCGGTGGATCTCACCTATAAGTAAAATCATTAGATGAATCCCACACTTTATGTTCATTTCACTATTATAATCCCACCCGATTTAAGGGATGAAACAGAGTGTTTCATCCAAGTATGTTTATATCCTTGATTAAGCTAACGGGGAACGATAGTATAGTACATCATTAGGCTTCCAGCACGATCGGCAGCCTGTTTAGTTAACGTGCAGAATAGTTGGGTATTAATGGTGAATATTTGAAAAAGGGGCATACATCACATCAAAATTTCAGTGCAGAGGGAGTGAGCAATTGAATATTAGAGAGGCTCATGAAGGGGATTACCCTGAACTAAGAAAGCTGTATCTCGAATCACGGCACAATACCTTCGTATGGGACAATATTATTGAAATGACCTTGGAGGATTTCGACAAGCATACGGAGGACGAATTCATCATCGTAGTAGAAGAGGCCGGTATCCTTATGGGCTTTACCTCCTTGTATTTGCCGGATAACTTCATTCATAATCTTTTTGTTCACCCTGATTGCTCAGGGAAAGGAGTCGGCAGTCGTTTGCTGCAAGCAGCTGACGTTAAAATGAATAAACCGATGCGATTAAAATGCGTATCTAAAAATCATAAGGCATTGACCTTTTATGAACGCAACGGATGGAAGAAGGTTGATGAGGAAGGCCGTCTGGGAGAAGAGAAGTACTGGGTTATGGAATATAAATAAAACAAGGAACCGCATTTGGTTCCTTGTCAGGCTGTCGAGAAAGGCTCGACAGCCATTCTTTTTGCTTAATATTTCTATACGACAAGATAACAGGCAACCTCAAAGAGTTTCATTATGTTTATGCCTCCAATAACTGACTTTATAGTGACCAAACAGTGCATTTCGTTCAACTAACGAGACACGATAGTTCAATAATACACATTGATGAGCAGGAGCTACGGTATCCTGCTTTTTTCATTGAACGGGCAGGGTGGTTCCAATATATGGTATATTTAAATAAGACGAAATCCTACTTATTGGAGGCCATAAGAATTGTCCAATCCATTATTGGGGTATGGTAGAGGGAGCGTGATGTAGTGGAAAAGATAGCTGGAATTTATTTGTTTTTTATTTTTATGATTCCTATGTATGGAGTATTAATATGGACCTATTTTTGTCCTGAGGATAGTTTATTATGGGGGAAACGATGGATGTATAAAGAAGAACCTGAAGTATCTGAGGGGGCAATTCGTTATGTAAAAGTAGCCTCATTGACAGTTATTGTGGTACTGACTATTATATTTGGAGTCCTAATATTTAGTTAGCATCAACGTCCGGTTGTACTTTTTTGATTCTCGTGATACCTCAATCTTGTTCAAATAAAATCTAGGGTTGTTCCCAATAGTAAGCAAAAAGCGGTTAACCTAACGGGAAACTATAGTTCAATAATGAGAGGGCTGCCGAGAGGTAGCCCTTTGTTCAACTAACGGGCAGGATAGTTCAATCGTTTCTCGAATATTTTATGAGTTGGATAATTTTATGAACTTTGTGATTATAACGTTATCTGTAAAATACGTTTTTGAAGGGATGATTAAATTGAAACAAGGGATATTAGTTTATCTAAATGGAACTTCAAGTTCTGGAAAGACCTCCATATCGACTGAACTGATAAATCAGAAAGAGATTCCTTTTTATCATTTATCAATTGATGATTTTTTTAATAATTACAATGATTTTATTAATAATAAATTTCCAGATGAACCTCCAAGAGAAATAGATCATCAAGTTGTCTCACAAATACTTGATGATTCCATATTCTCAGTGTACCATTCGACAATTAAATTGTTATCAGAATTGGGTTTTAATGTAATAGTAGATACCGTAATCGACAATGACAAGAGGTTTAATGAGTTTCTTGATCAATTTTTCGATCAGCCTACGTTATTTATAGGTGTAATATGCTCGAAAGAAGAACTCATAAGAAGAGAGCAAGCAAGAGGAGATAGAAAAATTGGATTAGCAGCTTCACAGTTCAGCACAGTATATTGCATTGATGAATATGACCTTGAAGTAAATACTGAAGAGATGAATCCAATAGAATGTGCCGAAAAGATATTGAGTTTTATTAAGTCCAATAAGGAATATTCGGTATTTAAGAAATTAAGTAAAAGAAATGTTAGTGTTTCTTAGAAGGCGTATTCATCAGATAGCACCATATTTAAGCATTGGGAGACTATAGTTGAACGAAACAAGGAACGGTTTGCCTCGGCAGTGTTCCTTGTTTTTATTAAGTTAACGGGCAGGATAGTGCAGAAAACTAAGATTGATAAGAATGTTAGTGGGTATTAAGCGAAAATCTTTTCTATAATAAATTTAATTGATTTACCATCACCGAAAGCTTGGTGAATAGATTATGGCGATGAAAAATAGGCAATTCGATGAAGACATAAAATACAGCTAAAAGAACTGGGGCCGATAAGTAGGGAATAATCATATTTTACCAAATAGCAGCTCCAGTGTCCGTAAGACTCGGAACGAAACAGTATTTTTCTGATCGGCAGTATGTGGGCGGGCGAAATGTGGGATTAAGCGAAGGCTTTTTGTGATTTATTCCCAATCACGCGCAACAAGACCGGTACAAGTGTCGTCTATACTAACGATTGGAAAATAGTCTCTGAGGAGCGTGGACAACAGGTGCTTAAAAAGATGGCTCTTACCCTTATATTTACGACGATGGTATTCAGTACAAACGTGGCGGAGCAATCGCTGGCTGCCAGTGCGACCGCTATGCAGGCGCAGACAGGCGATCAACTGTATCCGATTGAAGTTAATGGAAAATACGGTTTCATCAACGGCAAAGGCAAGGAGGTCATCGAGGCGGTGTACGACGGATACGGGTATTCAGGAGTATCCGGAGGGACGGTGTATGTCGAGGACTATGCGGCTAAAAAGCAATATTATTTCAGCTCGGCGGGCAGCGAGCTGTTCGAATACAAGTTGAGAGATGCCGGCATTCTTTATAATGACCGTGCGCTGTATACGACGCAGGTTCAGAACGCTGACGGAGCTACGGCGACACGGTACGGATATATAGACAGCCATGGCAAGGTGAGCATACAGCCCATCTACGCCCGGGCGTTTAATTTCTCCGAAGGTCTGGCTCGGGTCAATGTGGGCAAAGCATCGGGGTACATCAACACGAAGGGCGAGCTGGTCATTCCGTACCGGTATAGCTCGACGTCCGATTTCTCCGAAGGTATGGCGACCGTAGTGCTTGCGTACGGCGGCAAATACGGCTATATCGACACCACCGGCAAGCTCCGCGTTACGCCCCGGTATGATTACGCCACACCGTTTTCAAACGGGGCGGCAGTAGTTTACGTGAACGGAAAATACGGGTACATCGACAAAAACGGCAATTACCTGATAAAACCGCAGTTCAGCATGGCGCAGCCGTTCTCGGAAGGACTGGCTTTTGTCGAGCGTAATGGAGTCAGCTTCTACATCAACAAGAAGGGAACCAAAGTCATTCAGGGCTTTACAGCCGGAGGCTTGTTCAAGGGCGGCCTGGCTCCGGCCAGCAAGGGGCAGAGTTACGGTTATATCAATACATCCGGCCGCTTTGTGATCAAGTCGCAATTCTATTGGGCTGACGCTTTTAACGGAGAATTGGCGGTGATCAGCTTGCTCGTTCCGAATTCGCGCGAGGAAATCAGAGGGTACATGAACCGCAGCGGAGCGATCGTCTGGCCGCCGGCTTCCGAACTTCCGAACGGAGTGACAAAACTATAGTAAGGCAGAACAACTGAGCTTCACAGATTGTATCGGAAAAAGAGCGCATTACAGCTAATGAAATTAACGAAACTAACAATATTAACTTGCTGTTAAATTCTAATGGCAAATGGATGATAACATCAATATTATTAAAAGAAAACAGATCCCTCAGATTAGGCTAACGGGACACGATAGTTGAACATAAAGGGTTTCACATATTAGTCATGACTAATATGTGAAACCCTTTATTAAACCTCAGGTTTTCCCCTTTCTTCAAAGCCATTCCCCTTCCGTGATGCCATCTAAAGCTTCAACTGCGGGCGGGAAATGCTATACCAATAAATTTCGATTCTCATTACCCTAACGGGTACGATATTTAAACGGCTGAGAACGCAGCCCGTTTGAATTGATGGGAGGAAGCGAGCAAATGAACAGAGGAGTCCAATTTGAGATACCGAATGAATGGGGTAGCCATCTTGGCGAGGTACTGGAACCTTTCAATATCAGTCAATTTGATTGGTATATTGGTGGAGAGGAAGCATATCAGGATACTGGGGAGGGTAAAATTGAACCCATGTTCCATGGAGAGATATATGGAATGAAGGGGCAAGACCTCAGTGAAATTTTGAAATCAAGAGTTTATTATATAATTTTCGCGAATTTCAAGGCATATTTAAAAGGTGAAATCATTAAAGATGTTCTCACATATGAGGAATTCTTAAATAGTCAGTGCCAGTTGGTTCTGTTGTTGGTTGACTCCTTGTACGTCACAATTTATTGTAAGGACGAAAAAATAATTAATGATTTATATCTGAATGGAGTCAGAAAAGGATATGAGAACGTTGAGTATATTACCGACGAAAATGATTTTAGAACAAGTCTATCTGTGTGGTAAACATACACGTTCCTGTTCAACTAACGGGCAGTTTAGTGCAATAAAACTTTACCAATTGTGGTACTATTATTAAAATGACTTCGAAAAGTGGTGATATCATGAAATTTGTTTTGATATTTGGTCCTCAGGCAGTTGGTAAAATGACAGTGGGGCATGAACTGGAAATGATATCTGATTTAAAATTGTTCCACAACCATATGACGATAGAATTGCTGGCTCCATATTTTGGCTTCAGTAGTGAAATGTGGGGATTATCGGATAAATTCCGTCAAGATATATTTGAAGCAACCGCCGTCAGTAAAATGTATGGAATGATATTTACATATGTATGGGGATTCGATTTGCAGAGCGATTGGGATTATGTCGATAAAATTTGTAAAATATTTGAGGATCAAGGTGCAGATGTCTATTTTGTTGAGCTTGAAGCCGATCTTGAGGAGAGAATAGAGCGTAACAAGACTCCCCATAGACTTGAACATAAACCGACAAAGAGAGATATCACATTCTCTGAACAGGATCTAAAACAGACAATGGAGCAACATCGATTGAACTCGTTAGAGGGAGAAATTAAAAAAGAAAACTATTTGAGAATAAACAATACGAAAATCAACGCTCGTGAAGTTGCTGAAATCATAAAAAATAGATTCGCTTTATAACGATTCTTGTTAAACTAACGGGACACTTTAGTTCAATAAACCAACAGTAGTCGAGGACTTTATTTTTTAGTTTAAGGCAACTGTTAGTTTTTTATATTGGAACCCTCAAAACGAGTTCTTTTGGAATTCGCTAGTAAGCAGTATGAGTCTACTGCGATGTATCTACGTACTGCAAATGACAATGGAAAGTGATTAAACTTTGGGCAGAATAATTCAATCATTTATGCGGAAAATAACCCAAACATTTATGGGGGATTCTGTTCAATGTTACGGAGAGGCGTTTTGATTTTTTTGATCTTGTTGAGCGGCATTAATGTAATGAGTAAAGCTACAGCATCCACCAGTTCAGGGATCACATTAGTAGACGCTTTCCAGATCGGTCTTACAGAATCAAGAAAATGGGATGCTCAGGCGAATCTAATCTCAATCACGAGTGTTGGTGACACAAGCTCAACACCACCATCTACTCTTGCTATTGATGGCAAAAGAGAAGTTTGGAATTTGCTCTTTGGAAATGGTCAAAGAAATCAAATTTTAATCATTAACATAAAAAAAGGTAAGATTGCGATTAAAAACGATGTCAAACCAGGGGAAGGATGGGCTAAAGGATATCATTTCAACGTTATAAAAGACCATCAAGCCTTGTTTTTTGGAGTAATTGGGCAGAACAAGTACGGTATGATGACAAAACTGTATATGGACAAGACAGGGAAGGTTCTGGGTTCCGAAACGAAAAATGAAGGTCTGAAATAACTTTTCCTCCATGAACTCATTGAACTAACGGGACACGTTAGTGGAATAGCGGTTGCTTCGGCAGCCGTTTTTTATTTGTTCAACTAACTGGCAGTTTAGTTGAAAAGAAAATGGTATAGTTTTCTTGTGGAAATTTGAAATTTTGGGGGTAATTAATTATGCTTTTATCACTTTTAGGTATTTCAATATCACTTTTTGGAATAGCACTTATATTAACATCAAGTGGTTCAGCAACAGCATTTGGACTTGGTGTTTCATTTGTAGGTTTAATAGTTTCATTAATTGCTTGTTTTAGAGGTGAACATAAAGCTTAAAAGACAAGTAAACTAAAGGGGAACGATATCTCATTAAACCGGCGGCAGTCTAAGACTTTATTTTTAAGTCCAATACTGCCGCTGGTTTTATATTTGAGGCAGTGTAAGACTTTTTTAACTTCAGACATTAAAAAGAATAACAGGTGAGCAGTAACGGAGGGGAAGTTTGGAACTGTAGGAGCGATAGCGACCGCCCGAAAGCTTTCCGTAGGAAAGCTCGCATCGTAAGCATAAGCTGTCTCCGGATTTCAACCGTAATCACGGTTAAATTACTGGGGACAACAGCGGCCGGAAGTCCAAACATTCCCTGCAGTTACGACCTCCACCGTATAATATTTTCTTTTAAAACATTCTTAAATAACTGCAGTTTCTCCTTAAAAAAGTTCATTCCCACACAATGCACCAAAGATTGTTTGTCTGTTATCATTAGAATAAGTTTATTAGGCTACTGTGAGATGATTTTTCTAAGGTAGGGGGACTGTAGAATGAAGGGAATTCGGGTACTGCTCGCCGATGATGAACCGGTGATTTTGCGAGGTCTAAAAAAACTAATTTCTTGGGAAAACCTCGGACTCAGCATCGTTGGAGAAGCCAATGACGGTCTTGAATTGAAACAACAGATCGAAGAACATAATCCCGATTTGATCATTAGTGATATAAGCATGCCTGGCTATACAGGAATAGATATTATCCGCGAAATTCATGAAGCTGGCAGGTCGGTAAAGGTTATTTTTATTAGCGCTTATCAGGAGTTTACATATGCCCGTCAGGCACTGCAATATGGTGCGCTGGATTACTTGGTGAAGCCAGTGAATAAGAACCAGCTGGAGCAGGTCGTTAGTAAAGCTGTTTCGCTTATTCGTCAAGAAACTGAAGGAGAACGCAACAAAGAAAAGCTGAACCATTATGAACAGAGAAACCACAGATTAACCATCGAAGAATTGCTCGATAAGCTGACGGACGGTAACAAGGGGACGGCGGATACCCTACAAGATATGGGGATTATTGCACTCAGTCGGTACGTTAGTATTTGTATAGTGGAGACGGATGAATCCTCAGGTCAGCCATCCAGATGGGAGGAGCGTGAACGTAAGCTGATTGATTTTGCGCTCTCTAACATTATTAAGGAAACTGTAGAGCAAAGAGAGAATAGTTATATGTTCCGCAAAGGTGAACGTTTTTGCATTCTACTTCAACATGAGCATGCGGAGGAACCAGAGAGATTGGCAGAGGATCTGCATGGGAAGATTAATAATTTTCTCAAATTGAAGGTATCCATTGGCGTGGGCAACACCGTAGACGGAATGGACGAAGCTGATAATTCTTACTGCAACGCTTTGAAAGCGCTACACTGTAAATATTTCGCAGGGCTAAATCGTGTCTTATCTTATAGAAAGAATCCTTTCGAAAATGAATCGTTAATCATAACTCCTTTGCATGAAATACAATCCACCCTAAGCATCGCCTTAAAATCTCAAAACAAAGAGCAAATAACATATGAGAGCTCGCGATTACTTCAGATGATTCGGATCATGGCTGATGGGAATAGAAATCAAGCGGTGTCTACCGTTTATAATGCGATCCTCCAACTTGAACAGGAGCTTATGCAATTTGGTGTGGAGGCAGGTCCTTCCGTTCAGGATACTAGTCCTATGCTTCAGCGAATGGCTAGTCTTACTACGTTTCAAGAAGTTGAGGAAGAGTTTCGATTGATTCTGGGTAAGATGTCTGAGCAAATCAGCAGTCGAATGGGCAACAAGGAGCTAAAGCTACTGTCACAAGTGAAGGCTTATATAGATGAGCATTATCCAGAAAACATAACGCTGGAGTCTATAGCAGGGATGATGTTTATGAACTCCTATTATTTCAGCAGCTTTTTTAAAAAGCATACCGGTCAGAACTTTAAGAACTATGTAACAGAGGTAAGAATGAATCACGCACTCCGCCTATTGCTGCAAAGCGATATGATGGTTTATGAGATTGCTGACAGTGTAGGATACAACAATGCTCGGCATTTTAGCGACATGTTTAAGAAGAAATACGGCAAACTGCCACAAGAGTATAAGCAATCTTTCAAAAGCCAATCGTCAGATGGATAGCAAAGGGGATGCCTTCATTCATGTTTATCTGGGGCCGAAGGTCCAAAAGCCTATTTGTTAAGTTCTCCGCTTCTTTTTTACTAGTCGGTCTGATTCCGTTGTTTGCGCTTAGCTATATCTCTGTTCAGACTTTCTCTGGATATGTCGAGCGTTACACAACAAGTAACTTGCAGCAAATGGTGCTATATATGAGCTATAACTTAAATTCTGCCTTTAATCAGTACAATGAGATTTCCAAACTGATGTACACGGGGCGTTATGAAGGCTTTATCGAGAGTTATTCGCAGAATCAAACCTATAATGTAAATGAGCTAGAACAAATCAACACGATTCCCATTGAATCTTTGCTAAAAACAGTTCTATACAGCGACTCTTATATCACTAGTGTTTATTTTCATAGGGAGTTAGACGATAAGCTATATTATCAGGAAAAAGAAAACAAGGGGATCAACTTTGATCTGCTGCCCTATAAAGAGTGGTTGACGGAAATGGCTCCGGATCCATCTCATGTGGCTATTTTTCCTACTCATTCTGAGGAATACTTCATAGGCTCAAAGCGAAGTGTATTCACAATTGGACGTACATTGATTGATATTTCTGGGCGTGTTACCAAGGAGCCAAAGGTTGTAGGGACTTTATTTATGGACGTTGATGCATCCATATTCAATCAGTTTTTTAGAGAGCTAAATCTCGGAGAACAGGATGATCTGTTTTTATTAGATGGCGATGGAAATATATATTTCACAAATGAGAACGCAGCAGAGAACGGTGAGGTACTACATGCACGGAAAGATGAGAAAATGATCGTCCTCAGTGAGGATATTCCTTTTCTTAACGGCAAGGTAACTGCAAGAATTCATCGAGCGAATTTATTCGATCAGCTTTTTTCAGCCCGTACGACCGTGTTTATAGCGATGTTTATTTGTGCGATTGTGATGATTCTCATGGGAGTCTGGTTCTCTAGAAGATTAGCTGCTCCGATACGAAACTTAATTAAGCAAATGGCAATTGTAGAATCCGGTAATCTTGATACCCAGATGGTAGTGAACAGCAATGATGAAATGGGTAGACTTAGCCATGGTTTTAATCGAATGGTTGAGCGTCTACAGGCTTATATCGATGAAGCTTACGTTGCCCAGATCAAGCAGAAGCAAACTGAGTTAAATGCTTTAAAAAGCCAGATTCGGCCACATTATTTATACAATACCCTGGAAGTTATTCGAATGAATGCCGTGGATAAAGATAATGATGAGGTTGCAGATATGATTTTATCGTTATCCAACCAGTTAAAATATGTGATTGATTATGGGGAGGATAAAGTAAGCATCCGAGAGGAACTGGATCATCTGCGGGATTATTTCTATATCATTTCTGTACGGTACGAGAATAAATTTGAGCTTGTCGTGGATGTCTCGCCGGAAGTGGATTTGAACTGGTACATTCTGAAATTGTCTCTTCAGCCGATTGTTGAAAATGCTATTCAGCATGGACTACGCGGTCAAGGGAGAGGTACAGTAGCGCTAACCGTCGAGAAGCAAGAGGATAAGTTGCTGGCTACAATCTATGATGATGGAATTGGAATGAGCAAAGAAAAGGTACTGCTGTTGAGTGAAATCTTGGAACAGCCTAGTTCGCCCAGTAAAAATGTCGGCTTAAAAAATGTTCATGAGCGGATTCGTACAGTATATGGTAAAGAATACGGGCTGTCCTTAAGTAGTAGAGAGCATATTGGAACATCGATTCTTTTGTCGTTTCCAATTGTAGAGAATCCCTATACAGTCGCAGATGGAGAATGAATATCAAGGGTTAGGCGATGAGCGAAAGACTGCGGTCTTTCGTTCTTTTTTTGAAATCGTACTTGAACACATCTTAAATTCACCACACATCCCGCTTAAAAAAGTTCATTCAAGCAACTAATAATGAATGCTATTCTTATAGCAACGGAAACGCTTTCGAGAGATGATGCGCACATCTTGCTTCAGTTTCCACAGTGAATACAAAAGGGGAGGCTACTAAGGTATGCTCACAAAAACAATGATGAAATTATCCGTATTGTTGCTCGCCACAACGACAGCTTTGACGGCTTGTGGTGGCAATAATAATAGTGCCGGCAATAGTGCAGGCAATACACCAGCATCCGAAGCACCTGCAAATGCACCGCAAGAGACGAAGAAAGAAGTTAGCTTTACGATAGGCTACGCATCCGGTGATCCGGCGACCAAAAAAGCTATCGCAGATACGGTCAAAAAATTTACAGAAGCTAATCCGAACGTCACCATCAAAGATTTGAGTGAAACTTCATCCGCTGCCTATCTTGACTGGCTCAAAACAAAAGATGCAGTGGGGGAATTCCCGGACCTGGTGGAAATGCGTGATACTGAAGTCTTTGCCGACGCAGGTAAAATTGTAGAGCTGCCTTCCGATCTACTAGATTTGTTCGAAGCCCCTCCTCAAGTGGATGGCAAGGTGTGGAATGCACCACTGCAAGTCAACGCACCTCAAGGAATTATCTACAGCAAAAAAGCATATGCAGATGCAGGGATCACCGAGCTTCCCAAAACCTATGACGAATTCATAGCTATTCAAGAAAAATTGAAAACATCAGGCATTACTCCGATTGTAGTGGGCGGAAAAGACATTTTCCACATGGGCTTCTGGGTAAACAAATTCCTGATCGATGATGTCTACTCGAAAGATCCAGATTGGAACTCCAAACGTACAGCTAAAACTGTCAGCTTCACAGATGCTAATGTTGTTCAAGGCATTACTGATTTTAAAGAGCTGTTCCAGAATTATGTCGATAAAGGCTGGCTCAGCACGGGCGACAATCAAACCGCTTCGATTCTTGTCTCAGGCAAAGCCGCGCAATTGTACTCCGGTACATGGATGTTTACACAAATTGCAGAAGCGGACCCGAACTTTGAATTTGGCTTCTATGGTCTTCCTGACCGTGAAGGGAATATCAATGTGATTGGTCTTCCGTCTCCAGCAGGCTGGTCCTTATCCACAGAAGCTGCTAAGGACGCAGAGAAGACAGAAGCCATTAAAGATTTTATCCGCTTCTTCTTCGGCCCGGAGCAATATTCGAATTATTTAGCGACGATAAACGCAATTCCTTCGACTAAAGAAAAAGTAACGTATGATACCAGTGAACAAATGCAAGTGGCTTTAGATCTTATTGCTGACACGAATGTAGTGAAGTCCTTAGCGATCAACAACTGGTGGGGTGATAACTTGATTCCTCCACAGTTCCGCAACTGGTATTACAAACTGCTGCAGGATCTTGTTGTGAAAGATGGAGACGTAACTAAATATATGCAAGATGCTGATAAAGAATATGACAACCAAGTGAAAGCTAATCAGATGTAAGTGCAGCGCCTGTTAGAGCAACCTCTGCTGCTGCAGAGGTTCTCTTTTTTACAAGCCTGCCTTAAGGGAGGGAGAGTAGCCATGGCTACATCCGCAGTAAATGCTGACAAGTCATTGATTGCCACGTTAAAGCTCAAAAAGAAAAAGAAGAAATGGCAGTCTTACGCTCTACTGTTCATATTACCCTCATTTATTCTATACACCATGTTCGTTATCGTCCCAACGGTAGGAAGTGTCTATTTAAGCTTTACTTCATGGGATGGTATCAGCGATGACGTCCGCTATATCGGTTTTGCTAACTTCGTGGAAATTTGGAATAGTCCAAGGGTGCATAATGCGCTGAAAAATACGATGATCATGACCCTTTCACTAGTTGTTCTAGAGAATATTGCAGCTATTGCAATGGCTATGATGGTCGATAAGGTACGCTGGTTCCGTAATTTATTCAGAAGTGTGTTTTATTTCCCTACACTGCTGAGTGGGATCGTAATGGGCTTTGTGTGGGCGATGATTCTGAATTACAACTTTGGTGTATTTAATCAGATTCTGGAGTCTGCCCGTCTCGGAAGCTGGATTGTAGATTGGTTGGGCAATCCTAAATATGCGATGCTGTCAATAATTTTGTCTACCGTTTGGAAAGGCGCGGGTTATTATATGATCATTTATCTCGCTGGATTGCAAGGTATTCCGCAGGAATTGAATGAAGCGGCAAGCATTGATGGAGCAGGGGGCTGGCAACAATTCCGGCATATCACCTTTCCGCTGCTTGCGGGGTCAATGACTGTATGTATGGTACTATCGATGATCAGCGCCTTGAAGATTTTTGATCAGATTGCTGTCATGACCGATGGTGGTCCGGGCTTTGAGACGGAGACGTTAACTTATATTATTTATAAAGTTGGGTTTGGTGAATTAAGACAAGGCTTTGGTACGGCGCTGGCCATGGTCTTGTTCTTAATCATACTGATCATTACAGTCTTTCAAGTGAAGGTTCTCCAGAAGCGGGAGGTGCAGCTCTAAAATGACGATGCAGACACGCAGAAGAGTTGGGCAAATCGCACTTTTTATGGTTACCTTAGTAGTGGCTATTCTATTTTTCTTTCCTATTTTCTTTAATTTGATGTCGGCCTTTAAGAGTAATGCAGAGATCATGAAGGATGCCATTGCTTTTCCGAAAACCCTTTATCTGGACAGCTTTAAATACCTGTTAACAAAAACAGAGTTTCCACGAGCGATTCTGAACAGTCTGATTCTGACAGCGGTGTCTATCGCCGCGCAGGTCTTGATCATTCCCATGGCAGGGTATGCCATTGAACGTAGAAATACTAGATGGACTCGATTTATGTTCGTATATTTTTTGGCCGGAATGATGATTCCTTTTCAGGCGTATATGATTCCTTTGTTCAAAGAGCTTAGAATGCTAGGATTGTACGGTAGCCTTGCGGGACCCATTCTTATTTATGTAGCCGGTGCGGTAGGTTTCGGATGTCTGCTGTATACCAGTTTTGTCAAAGGAATACCTAGAGAAATTGAAGAAGCGGCAGAGATTGATGGCTGTTCTCGGTACGGGATATTTTGGAGAATTGTTTTCCCGCTATTAGGGCCTGTTACGGCAAGCATGGTTGTCTTGAACGGACTTGGAATCTGGAATGATTTCTTGATGCCGATGCTGGTATTACCTTCAGGACAGGCCAAGACGATGGTTGTGGAAATTTACCGTTATATCGGAGAATTCTCTTCACGTTGGGATATGATTTTTGCGGGAACAGCGATGTCGGTGGTGCCTGTATTGATTGTGTTTATCGCTTTGCAGAAGTACTTTGTGAAGGGGATTGCGTCGGGAGCGACGAAGGGGTAATTCATAAGAGGGATGTATCCTGTAACCACTAAGTGGACAGCGGAATACACCCCTTTTTTCATAGGCGTAAAGATCTTTAAAGTGTGCTTGGATTCGCAGTTAAACGGCGGTAGCCCATTGGCGGGAGACCTGTCCAGCGTTTGAATTGTTTGCTGAAATGGGACACATCACGGTACCCCAGTCGTTGAGCAACCGATTCGACAGATAGACTATTATCCATCAGCAGCAGTTTGGCGTGTCGAATGATTAAGCGTGATAAATATTGCCTTGGTGACATCCCATAGATTTGATGAAAAGCACGATTACAGTGAGTAGTGCTATATCCGAGCTTGGCAGCAATGTCCTCAATACCGCCACCTCTTTCGCCTGTGCTGGCAGCGGTGGAGACGGATTCCTGCAATAGTCCTTCAATAGCGTTAGCCAGGGCAACTGTATTTTCTGTAGCTTCTGTATCTGATGGGAGAGGCATTTCCGAAAGCACCCAACCGCTGAGCGCGGTCAGAAGCTGCAGTGAAGCATGCAGTGTGATCAAGCGATTTCTATGTGTGTCTTTAGACTCTGACAAGATGGAAGAGTTAATGATTACATCTAGCGCGGAACGGATGGCCAGCAGTTCGGGGGTGTTTCCGCTGAGACTAACAGCATCTGCTGTAAGTAAGGCACGCCGCAAAATCAGATCATCGATATCAAAATGCAGGCAGTAATAAGTCATGTCACAGTCAGCATTTGAACCCATACTACTATGCTCAACACCGGGACGAATGAATAAAATATCGCCGCTTTTCTGTATAAAAGACTTATTGCCTACCGTCATTTGTTGCTCACCTTGAAGGACAATATTAATCTCAAACATCGGATGAGTGTGTACAGGATATTGCCAATCCGAATTTACTTTTCTCCAATGTGCGGCGAAGATATGAAAGGCTGCTTGAATGTCTGGTGACATCTGACCGTCAATAGAATTATGGAAGGCGGGATCATTCGAGATCATTTCAATCCTCTTTTACAATAAAATTTGGCTTAATTATAGCATAGGTTGTTATCGATGTTTGATTTGCCCAAATAATAGAAGGCTTTAGCCCTGTTGCACTTCCAGAAATATCGATAACATGGATATATTGCCCGGAGGTATCCGGGATCATGTTGGAGGGAGTGCATTTATTTATGTTACATAATAAATTTTTTAATGCTCATCATTCACCGATCGGTGCATTTGCGAGTTTTACCTTAGGATTTAAAGGAGCTAGTGGTGGTTTCGATTTGGAGATGGCCAAACCTCCTAGACAGAATATATTCATAGGATTAGAACGCACTGATGGGAAAGGTTATGACACACTACCATTTCACGAGATTGGCGGAGATGACGAGAGCAAACGCTATGACATCGAGAATCCAGACCCCAATCCAGACAAGGAGAATATTCTGTTCCCTTTTCAAGATCGTGAGATTTCTAGAGATTTTCAAGTAGCTACAGACAGCTGGAGTGCGGGGGATCTGACCTTCCGGATTCTCTCGCCAGTTCGATCAGTACCAGATCCTGAAACTGCGTCTGTGGAAGAAATGAAGGAAGTGTTGCTGCCAGCAGTACTGGTTGAGCTCGAAGTGGATAACACCTCATCAGCTACCTCACGTCGCGCGTTCTTTGGTTTTCAGGGAACAGATGTGTATAGCGGAATGAGAAGACTGGATGATGTGTCATCTGAAATTACAGGCGTTGGACAAGGAAGATTTATTGCGATTGCTGCCGAGAAAGGCACTACAAAGTCCGCACTTCATTTCACGATGGAGGATATTCTAAGTGAAGAGCTTCAGGAAAATTGGACCTTTGGACTGGGTCGCGTGGGTGCTTTAATCATGGATGTTCCAGCCGGAGTAAAAGAAACGTACCGGTTTGCGATTTGTTTTCACCGTTCGGGTTATGTTACCTCTGGTATGGATGCTTCCTATTACTATAATCGCTATTTCAACAATGTTGAGGCAGTAGCCGAATATGCATTAGCTAAATTCGATGTTCTTAAACAAGCAGCGGAGAAAGGTAACGAGATGTTTAATCATGCAAACCTATCCGAAGATCAAACCTTTATGCTAGCGCATGCGATTCGTAGTTATTATGGTTCCACACAATTACTGGATAATAAAAATAAGCCGTTCTGGATCGTCAACGAAGGCGAATACCGGATGATGAATACCTTTGATCTGACCGTCGATCAGTTATTCTACGAGCTGCGTCTGAATCCTTGGACGGTTTGCAATGAGCTGGATATGTTCGTAGAAAGATTCAGCTATGAAGATACGGTACGTTTCCCTGGGGATGATACAGAGTATCCAGGTGGAATTAGCTTCACACATGATATGGGTGTAGCCAACGTAGTTTCACGTCCGGGCTATTCCTCCTATGAGTTATATGGCATTGATGGTTGCTTCTCTCATATGACACATGAACAATTGGTAAACTGGGTGCTGAGTGCGGCAACTTATCTTGAACACACAGGTGATCGGAGTTGGATGGAACGTAATCTGAGTATCTTGGAAAAGTGCTTGGATAGTATGTTAAATCGGGATCATCCAGATCCTGAGCAAAGAAACGGTGTTATGGCGCTAGATAGCTCACGTACGATGGGTGGAGCAGAGATTACTACCTATGATAGTCTGGATGTCTCTTTAGGTCAGGCTCGCAACAATATTTACTTGGCAGGAAAATGCTGGGCGGCTTACTTAGCTATGGAGAAAATATTTGCAGAGTATGAGCGTGCGGAGCTGTCCAAAACAGCAGGGGCAGGGGCAGAGAAATGCGCCGCAACGATGGTGGCAAGCGTTACAGCAGATGGATATATCCCGGCTGTGATTGGAGAAGGTAACGACTCCAAGATCATTCCGGCTATCGAGGGTCTTGTATTCCCATACTATACGGGTTGTAAGGAAGCTCTTGATCGCAATGGACGGTTCGCCGCATATATCGGCGCACTCGACAAGCATCTTCATGCGGTGTTGAAGCCGGGCGTTTGCTTATTTGATGACGGCGGTTGGAAAATCTCATCCACTAGCAATAACAGCTGGCTTAGCAAAATCTATCTCTCGCAGTTCATCGCCCGCAACATTCTGGGACTGGAATGGGATGAACGAGGAGCGGCAGCAGATCGCGCTCATGTGGCATGGCTTACCCATCCAGAATTATCGATCTTCAGCTGGAGTGATCAAATTATTTCCGGGGAGATTACAGGCAGTAAATATTATCCTCGTGGAGTAACAGCGATATTGTGGTTGGATGAGAAGTAGGAATTTGGAGTTTCATTGAATAAATGGCAAACGGACCTCTTATTAGGGGGGCGTTTGCTTTTTTTGTTAAATTATGAATTTCTTTTTTTGATTTATATTCCCAAAACTAGTACTATAGTATTAATTTGTAATTAATTCTAATAGGATGCGGAGCGGTGTATATGGTAAAAGTTACACGTACAAGGTTGCGACTAACAATTCGGAAAAAACTGCTCGTGATGTCACTCACACTACTAATTCTTCCCATCGGAATATTAGGAGCAGTTATTTATCAGATTTCAGTCAAAGAAACGAATCAGCTCATTGAGAGTAAACTGAGTTCAAGCGTAAACCTGGCTGTCGCCTTAATTGAGAATTTGGAAAATTCCGTTCAATCGGGGCAGTTGACTGAAGTGGAAGCCCAAGAACAAGTACGGACCTTACTACTTGGAAACAAAAATGAGGATGGTACTCGGCCTATTAATCAATCAATTGATTTGGGTCCAAACGGCTATTTCTTTATATTAGATAACAAGGGGGAACTGCTTGCTCATCCCAAACTAGAGGGAGATAATATTTGGGATAAACAAACCTCAAACGGTACTTTTTACATACAGGATTTGATTAAAGCAGCACAGAACGGTGGTGGAGCTACTTACTATAAATGGCCGCTACCTAAATCGGATGGTACTGGAAACGCTGTAGGAGAAGAAGCGTTGAAAATATCTTATGCTAAACTATCGCCCTCTTGGGGCTGGGTCGTAGCAGCAGGCTCTTATATGCAAGACTATAATACCGGGCAACAAACCATTCTAAAGGGAATTATTACTACATTGATTGTATGCGTTGTCATCGGAATTGCTGTAATATACATATTTGCACAACATATTTCAAGACCGATTGTACGCATAGCCCGTGAAGCTGAACGGATCGCTCAAGGGGATCTAAGCGGTAAAGCATTGACTGTGCGCAATCGGGATGAGATCGGACAGCTCGGAATCAGCTTTAATCAATTATCGGGTAATATTCGGCAATTGGTTGGGAATTTAACCATAAGCTCGGAGTTATTAGCTTCTTCCTCCAAACAGTTGTCTTCAACGTTAGGTGAAACCACAGCGGCACTTGTTCAGACTTCATCCTCAATGACTGAAGTGGCGAACAATAGTGAGAAACAAGCTTCCACAACGCAGGAGACTTCCCAATCGATGGAGGAGATGGTAAAAGAGATTCAGCGAGTAGCTGAAGCCTCTACACATGCCTATCAGCTGTCGATGCAAACACTGGAAGAGGCTGATAAAGGAAACAGCCTTATCATTAACTCTTCCGAGCAAATGAACGCAGTAAGTAATACTGTTGATGATTTAGGGATCACCGTTACTAGTTTAAATGACCAGTCTCAACAAATAGGCACCATCGTCAGTACTATTAAAGGAATATCTGAGCAAACGAATCTATTAGCGCTTAATGCGGCAATTGAAGCTGCTCGATCAGGAGAACAAGGCAGGGGATTTGCAGTGGTAGCTAGTGAAGTCCGTAAGCTGGCAGGACAAACAAGTGAAGCAGCTGAAAGGGTTTCAGTCATGGTTGAAGAAATTATTACGAGTATAGGTCATGCCCATCATTCGATGAGTAAAGGCCAAAATGAAGTCGCAGCAGGGGTTCAAGCGATTGATGATACGGGTAAAGCATTTGAACGCATTTTGCAGGCCACCCGGACCATCGTAGATCAGGTGGAGCAATCATCGACCGCTGCACAACAGATGTACATGGGCTCCGAACAAATATCTGCTGCGGTGATGGAGGTCGAGCAGGTTTCATTGCACTCAGCTTCGGCTGCACAGACAGTATCTGCTGCCACTCTGGAGCAGCTTGCATCTATGGAGGAAATTGCCGCATCTGCTCGCAAGCTCCAAGAGGGTTCAAATGAGATGCGTGCTTTAGTAAATCAGTTTAAATTGGAATAGATGTTCAGACTTAGAGTTACAGAAATAGAATATGTAAAATATTAAAGAGGGGAATTAACCCCTCTTTTTTGCGTTTTGACGTAAATAACCTTCTGAATACTATGAGGAAATTAATATAGCTTTTACAGCTCATTGACGCGGAGCGTATACTGGCTTGCTATATTGAAGGGAAAAGGGGGATGAATATGAAAGAAATGGAAGAGTCGTCCTTTGCAGCTGCTCAGCCTGTCCTTGCAAGTGATACTTTTGGTTGGGATAAGCTTCAAGTTTCGCAATGGTATAGCCCGCAACAAGCTTTCACCCCATCCTCGGAGTCTAAATATTTAATAGGAATTCACTGCACAGCCTACTACGAAAATTACTACACCATTCATATTACCCCCTGTAATGAGAGTCTTCTTTGCCCTTGGGGCAGAACCTCGCTCTATTTTTTGAAAATAGAAATTACGCCAGCGGTACTCGAAGAGATTGCTCGTGAATCTGGTTATCTGAAGGAAGGCCATATCCAGTTGGACCGCAAATTTCATGTCAAGGATTCCAAGCTTCTGCAATTAGGGCTTTGGATGCTGGAGGAATTACAGAATGGCGGTGCCAAAGGAAAAATATATAGCGACTCTTTATCCAACATGTTAATTATTCACTTGTTACAACACTATTCTTCAGTGATTCCCCAGCATTCAAACCGAAAAACGCCAGCCAATCAAGAAATATTTCAGGTCATTCAATTTATGCGTGAGCGTTTAGAAGATGAGATTCAACTGACTGATCTCGCTGGCATGGCTAATATGAGCCAGTCGCATTTTATTCGGATTTTTAAACAACAGACAGGATATACACCCCATAATTATTTAATTCGTCTGAGAATCGAACGTTCTAAATTTCTAATTCGTTCCGGAAAAATTGGTTTGAAGGAAATTGCATCTCAGGTTGGTTTTGCCGATCAAGGTCATTTTACTAGATTATTCAAACGAGAAACCGGCCTAACCCCAAAGCTGTATGCGAATCAAAGCTCCTCCAAACCTAATCATATGATTTATTGATTTTATTCTTGCAAATGAGAGTTTTGTTCAAGGAAAGAAGTGTTTTGTTCAATTAGAGAGCTGTTGCCAGCTCCTATAATAAGGTTGAAGTAAGGCGCACAAATGCCGAACTACAACCTTATTAGGAGGAGAGAAAACATGAGATTAAAGAGATTATTCAGTCTGATTTGCGCGGGGGTACTTACGACCAGTTCTTTATCTTTAGTAGCATCTGCCACACCAGTCGGACCGGATAACCTAGTAAACACCGAGGTAGAAATCAGTGCAGAGTCAACTTCAGCTACAACTGCTGGAACTTGGCATGAAGTATCTAAGCAAACCTTCTGGTTACTTGATGCCCTGGAACGGGGACAAGGGGTGGCTACAGACGGGAATTCATGGATCTTTAATTCCTCGTATGGGCTCTTACGGACTGGACTTGATGGAAAATCCGTAAAAGCACGGAATGAATTGGCTATTCCACTGGAGATTGCCTCCCAAGGTGGAGACCATATCGGTGATATTTCCTACTATAACGGTAAAATATACGCTCCTATTGAAGACGGCAAAAACTATCAGCATCCTTACATCGCCCTCTATGATGTGAACACATTGAAATATACGGGTACATCCTATGCTTTACCGTTAAATCTGCATATTGGCGGTGTGCCTTGGGTAGCCGTTGATGCTGCTCGCGGTCAGGTCTACACAGCTCAGTGGAGTAATGCAAGCGTCTTGAATGTACTAAGTCTTGACGATATGCATGTGATCACAACCATTCCACTTTCCCAAAGTATTGATCGAATTCAAGGTGCCGAAGTGTACAACGGTGTTCTGTATGCTTCTACGGATAACGCAACCCAAACGGTTTATCAGATTGATCCGGAGACTGGAAACGTATCTGTTGCCTTTGATCGTAATCTGCCTAGTGGTACTGAAGCCCAAGGAATTGCTGTATTGCCTACCGCTGATGGTGCACAGCTCCATATTCTTGATGTAGGCTCGAATCGCATTAGTGTGAACTTTCGCCATTATGCATTTTAATTCAAATCCAAGCGAAAAAAGGGGCTAACAGAAATGCTAAAGCAAACCAAAACCATTCTAACACTGCTATCCGTCTCAATGCTGGCAGTAGCGGGCTGCGGACAATCTAATAACAGTACGGCAGAAGCCAAAGAAAATACCGCTCAACCCACAGCAATCGCTGCAACTCCGGAATCCACAGAGACTCCAACCGCTAAGCCAGTGGAGATTACATTTTATTATCCGGTTAATGTTGGTGGTCCCCTTACAAAAGTAATCGATGGGATGGCTAGTGCATTCATGGAGCAGCACCCGGAAATTAAGGTTAATCCCGTGTACACAGGTAATTACGGTGACAATACCGTGAAAATTCAAGCAGGTGTGCAGGCCAAACAGCCACCGGATGTCGCGGTCATGATGTCAACAGAGCTGTACAGTATGCTCGATATGAATGCAATCATTCCGCTGGATGATTTTATTGCAAAGGACACGGATATTCAGATGGCTGATTTTTATCCCGCCTTTGTAGAGGATACACAGTCTGAAGGTAAAACGTACAGCCTGCCTTTTCAGCGGAGCACGATTGTTATGTATTACAACAAAGAAATGTTCAAAGCCGCAGGACTTGATCCAGAGAAACCACCCACTACATGGAATGAGCTTGTAACCTATGCTAAGAAGCTGAACAAAGACGGTCACGTGGGGCTGGAAATTCCGGGCAATGATGATTCGTATTGGATGTTTCAAATGCTTGCACGGCAAAATACTTCCGATCCGAAGCAAAACATAATGTCCTCCGATGGCAAAAAAGCGATGTTCGATACGCCGGAAAATGTGGAGGCATTGCAATTCTGGTTAGATTTGTCCCATAAATACAAGGCGATGCCGGAAGGTGTTATTGATTGGGCAACCGTTCCGACAGATTTCATTCAAGGCAAAACAGCCATGATGATGCATACAAGCGGCAACTTAACCAACGTAAAAAATAACGCGAAGTTCGAATTCGGCGTAGCGTTCCCACCCGCACAAAACCAATTTGGATCACCTACTGGAGGAGGTAACCTGTATATTTTCAAGGACACATCTCCTGAAAAACAAGCTGCAGCTTGGGAATTTGCCAAATATATGACGGCTTCAGAACAAGCTGCCCTCTTTAGCAGCTCATCCGGTTATGTTGGCGTAAGAAAATCTGCATACGATACAGATGCTATGAAGAAGTATACAGCGGATTTCCCGCAAGCATTGGTAGCGAGAGATCAATTGGAATATGCGTTCCGGGAATTGTCCACTCATAATCATGGTAAAGTATCGACGGCAATTACGAACCAGATTCAAGCGGCATTGGCAGGAGAGATTGATGCAGCAGGTGCACTTAAAAAGGCTCAAGCAGAAGCAGATCAGGCACTTGCTCCCTTCAATAAGTAAGCTTTGAGGTATGGAATACGCCAGGACGGCTCGATAGCTTGTTCTGGCGTCATTACTTTATTCATTAATCGTAGAAACCTTAATCATGGAAGGATTGAATGGTATGAATGCCGGATGGAGTGAGAGGCTTAGACGAAACGGATTCGGCTGGGGACTAGTGTTGCCTTCGCTGCTCTTTCTTTGCTTGTTTACTTATTACCCTATGTTTAAATCGTTCTGGCTTAGCTTTTATGAGAAAAATTTGGCGACTCCTGAGCCTCTGTTCGTCGGTTTTGACAATTACGCTAATCTATTGCACGACAATGTCTTTATGAAGGTGTTCAGTAACAATATATGGTTCGCCATTGGCACAGTACCCACTTCATTAGCTTTGGCTTTCTTGATGGCACTGTTTGCCGACAAGGCGATAAAAGGGCGGGGACTGGCACGTCTTTCATTTTTCTATCCGAATATGATCCCGATGATCGCTGTGGCGAACATCTGGTTGTTTCTGTATACCCCTCATTTTGGGCTCTTTGCCAGACTGGCTTCATGGATCGCGGATCAGCCTGTGAATTTGCTGGGAACACCTGATACGGTGATGGGCGCATTAGTCATCATGATGATTTGGAAAGAAGCCGGATATTTTATGATTTTTTATTTAGCAGGAATGCAGCAGATTCCCAAGGATTTATATGAAGCGGCTGCAGTAAGCGGAGTCGGTACATTCACTTCCATCCGCAGAATCACAATTCCGCTCACGATGCCGACTACGTTGTTCGTGGCTGTTGTGGCGATAACCAATTCTTTTAAGCTGGTAGACCATCTCTGGATTATGACAAAGGGCGGTCCGAATAATGCAAGTAATCTGCTGCTTTATTATATCTACGAGTCCACCTTTAATTTCTACGATCAAGGGATGGCCGCATCGATGACGGTGGTCATGATCGTGCTGCTGCTCCTGATTTCCTCTTTACAGTTTTTTGGCTGGGATCGGAAAATCCATTATGAATAGGAGGTGGAATCCATGGAGGATAATCCACTAAAGCTGCCCTTAGTATTAAGGCAGAATACACGCAAAGCTTTAGAAGAGGAGCGCATACTGAACTCCGAAAGAACGAAGCGCCGAATCCAGCAGATACTGTGGCATGCGGTTGGATTTACGTTTGCCGCGGCCTGGATCATTCCCTTCCTATGGGTGGTTAGAACGGCTTTTCTACCCAAAGACATCGCTATCGATGCGGGATGGTCTTGGGACTTCACGTTTGAGAATTTGATTCATGTCTGGAATGGAGCGCCTTTTGGACGATTTTTAATAAATACATTGCTTGTGTGCGGTGTTGTGCTTGCTGTGCAACTCGTTACAATGACGATGGCTGCTTATGCTTTCGCACGGGTACGATTCTTCGGAAAAGATCTGTTATTCATGTTATTTTTGGTGCAAATTATGGTGCCGCCAGATGTACTTATCTTTTCCAACTATCAGGTGTTGAACGAAATGGGGCTGCTGGATACCAAGCTGGGGATTATGCTACCTTACTTTGCCTCCTCCTTTGGAGTGTTTCTGTTAAGGCAGTCCTTCAAGCAATTACCCTATGAGCTGGATGAAGCTGCTCGGGTGGAGGGCGCATCACGCCTGCATATTCTTTCAAGAATCTATGTCCCACTGTCACGCCCGATTTATGTGTCCTTTGCGATCGTGTCGGTCAGCTTTCATTGGAATGATTTCTTGTGGCCCCTTATTGTAACCAATTCGGAGGAGAATCGCTTATTAACTGTAGGCTTGGCGATGTTCGCAAAAGCCACAGAGTCGGGTGCACAGTGGTCTGATGTCTGCGCGGCTACGTTGATTGTTTCGGCACCCTTAATGATTGGATTTTTATTGTTCCAGCGGCAAGTGATAGGTAGTTTTATGAGCTCTGGCATTAAAGGTTAGGAGGAGGCATTTATGAGGCTGGCGATTATTGGGGACTTACATTACCCGGACGAATTGTTAAACAACAAGGTTTTGATTAAAGAGGCACGAGATGCTTTTTATGAGCAATTTATGAATCTATTCTTGTCCATCCCAGCCGATTATCATATTTCCGTGGGAGATATGGTGCACGCAGGAGAATTTAGCGAATTTAATTATATCATGGGTAAGATTAAGGACAGCAAGCATTCTAGACGTTTTCTACATGTTCTTGGTAATCATGATACGTACACTTATCCTAAGGAAGAAATCCTTTCCGTCACCCGGCAGCAGCGATACAGTGTGATTGAAGAGACGAATGCAATCATTATTTTGCTGGATACCGCACGGGAAAATCGTGACGATTGGAGCGGAACACTTGATGATGCACAGCTGACTTGGCTCGAAGCACAAATGAAGCGGAAATCGGAAAAGCCTTTATTCGTCTTCGGTCATCATCCCTTGTATAATACGACGGCTAGATCAACTGAGCCAATGATGTCACTGGATCCCAGCTTGGACATTTGGCCGATATTGAAGCAATGGCAAGGTGTGGGTTTCTATTTCAACGGGCATAATCATGTGCATTCTATCGTTAGAAAAGAAAACTGGCATTTCATTCAAACAGCCTCCATCCTGGATATTCCTGCTGCTCGAATCCTTACTGTACTTGAAGATGAAATCAGGTTAGAGATGGTGAATCTGGCAAGCGAGCAATTGAGTAAATGGTCTTCATTATTTACCTTCAGCATTTTTGATTATGAAAAATATCCGCAGGCTGAAGGGGAGACAAGAGATCAGGAGCTAATCATCAATCGACTTCAAATGGATAGAAAGCAGGTGGACCAGCAATGAATCGTCAGCCAGTAAGATTAGCGATCGTAGGTGGAAATCGTGGAGCCAGTTTTATGAATGCATTGTACTCTCTATCGGATCGGATACATCTGACCGCCACTTGTGACTTGAATGAGTGGGTGCTTAACCAATGGAAAGAGAAATTCCCGGAAATCCGAACGTATCGGGATTATCATGAAATGTTAAAAGATTCGGCAATAGATGCGGTGTTTATTTTAAGCCCCATGCATTTGCATGCCAGACAATCTATTGATGCTTTAAATGCGGGTAAGCATGTCCTAAGCGAAGTGATTTCGATCCAATCTTTAGAGGAAGCTTGGGAGCTTATCGAAACTGTTGAACAAACTGGACTTAAATATATGATGTCTGAAAATTACTGTTTCTCGCGCTCCAATCTGACGATTAAACATATGGCGGATCAAGGCATGTTCGGTGAAATTACTTATCTGGAAGGCGGATATATCCATGATTTACGTCATTTGACTCATCATCCGGATGGTTCTCTGACTTGGCGGGGGCAATTACATCAGCAGTATAACGGGATCAATTATCCGACACATTCAATTGGTCCAGTTGCGCAATGGATTAACCTCAATAAGCCTGAGGGTGATCGATTAAAAAGCGTCTCGTCTTTTGTTTCCAAATCTAGATCCTTACAATATTATTTCGGAGAGCATTATGGAAAAGATCACCCAGCAGCACGGGAGGGATTCTGGCGGCAAGGGGATAGCGCGGTCGCGGTCATTCAAACGGAAAAGGGTGTACTGATTGAACTGCGTGTAGACTGGTCCTCCGTTAGACCGCATAATAAAACTCATTATTTACTGCAAGGAACTGAGGGAGCGTATATTACGGGCCGCCATCAGTACGAAGAGGATTTGATCTGGTTCAAGAATCTCTCGCCCAAAAATATAGCGGATGGAGAGGAAATGTGGGAGCCTTTAAGCAGTTATCAACCACTCTATGATCACCCGACATGGATGAAATGGGGCGAATATGCCGCTGGGACGAAACATGGCGGAGGCGATTTTATGGTGCTTGAAGAATTTATTTCTGCTATTCAGGAGGATCGAACCCCTTCGGTGGACGTATATGATGCCGTTACTTGGAGCTCTGTGTTTACATTGTCTATGGAATCTGTAGAGAATGGTGGAAAAGCAATAGCCTTTCCCGATTTTAGAACGAGAGTGAGGAATTGACGGTGGATCAGGCCCTTTCCAAACTTGTGATGAAAAAAGAAATGCTGTCCGACTTGCCTGTTTTTCACTGTCCTACCGGGTATCTAATTCGTCATTTCGAGCCGGATGATGAACGGAACTGGGAAGAGCTTATACGCCATTCTTTTACAAGGGAAGTTAAATTTGCTCATAAAATCAGTGATCATGTACCCTTGTATTCGGATCGCTTGTTGTTCATTTGCCGCGGGGATCAACCTGTAGCTACTGCTACGGCCTGGGAGTCGGGTAGTGATGACAATAAGAACTGGTACTTGCACATGGTTGGAGTGCTTCCAGAATATTCTGGTAAAGGTCTCGGCTATGCTGTGAGTCTAGCTGTCTTGCACAAAATAAGAGATTCAGGGGGAACGGCGGCATGTTTAGAAACTGATGATTTCAGACTGCCCGCCATCCGCATTTATTTGAAATTAGGATTTCAGCCTGTGTACTTGGATGAAAGCCATCCTGGAAGATGGGAACGAATCCTGCAAAGGCTTTGAATTTGTTGATAATTAGGGGGGCTTCATGCCCCTTTATTCATGTTGGAGTTTCAGAAGGGGCCGCATCGAAAAATTATGTTGTCGTTAAGAAGTATTCCTGCTATAGTCATACTGACTTATTAAATGCATTTAATAAGTCAGTATGACTATAGGTGGGAGAGCCATGGCAAGTGATAAAAGACTTCCTTCACAGCAACTCAAATCTGAAATTATTCGAAATATTCGAACAGCATTATTAGAATTAGGAAGGGCTACGAAGGCGGAGTTAAGTCAAAGATTACTATACAGTTTTCCAACGATCAGTAAATTTCTAATGCAGATGGAAGAGACTGGGGAAGTAACGATCATTGGCCTTGATGAGTCTAGTGGCGGAAGAAGGGCAATAAGATACGCCTATAATCCGAATTACCGATTAGGGATGGCTATTTTTTTGGAAAAAAATGAAACAAACTATACGATCTATAATTGCATTGGCAATGTTGTAAAAGAAGGGAATTTACCTAGTATTCTTGAGGAAGACGTTAGTACACTGGTCTCGCTTATCGAAGGTGAAAAAAAGGCTAATCCTAAGATTCAATCTGTAGCGATTGGTGTTCCAGGCGCGGTGAAACAGGGGAAGATTTTTCTGATCCCAGGTTATGCGAAATATCAGAATCTAGATTTGAAAAGATGTATAGAAGATCAGCTCTCTATCCCGACAATCGTGGAAAATGATATGAATGCCGCTGTAATCGGTTATATGGCGCAAAGAAATTTGAAGGAGAATATTTCTTTGATGTATCTGTATTTAGGGAAAAACGGACCGGGAGCTGGGATAGCCGTTAATGGTGAAATTGTTCGGGGAAAGACGTTTTTTTCAGGGGAAGTTCAATACATGCCCCAGTATGACAATAGAAATTTCATAGAAGCATTAACTGGAGATCAGGGTGGATCAAGCATGCAGCCGGATCATAAAGTAGATGCGATTAGTCGGTTAGTGGCTACTATGACCTCTATTTTGAATCCGCATTATATTATTTTTTGTGAGGATGAATTAGCTCCAGCTATGCTTAATCAAATCGCCGATCGAACTGCTACATACGTTCCTAAGGAACATCTTCCGGAATTAGCGGTAAGTGACTTGAAGCGTGATTATCTGAATGGATTACAAAGTCTTGGATTAGGTTTATTAGTTTCACAACAAATAGATTAGAACCCTTAAGGAGATAACGATGGCTACTTTTTTTCTTATTATTATTTATTTAGCATTTATTAGTTTAGGACTACCAGATTCATTGCTTGGATCCGCATGGCCGGTAATGAGATTAGATCTAAATGCCTCATTAGGTACTGCTGGTATCCTTTCGATGGTTATTGCAGTAGGCACAATTGTCTCCAGTTTGATGAGTGGTACAATCCTTAAACGTTTTGGTACGGGGAAAGTGACCCTTGTAAGCTGTATTATGACGGCTGTAGCTTTATTTGGTTTTGCATGGTCACCTTCGTTAGTATGGCTAATTGTTGCTGCGATTCCACTCGGTTTAGGTGCGGGATCTGTAGATGCCGGATTAAACAGTTATGTTGCTACGCACTATAAAGCCCATCATATGAGCTGGTTACATTGTTTCTGGGGAGTGGGCGCGACGCTGGGTCCGATTATTATGGGTTCTTTTATCTCTGGTGAAGGTCTTTGGCGAGAAGGTTATCTTACGGTTGCTTATATTCAATTGAGCTTAGTTGTAATTCTCTTCGTTACGCTGCCTTTATGGGATAGAGTGGCTGGAAACAATAGCAACCTGAACGCTGATAGCGAACATGAGCTCAATCATCCGGAGCTAGAGCAAGCTGCTGAGAACACAAAACCTTGGAAGCTAAGAGGGGTTAAGCTTGCGATGTTAACCTTCTTATTTTATTCTGCCATCGAAACGAGTATGGGGTTATGGGGGAGCAGCTTTCTAGTAAATATCAAAGACATCCCTGCATCCACTGCAGCGACATGGGTATCGGTATTTTATCTAGGGATTACCTTTGGCAGAATGGTGACGGGCTTCATTACGTTTAGAATGAGTAATAAACAGCTAATACGATATGGCCAGCTCATTGCTTTAATCGGTACAGTGCTCTTAGTATTACCGCTTCCAACGATAGTTTCGCTGGTAGGGTTTATGATTATCGGTCTGGGTTTAGCCCCTATTTTCCCATGTATGCTACATGAAACCCCTGTACGATTCGGGAAGAAGCATGCTCAGTCAATTATGGGCTTTCAGATGGCAACAGCTTATACTGGTACCACGCTGGTACCGCCATTTATCGGTTTACTGGCCTCGAATTTTACATTGGGTATTTTTCCTGCGATGATCGTTTTTTTCGCTATCGTCATGCTTTTATGTACAGAAAAGCTTAATAAATACTCAGCTAAAGTAAATGTAGGTTAAATTTGAAATGAATATATTACGGACTAACCCCTCATATATATAGATGTAGAAGGGGGGGAACCGTAATGTGGTTGTTAATGGTTATAGGCGTTGGATGTCTCTCCGGTTTTATTTTGTTCAGAAAAAATACCTTGAGCACTTATCACGAGCCTAATCAAGGACCGGAGAAATTGTCCATTATCATTCCTGCAAGGAATGAAGAATATAATTTGCGTTATCTGCTCGATTCACTTCAGTCTCAGACCCTTACACCCTATGAAATTATTGTGGTGGATGACTTCTCAGAGGATCGGACCAAAGAAATTGCCGAAAGCTATGGGGTTAAGGTTATTGTGAACAGCAGTCTCCCTGAGGGGTGGACGGGTAAGAGCTGGGCAGTATGGAATGGATATTTACAGGCCTCGGGTGATATTTTTGCTTTTTTGGATGCGGATATCCGATTAAAGCCTAACGCCTTGGCTTCATTATTAAAAGCAAGGGAGCTATCGAAAGGCGTCATTTCGGTAGTTCCTTTTCATCATACAGAAAAGCTGTTTGAGAGGCTCGCCCTAATCATGAATATGCTGGGGATCTTCACGTTCACCTCAGTTTTTGAAAGGAATAACGCCAAAAAAGGGCTGTACGGCTCGTGTATTCTAGCATTAAGGCAGGATTATGAAAAAGTTAATGGCCATCAAAGCATTAGATCTGAAGTGCTGGATGATTTGTCTTTAGGAGAAAAATTTATTGCGGCAGGTGTTCCGATCACCAATTATATCGGGTATGGCTTAGTATCGTTTCGCATGTATCCGAAGGGAATCAAAAGTGAAATTGAAGGGTTCAGTAAAGGGGCTGTCTTAAGCACTTCAACGATAAGTCCGCGGACAATTATTCCAATCGCGCTTTGGGTGATCGGACTCATCATCTCAGAAACCGTGTTTATTTTTGCGAATACCTCATGGTTTATGCCTTTATTGATCGGTTATCTCCTTTATATGTTCCAGCTCTTTTATTTTATAAAATATGTAGGTGTATTTGGCATCGTTATTCCTGTATTTCACGTGGTAGCAACTGTTTTCTTTATCTTGATCATGCTGTATTCGATTTATCAGGTTGTTTTTCTGAGGCATGTAAGCTGGAAAGGAAGGCATATCCAGGTGGGAGGCCATAGGGACTAATGATCATATTGTGGGTCGCGGGTTTATTTTTGTCGGGATCTCTTATGTTTTCCTATTGGCTTGGTCTAGCGCGTAAAAAGAACCTGAAAAACATTGGTGACGGTAATCCAGGGGCTTTGAATCTATGGAAGTCGTCAGGCTATAAATTCGGCATCTTGGGGATTATATTGGATTTTTTAAAAGGGTATCTACCTCTTCTATGGGTAATGGGAAGTCATTATAGTCAGGGGTATTTCATTATTCCGTTAGCCTTAGCTCCCATTGCGGGTCATGCCTTCTCTCCCTTTCTTAAAGGAAAAGGTGGGAAGGCAATTGCCGTAACCTTTGGGGTATGGAGTGCATTGACAGGATTCAAAGTTTCTTTAGCGCTAGCAGTCATTTTAGCAGTGCTGAAAATGCTCAGCAGTTGGTTCAAAAGCAGAGGAAATTCACCTGTATCGGATGGTGTGCAAGTGGTTAGCGGAATGCTGCTTCTTTCCGTTTTTTTGTACATTAGTAAATGGTCTGCTCCTATCTTGTGGGTATGGTTTGGAAGTTTTGTGATCCTTGTGTATACGCACAGGTTAGAATTGGCAGTGTGGGTGAGGAAGTATTCATCAAGGAAACGAAAAGGAACATAATATAGGCTTGGTATAAACGAGGGTGTCCCAGCTAGCTATCGCATAGCTGTTGAGACACCCTTGTTTGGTGAAGCAGTAGCTTCATCTTTTCTAATATTAGTGTTCTATGATTGAGGATTTACGTTTTGACGCAGCACGGATAATAAACGCAGAAGCTAACAGAAGGATTGTGGCAGTGGCAAGGACAACAATAAAAGACTTATCAAAAGCTGATTGTGCGGCTTCAACGAGCGCGGATCCAGCAGCAGTAGGCATATTTTCTGCGGCTAGAAGAGCCTCGTCAAGGCTGTCGCGAACGATCGGCGGGACTGTTAGTTCATCAGGGAGAACTAATGATGCTGTATAGATGAATGACGAAAGACTGCCCAGAAGTGTAATACTTAGGGCGCTGCCGAGTTCGAACGATACTTCCTCTATAGATGCGGCCATGCCAGCTTTTTCGACGGGGACATTTAGCATGATTGAATTTGAGGCGGCAGTCATGGCTCCCCCAAGACCTGCACCCAGAATCATTAAGGCTGCGAATTGTAACAATATATTTCCATCATGGAAGAGTAGAAGGGTGCCCATTCCTATACCTGACACTAACAGACAGACCCACTGTACTTTTACTTTGTCCACTCGATGCAACACAAGTCCGATGAGTATCCCTGAGATGAAGGACGCTATCGAAGTGAATACAACGTACAAGCCTGCTTCCAACGGTGTATATCCAAGAACAAGCTGGAGCCGTTGAGTCACGATCAATTCCATTCCAATAAGTGCAAAACAAGACAATAGAGCTGTAGCCACTCCAGTAGTAAAGTGGGAGTCTCTAAATAGTGCAAAATCTATTAATGGATTCTGGCTCTTACGTTGATGGCGCATAAATATGATCATAGCTACGACACCAATCACGGCAGATAACACAGCGATGGAAATTGAACCTTCACGTCTGCTGATCTCCTTAACTGCATAAACAAGGGCAACCAGACCAATCATAATTTGAACAGAACCAATGAAATCCCATTTCTTATTCTTATTCCCTTTAAGGTTTGGGATTAGTAAGATGGCCAAGATCAGTGCAAGAATAACTATAGGAATATTGATGAGGAACACCGATCCCCACCAGAAATGTTCCAGTAAAAAACCACCAACGAGTGGACCCATTCCTGCTCCCACAGAGGAGACAGATGCCCAAATACCTACGGCTAGTGAACGCTCACGCTCATCCGAAAAGGTAGTTCGAATAATGGAGAGTGTTGCGGGCATCATCATGGCTGCACCAATAGCTAGTAGGGTACGCGCAGCAATAAGCACGAGAGGTGTCGGCGCGTAGGCGGCGATTAGTGAAGCCAACCCAAAGATAGTAAGTCCCATAACGAAGAGTTTTTTATGCCCAAGACGATCGCCTAGTGTGCCAAGACCGAGTAATAATCCTGCCATTACAAGTGGATAAATATTTACGATCCATAGTTTTTCCGATGCAGAAGCAGCAAGATCATGCGTAAGTCGTGGTAGAACCGAATAAAGTACGGTCATGTCGATGACGATCATAAAGAGTGCGCTGGACACAATCGCCAGCACGATCCAGCGTTGAAATTTAGATAGATTTGATGAAAACATAGGTAATCCTCCTAAGATGATAGTAGCTAATAACGTTACCTTGACAAGGTAATGGTGTTCCGTTATTGTACTTTGAGGTATAGGGTAACCCGATAGTCAAGAGGAGTGATTTGAATGTCTATTGATTATGATCAATACTTTACGACGAGCGAGTTCGCAAAGGTATGTGGGGTAACAAAGCATACGTTATTCCATTATGATGACATTGGTATATTAAAACCGGAGATCGTGAAGGAAAACGGATATCGTTATTATTCCTATAAGCAGTTTTATACCTTCGATATTATTGCCGTACTAAAAGGGACAGGAACGCCGTTGAATGAGATCAAAGAATATATACAAGATCAAAACACATTGCATTTTTTATCCATGCTTAAGCAAAAACAGCTGCAGTTGGTTGATGAACAAAAAAAGTTAGAGCGAATGCAGAGGCTTTTACAAGGGGCTATAGATAATACGAATCGTGCGCTCCATGTTAATTGTGGAGAACCCTGGGTCGAGGAATGTGATGAAGAGTATTTTATTGCGGTTAGACTCTCGAAGGAGAAGGGTGAGAAGGATCATGTTCGAAAAGTATATCGAATCTTCGATTATTGCGATGAACATCATCTTGAATATGACTTTCCGATAGGTTCGATTATTTGTAAAAGCAGTTTGGAAGTAGGCGACTATGACCCGGATTATTATTGTAATAAAATCAATGAAAAGCATAACGGTGAATTACTTTATATCAAGCCAAAGGGTAAATATTTGATCATGAATCACAAGGGATCTTATGAAACCTTACCTGCGTCCTATGAGAAGCTAAAGTCTTATATTGCTGAAAATGATTTACACATAACCGGAAACGCTTATGAGTATGAATTGCTTAGTTATTTAGCTGTAGGGGATCCGGATAAGTATGTTATTCAAATTGCGATCCAAACCTTTTGAGGTTTAGAGCATTGGATTGACTTTAAAATTGGCTTACAAACTGACACGCTTGGGATTCCAAGCGTTTTTTTTATGGATACCTGATGGCTTGAGCATTAACCAGTTGCGACATTTTTATTATCTATATTGATTGACAATGATAATCATTATTATTAATGTGTAAACAGGCGTGAATCCTTATGCTCACCTTACTGACGCCAATGCCTCTGAGCTGGTGCACTATGATTGAGTTTTGTTGATGATTATCCATAGAAGAGACTACTATTGAAATGAGGTATGCATTGTGAAGATAGACGTTAATCAGTTAGCAGAGCATTTTGCACACACTCCTTTTCAAGTAGAAGGAGTATATCGATATGCTGAAAATTCAGGTGTGCCGTACGCTGACTATACAGATTCTTTTCCTGGATTTGTGTTTCCACTTACAGGAAAGATTAAATTTAAATTTAATGGCACGCCTTATATCTTTTCGCCTGGAAAAGTTGTGCATGGGGGTGCAAAAATGAAACTAGATCAAAAAATGTTAGGTAGAACCAATTGGGAATATATTCTTGTTCAATATCGGATATGTAACTCAGAACTAAAAGAGTCAAGCTTTTCTCATCAGCATTTTGAATTATTAACAGGTCAATCTCCTCGTCTTATTGAATTAATTATGCGTCTTTGGCATGTGTATAATCAGCGTGGAGGCATTTCGATGTTTCAGACTGAAATGCTGTTTCGCGAAGTGCTGAATGAGGCCTTATTATGTGTAATTAATAGGGAAGATAGCTGTGAATCACATACTTTATTCGAGCGGGTATCTAATTATATTCATCAAAACTATTATCAAAGTCTTACAATAGCTTCGCTTGCAGAACAAAATAACGTTAATCGAAATCGACTTTCTTACGTATTTAGAACACATGCCGGTATGGGACCAGCAGAATATTTATTAAAATATCGTATAAATATAGCGCAAGAAATGCTATTTACAAGTGATGCGCCTGTACAACAAATTGCGCAAACCGTTGGAATGGCTGACCCCTTTTATTTTAGTAGAGTGTTCAAAAAACAATGTGGCATTTCACCTACCGAATATCGAGAGAAGTTCATCAATAATCCATGGTGAATTCAACCTGCATCCATTCTTATCTAAAAAGTACTCTACTATAATAATGGTTAAGCAAAGAAACCATTATGTTGGAGGAATTTCGTATGAAAAAGATTAGAGGACTGCTAGTCGCAATACTATTATTAGCAGGTATACTAGCGGGTTGTACTGAAACACCTGCTGAAAATAAAGAATCAACTAAAGAAGGCGTATCTTCAACAGCAGTTAATGTAGATGCAGCTGATTGGCCAAGAACATTTAAGGATGCCTTAGGTAAAGAAATTGTTATCGAGAAAAAACCAGAAAAAATAGCTTCGCTATGGTATTTTTATCCTGAAATATTAGTTGCATTAGGAGAGCCACCTGTTGCATCTACAGAAAAAGAGTATCTATCTTCTTTATCTTATTTAAAAGAAAAGCTGGATTCAGCTGAAGAATTAGGAGATAAAGTGTCTCCTAGCATTGAGAAAATTCTATCTATTAATCCTGATTTTATTTTAGCAACAGAGCATCATGAAGCAGTGTATGATTTACTAGATAAAATTGCACCAGTCATTACATTAAAATACAAGGACATCTATGAAGATTGGCAATATGGACTCCGTACAGTAGCCATGATTATTGGCCAAGAAGACGAAGCGGAAAAAGTAATTGATAAAATGATGAAAGATATTACAAATGGGCGTGAAACATTAAAGTCGATGGAAAGAGAGACAGTATCGCTTATATTGTCTTGGGATGGAAAAACTTTTAATGTTCTAGGTGAAGGGAATCCGGTCTATAAACTTGCTTTTGATAAAAAAAAGGGACTGGGGCTTACACCGGATGATACATATGCAGGTAATAATAATGAATTTACTTCGTTTGAAGGAATATCAACTGTTCAAGCAGACCATATTTTCCTTATAGGTGACATTACAAAAAAGGAGGAATTAATGAATAACTTAAAACAAAGTAATGTGTGGAATGCTATGAATGCCGTAAAGGAAGGCAATGTCTATTTAATGGATAATTCTGCTATTACTGGTGGACCATTAGCTATTGATTACGCTTTACAAAATATATTATCCGCCTTGCTTAAGCGCTAATAAGTTGAGGAAAATAAGGAGTGATTACTATCCATTATCAAGCTATTAATCTGAACGATAAGTTATCTAAATTTAACGACCTTTGGTCTCCGAAAGTCATTGGTGAAATGAATGACTATCAATTTAAACTTATTAAGATCACTGGGGATTTTGAATGGCATGTTCATCAAGATACCGATAAGGTATTTTTCACGCTCGAAGGGGAGATGACCATTGATTTCCGTGATGGTCAGGTTAAAATCTCCAAGGGTGAGATGTTTATTCTCCCAAAGGGAGTCGAGATGAAGCCTTCCGCCGAAAAGGAATGCCATATCATGTTGGTGGAGCCTAGAAGCGTAGTAAACACTGGCGGTACTGAGTCCGAATTAACAGCAGCCAATGATACTTGGATCTAGTTAAGGCTTTCCTCCGCTATTCTCTTTAGGTTTCTGCAAATTGACATAACACCAAATGGTGTTATAATAAAAACGAAACCAGAAGGTGTTACATTAAAATGAATTTTGGAGGAAATTTATGCAAACTCAAGGACCACTACAAGATATTCGTCAAACAATTACACTCAATGCGCCAATTGAAAAAGTATGGAAAGCTGTTTCCACTGCTGAAGGAATAGCTGCCTGGTGGATGCCAAGTACATTCGAGCCAGTGGTAGGTCATGAGTTCATTCTACATGCTGGACAATTCGGGGATTCCCCATGTAAAGTTACAGAGATTGATGAACCGAATCGTGTCGGTTTTAATTGGGGGAAGGATTGGCATCTTGCTTTTGAATTGAAAGAGATTAATGGGAAAACGGAGTTCACCGTGATTCATTCTGGATGGGACCCTGAAAAGGTAACTGAATTTGGTCAACCGCATCCAATCGTTCGTGGCTTTATGAACGGCGGCTGGGAGAAAATCGTCCAAGAAAAACTTCCTGCTTATATCGAGGCTTAAGATGCCAGTCGCTGAATCTGGACATGATGTATTTCAAGCGATAGCAGATCCTACCCGCCGCAGTCTGCTAAAGCTGCTTGCTAATAAGGAAATGTCCATAGCGTCCATCTCGGACTGCTACCCGATCAGCCGAACCGCTGTTAACAAGCATTTACAAGTATTGTCCGATGCGCAGCTTGTTAGCAGTCAGAAAGTCGGTCGGGAGACTCGGTACAAGCTTCAGCCAGAGCCTCTACTGGAGCTTCAAGATTGGCTTACCTTTTTTGAACAATACTGGGCTAATAAACTGTTTGCGCTTAAAGAATATGTTGAAGCAGATCATAACAATGAATGATAAACCGAGAGGCGTGAGATCGCGCTTCTCGGTTTTTTTGGTGCATTGTGCAAAAATACATATCATACGAATGGTGGGCTTCCTGTTACTTGTATTAATGACGCAACACAACTATAGTTGCTTGTTAAACCTCTGAATTCCCTTTATCCTAAAAGGTAATTATTGGGAGTGAATTGAATGTCAGAAAAAGTTAATCAAGAAGACACTCAACCAGCTGCGTCTGGAAGAATTACAGGAAGAAGTCAAACCTCTTAGTGATGCAGAGATGAAGGAAGTCTCTGGTGGATTAGGTGGGAATAGAGATCAATTGAAAACTACGTCACCAAGTGCTATCAAAAATGGAAGAACAATCTTTAATGGTTAGTTTTATCTCATGAATTTAAGCACTGATTACAATCACCTCAGGGTCTTTTACATGTAGCGGCAGCTACGGAATGGCTTCAGCGCAACCGAATGACACTTGATGATTTAGGTGAATGCATTCGTGAGAAGCTAATTGAATCCAAGCTGATGGATATCGTATGCAGAGATCAAGTAGAAAAGTATTACTACGAGCAGCGAATATCCTTCGACACCGCCGTAATTTCACAGATTATCATGACGGAATATGGGCCGATTCGGGAATTAATGTATCGTATAGAAGAAGGCGGGGATTTTTATACTTTTGCACTTCAGTATTCTTTGGACGAACCTTAGACGAATTAAAGAACTTCCACTTCGTTATGATACGATGATCGGTGAAAGTGGAATTAGATTATCTGGTGGGCAAGCTCAACGAATCGCGATTGCACGAGCGCTGCTTTGGTAATCCTCCGATATTGGTGTTTGATGAAGCAACGAGCGCATTAGATACGGAGTCAGAACGGAAAATTCAGAATAATATGGATCTTATTATTAAAAATAGAACCACGTTAATCATCGAGCATCGATTAAGTACAGTTAAGCATGCGGATCGTAGCATTGTGCTAGATCAAGGCGTAATTGTGGAAAGCGGAACCCATGAAGAACTTTTTCAGGCAAAAGGTCTGTATTATTATTTAGTCAGTCAGCAATTATAATGAGTTGGATTAGCCATGTTCATTGAACGTGGTTTTTTGTTTGTTTTCATAGAAAATAATTAAATGGATAAGTTTAACTCAGTATAAACCTTCGTTTAAATTCAGTTTATAAATGGCGTTTATCATCACAATATAATCTGAAACGTTGGAGGAATTACAATGGTGCATGTACAGAACAAGATCATTTCACCAGACGATCATGAGTGGGCCGTCGAGGCGCGTGGACTGGTCAAAACCTTTGGTGACAATCGCGCGGTGGATGGCGTGAATTTGAACGTGAAAGCAGGTACGATCTATGGCGTACTTGGTCCGAATGGGGCAGGAAAGACTACCGTCATTCGGATGCTGGCAACCTTACTTCGTCCCGATGCAGGTACTGGGCGAATCTTCGGGCATGATGTGGTGAAGGAGTCGCAGATTGTTAGGCAATTAATTGGTGTGACAGGACAATATGCCTCAGTCGATGAGTCATTAAGTGCTACAGAGAATCTTATTATCTTCTCTCGGCTATTAGGGCTTGGGCGCGCAGAGTCGCGGAAAAAAGCAACAGAATTACTGGAAGAGTTTGGTCTGACTGAGGCGGCTAAACGGCCTCTTCGAAATTTCTCTGGCGGTATGCGTCGCCGTCTGGATTTGGCAGCTAGCCTTATTGCACAACCACCTTTAATTTTCCTGGATGAACCCACTACAGGGCTTGATCCTCGCACTCGTTCACAGATGTGGGATACCATTCGTCGATTGGTGAATACGGGATCAACAGTTCTTCTGACTACACAGTACCTTGAAGAAGCAGATCAACTGGCTGATCGGATCGCAGTTATCGATCGTGGGCAAGTCGTTGCAGAGGGAACGGCGGATGATTTGAAAGCGTCTGTGGGTACCACATCGCTACACCTGAAGGTTCAGCATCTAAAAGATATTGAACAAGCCCGTCAGCGTGTGGAACATGTGCTTAAAATTCAGTCCGTGGTATCGTACGAAACTGGGAAAATAACGGCACCGATGGCGGACGCTGATTTAGTTACAGACCTACTTATTGCGCTTCGTGAGGAAGGGATTCACTTGGCTGAGATGAGTGTACAGAAACCGACGCTTGATGAAGTATTCCTAACGATTACAGGTCATGGTGCTACAGATGAAACGTCAACAGCGTCCCAAGAGTCAAATGTTAAGGAGGCAGCAAGAGTATGAGAACCACTACAATAAATTCGGGTGTTAACCGCCCATTGAAAAACCATACGAGTTTTCGGCAATCTGTGCGCAACTCGTTAACGATGGCTTATCGTGGGATACTGAAAATTCGACGTACCCCTGAGCAATTGTTCGACGTTACACTTCAGCCAATTATTTTCACGCTGATGTTTACCTATATCTTTGGAGGGGCTATATCTGGTGACGTGGTAAGTTATTTGCCTGTTATTATCCCCGGTATTCTTGTGCAGACTGTAATCACTACCTCCATCGTTACTGGCGTCCAATTACGTGAGGACATGGATAAAGGCGTGTTCGACCGATTCAAGTCCCTGCCAATTGCTCGTATAGCTCCGTTAGCGGGGGCTTTGTTGGCGGACACGATTAGATACACGATTGCTACTGTTCTTACATTTACCATGGGCTACATTATGGGTTACCGTCCTGATGGTGGTCTGGAACATGTCGCATTCGCTGCGCTTCTTGTTATTGTTTGTGCTTGGTCGATTAGCTGGATTTTCGCTTTCTTCGGTGTGATTGCACGGACTGCTTCTAGTGTGCAGGGGATATCAATGATTGTGTTGTTCCCACTTACGTTTCTATCTAATGCCTTCGTGCCTGTCGATACGCTGCCTAACTGGTTACAATGGTTTGTTAAAGTCAATCCAATCTCACATCTCGTTTCTGCCGTACGACAACTTACTAACTTTGGAACCGTAGGTTGGGATTTCACTATCTCTTTGATCGGAGCAGCTGTCATCGTCGCAATATTTGCACCTATTACGGTACGTGCTTATATGCGTCGGACATAAATATGAAATGAAAAAACGGCAGAAATGCCGTTTTTTTTGTATTAGCCGCAAAAAAGCTTCTTTTTTAATTATCGCTTCTAAAGAACGTATGGATTAAATTGGACACTAATCTATCATACAATGTTTTAGCAGCTTCCTCATTTTGAATATGTCCCCCCAAATGCAGATGAATGACGCCATGCATCGATGCCCACACCAGATTCACAACAAGGAGGGGATCTTTCTCCTCTATAAACCCTTGTTCGATGGCTTCTGTAATAAGGGCTATTACTTGTTGAAGTGCCGTGAAGATAGCATGTAAACTTTCTTCCTCCGGTTTGAACTCGCTAAAAGCCCCTCCAAACATAACCATATAATAGCTGGTGTGATTCCGTGAGAAATCCCAATAAGCTTGTCCAAGATCGCGAAGATATAAATTTAGATTGTCTTGTTTTGGAACCGCTTGAAAGGCAGCGGCCAACAATTTACACCCTTGCAGAAAAAGCTCCTTCGCTAAACCTTCCTTGTTTCCAAACAAGTTATAAATGATTTTTGTGGGACATTCCATTTTTTCAGCAACCTTGCGAATGGTTACACCTTCAGGTCCGGATTCATGCATAATGGCCGCAGCGGCTTCGATAATATTCAGTCTTAATATTTCTGCATGCTGTAGTTTTGCTTTTGGGTAGGTTGTAACGGATTGAGCATCTATAGAAGATATTTTGGACGATTTTTGCATGTAGTTTCACTTCCTTAGAACTTTACTTTAGCTATTTTTCAAATAGCCGTTATTTCTAAACCTTATTTTACTGATGTAGAAGAGAAATAGCCAATAATTAAATGTAGAATTTTATTTGACAACGCAACCTCACTTGGATACAATGATTCATATTGAAACACTGTTTCTAGATGGTCATTAAAGGGAGAGATGATAGCAATGATTACAATTCAAAATAAATGGACGTTGATTACAGGGGCTTCTTCAGGGATAGGTGAAGCGTTTGCTCATGATCTTGCAGCCAAAGGAAGTCATTTGATATTAGTCGCCCGTTCCGAAGATAAATTGATTGCTTTAGCGGAAAAATTACAAAGAGAATTTCATATTCAAGTGGAGGTTATCGTTGCTGATTTATCGCAAGAAGGTTCTCCTAGCAGGCTCTATCAACAATGTATGGAACGTGGTCTGAACGTTGATATTCTTATTAATAATGCAGGTTTTGCTACGTATGGGCTTTTTGAACAACTGTCTGGTCCAAGACAACATGAAGAGGTGATGCTAAATGTTTTGGCGGTAGTAGATCTGACCCATTTATTTTTGCCAGAGATGTTAAGAAGAAAAAGCGGAGTGATTATAAACGTTGCATCAACAGCAGCATTTCAACCTCTCCCTAATATGGCTGTATATGGAGCGACAAAAGCTTTTGTATTATCATTTACACAAGCACTATGGGAGGAAAATCGGAAACGGGGAGTACAATTTCTTGCGTTATGTCCGGGGTCTACGGAAACAGAATTTTTTAATGTTGTGGGAGCCGATGAAGCTTCAGTAGGGAAACGAGATACTCCAGAAAATGTGGTTCAAGTCGCTCTTCGGTCGCTTCAAGCTAGAAAAGTATTTGCTGTCCCAGGATTTACAAACTATATTTCAGCTCAACTGTCACGTTTTTTCACACGTAAACAAATGCTTTATTTTGTAGGACGTATGCTCCGTACTAGAAATTAATAAGTCAACATTTTGCTTCGATGATGTAAAATAAAGAGCCGTTATCTATGGATTACTCCATGATAGCGGCTTTTTTCAAAAGTTAATTACCTAACTCCGAATTTTAACCCTACTTCTTCATGTCCTTCGATGGTACTATGATATAAAAATAGAATGATGCATATAGAAAGGGCGACAGTATGAGAAACTATCTAATTTTGGGGGCAAGTAAAGGTTTGGGAGATGCATTTGTGAAAGGTTTACCTGAGTATGGTGATCGAGTATGGATCGTCTCCAGAAGCAGACCGGGCAGTCTGGATCTTAATGATGGTATACAGCGGGTATGGATTGCAGTAGATCTATCGGAGCCAGATGCCGCACAAGTCTTATCAAAGGGAATTCAAACGGAGAAGATTGATGTTCTAGTTTATAACGTGGGTATTTGGGAGAAAGAAGGTTTTGAGGATCACTATACTTTTGACAAGGATAAGACGAGTGACATTGCCAACATTATAAATGTGAATATAACTTCAACAATTACCTGCATACAGGCTGTATTACCTAATCTTCGTCAATCGGAAGCAGGAAAAATTATTCTAATTGGCTCCACAGCAGGACTGGATCATACCAATAACGCCCAGGTATCATTTGTAGCTTCCAAGTTCGGTCTGCGTGGTATTACACATGCATTGCGTGAGCATGTACGTAAGGATGGCATTGCAGTAACTTGTGTGAATCCGGGTGAGCTGGCAGCAGAAATTCCTTATGAGGATGGCGCGGAAAAAGCGATTGCAGAATATAGCGGCACAAGAATTCCTGTTCAGGACATTGTCTCCATTGTTAAATGTATCGTTAACCTTTCTAGCGCTTCCTGTGTCAAAGAAATTCATATTCCAGCAATGGCGGATTTGAATGCATAATAAATCTCATTTATCCGTTAAGATTTCATTAAGATTCAATACGAAGATAAACCATATAATTGGATTATAGAAAGGTGAACAAAAAAGTGCTACATAAGCGCGCCAACTAGCACGACGTATTATTAGGTTAGTAACGAAGTGAATATATAAGGCTGTCTACCAGTAGAATCTTACTAGTAAACGGCCTATTTCTGTTGGGATTTAATAGAGAGTCGGGTGGATTTTTTTAAAAGAAGACTTATAAATTCCCAACTTTTTTTGGACATATATTGGGCTAACGAGAATATAACTATACAATAAAACACTTGTTGAAGAAGAGGAAAATACATTAACGGTTAGGAGAAATGAACGATGGAATTCGAACTAGGCAGCATTTTGAAACTAGTGAAACGTAGGCTGCTGTTCATCATTGTATTATGTATTGTTGCGGTCGGAATTGCTAGCTTCGTTAGCTACTATGTCTTAAAACCGAAATACGAGGCGACGGCTTCTATTCTTATTCAAGGGGATAGGCAACAGAAAGCAATCAATGACATTATGGCTGGGCAAAAACTAGTAACCACTTACGGAGAAATTATCCGAAGCAGTAGAATCGCTGAAGAGGTCGTTAGAAGACTGCAATTAAACATGACCCCTGAAAAACTATTAGAAAAAGTGAAGACAAGAACAAGTAGCGAGTCACTCGTGACGACGGTAATTGTATCGGATTCTAATGCTCAGCGGGCAACGAATATCGCGAATGGCTTTGGTGAGGCCTTTAATGAGAACATCCAAGCGATTATGGGGGTAGAGAATGTTGTGCTTCTTGACCGAGCCAAGGTTCCTTTCGAGGCGATCTCACCCAAGCCAGTATTCAATATGGTCGTTGCTTTCGGACTTGCATTGATTGCTGGGATCGCATTTTCCATTCTACGGGAATTGGCGGAGAAACCTGTGAAAAGCGCCAAGAATATTCAGTTGGATTTGCAGCTTCCTCTTCTGGGAACGGTGGGAAAATTGAAGCCGCGGAAACGGCGGGAGAAGACGAAATCCAATTCAGTAGAAGGAGCCAGCAGACATGAAGAAGAAAACGCCAAGATTGTATTGCCTGGAACAACCGAAATCATCTAATGGTGACCAATTCCGAACGATACGATCTAATATTCGTTATACCCGAGTTGGTGGAGAAATTCGATCTTTATTAGTTACAAGCTCACTTCCGAATGAAGGTAAATCAACAGTGGCGATGAACTTGGCCATAGCGATGGCAGAAACGGGAAGAACTGTGCTGCTGATCGATGGGGATTTGCGTACACCAACGGTGCATAAGGCATTCGATCTACCCAATTGGATCGGATTAAGTAGTATCCTAGTGGATCAAACCCGTGTGGATGATTGTATTTTCCCTATTGAGGGATCAGAAGGACTTTCTGTAATGACATCGGGTCCGATCTCCCCAAATCCAGCCGACTTACTAGGATCAACAGGAATGAAAAGGTTATTTGCAGAGCTTAGTGAGAGATTTGATACGATTGTCATCGATTCTTCTTCGGTGTTAATGCCTTTTTCGGATGCCCTTATCTTGGCAAAGATGACCGAAGGGGTACTGTTAGTCGTAAAATCCGGGAAAGTGCTCTTAAAGCATACCAACTCTGCAAAACAGATCCTTGAGCAGCAAGGAGCACATATTTTGGGAGCGGTTTTGAATTATCGAAAAAGTAGCAAACGTTACAAGATTCGCGGTGAAGATTTTGCCGATTGGGCCTCAACTTCAGGGTTGGTCTAACGCATTATGACACTTGCTTCTCTTCGTTATTTATTCGGAAATATCACATACGCTGGCGCTCAATTCGTGATTGTAATTTTGCTTAATAAATTTGGCTCATCCGAAATCGTTGGGCAATATTCGTTAGGGCTTGCGGTGACTGCTCCCATCTTCATGCTGTCGCATCTGCATCTGCGTTCGGTCTTGATCGTTGATACATCTGGAAAATATCTTTTTGGAGATTTTTTTGGCCTTCGTCTCGTGACAACCGCAGTTGCATTCACGGTTACAGCAGGTTGTTGCATCCTTAGTGGTGCTGATTGGAATACAGCTTTAGTCATATTTTTCATAGGATTGTATAGAATTGTTGAGTCGGTCAGCGATATTTTATTGGGTATCGTTCAGAAGCAGGAAAGGCTAGATCAAATCTCTTTCTCGAGAGCTGCTAAAGGATTGTTCTCCATACTTGTCTTCGCCCTCGTATTTATCCCTACTCAGAGTCTCATTCTAGCGTTATTAGTCATGATTATCGGATGGTTAGCAATAACCATTGGATATGATGCTCGCAAAGCGAGAGTGCATACGTCGCTCAGACCACTTTTTAACAAAAGACGATTATGGGGCTTGCTGCTCGTAAGCTCACCCCTTGGCGTGGTGCTGGCGTTGATGTCACTAAATACAAATATCCCACTATACGCGATTTCATATTTTAAAGGAGAACATGACTTAGGCATATACGCTACGCTCTCATACATGATCGTTGCCTGCAATGTTGTTGTGACTGCACTCGGTGAAGCGATAACACCACGTCTTGCCCGTTGGCACGCTAGCGGACGACATAAGGAGTTCATCTCTTTACTCAGTCGAATGATTGCAATGGGTATAGGAATTAGTGCGATCGCTTGTTTGATCGGGTGGATCTTTGGTCATCAGCTACTAATTCTTCTATTCAGTCCAGATGTGGCTGCTGAGATAGGTTTATTTCATTGGTTGCTCGTTTCTACCCTATTGGTATTTGTAACGTCTTACCTGTGGTACGCCATAACGGCTACCGGGAAGTACAAAGCGCAGATTCCCTTGTTTCTGTGTTCCGTGATCACTAATGGGCTTTCTTGTCTAATATTCGTGCCTATTTTCGGGGTGATAGGTGCTGCGGTGGGGGCTAGCTTGGCCTTATTCGTTCAGATGATAGGTAGTGTGATTGTACTTTTCTTGGTAATCCGTCAGGCAAGGAAACAGGTACAACGGGAATTGGCCGCATAGAGGCAATTTCTCATAGGAAAGTAGGGGCTTGTATGACATCTGTACTCGTTGTAGGGAAACCCTACACCATGCGTAATTTATTTCTGTTTGCGGTTATGGGTTACATCATCTGCCTTCCGGCTCAAATTGATTTCGGTGGCGCATTTCGAATCGCACCCTCTGACCTTTTCTTAATGCTTGGTTTGTTTGCAGCAGGTCTACACCTCAAATTGGACCCGAGGCAGTTCAGTTCATGGCATTGGGGGATGTTGTTTATTTTCGTCCTTGCTTCATTTGTATCCATTTGGCGCAATGGATTCATTACGCAATACGCTCTATTGCAAAAAGATTTTGGGTTTATACTCCTACTGCTCACTTACATCATGCTTGTTCAGGCTGTAGACAGCTGGGATCGGTTATATAAAATGCTACGAGCTTTTTTGATCAGTGTGCTGATCTTCAATGGCGTCGCTTTGTTCGATTTTTTTAGCGGAGTGAAGGTTCCGTTTATGGTTCAAGACGGTCGCCTCTCCGGGATGCTAATTGATCCGAATGCATACGGCGGATTATTAGTTACGGCTTTTGCCATTCATATCATGACGAGTGGAGACGGGGTGAAGCTGCTAAGGGGATGGGTGAGTACGCTAGCGACGATCACCTTAGCCGGGGGCATAATAATGACTTTTTCGCGTTCGTCATGGATAGGTTTGTTCCTTGTTCTGCTTACATTACTGCTGACTAATCCTTCTCGACTTCTCAAGATCGGCATGGGGTTTAGCGTCGCGTTTGGAGCATTGCTGTTGTATAAAGGTACAGCTTATCTGGATGTGCTTGGGAATATGGCCAGCAGACCCTCGCAGATTCAGTCGCGTCTAGACATCATTGGAAAGGCTGTGGAGTGGATCGCTCAAAGTCCATTATTAGGGATTGGACTCGGTAGCTATAACTATGAACTGCGGATTATTATCCATAATACTCCGATCTGGTTTATGACAGAATTTGGCTTGTTGGGCTTGATTGTGTACGGCGGATTCATGATCTGGTTCTTCATCGTTGGGATCCGTTCTTATCGCGCGGCAGATAGGGTGAACAAACCGATCATTATGGCATTATTGCTGTCTCACGCAGCGATGATTGGACTTTCGATGGGTATTGAAGCCTTATTCCAGCGGTATTGGTGGTTCATGATGGCTATGAACGCAGCTTGCATCCGATTAACGAATACGGGATGGAAAGGAGTGAAGCGATATCGAACCAAGGGCACTGAAAAGCAAACGGGTCGTAACCTACGACAACAAACAGAACAAGCGCAACAAGCGCAATAACAAGAGGTTAGGGAGCATACCTGCTGAAGACTGTGGGCCGGTAAGAGTTGCTTTTGTAGCCTCCATTTTTGGGCATTTTGAGAGTTTCCATCTACCTTACATGGTGTTATTGCAGCAAAAAGGTTGTGAAGTGCATGCTTACGCGCAGCCCGGGGAAGCGAGATTACGGTTAGAAGAGAAGGGGATCGTGTGTCATGATGTGCCCATTCAGCGTAGCCCTTTACAGATGCAGAACTGGGCAGCGCTAGGGATATTAACGGAAAGCTTCAAGGAGGAGGGGTTCCAGTTCATCCATGTACATACGCCAGTCGCTTCGATTCTCGGACGGATTGCGGCCCATAAAGCAGGTGTACCTTGCACATTGTATACAGCGCATGGTTTTCATTTTTTCAAGGGTGCTCCTCTTCTGAACTGGATGGTTTATTATCCGCTCGAGAGGTTAATGGCCCGCTGGACAGATGTGCTAATCACCATAAATAGAGAAGATTATGAACGCGCCCAGAAATTTTCTATACGGAAAAAGGTGACTTATGTGAGTGGTGTAGGACTTGATCTCCAGGTTTACGGCAATGAACAGGGTCAGCCTGAAACTGCATCGGAGAAGGCAGATAGGCGACGCCAACTGTTTGATCTGCCGAAGAGTGAGCATGATGAACCTCCCTTCGTCATCCTATGCGTTGCTGAATTGAACGCCAACAAGAACCAGAAGCAGTTGATCGAAGCGCTGGGTCAGTTGGGGTCTCAAGCAGGCAACATCCATCTGGCTTTTGCGGGTACAGGACCGTTCGAGCAGACTCTATTGGAACTTGCTAATCGGCTGGGTGTCAGCGATCGGGTGCATATGCTTGGGTACCGTAGAGATATTCCGGATCTACTCAGAGCATGTGATGTTGCTGCACTTGTGTCTTATCGCGAGGGGCTACCTCGGGCGATTATGGAGGCGATGGCAATAGGGAAACCCGTTATAGGTACGCATATTCGGGGGATTCATGATTTGATCGAACATGAGTCAACAGGCATGTTGGTTCCTGTTGGTGATATTACCGCTACCGCTAAGGCTTTTACTCAATTACGTGATGATCCAGCATTAACTACAGCAATGGGAGAAGCAAACAAGGAGAGGATCATTCGTTACGGGTTGCCTGAGGTGCTCCGTGAAATGGACTCGATCTATATAGAAGCGCTAAACAAGGAGGAAAGAAAGCGGGTTCCGTCTGAAATGCATGCCAGCCTATCGGGGGATTGAATATTCACTCTCACTTAAAAGGCGAGTAAATGAATTTTTAGTTAATTAGGGAGAAAGAAGTGATGAAAATGCGGATCGTCCGTTTGGTCATGTTGGATGCAGGGATTATTGCGGCTTCAGTGTGGCTTGTGTTTTTACTTCGGTTTGATTTTCAAATCCCTGAGATGTACGTGTGGATGCTTCCGTGGGCAATATTGATTCACATTGCGGTGTATGCGGCCTTCTCATTTGGATTCAAAGTGTATAACAATATCTGGCGATACACTGGAATGAGAGAGTTACTGCAGCTTCTAAAAGTGAGTGTATTAACCCTCGTTGGAGTGATTGCTGTCAACCTATCCACCCATGCAGTAATTCCTTCCTATCGACTACCGATTTCTATCTATTTTGCAGCGGGTTATGTGTTTCTGGGCATAGTTGGATTACGAATGGTTAAACGTCTTCTAAATGATGGATTTGAGACAACGGGTGTGAAGGATGCCTTCGAAGGTAATCTTCTAGTCGTTGGGGCTGGTAAAGCAGGAATCCTCGTTACGAAAGATATCAAGCATTCAAGGTTCAAATTTATGCATCCGGTCGCTTTCATTGATGATGATGCATCCAAACAAAAGCTGGAAGTAATGGGGCTGCCGATTGTGGGTAACCGAAATTTCATTCCCGAGGCCGTGAAACAGCTGGACATTGCGTTCATTATTATTGCCCTCCCGACAGCGCCACATAACGACTTAATGGAGATTATTGAGATCTGCAAATCAACAAAAGCACAGATTAAGCTAATGCCTAGTATGACAGAAATTTTGGACGGGAAAATGGCAGTCAATCGAATTCGTGAAGTGTCCGTAAATGATTTGCTGGGTAGAACTCCTGTTGAGATTAATACTGAAGAGATTCGTGAGAATTTAGGGAGTGAGTGTATTCTCATCACGGGTGCAGGAGGCTCCATTGGCTCAGAACTGTGCCGTCAGCTAGCTGCGTATCGTCCGAAGGAAATGTTGCTGCTTGGTCATGGTGAGAACAGCATTTACCTGATTGAACAAGAGCTACGCCAGTTATATCCCGATCAGAAGATTCAACCGATCATAGCTGATATTCAGGATGTGTCGCGGATCGATAGTGTTTTTCAGAATTTCCGACCTACGATTGTGTATCACGCCGCTGCGCATAAACATGTGCCCCTTATGGAGATGAATCCGGTGGAGGCGGTAAAGAACAACGTTATCGGAACAAGGAATGTAGCGGAAGCGAGTGCCAAATATGGTGCTAAGCGGTTCATTCTGATCTCTTCGGACAAAGCGGTTAATCCAACAAGTGTCATGGGAGCTACAAAGCGAGCGGCAGAAATGATTATTAATGATCAGAATTCATCTAGCAAGACGGTTTTTGCTGCTGTCCGTTTCGGTAATGTTCTCGGTAGTCGGGGAAGTGTTATTCCGTTATTCAAAAGACAGATCGAGAGTGGTGGCCCGGTTACGGTTACCCATATGGATATGGTGCGGTATTTCATGACGATCCCTGAAGCAGTGCAATTGGTTATCCAGGCGAGCGTACTGGCACAAGGTGGCGAGGTGTTCGTGCTTGATATGGGTAAGCCGGTTCGGATATACGATCTAGCAAGAGATTTAATACGTCTGTCGGGCTTAGAACCCGATAAAGATATCCCTATCGTGGTCACGGGCATTCGTCCCGGAGAGAAATTATTTGAGGAACTCCTGACAGAAGAGGAGGGATTGATGGTCACCAATAACTATCGCATCATGATCAGCCGGCCTCAAAGTGTTTCCAGATCCGAATTGAATTTGGTCCTTGGTGTGCTGGAGAATTTGTGCAAACGGTACGAATTTGTACCAAGCAGTTATCAGATTAAGAAATTATTAAAGCAGCTTATTCCAAGCTATTCGGGCTTTCAGGAAGAACCACAGGTGGCTACTCATGAGCTTGAACGGATCAAATCCGAAGTTCATGCGGGGATCTAAGTGATGAAGTCGTTTATGAGTAGATGGAACAAGAAATTGCGTTTGCGTGGCAAGAGTGACAAGGAATTCACAAGAAAGCAAATAGTCATGCGGCGAATTGGAAGATTCGCCCTGATTGGTTTTCTGATTGTGATTGTAATTGGTGGCATTTGGATTAGAGGGGTATTAAATGCTGAGCAGCGATTTCAAAAGGCTGCCCTTAATCCATTAACGATACCTAACTCTAAAATTTCTGCAGTACCTGTGGGGAAGACGCAGTCGGATGGGACTACGAAAAGTCCAGCAAATTCGGATGGCGTGGTACTACCATCGACTGAACCAGCAGCATCGCCAGAAGCAACCGATAAAAAAACTTCATCCTTTAATGTTGTATTAATTGGAACAGATACGTGGGGTGGGGAAATCTCGCGTGCAGACACGATCATGGTTGTGCATGTAATGCCGGAACAGCGGAAGGTGAACATCGTCTCTGTACCGCGCGATACAAGGGTGTATGTACAAAATGTTGGATACACCAAAATTAATCATGCTCATATTGTTGGTGAGTCCAAAGGTGGGAATGAGCAAGGAACGTTGACGCTCATTCAAGCGGTGAGCGACTTTATGAATATTCCCATTCATCATTACATCAAGACGAATTTCTCTGGAGTTCGTGATTTCATCGATTCAATCGGTGGGATCGACATGGTAATCGATCAGGATGTCACAATAACCCCAGAGATTACCATCAAAAAAGGCGAACAGCATTTGGATGGTGTGCATGCTCTCTACCTTGCTAGGGCGCGTTACTCTACTCCGAACGGTGACTTTAGTCGTCAAGAGGAGCAATTCAATATCGTTAGAGCTGTGGCCAATAAGCTGTTGAGCCCTGAGCATCTTCCGGATCTGGCGGGATTATTGCTCCATGAAAAGAAAGACATTATTGATACAAGCTTCAGTGACAGTGATTTGCTCAGCTTAGCTTGGTTATTCAAGGGAATAACTTCCGAGGACTTTAAGTACGAGCAGATTCCAGGCAACAACAGTTTTGGTTCTGATCCGCTAGTCAGAACTAAGGTGTACTACTGGAGTGCTGATTTAAAACAGGTGAACTCACTGAAGGAACGTCTTTTTACGGATTAAGAGAAAGGCGGGAGGAGTACTAACATGTATCGCCATATGAAACGAGGCTTCGATCTTGTGGGAGCGATCGTTATGTTGTGTATATTTAGTCCAGTCATGGCTGTGGTGGCGTTGTTAATTCGAATGAAGCTTGGAAGCCCAATCTTGTTCAAGCAGCAACGACCAGGGCGGGGAGAGAAACCCTTCTTTATCTACAAATTTCGGACCATGGCTGAACTGTATGACACGCAGGGTCAGCCGTTACCAGATGAGCGACGATATATCAAATTTGGCGGAATCATCCGGAAGCTAAGTCTGGATGAACTACCACAATTGGTGAATGTTGTGAAGGGAGAAATGAGTCTGATTGGTCCAAGACCCTTACTCATGCGTTATAGCCCATACTATTCCGAACAGGAGAGGTTGCGTTTCTCAGTAAGACCAGGAATTACGGGATTAGCACAGGTTTCAGGACGCAATACTTCGTCGTGGAAAGACCGGCTTTCGTATGATGTCACCTATGTCGAGAGTTTAAGTTTCAGACTTGATGCGCTGATATTATGCAAGACCGTCTTGAAGGTGATTCGCCAAGATGATGTTGTAGCCAATCCAGGTCGGCATAGCCTGCCTCTGGATGAGTATAGGCTGAATAAAAAGGAGGGCCAGGCATGAGTGTGCAGTTTAGACCGCTGCATGAAGACGATATACATCATGCATGCCGGCTCTTGAAGAGCAATTTACCGGAGCATGTGTACAATCAAACGATATTTGCTTGTACGGGTTATCCAGCATATCTACAAGCGGCTTGTAAGTGTGGAGGTCATTCGGCCACGTTGTTGATTGGAGCCTATCTTGGAGAAGTGCTCATTGGATTCGCAGAATGGCGAAGAATGGAACAAATATTGGTTCTGAATAATTTAAACGTGGATGCGGCGTTTCGCAAAGACGGTATTGGCGGAATGCTCATGGCGTATGGAGAGAAATTAGCCAAGAGGGACGATATTAAGAAGTTGGTACTGGATGTGTTCTCATGGAATGAACAGGCTCATGCTTGGTACCTTCGCCTTGGCTTTGTAGAAGAAGGACGTACTTATTGGTATGTGAGGGATCTGGATCGTTCATTAACGGCTAGCGCAGATGTTATTGCTGCTGGAGCGGATATAGATGATGAAGAAGTGAATTACATTATTGATGATTACCCAATGGCAGAGGCACATCATCTAAAATACGGATTTTCTTCATTTAGGATTAGAACGAAGCAGAAGACTTCAGTTGTGGGTCGGCTCGGCGAGCAGTATTTTCGCATCCAACTGCAAAGTGGAGAGTGGGACGGTGGGTATCCACTAACCGATGTGTTACTCGACCTTGACCGGGAGAGAAAGCTGTTATTGCTTTCATCCGATGCATTCTTACGAGAGAGAGACCAAGCGCTAAGCTTAAGCACTGAAAGTATACGTATGATCAAGATATTGGATTAGCAGCGAATGCTTCCGAAGTCAGTTTTGTCGAAGTACCTCAAGGAAGCGTCGTTAACATAACTTTTAGGTGGTGACGTATGAGTGATTTCATTGTGCTTAATAGCGCGCATTCTGAAGAATGGGATGCTTATTTGAATCAGATGGATTGTAAGGATATCTATTTTTCTGCAGATTTTTTTCGGCTGTTTGAGGATGATGATCATCAACAGGCAGAACTGTTTGTTTTTAAGCAGGGTGAGAAGCTCATCATTTATCCTTACTTACTTCGCTCCATTAGCCATCTTCCAGCAGTCATCCAGCTGGGACTTGAAGGAGAATGGTATGACATCAGCACACCTTATGGATACGGGGGGCCGATATCTAATGTGCCAATAGGAGCGGAACGAACAGAGTTGTACCGAAAATTCAGTGAAACGTTCACAGATTACTGCAGAGAGAAAAAGATCATGACCGAGTTTGTAAGATTCCATCCTTTTATAGGCAATGCCACTGAATACCAAAAAGGGCTTACTACGGAGCTCAATCGGAATACAGCTTACATGGATTTGACAGTTGGCTCAGAGTCAGTGCTAATTCAGAACTATGGCAGCAATCATAAAAGAAATATCCGTAAATTAAAGTCAGCTCCATTCACCATTCGAAAGTCGGATCTTAAGGATCGGATCGAGCCTTTCATCGAGTTATATTACGGGACGTTAAATGATTTACAAGCAGATCCCTTTTATTATTTCCCTCGAAAATTTATAGAAGATACAAGCCTTTTGCCAGACGGACGGGTAGTGCTGTTTGAGGCGATGGATGGGGAGAGGAGTGTAGGGGCAAGTATTATACTTCTTGATCGACCATGGATGCATTATCACTTATGCGGTTGGGACCGAGCTTATCTGCAGTGGTCACCTACCAAATTTCTCATCCACGCAGCAGCCGTATGGGGGATGGAGAATGGATACGAAAAATTCCATCTCGGTGGGGGATATAAGGGGAATGACGAGCTGTTTCAGTTCAAGCTAAGATTCGCTACTCAATTAGAACCACTAGACTATTACTTAGGTAAGCGAATATTTTTCCCCGAGGTGTATGATCGAATGATAGCACTCTGTGACTCTGGGGTTGCGGGGAATTACTTTCCGCTCTACCGGCATCCATCTCTCTTGAATCAAAATATCATGGACCACGCTCTGAAGTAAGTCAATAAGATATGTATTCCATTTGGATTAAAACATCCAAATGGAGAAAGGAGCAAGGCATGAGTATCCATCAACCACGCATTCTACCACGAATCTTGTTATCCCCACCACATGTAAGTGGACGTGAACAGGCTTATTTGGAGGATGCAATTCACTCTGGCTGGATCGCTCCCATCGGACCGCAAGTCGATGCTTTCGAGCGGGAGATGGCCGACTATACAGGTTCAAAGGGTGCACTTGCGTTAAGCTCTGGAACAGCAGCAATTCATCTTGCACTACGTCTTGCTGGCGTTTCTCAAGGAGATTACGTGATTTGTTCGACGCTCACGTTCGTAGCTAGTGCCAATCCTATTTTATATTTAGGGGCTACACCTGTATTCGTAGACTCAGAACCAGAGACATGGAATATGTGTCCACTAGCCTTTCAGCGGGCCTGCCTGGATTTGAATGATAGAGGGATACTGCCTAAAGCAGCTGTTGTTGTCAATTTGTACGGACAGAGCGCAGACATGGAACCAATTGTAGAAATCGCGAATCGTTACGGTATTGTTTTAATAGAAGATGCTGCGGAATCCCTCGGTGCCTTTTATCACGGAAAGGCCAGTGGTACTTGGGGCCGCTTCGGAATCTATTCTTTCAACGGGAATAAAATTATTACAACCTCAGGTGGAGGTATGCTTGTATCGGATGATACCGATGCATTAGATCAAGCCCGTTTCTGGTCTACCCAAGCACGTGACACTGCTCCACACTATCAGCATTCCGAAATGGGTTATAACTACCGGCTAAGTAACCTTTTGGCAGCCATAGGACGAGGGCAACTGGAGCTACTTGAGGAAAAGGTCGAACGACGTAGATATATTTCTCAAGTGTACTCAGATCGATTGGGATCCATTCCGGGTCTTCATTTCATGCCGGAAGCGCCAAATTGTCGCAGTACACGCTGGTTAAGTGCGCTAACGATTGATGAAGAAATCGCAGGCTTCTCCGCTAATCAACTCTTAAAGTGCCTGGAATTCAACAATATAGAAGCTAGACCTGTATGGAAACCACTACATTTGCAACCTCTGTTCGAGAACGCCTTCTATTATCCATACATGGAGGGACATAGTGTATCTGATCAATTGTTCACAAAAGGTGTATGTCTACCTTCTGGTAGCTCTTTATCGGATGATGATCTGGTACGCGTAATGGATGCGATAGAGTCTTGTATTCAGAACCGCTGAAAAATTACTTAGCAATCCATCCGTTAGCACCAGTGCCGCTTTCCTTCACATAAAAAGTGGCTTTCGCTACACCATCTGTTCGCATAGCCAGACTGCCAATCGGAGCGGTAATCGTTCCCTCAGGCGATCCTTCCACGATAAATACTGCAGGAAGTAATGTTCCACCAACGAGTCGGACTGCCCGTTTGAAGTTGCCATAGGTAGAGAACCATTCAGTTAAAGCATACGGATTATACAAGGTACCAAGAGAAGTACCCTGCATGGCAACCAATGTTTCGAATTCTAGAATGCGTTTTACCTTTACAGAACGGGTATCAAACACTGCTACATTGTTCAGGTGCAGGAAGGGTTTAGCTGCACCATAAGATGACGCTAGCACGACTTGATTGGTCCCGCTGTTACGGACAATCATATTGTCAACAGTAACCATCGCGTCAGACTCTGTTGTGAATAATTGTAAGGTACTGCCCGTTAAGTCCTGTGCATCTATCGTCCCCACATAAAGATCTCCTCCGTCGATTCGGACTCCGCTTGCTAAGGTGGAACCCGAGCCGTACATCCCTAACGAGCCGATATGCAATCTTGGTTTTCCTCCAGCAGCATTAAACGCAGCGTAGATCGCAGGGCCGCCGATTCCATCGAACTTTGCGCTTCCGATATCAATAAATTGTGAATAGATCGTTTGTAGACCGTAATTAGCTTTATGATCCGTCGAGCGAATAGATAAATGGTTGATTTTTAGCGTCAATCCATAGGACAGCAATGCTGGACTTACTGATCCACTTACACGCATATCTAGTGAACCGATGTCGAGAGTCCAGAGTCTCGTTATCTCATCTGAAAGCCCAGTTGTCATATCATTGCCGAAACCAGTTGTTGTCAAAGAGTCGAATCGCTGATAAAAGCTACGCGTTCCCTTGAAGATGTCTGGTTCTACATCGAGTGAATTGGCGCCATTAAACCCAGGTGCACCACCGCGACTGTTATTTAATACCGCTCTGTTGACATGAAGCTGGTCTACAAAATGGACTACAAAGTTCTTTCGACCAGCCGTTTCACAGTACGCATATCCGATATGCACATTAACGGATGGGATATCTTCTGTCCCTCCAATGAAAATATTATCACCATAGCAATCATGAGAGTACACCGATTCGATCGTTATATTTTGCGAAGAAGAAATGAACAAGCCATGAAGTTGATCGTTGACGGCTGTTTTAACAGTCGAAGCACTTCCGTCTATTTCGAGGCTGCCGGATATCGTGATGTTTGCGGCATTTAACATAACAAGAACTCGAGTATCCGAAGGTGGGTTAGGGGCAAGCACCAATTTTGAGCCGGCTTCAAAGCTTAGGTTAGTTCCGGTTGGAATACGAAGACACCACCAATCTAGGACTGAAGGGTTACGCATGTGGCCGGAAGAGACTTTATATACACCAGGCGGAAAAATAACAACCTTGCGTTTGGCATTTCCAGCATTAATTGCATTTTGAATCGCGACGGTGTCATCTTTGGTACCATTCCCTGTAGCTCCATAAGATCGAACATTCACGTAACCGTTAGTTTCAGGATCTAATTTAATAGAAGTGACTGCTCCGTCCGCAATAACGGACGTTGTTACAGAATTATCTGGAATAGGTGCAGTTGCCATATACTTCACTCCTTTATTTTTTTGATTTGAAATATAAGGCTAAGTTTCACGTTATAAATCATCCTTATATTTCTACGAGTAACGGTTGTCGTCCATAAAGGATGACAACATCGTTTCTTCTTAAGTATTTTATGTGAACTTTTCTACAGATGCACGGTACAAAGAGCACTTTACAGGACGAAAGGAGTTTTTTATTTGAAGGTATTAGTAACTGGGGGGCTTGGTTTTATTGGGTCACATGTTGTTGACCGGCTTATAAGAGAGGGGATCGAAACTGTAATTGTAGATAATTTATCGGGTGCTTCCGGCTCATTCTATAGAAATCCTTCCGCTCTTTTATATCCGTACGACATTCGGGACGAGACACTGGGTGAAGTCTTTATCCGTGAGAAACCGGATGTGGTTATTCATCTGGCTGCACAGATTGACGTAAGAGAATCTCAGCGCAATCCATTGTTTGATGCGAATGTGAATATTGTTGGCACACTTAACGTCCTGCGGATGTGTGAGGCGCATCAGGTTGAAAAGATCGTGTACGCCTCGTCGGCCGCTGTATACGGTAATCCTGAATATTTGAGCATTGACGAGAAACATCCCTTAAATCCTGAATCTTGTTATGGGGTATCAAAAAGTGTTCCTGAGTCTTATATTCGGATGTTTGCCAGCATGCATGGGCTGAAGTACACCATTCTTCGTCTTGCGAATGTATATGGACCTCGACAAAGCTCGCATGGTGAAGCTGGTGTCGTTTCGATTTTTCTGGATCGCATAAAGCAAGGCAAGGAGCTTGTGATTTATGGGGATGGAGAACAGACCAGGGATTTTGTCTACGTTGAGGATGTTGCACAGGCGTTTGTAAATGCGGCTTGTACAGATGAGAATGCGGATAATCAGATCATAAATATTAGCTGCGGGGTGGCGACCTCCATTAATACGATTGTAGAGATGATAGGCGGTATTACAGGTCGGGAATCCCAGACAACCTATGAACAGGCTCGACCGGGAGATATTCTTCACAGCTACTTAAACAATAGTAAAGCAAACGAGTTGATGTCCTGGTCTCCTCACCATGATCTTCACCAGGGACTCAAGAAGACGATTGCAGCCCGATTGACTGTAGGCAGTGCTGTGGACCATTAATCGCAAATATCGAAAGGGGTTATCCCCATGGAACGAAAATTAAATTCGGAAATGTTTGTTCTACGAAGTATAGCCTGCTTAAGTATAGCGCTGTTACATGCTTTATATCGAGTCTATGACGATGGGAACACGCCTTGGGTAGAGTCAGTGGGTCTACTGCTTACATTTGGCACACCGGTATTCGTATTTATCTCGCAATTCGTATTGTCTTTTGCATACCCGGACGGAATTCCCGCGAAATTTTGGGAGAAACGGATCAAGTATATTTTGCTTCCTTACTTTTTTTTCGGAGCTTTGTACGCAGGGTTAAAAGGATTGGATATGGCGAGCAGTGAGGGGATTCCGCTTCTTCAAGCTTTTTGGTACTTTCTCTGGCGTCATTGGTTACTTGGCGATTTTCATGGCTACTTTATCCTAATTATCTTTCAGTTTTATGCCTTGTTTCTCTTATTTCAAAAGCATGCCAAAAAATTCACTCCACGCTCTATACTGATTGCGTCATTCGTTATTAATGTGGTTTACTTAGGTTTTTTCAATTTCACCAAACCCGTAGATACGGTAGCTGCTCAATATATTTGGGATAAATTGTATTGGGTTTTCTCTCCGGGGTGGATTTTCTACTTTACTGTGGCTTATTACTTGGGGCGAAATGAGGCTTGGTTCCGGGAAAAATTAAAACAGTTCCGTTTAGCTGTCTACGTGCTTCCAGTTGTAACAGGCGCGTTTGTGCTATTCGTGAATGAGCAAGGCTGGATAACGGCACATAGTTCCAAGAGAATTGATATGTTACTTTTCGCCATGAGCATGATTCTACTACTCTTCACAGTGGCTTCTGCATTGAAAAAAGTGCCGCGTGTGCTGGAGTGGGGCAGTAGATACTCCTTCGGCATATATTTGCTTCACCCGTTGTTGTTGGCTTTATTCGTCAAACTTCCTTCTTCGTTCGGGTTGCAAAACCTTGGACTATTCAGTGTGCTTCTCCAATTTGTCGGATGTGTGGTAGGATCGGCGATCATCATGAACATAGCGAATCGTATTCCAGGCGGAGCCTTTGTGTTCGGTCGAGTCGGTATTGGAATCAATCAGAGAAAACCCCCGAAACCGCTGGATAAGCCCCTAAGCTCGAGTATAGGGAACATGAACTAGTTAAAAAATAGACCACTAAACTTCCGTTTTTCAGGTGATTAGTGGTCTTTTAATATTGTCTTGGCTCTTACATCGCACTAGTTTCGGACCGTATAGTTCTTATTTCCATAAAAACACACATTTTGGTATTGGTTTTGAGCAAAAAGCAGCATCTGAGTCCGATAATCTCGCAAAATGGCCAAAACCATTAAAATAAGGGCTCCTCAGACCGATCAATAATCGAGGGGATCTGAAATAGTTGGAATTATCGGTGAATCCTATTATAATGGGTTTCTTGATTAAATGTAATTATGAATATTCAAACATTTACATCCAGAGAATAATGCATCGTGCAGAACTTTAGGAGGAAACGAGAGTGGAACTTGGAATAAGTACCTTTGTCGAGACAACGCCCGATGTCCAAACGGGTGAGACAATAAGTCATGCAGAACGACTACGTGAAGTAGTGGAGGAAATTGTACTTGCCGAAGAGGTGGGACTAGATGTATACGGAGTGGGCGAGCATCATCGTAATGATTATGCGGCTTCATCACCTGCGGTTGTGTTAGCGGCAGCTGCATCGTTGACTACGAAGATTCGGTTGACCAGTGCCGTGATGATCCTGTCTTCAGCAGATCCCGTACGTGTATTTCAAGATTTTGCAACGCTAGATGGCATTTCGAATGGACGTGCAGAAATTATGATCGGCCGCGGTTCGTTTACAGAGTCTTTTCCTTTATTCGGCTATGATCTGAAAGATTATGAAGAACTCTTTAATGAGAAGCTGGAATTGTTATTAGCCATCCAAAAGTCGGAAAAAGTAACCTGGAGTGGCAAACACCGAGCGGCCATAAACAATTTGGGGATTTACCCGCGTCCGGTTCAAGATCCGTTACCGATTTGGATTGGGAGTGCAGGTAGTCCAGAATCTGCGATCCGCACTGGAGCATTAGGTTTACCCTTTGTATTAGCTATTATTGGAAATGTTCAACCGCTTGATTATGCGAAGCATGTGCAGCTCTACAAAAAAGCAGCGGCTGAAGCCGGATATGATCTTTCAAGCCTGCCTATTGCCTCACACTCACACGGGTTTATTGCTGAGACTAATGAGTTAGCACTGGAGAAATTTTTCCCTTCAACGCATGCTCGGACCAATGTGCGGGCGAAGGAAAAAGGGACACCCCCATACCATCGTTCCGATTATGATGCAGCATGCAGCTTTGATGGCGCTTTGTATGTAGGTGATCCAGAAACCGTTGCGAACAAAATCATTCATCTTCGCAAGCATGTTGGAATTACGCGATTCTTTTTACATATGCCCCACGGTACAATGCCTCATGATGATGTTATGCAGGCGATTAGACTGCTGGGAACAGAAGTAGCTCCTCGTGTTCGTGAAGAAGTAGCACGCTGGGAAGCAAGTAATCTTTAACGAATAAGCTGCGTCCTTAGGACGTGGCTTTTTTTGTGCGGTATACTAAAATAACGAATAACGTTATATAAGGGAGGAGCAATGGAGACTATTCATTATTTATCTCAATTCAATTTGCTTCAATCGTTAGCGCTGGAAGATCTAATGGAAATGGAAGAGTTAACTCGAATAACAGTAGTCCCGAAAAATACATATATCCAGACACCGACAACTTCTCTGAAGGATTATTTTTTGTGAAAAAAGGAAAGGTGCGTTTATACCGATTGAATGCGGATGGGAAGCAGTTTACTTCGGATATTCTGAGTGAGGGTAATGTTTTTGGTGAAATGAACGTGATTTCGTTTGGAACCAAAGATCATTACATTGAAGCCATGGAAGAGTGTCATATCTGTACAATTGATCCTGTAAGATTTGAAGATTTCGTAGCTACTCGACCTAGATTTTTGATGTCGTTAATGCAAGTATTGAGCGATCGTATAAAAAGTATGAGTCAGTTAACTCAAAACCTAGCCATCGGAAATCTGCATGATAAAATATTGTGTGTTCTTTTAAAGCTATCGGATCAACTAGGCGTTAAAAGTGAGGATAATTATTATAAAATCAATGTTCCACTATCACATCAAGAAATCGCCAATTTGATTGGTGCGAGCAGAGAAGCGGTTACTGTGGCATTGCAAGAATTGGTAAAAGCTGAGGTGCTTCAGACTGGGTTCAAAACTATACGTATCCATCATGATAAGATTTTGGAAAGAAATTTATAAAGATTATGAGCTGTAAATGAGATTACATCTTTATGGTTAGAAATACCCGTATCCTAGATAAAAGAAGAAGGTTATCCAAGCCTTTAAAATCATAGGTGAAGGGAAGATTTATATGGAGCATAGGAAGGGAGCTCGAAAAGTTAGCGATATTCCTGCTGATGTTGTAGGGCTATTGCATAAAGGACAATTACAGACTGTAAATCTAACGGAATGGCTTGCTGTGGACCATATGGTCTTGATAGAAAATGTACTGGACGAGCTAGGTTTTGGACAGAAATCCGAACCAATTTTACAAAGGCTTCGCGATTCATCGGAAAAGAAAATCATGAAGCTCATACCGGCTATCGCGCGGGAGTGGCAACAGGTATTGGAGTGCAAATCAGAGGTGGAACAAGTCCGAGTATTCTCAGCATTAGCACAGCATCGTTCCGATAGTGTCCGCTGTTGGACTGCCTATATGATCGGTCTAAATCAATCTTTAAGTCTATCGCAAAAGCTAATGGATATCCGTCCCTTTGCAGCGGATGATCATTTTGGGGTACGTGAGATTTCATGGATGGCTTTAAGGGAATCGGTCATTGCAGAATTGGATGAATCCATTAAGTTCTTAGAGAGCTGGGTTCATGATCAAGATACGAACATAAGGAGATATGCAATCGAATTGACGCGGCCACATGGGGTATGGGCGAAGCATATTACTGCGCTAAAAGAAAACCCAGCAATAGCACTTCCATTATTAGAACCACTTAAGTCAGATCCGGCAAAATACGTTCAGGATTCTGTAAGTAATTGGTTGAACGATGCGAGTAAAAGCAATCCAGACTGGGTGCAACAGCTTAGTGAGAAGTGGTTAATTTCTTCGGATTCCAAGGAAACGAAGCGGATTGTAACACGGGCAACAAGGAGTATTACTGATCTACGTTGAAAATGAAGTAATACCTTAGCCCTCTAGTAGTGCATCACAGCAGGAGTGTGTCTCGGCATTCTCAGCTTAAGATGTTGACATTGAAGAATTATTTCACTATACTGGCTGTAATCTTATATACGATATACGTTGAAGAAGCCCAGTAGTAGCTTAGTCCCTGTTTCAGAAAGCCGGGGGTTGATGAAACCCGGTACACACTAAGAGTACGAATTACACTTTGGAGTATCTCGGCTAACACCGAGCGGAATGGCGAACGATATCTCGTCACGAGTGGCATCAATGCTGTGTTTTAGCATTAGCGTTTCATTGGTGCAATCTGGGTGGTAACACGGTTATTCAATCGTCCCTATGTCTACAATAGACAAGGGGACGATTTTTTTGTTTTTAAATATAAGGATTTATAAGTTTCTCTTCATCAACTATCCTTATATTCGCTTGGCGGACTGATGATTCGTTATAGGATATCTACTACTTTAAGGGGTGTTAGGCAATGAATATTATCGATGAACTAGAATGGCGCGATGCCATCAATCAACAAACCGATGCCGAAGGGCTTAGAGAATTGACCAACCAGAAATCCGTTTCGGTGTACTGCGGTGTAGACCCGACGGGTGACAGTATGCATATTGGTCACTTGATTCCGTTCATGGTACTCAAAAGATTCCAGCTTGCAGGACATCGTCCGGTTATGCTAATTGGCGGTGCTACAGGTACGATAGGTGATCCAAGTGGACGACAATCCGAGCGTTCATTGCAGACACTGGAGCAAATCCAAGCTAACGTAGATGCGCTTACCGCACAAATGAAAAAGCTGTTCGTTACTGATGGCGACAATCAAATTCGTATGGTGAACAACTACGATTGGACGCATAAAATCAATGTGATCGAATTTTTGCGTGACTATGGTAAGAACTTCAGCATCAATTCGATGCTTGCCAAAGATGTTGTAGCGAGCAGATTGGACAGCGGAATTTCCTTTACTGAATTCTCCTACCAAATCCTGCAATCCCTAGATTACCTGCATCTGTACCAGCATGAAGATGTGCAGCTCCAAATTGGTGGCTCCGATCAATGGGGCAACATTACAAGCGGTCTGGATCTGATCCGTAGAAAAGAAGGACCTGAAGCAAAAGCATTCGGTCTAACGATCCCGCTTATGTTGAAAGCTGATGGAACAAAATTCGGTAAATCAGCTGGAGGGGCAATCTGGCTCGATCCAAACAAAACGACTGCGTTTGAGTTCTACCAGTTCTGGGCGAACACTGATGACCGTGATGTTGTGAAATACTTGAAGTACTTTACATTCCTATCTAAAGAGCAAATTGATGCACTTGCGGAAAAAGTACAGACTGAACCGCATAAACGCGAAGCACAAAAAACACTTGCTGAAGAAATGACCAGATTCGTGCATGGTGAAGAATTGCTGGAGCAGGCTAAACGTATTACTGCTGCTCTGTTCAGCGGAGATATCAAATCCCTGACTGCTGATGAGATCGAGCAAGGCTTCAAGGAAATGCCGACCTACGAAACTACACTGGAATCTAAAAATATCGTAGAGTGGTTGGTTGATCTCGGTATCGAGCCGTCCAAGCGTCAAGCACGTGAGGATATCACCAAAGGAGCAATCTCCATGAATGGTGAGAAAGTTAGCGACGTAGCTCTGGATGTTACAGCTAGCGAAGCTATCGGGGGCCGGTTTATCATTATCCGTAAGGGTAAGAAAAACTACAGTTTGGTGAAATTGTCCTAATAATAAGAGCCTTCCTTATGAATAAGGGAGGTTTTTTGTTGTATTTTAAGTATAGAGGCGGATCATTTGCATATTAAGTGAAATTTGAAAGGTGAAATAGCGAAAATTATGGTAAGCTTAGGATTCGTGTGATTTATGGATTAACATGATATTCTACAACTATAACAGAAAATTAGGAGTGGTAATTTGAGAAGACAAAAACCAATGACCATGGAAGAATTGATGAATGAGTTACAAGGACAGAAAACGTATCAAGAAGATCCCAATCACATCTCTTTCGAGAAATTGTTTAATGAAGCGTTTATGAGTAAGTATTCCAATTACAAAAGTTTCGATGAGTTTGTAACGAAAGGAAACTTTCAAGTAAAGACAGAAGAAGATGTTGCTGACATACCTGATGAACTTTTTGATCGTCATGTAGTTAGAGAGACTAAATTTGCGGATTGGAAATCAATGTTGGAAACAGCGAATAAGGAATACGTCCGTAATTAAAGAAACAGTGTCTGTTAATACTTAATTTATATTCAAAGAAAATACACTCCCCATTGTCTCGACAGACAATGAGGAGTGTATTTTTTTATCTCTATATATTCGACAAACTATGATGTTTTACTCATCGTTGATGTACATACCTATGATTTAATTGAAGAAATAGGAAATAGGTTTCCTAAAGGTTGTATTTATATAGGAGGGGCAGAATTGTATGACAACTTGCATACAGACCTCAAGGCCTGAGACTCTTCATGTCATGTGGAAAACCGTCTCAGAGGATTGCAATTTAACCTGTGATTATTGCTATTACAGCACAGCAGGGGGATATCCTCACCAACCGATCCGAGTGATGGATACGGATCTTCTGGAGCGGTTTATCGCTCAGTACATGAAAAGATCATCTGGTATAGCGACGTTCTCTTGGCAGGGAGGGGAGCCGCTATTAGCCGGACTTCCATATTTTGAACGCGTGATTTCACTCCAAGCTAAGTATGCTCCACCTCATACGATGATCAGTAATGCGCTGCAGACCAACGGAACGCTAATTCATGAGAATTGGGCGAAATTTTTTAAACGGTACAACTTTTTGGTTGGGATTAGTGTGGACGGTCCTGAGACCATTCATGATGCACATCGTATAACGGGTTCGGGGAAAGGTAGTTATGATCTAGTTATGCGTGGGATTCGCCATCTACAGAATGAAGGTGTGGAATATAGTACTCTGACGGTGATTCATGAAGATAATGTGATGAAACCAGACGAATTGATGGCATTCTACCAGGAACAACAATTTCCTTATATTCAGTTTATCCCTTGCATGGATTTTGTCTCACAAAAGAGTGATATGCCTGGCCGCTTTCGAATTACACCTGAACAATACGGAGCGTTTTTATGCCGTACATTTGATCTGTGGTACAACGAGGGGTATCCGGAGCTTCCCATTCGTATTTTTGAGAATATGCTTCTAGTATTCATGCATCGTGAGGCGGAGTTATGCGTCCACAACTCATGCTGCCCGAAGATGATGGTGCTTGAAACGAACGGGGATGCCTATCCTTGCGATTTCTTTATTGATGAAGAGCACAGGTTAGGAAATATTGGCCATACCGACCTTGAAGCATTGCTTACCAGCCCCATATATGATGACTTTTTGTTAATGAAACCCAATATGAATGAATCATGCTATAAGTGTGAGTATCTTAGCTTTTGTAATGGGGGATGCCCGCGCAACCGGAATTGGCTTGATGTTCATGATCGTACTGAGGTTGATTATTTCTGCCATAGCTATAAAATGTTCTACTCATATGCCTATGAACGGATGATACTGCTAGCAAACCGACTTAAATCGGAGCAGATGCTGGAGTTCAGGAAAAGTGCCAAACCACTTCCAGGTAGAAATGATCCATGTCTCTGCGGAAGCGGGAAAAAATTTAAGAGTTGCTGTCAACCACTATAGCTCAAATTAAAAAAAGGCTGTCTTAACAATCATGCAAATGGTTTTGGGACAACCTTTTTATTATATTAAAGAACCATTTGATTTCTCACCATAATAGCCGCACCAGTCACCACAGCTTCTTCTTTTAAAGTACCTAGAGTGAAGTGAGGTTGGTATTCAGGATAACGGTAAGTGTTACGCTGTGCCACTTCAACCGCCGTTTGGAAGAACAACTCGTGAGAGTGGATGAGCGCACCACCTAAAATGATAGTCTCAGGATGTAACAGGTTGATAACGTTGGCGAGGCCAATCCCGAAGTGAATGGCGGCTTGAGTAAATAATTCACGTGCGTGTGGATTACCATCTCTAAAGGCTTGCACGAGTACATCATAAGTTAGCTTCTCAGGCGAGACTTTATATCTTTGGAGGATCAGGTCGTTGTCATTTTTTGCCTCTGAGCGTGCACTTTGTTCTAGCGCCTGCACAGATACGAATGCTTCCAGAGCACCGTAGTTCCCATCATTATTTAATCGGGGTCCATCTGTCTGGATGATCATTTGACCAATGGCATCTTCCATATCCATCGTCCCATGAACAATACTTCCATGCGACATCATCGCATAGCGGATCCCTGCTCCAGCATGTACATAGAGCATATGTTGAATGTTAGCGTGACGGATGGACCAGCGTTCCCCAAGCAGTGCGGAATTTGCTCCGTTGTCCAACCAAGCTTTGAAGCCTGTCCGTTCCTCCACCAGAGTGCAAATCGGGAGATTGTTCCAGCCTGAAGCAGGGAAATGTAGCGGCTTTAAGATTAAACCATTTTCCCGGTCAAGCGGTCCCACGGCTCCTATTCCTATCCCAATAATTTGACTGTCCTTCAGCTGATGGTCTCTAAGGAAGGCGCGTATTTGATTACTTATGTGATCCATAAATCTTTCAGGTGTGAATGCCTGATCCATTCGCCAGTGAACAATTGATTTTGGGTTCATTTGCATATCAAATAAACCAAGGGAAGAATACAGCCTGGAAATCTCTAAACCGATGATGTAGCCGTAGGAAGGATTGATCTGGTATAAAATAGGTCTTCTGCCTCCGCTTGATTCCCCGAATCCGCATTCTATCAGCAAGCCTTCTTCCGTCATTTCATCTAATATTCGGGTCATTGTGCTTTTGGTAAGTGAAAATGTTTGTAGAAGATCTAACTTGGAAACTGTGCCTTGTTCGGCGATTCGGTCGTATAGGAGTTTCTTTGGGGATGGAATGTGTGTCGAGCGCTTTTCCACGATATACCTCCAAGCTATGTATAGGATGAACTAGAAAGATCGTTTTTTATAAAGTTTGTATTTATTATCATTAATATAGTATAACGCATAAACCATAGATTGTATTTTACCGTTCAAAAACTTAATTCCATTTTGGGAAAAAGTGATATAATGAAATTACGACAGAAAATATAAGGGTGGAATCCATGAGAACAACTATGAAAACAAATGCGACGACGAATACAGACCTAAGGATAAGTCTATTGTTCCAGTTGTTTTGGGTATTTGTTCGAATCGGTCCCGTAACTTTCGGGGGAGGTTATGCGATGATCCCTATGATCGAACGGGAAATTTCCACTAAACGGAAATGGCTGGCTGAAGAGGAGATGGATGAAATTCTATCTTTAGCTGGCGCAGCACCAGGTGGGGTAGGTGTAAATGCGGCGGCATTCATTGGTTATCGTCTTGCTGGAGTGAAGGGTGCGATTGCTGCAATCGCTGGGATTACGATTCCAACCTTTATCATTGTTTGTTTGCTTAGCGCCGTTTACTCACAACTGGCCGACCAACCAAAAGTTATTGCCGCCATGAAGGGGATTCATGGTGCTGTTATTGCCTTGATCCTAGTAGCAGCATATCGAATGGCTAAGAACGCTATTTTTGACAAGACTACGGCTGTTACGGCGTTGGTTATACCGATTGTTTTATTAGTTTCTGGAATCAATCCCATATACGTGATCGCAGTTGGATTGATTATCGGTTTTGTATATATGCCAATCAAACAGCTCTTAGGGCTCCAAGTTCGGACAGAGAAGGATTCCTTGAAAGCTTCTGATGAAGAATCGAATTATCCAGAGTATTACATCTAGGGGGAAGCAATGTGATTTGGAATTTATTTCTTATCTTTATAAAAATTGGACTGCTCTCCTTTGGAGGAGGGTACGCAATCATTCCGATGATTCAGCATGAAGCTATGGCTGGTGGTTGGTTATCTGAAAGGGAATTTCAAGAGGTAGTTTCCATCGCAGGGATGTCACCGGGCCCTGTTGCAACGAACAGTGCAACCTTGATTGGATATCGTGTAGCTGGAATTGAAGGAGCGATTGTGTCGACATTAGGTATGGTTCTGCCTTCATTAATGATCATCATTGTTATTTCCATCTTTTTTTATCGGGTGAGGGACAGTCAATGGATTAAAACGTTATTTTATGGGTTGCGACCAGTGATTACAGGCTTGATTGCCTATGCTGCGATTCGGTTTGGATTAAATAGCATGGAACACGCTTTCATTAGTTGGCAGACCATTGGCACATTGATCATTGTATTCGCTGCACTTTATGGTTTAATAAAATATAAGCTGCATCCGCTCACCATTATCGTTGCCTCTGGCATTCTTGGTGTAGCCTTTTTTTAGACAGAGCCGGGACAATCCCAGATTGGAGGTAAGTACATGTCAGAGAATATACGGGCTTGCTGTTCAGCTAGTCGAAATCAAGTCGAGAAACAAGGTTCCATCGATGTTTGTAAGGAGAACACAACTCTCCAAAGATCAGAAGGGGATAAAGATTTCTCGGGCATGATCCTTATTCCTGGAGGCACTTTTCTTATGGGGACGGATGACAAAGAAGGGTTTCCCGCAGACGGAGAAGGGCCTGCTAGGAATGTTACCTTATCTCCCTTTTTGATTGATGCAACGGCAGTTACGAATAAGCAGTTTGCTGCTTTTATCAAGGAAACAAACTACGTTACAGATGCGGAGCGTTTCGGTTGGTCTTATGTGTTTCATTCTTTTGTTTCCATGGAGACAGGGAAAAAGTTGACCCAAGTAGCTACTCAAACTCCCTGGTGGTGGGTGGTAGAGGGAGCAAATTGGTGTCATCCGGAAGGTCAGGATTCTCAAATAGACGAACGCCTTGATCATCCGGTGATCCACATATCATGGCATGATGCTGATGCATATTGCAGCTGGGCCGGCAAACGTCTGCCTACGGAAGCGGAGTGGGAGTATGCCGCACGAGGAGGTCTGGTTCAGAAACGGTATCCTTGGGGAGACGAATTAAAACCAGGCGGAGAGCATCGCTGCAATATTTGGCAGGGAAAGTTTCCCGATAAAAATCATGCCAGCGATGGTTTTGCAGGTACCGCACCTGTAAGGTCCTATCTGCCTAACGGCTATGGTCTTTATAATATGTCAGGAAACGTGTGGGAATGGTGCGAGGATTGGTTTACTAAGGACTATCATATATCTTCCGAATCCGTGAATCCGAGAGGCCCGGTAAGTGGTGTAGCAAGGTCGATGCGCGGAGGATCGTATTTGTGCCATAAATCTTATTGTAACCGTTATCGGGTGGCGGCCAGGAGCAAAAATACACCAGACAGCTCTGCAGGAAATATTGGCTTTCGATGTGCGGCTGATTATACCGGTTGAGAATACATAAAGACTACTACATTAGAAGGAGGAACTTCTTTGTCCTCTATCATTCATAGTCAGTTTGATATCACCGTGCTGGACGTCATAAAAATTCAATATCAGAAGCGGGTCTTATTCGATTACGTCCAGTCTTGTTATACCGTCTCTTATATCCAAAAAGGTGAGGTATTGACGACATCCTCCGAGGGAGAATATGTTGCTTCTGCCGGAGACGTGATGATCCACCGTCCTAACGAGCCTTTTAATGTGATCTCCAAAATGGAAGGCGTACATTATCTGTTTAATATTAACGCAAAGGTGCGAGACGGAGATGACTTCTTCAAGTTATTCCCGCTAGGCAAGGTGATTCGGATTCGGGATCAAAGCGAATATGAGCGAAGGTTTGACGAGCTGCGAAGCCTGTGGTTGCAGGAGGAGGATGATTTCAGAAATGTTCAGGTCGGTTCATTGGCATTTCTCCTCCTTTATGAAATTATGGAGAGCACCAAGCTTGGCGGGCGCCGCTCATCACGAGATCCCTATGTCACGGACCGCTTTAACGAGGCGTTGCAATATATGGAGGAGAGACTTGATCAGGAGATTAGTAGAGAGGAGCTTTCCAAGCTCTATCATATGAATCCTGTTTATTTTAGCCGGGCGTTTCAGAAAATATATAAATTGACACCTATGCAAATGCTACGAAAATTGCGGCTGCAGCAAGCTAAACAAATGTTGGAGTATACGGATTATACCATCGAGCATATCTCCCAGAGCTGTGGTTATTATGATGCTTCACATTTCAGTAAGGTATTTCGTGGCGAATACGGCAGGGGTCCGGCAGAGTACCGAAAAAGTATCGAATATACAAAAACAAACATCGCTACTCCATAGCGGAGCTTTCCATATTCATTTACTCTATAAGCATGAGCAGATCATTCTGAACTGCCCGAATCGATGCGTAACCATTTCGATTAAAAGGAAAGGCAGGGTATAACTCATGAGAATCTTGTATTTGGATTTGGATTCGCTTCGCCCGGACCATCTGGGATGTTATGGCTATCATCGGAATACCTCCCCGAATATCGATTCAATCGCTAAAGAAGGTGTCACCTTTACCAACTACTATTGTTCAGATGCGCCGTGTCTACCGTCCCGTTCTGCTTTAATGTCGGGACGATTTGGCATTCATAATGGGATTGTAGGACATGGCGGGACCGCTGCTGATATGCGTAGAGAAGGGGCGCAACGCGAATTTAATGACCGGCTGGGAATGGAGAGTCTTCCCGCTATATTAAGGCAAGCGGCCATGAAAACCGCGTCGATTAGCACCTTCGCCGAACGGCACTCGGCCTGGACCTTTAATGCCGGTTTTCAAGAAGTGTTCAATGTTGGTGGAAGGGGGCATGAGACGGCAGAGCAGGTGCTTCCTGTGGCACTTAAATGGCTTGAGGATAATGGGGAGTCCGAAAATTGGTTTCTGCACCTGAATTTCTGGGATCCTCATACGCCTTATCGTACACCCGAGAGCTACGGTAATCCGTTCGAGAAGGAGCTTTTACCCGATTGGATCACGGAAGACGTGTTTGAGCTTCACCGGAGTAAAAAGGGACAGCATAGTATTGAAGATATGAATGCACTCGCGAAATCGCATTATCATCAGCATTTTAGGCATCAGCAGGAGATAGAGAATCGTGATGACCTGCGAGTTATCTTTGACAACTATGATGCTGGAGTTAAGTATCTGGACGAGCATCTCGGGAAAGTATTTTCTAAGCTCAGAGAACTTGGCGTGATGGAAGATACGGCTATCTTGATCTCAGCGGATCACGGAGAGAGCCTGGGCGAGCTAGGGATTTACTCCGAGCATGGCACGGCAGACGAGGCGACTTGCCGTCTTCCGATGATTATTCGCTGGCCAGGCGGCAAGAAGGGAATAGTGGAGGATGGGCTACATTATCACCTTGATCTCGGACCGACATTAGCAAGCCTTCTGAATTTGAAAGGGGCTCCTTCTTGGGATGGTGAAAGTTATGCTGATACCATTCTAGAGGGACATTTAGGAGGGCGTGAGTATCTCGTAATCTCACAATGCGCGCATGTGTGTCAACGCAGCATCCGATTTGAGGAATGGTTATATATACGCACCTATCATGACGGACACCATGGATTTCCGAAAGAAATGTTGTTTGATATGAAGCATGATCCTTACGAACAACATAATCTCGCCGAAGTGCGTAAAGACATTTGTATGAAGGCTGTCTATCTGTTGAATGAATGGCATGACAACATGATGAGCTCCATGGACTGTGATATCGATCCATTATGGACGGTACTTATGGAAGGTGGACCCTATCATGCGAAAGAGTATGCGAGCTCATCCTCAAAGGATGCTTAGCGTTGTCCCTTTGAATGAGGAAAGAAAGACAACTGAGAAGGCGGCTGCCCCTGAAAGGGCAACCTCCTTTTTTATTCTCTGGCTTCTTGCTGATCAATTAAAGCCCCGGGAAGCCTCAAAACGGTTTTCGTCCCGCTACCTTCCTTACTGTACAGCAGAACGCCGCAGGGATCACCGTACTTAAGATTTAGACGGTTGTTGACGTTTAGGAGCCCGATATGATCACCGGATTCTATGTTCTTACCAGCCAGCAGCTCGGTTAGCTGTTCCAGTCTCGCAGCAACGATGCCTACACCATTATCTTCTACAGCGATTTCAAGCAGTCCCGCTTCGCTTTTCTCTACTGTGATCAGCAAGACTCCCTGACCTTGAGCCTCAAGTCCATGACCAAGCGCATTTTCGACAATAGGTTGAAGGATCATTTTAGGTACGGGAATGTGTAACCATTCCTGTGGACAAAACAGCTTGTAACTGAATTTGTCAGGGAAACGGCCTTGGTAAATCCTCACACAAGATTCTGCGATTTTCAGCTCTTCCCCAAGAGTTACCTCCTCCTTGCCTTTGATGCTGTACTTGAGCATTGTGCTTAAGGCGGTAGTCATTTCGTAGATTTCCCGATTTCCTTTTACGATCGCAACGCCTTTGATTGTATCTAAAGTATTGCTTAAGAAATGGGGATTAATTTGACTTTGCAAATACGAGTATTCGGCACGTTGCTTTTCCAGATCTGTCTGGTAAAGCTGGGTGTTTGCATCGATTAATTGGTCCGTCAAATCGTGAATCCGCGTTGTCATATCATTGAACTGTCGAGAGATGATTTCAATTTCAGCATAGCCTTTTAAATCGACCTTGTTGTTCAATATTCCTAGACTTCCGCCTTTTAATTGATTCATATAGCGCATAAGCCTAGACAACGGTCTTAAGAGATTCATCATGAGTACAGAGTAGGGAATAGAGACGACCAATAAGATTAATGCTAGAAGAGCATAGCTGACCTTCTTTAATTTCTCCAGTTCTTTCATTAAATTATGGACAGGAACAGCGGTTATAATTTTTCCAGAGATCTCCGGTAAGATAAAGGACTGAATTGCATATTTCTTTCCGTTAACTGTTTCGACGATTGACTCTCCATCCCTTCCAGTTGCCCGAGTTTGAAACTGCTGGAGCATGTCCTCCGGCTCATCACTATTTGAGTAGATCAGCCCTTTATCATCCATCATAAAAAAGCTGGTTCCGACTAATCGAGGGTACTCTGAAATTTCAGTTTGAATAGCCTTCATATCCACAATAACTGCGATGTAGCCAATTTTTTCGCCATATAGGGACGTGTCACCTGAAGCAAAGATGTTCATCCCGAACAGTAATTTTCTCTTGTCGATGACCTTGTCTGGAGGACTGTATCCGCGATAATGAACGATTCCATCATCCCCAGCAGTCTTCATAAGATCGACGGCATATTTGGTTCTTCCCGCTAAGGAAATACGTGTGTTAGAGCTGCCGATAACAATAATATCTAAAATGTCCGTATTCATATTTCGCGCGATACTCAATAGTCCCTCTACCTTTTGGGATAGGTCGTAGCCTCGAAGCTTATCATTCTCGACTAGGAACTTTTGGACAGTCGAATCGTATCCTACATTCATCATCATGGAAGAAACGTTGGCATAGTTGTTAGAAATCCGTTGCTTGAGAAGGGAGACCAGCTCCGTATTGTATTGCGTATTTTGATTAATGATGGTCTCGCTTGATAGTTGGTAGACTCGTGAAACGATGATTGGGATAATGGCAACAATAAATAAACCAAATAACAGAACCTGAGTACGGATGGATAATCTCTTAAATGTCTTCATTGCTTTGTTCCCTATATTGCGTAGGTGTCATTTTGAGATGCCGTTTAAAAATTCGTGTGAAGTAGAAATAATCCTGAAAACCGCATTTCTCACCGATTTGGTAAATGGAAAGGTCGGTCTCGACCAGCATTTTACAAGCGTATTCAATTCTTAATCGACTGATATGTTCGATGATGGTCTCGCCGACTTCTTTCTTGAATAATTGGCATAAGTAATTTGGACTTAAGAAAAACTGATTGGCTAAATGTTGAATCGAGATTTCTTGATTGAAGTGGTTGCGGATGTACAACATGATTTCTTTGACTTTGTGGTTTGAAATTCGTGAAATATCAGTTTCGTTTCTGTTCATAAAAATATCAAGCGTCATAAGAATCAAATCATCGATCATAGCTTCAGCCGTACCGTATCGATAATAGAGCTGTTCATATCCTTCAAAAAAACGGCCGTTAACCCGAGTCCCTTCCCGAGGAAATAAGTAGAGGATCGATGTGTAGAGCAAATAGGCTTCTTTAATGGTGAACGTTCCCTCTTTGAATAATTTCTTTATCGATTCCATGGCTGCTATAAAACCGAGCCGGTCTTTATTATGAAGAATCCGGGAGATCTCTTTGAGCTTCTCGTCGATCGGTATTTCCTGTTGTGGATTCACCTGATAACATCCAGGCATCCCCGTTGCGAACATACTGAAAGCAGCATGAGAAGCGGATTCTAAAGCCGCATCCAGTTGATGTATATCCGAAATAGGAGGACCGATCCCGACCCCGCATTCTTGTACAACCTCTGTATGTTCAAGACCCCGAAGGAAGACTTCGTATTGGCACTCTTCCAATAAGTAACCATAACGTCGGCGGCTCATCGGGAAGACCAAGGAAGAGAATTGCCCGACATCTGCGGGCGAACTTAACCCTTGGATAACAATGGGGATATGAGGGCGATCTTCCGACAAGGGGATTCGCTTCTCGTCCAACCATAAGCTAATTCGTTCAAGATCTCCGGAACAAACCGCTTCATATAGTTCGAAGTCATGGACAGGGATTTCTTTAACCACCTTCGATTCGTGTTGCTGGGCTATTCGGTTAAGCATTCCTTCGATTTCTTCGATTTCAAAAGGTTTCAGGCAGTATCCGAACGTACCATAATTCATCGCTTTTTGTGCATAAGCGAACTCTGCATGTCCGCTGAGTACGATGAAAATTGTATCAGGTGCGATGGCTTTACCACGTTGAATGAGCTCTAGCCCATTCATTACAGGCATTTTAATATCTGTTAGAACAAGGGTGGGGCGAAGCGATTGAATTAATTGCAGGGCTTCTTGCCCGTTTTCGGCATCGTCGATCACTTCAAAGCCGTATTTCTTCCAATTTACTCCTGCTTTAATTCCCTCTACAATCCACTTCTCATCATCTGCAATAATCACTGAACGCATAAGTGAATCCCCCTTTCTATATGGAGCTCTTAGATTTATCCTAGCGATTGTGGATCAAGGGGGGTATGGACTATCTTACGCTCACTATGTCCGATATTACGTGTCACAGGAAGGTCACCCACAAAGGTGTGAAAAATCCACATGACCGGAGTTGTATCCTCTATACAAGATAATTTACACTCCCGATATAATTTACCATATAAATCGCTTACAAGCATAAACAATCTCATACAGAAAGGTGGGGAGAAGATTGGCTGATTCTGTAACCGCTCGTACGCCTAAGCGAAGCTTAAAGACTCGTGCTCCTAAGCAAAGCTTAGGGAAAAGGATTTTACAGTACAAGTATTTTTACCTCATGGTTCTACCGGTGTTAATCTGGTACGCCCTCTTCAGCTATGCTCCCATGTACGGTGTAACGTTAGCATTCAAATCATTTGATTACAGTAAGGGGATCCTGGGAAGTCCCTGGATTGGCTTAGAGAATTTTCAAACGCTGTTGACCGACCCCGATTTTCGTAGGGCATTTTGGAATACGGTCATTATCAGCTTAATGAAGCTGATCACTCATTTTCCGATGCCCATTATCCTGGCGATTGTTTTATATGAGTTTTCCAGGACAAAAATGAAGCGGTTTTTTCAGACGATCCTGACGTTCCCGCATTTTATATCGTGGGTTGTACTGTCGGGGATTATCATCAATATTTTAAGCAAGGACGGGATTTATAACCAGATCATCATGTTGTTTGGCGGGGATCCAAATTCTCCGCTTGTAGATGAAAGTGCATTTAGACCCGTTCTGTATATCACACATGTGTGGCGAGAGATCGGTTGGGATTCAATCATTTACTTAGCAGCGCTTGCAGGGATCAATCCTGAGCTGTTTGAAGCGGCGGAAGTGGACGGAGCGAACCGGTTTCGCCGTCTGCTAAACATCGCATGGCCGGGCTTGAAGAGTACCGTCGCAGTTTTGTTAATTCTTCAAGTTGGACAATTATTGACGCAAGGTTCGAGCTTCGAGCAAATATTCAATCTGTATAGTTCACCGGTATATTCGGTTGCCGACACGATCGATACATACATTTATCGGACTTCATTCACGATTGGGGGCGACTTTGGATATATGACCGCCGTGGGTGTCGTCAAGTCCATTATCAGCCTAATCCTTTTATGGGCGGCCAATTCGTTCGCTAAGAAAATGGGTGAGGAAGGACTGTATTAATTTGCAGGAAAAGGGGTGAAGCAAGTGACCGACACAACGGTTAAAAAGAGAAAAAAATGGAGTGTCTTCGATATCGTCGCATTCGTGGTTCTGGGGCTTCTAGCACTAGTAACATTTTTTCCCTTCTATAATGTTCTTATTATCTCAGTTGCAAAGTTCGAAGCGATTAGTAAAAGTGACTTTTATATTTTTCCGCTTTCGTTTGACCTGTCGGCATACAAGCTGTTGCTTCAGGATATGAAGTTTTGGACTTCGATTTTAAATTCTGTCATCGTAACGGCGGTTGGCGTGTTGTTCAGCATGACAATCTCTGTAGCGGGAGCATACGCATTATCCAAGCGGGGCATGCCGGGAAGAAACATAATGCTTAGTTTGATCTTGTTCACTATGTTTTTCAATGGCGGTTTAATTCCCTTTTATCTAGTCGTTAAAGATCTAGGATTCGTAAACAATATACTCGTCATGATCATACCCGCGGGTCTCAATACGTTTTACCTGATCATTATGAAAAACTATTTCAACACGATCCCAGAAAGTCTGGAAGAGTCAGCTAAGCTGGATGGGGCAAATGATCTGTACATCCTTTACAAAATCATTATTCCGATCTCTGCCCCATTCATGGCGACCTTTGCTTTGTTCTATGCCGTGGAAAGATGGAATGAATGGTGGTACGCGTTGATCTTTATCAGTGACGCTTCAAAGGCCCCGCTTCAGATTTATTTACGTGAGACACTCATTACTTCGAATTCCTTGCTAAGTCAAATGGCACAGACGATGGCCGAGCAGGAGCAGACGGGGAAGGTCTACACACCTGCACTTCAAATGGCAGCAATTGTAGTTTCGAGCATTCCGATTATTGTTGTTTATCCGTTCCTGCAGAAGCATTTTAATAAAGGCATTATGGTTGGTTCGATAAAAGGATAAGAAAGATTTTAAATAGATTGATTCTATCCTAAAATAGTATAAAGGGAGGTTTCAAGCATGCTTAGAAAGAAAATGATGACACTGGCATTATGCATAACTTTATTGGCTTCGGTGCTCACGGCTTGCGGTGGAGGCAATAACGACAAAGGGCAGACGGCATCAAACGGTGAAGTATCTCCGGATTCTTCTAATTCCACGGACAACCCTTACAAGGATCCAATGACCATTTCTCTTGGTTTCTGGGACGCGGATGCTGAAATTGCTAACATCGAAAAAGACCCGATCGCCAAACAAGTATTAGAAAAATTCAACATTACATTAAAACCTGTCAATATGACCTGGGATGACTATACCCAGAAGATTCAAATGTGGGCTGCTTCCGGTCAATTGCCTGATATTTTTGCGATCGACGCTGTCGGTACGCAATATCAGCGTAAATGGGTTGAACAAGGTGTTGTCAAAGCACTTCCGGATCTTTCTAAGTATCCTAACCTTGCAAAATACTTCGAATCGCCGGACATTAAAGGTTTAGGTGTAGACGGAAAGTATTATACCGTTCCTCGCCGGATGTTCCCGAGTGTCGATTGGAGCGCACTGGATCGTATGGTGTTCTATCGATGGGATCTTGCTCAAAAAGCTGGAATCACAAAAGAACCCGAGACCTGGGAAGAGTTTGAAGCTATGCTTGATGCAATCGTGAAGTCGGATCCGGAAGGGAAGCATATTACCGGTCTTACGACGACAACTACCAAGATGCTGGGCGGATTCTTCTGGTTGTACGGTAACCCGGTCGCCACGAGTGATGGAAGCGGCAGTGACTTTAAATGGATCAAAGAGGACGGTAAGTTTATACCTGCTGTATTTTCGAAAAAAGCGCTTCCGGCGTTACAAAACATGAAGAATATGTACGAAAAAGGTTTGATCGATCCAGACATCGCGCTTGTAAAGCCTGCAGAGTCTTATGATAATTTCGTAGCAGGTAAAGCAGCTGCTCTTCTAAGCGGTGGCGGTTTTATAAATTTAAATAGCGATATGTATGAAAAACGCTGGAAAACAGCTTATCCGGATAAGGATATCATGGAGAGCGTAAAGGCACTCAAGCCACTTATTGGACCTGATGGTGAACGCTCACATGCTATTTTTAAAACGTACTGGTCGGAAAGTTATTTCAGCAATAAGGTTGACGATAAAAAGATGGATCGCATCATGGCACTCTATGATTATGTGTTGTCTCCTGAAGGCAAGGACCTGTTGACTTATGGCATTGAAGGTGTCGATTACAAGATCGAAAATGGGCAGAAGGTTGTCATTGAAAAGGGTTCATTAAATGAGAAGTATCCAGCTAGTAGATTTCTAAAAAATTTGGTGGCTTATGAAACTTCCGATAGCTATAACATGGATAACCCGACGATCGCTAACGAAGGGATCCGCAAAGAAGCTGTCGATTATATCGATTGGATTCAGAACAATACGAAGGTTCCAGAATATGACATTCGGTTAACGTATTTGTCCACCCCAACAAAGGATAAATTTACTGTGCTGGACCATGATGATCTGCTTAAGATCATGCTTTCCAAAGAACCCGTTGAGAGTTACTGGAATAACATTGTGAACGATTATAAAGCTAAAGGTCTTGATAAAATGATAGAAGAAGTAAATGCGAAGGCCAAAGAACAAGGTATTGAATAATTGATGGATAGAGAAGATCCGGGCTGAAGCAGCCCGGATCTTCCGTTTAATGATTTGAAGAAGAACCAAGAATGTGCGGCGCTACTGATCGCATACTTATAATAAGATTAGGAGGGGAAAGTCTATGATACATAGCATTCACTTGACAGGGTTAACCGAGAAACAGTTAGCAGCTGTTTCAGAAGTAGCGGGAATATTGAGTATTCGAATAGAACGGTCAGGGATTCCAGTAAATTGTAAGAAACAAGGGAAGGGCATTCGAATATCTTACGATGAGATTCAGGCCACTATTGAGTATGAACAGGAACATCAGTTGATCCGGGCACTCAGCCGATTGCTAGAGAATTTACGTCGTGGTGAGAGAGTTGAAATTAATGAAATGCCGGTTTATGAACAGCTAGGTTTCATGGTAGACTGCTCAAGAAATGCTGTTCTTAACCATGAAGGATATAAGGAATTGATTCGGCGCTTAGCGCTTATGGGATATTCAACGGTTCAACTGTATACGGAAGACACCTACGAACTTGAGGGGTATCCTTATTTCGGTTATTTAAGAGGTCGATATACAGGGGAGCAAATTCGGGAGATGGACCAGTATGCAGCGTTATTTGGTATAGAATTAGTTCCTTGTATCCAGACGCTGGCTCATCTGGGCCAAGCATTGAAATGGCAAGCACATGCACCGCTAGTGGATTTCCAAGACATTCTCCTCATTGATGATCCGAGAACTTACGAGTTAATTGATCGAATGTTCGCTTTCATGGCGACCCATGTAAGCAGTCGCCGTATAAATATTGGGATGGACGAAGCGCATATGATGGGACTTGGTAAATATCTAGACAAGCATGGGTATCAAGATCGATCCTCCTTGATGTTAAAACACTTTAGTACTGTTATGGAAATCGCCAGGAAATATGGTTTCCGTACGATGATGTGGAGCGACATGTTTTTCCGTCTGGCCAGTTCCGGAGAATATTACGATGCTGAAAGTCCAATCAGCCCCGATATTGTTAAGCTGATTCCTGAAGATGTTACCTTGATCTATTGGGATTACTATTCGGAAACGCAGGAGAAATACGACGGAATGTTACGCAAACATAAGCAGCTGAATGATCATATTGGATTTGCAGGTGGTGCTTGGAAATGGATGGGCTTCGCTCCAAACAATGAATTCAGCCGCAAAGTCAGTCTGCTGGCTCATGATAGCTGTGTTAAGCATGGAATTCAAGAAGTGCTGATTACCGCATGGGGAGATAATGGTGCTGAAGCTTCTGTCTTCTCGGTTCTTCCTACCCTTCAACTTTGGGCGGAGCTGTGCTACACGGGATGTTTCGTGGAGAGTCATGTCAAAGAAAGATTCAGTAGCTGCGTGAAAGGCCATTATGATGACTTTATGGCACTCGATGCGGCTAACCTGGTTCCAGGTAATTCGGCACCGGGGGGATGTTCCATCAATCCGGCTAAATACTTGCTTTATCAAGATATTTTGTGTGGTTTGTTCGATCGACATGTTATTCCTAGCGTGTATTCGAAGCATTATCAGCAAAGTGCGAAAATGCTTGAACAGGCGATTACTCGGAATTCGCCTTGGCAATCCTTATTCTCTGTACAAGCCAGCTTGTGTCGCTTGCTTGCGATAAAGAGCGAAATCGGGATTTCCATACGTGATGCTTATCATCGAGGGAATGTTGAGGAATTGGCTCATTTTGCCAAGGTGACTTTGCCAGAACTATCAGATTTAGCCGTTCGATTTATGGATGACTATCGGGTGCAATGGGAGCTGGAAAATAAGGTGTTTGGTCTTGATGTTTTTGATCTTCGTATGGGAGGTATGCTTCAGAGGATTAGGACGGCTATTCATCGAATCAATAGTTATGTCGAAGGGAAAGTGGAACAGATAGCTGAATTAGAAGAGGAGCTACTTACGTTCGACGGTCTCGTTGACGATGACGGTCCAAGGGCGATAAGTGCGAATTTGTGGCACACGATCGCAACACCGTCCGTCATCGCAGGAGTATAAGAAGGGAGTGAGGTTATGATTGACACTAATCTGGACCATCAAAATGGCTCAAAGCGGCCCAACCTTATGCTTATCACAGTGGATCAGATGCGTTTTGATTGCCTGAGCATCATGGGACATCCCGTCGTTGAGACACCCAACCTGGATTCTCTTGCATCAAGAGGGATATTATTTGAACATGCTTACTCAGCTACCCCGAGTTGTATTCCCGCGAGGGCTGCTATCATGACAGGAATGGGCCAACGATCACATGGGCGGGTGGGGTATCAGGATAAGGTTGAATGGAATTACGCCCATACGATTGCCGGAGAGCTTGCTCAAGCTGGTTATCATACGCAGTGTGTTGGCAAGATGCATGTGTATCCTGCACGTAATCTATGTGGATTTCATAATGTAGTGCTTCATGATGGATATCTTCACTACAATCGGGACAAGAGCGAAGCCATATATGATGAACACTATGATCAAGTAGATGATTATTTACAGTGGCTGCGAAGACAAACCAATGCCAATTCGGATATCACTGACTTAGGACTTGATTGCAATGCCTCAACGGTTGCCCGCCCCTGGCATTTGCCGGAATCGATGCATCCAACGAATTGGTGCGTAACCGAATCGCTAGACTTCTTACGAAGAAGAGACCCTGGAAAACCATTTTTCCTATGGTCCTCCTTCGTTCGCCCACATTCCCCCTTGGATCCGCCGCAATGTTATCTAGATATGTACATGGATTTGGAAATTCCTGATCCTCCAGTCGGAGATTGGGTGGACGAGAATGCAGCTTTAAACAGTGCTAAGGATCCAACATCTTCGTTCACTCATTTGCCAAAGCGCAGATTGGATCGTGCCCGTGCCGCATATTATGCACTAATAACGCATCTTGACGACCAAATTGGGAGGTTGATCAATGGGCTGCAGGAATATGGAGTTTTAAATGAAACTTTGATTCTATTTACTTCTGATCATGGTGAAATGATGGGGGATCATCATTACTTCCGCAAATCTCTTCCTTATGAAGGAAGTGCTAAGATTCCTTTCATAGTGTTTGATCCGGGAGAAACGCTTGGACTTCTTGCAGGCTCCCGGCTTGATTCCATTGTAGAGCTTCGCGATATTATGCCGACGTTTCTTGAAGCTGCTGGCGTCCAAATACCAGTTACAGTAGAAGGGCAAAGTGTGTTGCCGCTGTGTAAGGGAGATCAGATAGTGTGGCGGTCTTATATTCATGGGGAGCAAGCCTATGGAGAAAAGTCTCACCACTTTTTAACGGATGGAAGAGAGAAATTCATATGGTATTCTCAGACAGGCGAAGAGCAGTACTTTAACCTAGTGACCGATCCCTTAGAGAAGGTTAATGCAATCGGATATACCGATAATTTAGAGCGTATACGTGAATGGAGAGAGCGTCTTATTCACGAGCTGGAGGGACGAGAGGAAGGGTTTGTAAACAACGGCGAATTGATTGCCGGACGTCCAATTTCTAATATTCTAAAGGCATCCGAATTGGGGAAATGATCTTAACGAAGGACAACCTGAACATTCAGGTTGTCCTTCGTCTGTTACGGAAAGATTAAGGAGTTTAGCATGTGTTTTGATTTACCAGCTACTCCGGCGCTGAGGCAATGGGTCCTGATCTTGAATCATTCGATGGACGAGCAATTCTACCATCGAACTGCGAATTTCACTATAATCGGGATCTTCAAAACGATTGTAGTTTTCATGAGGATCCTCTTTCAGATCATATAATTCACCGTAGGTCTCTCCTGCAAAGATAACTAGCTTATAACGTGTAGTTCGCAAACACTTAGCGTTTATGCCTCGATCATGAGCAATATAAGCGGTTAGGGCAGAATTACGTACATGGGACTCCCTGCCAGCTAGCACTTCCATCTGTGACACGCCTTGAATTCCGTAGGGGAATTTGAGACCTGCGGCTTCAAGCAGTGTGGGGACAATATCAACATGTTCCATCAAAGCAGAGACCCGTTGCCCGGAAGCAATCCCAGGACCACGTACGATCATCGGGATCCGTGTTAACCCTTCATAAAACCACGGTCCCTTGTAAATTAGTCCATGGTCACCGAGCAGTTCTCCATGATCGCTGGTAAAGAGGATGACAACATCATCGTACATTTCTTTTTGACGCCAAGCTTTTATAATACGTCCGATCTGCTCATCAATGAAGGTAATCATCGCATAATAATTTCGAGTGAGCCGTTTCATATGCGCTTCATCAAGAGAATGCTCCTCACCGCCACCAGGCCAATATCCTCCCTGACTCTGACGCAGCAAATGTGGAGGACGAAGATGAACGTCGTCAGCTTCTCTGGTTGGAGACGGAATGTCAATGTCCGCGTACATATCCGTATAAACTTCTGGAGGGTCAAAGGGATGATGCGGATCAACGAAACTGGACCATAAGAATAACGGTTGCTCGGTTTTGTGGGCGAGGATAGCATCGATACTCCGTTCAGCAATCCAGTAAGTCTGATGCAGCTCCGGAGGAATTTCGCTCTCCCACACATCGTGTTGAGCATCGGAGGCTCTGAAACGGTCTTTACTGAATCGTTCTGCTACTTCCGGGTTGCGTTCCTTAAGCCACTCCATATATTCCCCGATACAATTGTCTTCAGTAATATGATGCTCATCAAATCCGTAGTACGTTCCATCGGAAGCTCTTCCGCGATCTCGATAAGCAGGATCTTCATATTCTTGTGAAAAGTCCCCCTTCATTTGTGGACGGAAGTGCATCTTTCCTATACCGATGGTTTTATAATCCGCTGTCTTTAAATGATCGCATAAGGTAAGTTCGTCTTCTCTAAGCGCAGTACCGATGTTCCAAGCACCATGAACATGCGGGTACCTTCCAGTAAAGATGGAGGAGCGTGAGGGCGTGCAAACGGGACTAGCGCAGTAAGCTCCAGTGAAGAGCGTGCCTTCTGAAGCAAGCTTGTCAAGCTCAGGTGTCAGTACGGAAGCGTTCTCGATACCTAGTGCATCCGCACGCATTTGATCTGTGGTAATTAACCAAATATGAGTTCTTTTTGACATCCGAAAAACCTCCTATGAATATAGTTTATAGCATCACAAAAGCCTCTAGCAACCAATGAATTCTCCATATATTTCATTAGAATTGTCCATATGGGTTGATATTTTTATTACCTATAATTGAATAGTCTATCTCAATGTTGGAGGAGAAATTATATGCGGAAGTTATCCATATCAGGGGATCATTTTATATTAGACGAACAACCCATGCGGTTGCTTTCTGGTGCGCTTCATTACTTCCGGATCGTTCCGGAATATTGGCAGGATCGTTTGCTGAAGCTGAAGGCTTGCGGATTAAATACTGTTGAAACCTATATTCCTTGGAATTTACACGAACCAGAGGAGGGGAGCTTCAATTTTGATGGATTTGCTGACATCGAGGCTTTCGTTAGACTTGCTGGAGAGCTTGGTTTGCACGTGATTTTGCGGCCAAGTCCTTATATTTGTGCGGAATGGGAATTCGGTGGATTGCCAGCTTGGTTACTTGCGGACGATAACATCCAGCTGCGTTGTAATGATAACGTCTATTTATCTAAGTTGGATGCCTATTTCGATGAGTTGCTTCCACGTCTGCGGCCTTTGTTAAGCACTAACGGTGGGCCTGTGCTTGCCCTTCAGGTAGAGAACGAATATGGAAGCTTTGGGAGTGATAAGACTTACCTGCATGATCTAAAAGCAGGAATGATCGCCCGCGGCATGGACGTTCTGCTGTTTACTTCAGATGGAGCTGAAGATCATATGCTTCAAGGCGGTATGATCGACGGAGTGTTCGCCACCGTAAATTTCGGTTCACGGGCAAAGGAAGCCTTTGCTAAATTACGTGAATATCAGCCTACGGGGCCGTTGATGTGCATGGAATTCTGGAATGGATGGTTTGACCACTGGATGAAACCGCATAATACCCGCCCCGAATCCGAAGTAGCGGAGACTTTGGATGAAATGCTGGCTCTAGGAGCCTCTGTTAACTTCTACATGTTTCATGGGGGGACGAATTTTGGATTTATGAATGGGGCAAATCTTTTTGACAAATATGAGCCCATCGTAACCAGCTACGATTATGATACACTGCTGGACGAATCGGGTAAGCCAACTGCAAAATTTTATGAAGCTCGAAAAATTATTGAGAAATACGTAACGTTGCCGCCACTGGAATTACCGCCGTTAATAAAGTCACAAGCTTATGGTAAAGTGTTGATGACAGAAGCAGCACCACTGTTCACTCAGTTAGACGTTTTGTCTCGTCCAGAACGTAGAGCATGTCCCGAGCCAATGGAGAAACTGGGTCAGGATTATGGATTTATCTTGTATTCAACGAAGATCAGTGGACCCCGCAGCAGTACGGAGCTCGTTCTTCAAGAAGTTCGCGATCGTGCGCTTGTATTCGCGAATGGGGCCTTTGTCGGTACAGTTGAACGCTGGGATCCGCGAGGAATTTCATTAGAGATCCCGATTGTGGGACTGCAAATCGACATTCTTGTGGAGAACATGGGACGCGTAAATTATGGCCCTCTGCTTCGTGATCCGAAGGGCATAACCTGTGGCGTTAGACTCGGCTATCAATTTTTGCATGATTGGACCATTCGTTCCTTGCCATTAACAGATCTTAAAGGATTATCATTCACACCGATAGATTGCGAAGAACGTCAGCGGCCCACTTTCTACCGGGGGAGCTTTCAAGTCAGTAAGCCTGAGGATACTTTTTTGCGGTTGGACGGATGGAGTAAAGGTCAGGTTTTTATAAACGGCTTTAATCTAGGTCGTTACTGGGAGGAGGGTCCGACAAAAACGCTTTACATACCGGCACCGCTTTTGCGTCAAGGCGGGAACGAACTAATCTTGTTTGAATTACATGGCGTAATGGAGCCAGTGGTTACTTTTGTAGATACACCTGAGCTCACATGATATTTAAATATTTAATGGGTGAGTAAGTATCATAATTCTATAGTATGGGTCTGATGATTTTTAATATATAATCAAAACAGCCCAACAATTTATAGGAACTGAAAATGCACGATTAGGGTGGTTTAGAGGAGGATTGCTAATGAGTTATGATTTGATGGCGTTCGAGACGTCTAAAGCACCGCAAGAGAGAGCAGCGTTTATGAAGTGGTATGAGCAGCAAGTGCAGTGGTCGGAAGACCATGCCTATAATGATCCATCAGTTTTATCGGAGGCGCTGCAACGTTTTTATAGTGAGTTGTCCGAGCAATTTCCTAATATGAATGTAGAGGATGAGATTTTTGAGGCGATGGAGGAAGCAGGAACGGATAACCGGTTGACTGACTACTCGCTTGGCTCATCCGTCATCTATGCAGCTTTCGCTTATTCTGTAGCTGAGGAAGCTTATACGGCGATGCGGGAGTTGGCTATAAAACACAAAGTAGGATTTTTTGATGTAAGCAGCAACGAAGGCGATATTATTTTTCCTTGAAGCAAAATGATTTAGATTGTAGACAGCTGGTTGCACTCCTAGTTGTTAATGAAGTAGTGGCAACCAGCATGTTTTCTATCTTCTTTACTCTACTACAGACGGAATAATACAATCCTTAATCAGAGGCCACCGGTCACGAGGCTGAAGTGTGATTTCTGAGGCGATAGCTACGACAAGTTTTTTTTCTGGAATGCAGCAAATGACATTACCACCATCCCCTAACGCTGAGTAAGTGTAAGTCCCATCTTCTTCGCGTAGCCACCACAAATAACCGTAATGATTAGGGTTCATCGCTGTTGATTCTTCAATCCATGTCTCCGAAATAATCTGATTATTCTCCCATTTTCCACGGTTCAAATATAATAAACCAAAACGCGCCATATCACGTGGAGACAACGTAAGTCCCCATCCTCCTGTGGTGATACGATTGGGGTCTTCCACCCATCCCTTCACATTTACCCCAAATAAATCATCAAACCCAAATGATTTCATCTCATAATCCGGGATTTCCGTCATGCCGATAGGGCTGAATAATCGCTCGTTAGCAAACTCACGGGCACTTTTTCCTGTGGAACGAGTGATGACAGCTGACAGTAAGTGCGCCCCTGCGCTGGAATATTTAAAATCACCGACATTCCCTTGGTGGCCAAGGATATCAAGTGTGTATTTGACCCAGTCGGACGATTTACAGAGTTGCTCCAGTGGCTCGTGCCAGTCTTCAAAAGCATAGGGAGCTGTCATGGTGAGCAAATGGCGTATAGTGATTTCTCGTTTTTGTAGATTGGCAGCAGCATCGTCGGGAACATAGTCGGGGAAAAAATCCAGCACCTCCTGATCAACATGCTTGATAAAGCCGGCATCAATGGCAATACCAATGAGGGCGGATAAGATGCTTTTCGTTACAGAAGCCACATGATGCAGATCATTCGGACCATAGCCATTGAAGTATTGTTCATAGGCAATATATCCATTTCTCACCACTACAATTCCGTTTATATTACTATAGTCGGATTTAATCTTAGCTTCTAGTTCTGAAAGTTGTTCAGTATCCATTCCTAAGGTAGCAGCCGGATCTGAAGTTTGCCAGTCTTTTGTAGGCCAGTAGTTTCTGTGCATATCGATAACTCCTTTAATCAAATTTTGGTGTGAATATGAGTGTGGCTACGCTCTTTTTTTAACTGGAAAATACACCTCAGTAACAAGATCCTCAGGATCAGAAGTTTGCGTGGGGTCTGTTATATATTTTTCATAGGGTGAGTTCACCATTTCATAACCTTCATTTTCTATCCATTCTGTGAGCTTCGCATAAACCGATGTTAATTCTGAATAAGGGCCCTTATAAACAGACTTCGCACACAGCCCTTCAAGTAATTCCCTCGTTCCGTTTACGATCTCCTCAATAGGTAGGGCAAACTCTGTATCATTCCCGGCAGGATTATATTCCTCACTGTGATAAATTGTTATTGGCGTGCCCAGCAAGGTCAGCTTTTCAGTGGCAATAGTTTCATACAGTTTGCTAAAATACTTACCATATCCAAGCGCATAATCATCACTGCTCAACATTTGACGCGTAAAAAGAATATGCATTGGTTTGGTTTCAACAATTTGCACTTCTATCTTATTTAGGTAGGACATCATAGATATTCCTTTCTCTAAATTTAGAACATCACTATTAATTTGCTTTAACGTATATTCGTAAGTTCGTAGTTTCTCTTGTAGTTTTCTTTTTTTGAGATTTAGGGTTGTACTAAGCTTCTCTTCAAAATGATCCTGCTCCCATTCCAGAATATCTTTGATTTCTTCAAGTGAGAAATGATAAGATTTCAAACGATTGATAAAGAGCATTTTTGTTAGTTGTTTGATGGAATAATACCTATAACCGTTCTCGGGATTAATCTCATTGGGATGAATTAATCCAATTTCCTCATAATACCGCAGCGTTTTGGTTGACACTTCGCATATCTTCGAGAATTCTCCTATGGACAGCAACAATCTCATCTCCATTTCTTCGATATTTAATGATATATAAACTTTGAATTTCGATGGTTTGTTCAATTCCACTATGCACCTTCCCCTAAGGGTAAAGTCAATAGCCAGACTTCTTATCTGGAAATAGGTTTAATGTTGTGTCTTCACAAATCGGCTTAGATCATCTAAATATTGATCTTCCACCAATTGTCGTGGAAAGAAAACAGCGGTTAAATAAGTCCTTAAGGGGGATGCGGCATTCTTCTTTGAAAGCATAGAGTGGTCAGCGTTGGGAAAATAAGAGACTGAGAGCAAGCTGGCAGGTATTTTTTCACGATAAATACGTTCGGTTTCCTCAATATCTACATTGATATCTTGACCGCCGAGTACTAAATGGACAGGAGCATTGAAGTAACTAAGTTCTTCGGTGGCATCAGACTGATAGTTTTTGGCGATAAATTCCCAGCGTTCCTTAGAAATCAAGTTCTCGGAATGTGCAATACGCAAGTAATCCTCGTAAGATGCTCGTTCGTTAAGTAATTGTAATACTTGAGCATTATAATGTTCTTTCGCTTGGATCTCATTTTCCGAGAAGCCTTCTTGTTTCATTTCTAATCTTGTATTGTATTTACCTTGAGAAATCCAGTTCACCGCAGGCGATACAAGAATACTGAACGCGAGATCAGGAACTTCTTTTACAATCTTGGGAATCACCCAACCGGCCTGACTTGCTCCCCACAAACCAATAGACTTCTTATCAATCATTGGTAAGTTCTTCGCCCAGTTAATCGCAGATATCGTTTCCTGAGCACGATCTTCCATGCTTTGCTCCAACCAGTTACCAGAGGAACCACCAATACCAGGCTTGTTAAGAGACAAAGAAGCATATCCGGCAGATGCGAATTTCTCCCATAAAGGTTTATATCCGTCATCGTATGTGTCATTTATGGGACCATCACCATGAACAAAAACTATTAGCCCTACGTTTCCAGAATAGTGCTGGGGTAGAATTAAAGTTCCTGTTAGTTTACCCTGAGGGGTTTCGATTTCTATCTTTTGCTCATTCATTGCATATGAATGCTGATTTAATACGAATAAGACTGAAGCTGCCATTAAGCCAATGATCAAGCATGCGGTTAATTTAATATTTTTTTTCATTTATTGAGCTCCTAGGATGTAGTGGTAAACGCCTCGTCATGTAATGCCAATTAGCCTCTTTAAAAAGAAGGTGTCTAATCCCGCTATAGTTTGATTGATCGATAGCAAAGTCCATCTGTTGGTACATATGAATAGCTCGTTTATTATTTTTAGCAACATGTAGCGTTAATTTGTCCACTTCGGAGTGACTGTTTACAGAATCTATTGCCCAACTAAGCAACTGCTTACCGATTCCTTTATTACGGTGGCTAGATCGAACGGCCAAATGATCGACATAACATTCTTTTGCGCGAGGCTGATAATTCAAAAAATGTAACCCAACCATTAACTTACATACATTTAAATATCCAAATTTCTTAAATAATTGTGAAAAGGAACTATGGTGAGGTGATATAAATTTACTTCTGTCTGAGGCTCGGCTGTCCTTCCACTTAATGCTGAGCGTACCGACAACCTCTCCATTTTCTTTAGCTACGATTTGTTGTGATGATGCGGACTGTTGATCATGCTCCCAGAGCCCAAAAAGTAGTTCAGCAATATCATCGTCCTCTAGTGAGATGAGGGAGTGGAATTTACCGTGGAACGCATCCACTAAAAGACTGCAGACTGCTCTATGATCTTGTTCTTGGTAGTGAGCGATTGTTATCTTGTTCGGACTTATCATGCTACACCGTCAGGGTCATGCTTGATATTAATTTGGATTTCATAATGAAGCTTGTCATTGTTGAATAGGGATAGATATGATTTTTCCAAAAGGATCAATGGTCCCTGAATTGTATAGTGATGTTGTGTTAAATAGTGTTCCAATTGAGCAATCTCACGTTCAATATCCTGGTTATCCGTCACGAAAAATGCTTTATATAAGTAGCTGCCTTTTTCTAGGATGATGTCTGGTAAGTGAGTGCTTTCAAAACATAAGGTTACTTGTTCAGTATCGTATAAATAATGCAGATCTGTTTCAAATAAATGAGCTGGTTGCGGCTTTTTTTCATACAGACTTCGAGCGGTGAGTGGCTCATCTTGCTCTATTTCCATCCATTTTTTTAAATGACGAGTATCCAATTGTTTAATGTGATATTTGTCTTCTAGAATGTCAGAGTGCTCGTATTCTTTAAGTACCTTTTGTAAAAACTGCTGCAACAACATTAGCTGGTTTATTTCAGAGTTTATTTTACTTAGAGACTGCTCCAAAAGTTGATGGTAGTCATTTTTGGTGAAGTTATTCATGCTTTTGTTAATCGTACTGACAGGCACGTTCAATTTGCGGAGTAATAGGATCTGGGCCAACTGATAAATCTCATTAATTCCGTACATCCGGTATTGATTGCTATCGGTATAGGCTGGAAATAAAATCTCTTTCTCTTCAAAATATCGAATTTGATGTACGGATACATTCATAAGTTTTGAAAGTTCACCAATCGTAATGTAATGATTCAATGGAGGTGCCCCTAACTATATTGGTATTTGTTGATTTAACTATAAACCTTAGGTCTGACCTAAGGTCAAGCGTGGATCTCAGTTTCATGTAATCGCTAATCACCATTCCATTAATTTGTCGAAACATGAAGGAAAACAGAAAATTTTATAGAATTATCTATCGTTATCTATCCTATTTAATCCAAGTGTTGCACGATGCCCCAAGCGTTTGCGCAGCTTAACATCACCATAGAAAAGGGGCCTACGATGCTCAAAAGGACGTTACTTATTTATTTAATTGCTTTCATCTCGTTAGCAACAATCCCACTATCCATTTTTATAGATAATGATCAACATGAGAATTATCTGCAAGTTCAGAAGGGGAGCATGGATCTTTCAACTTGGGATTATGGGCAACAAAAGGTCATCAAGTTAGATGGTGAGTGGGAATTTTATTGGAATCAGCTGCTAATGCCTGAGCATTTTAAAGAATCAAGCACAGACAAACCTGCTCCTACAGCATTAATGGAGGTCCCTTCACGATGGAATGGCAAAGTGGTTGATGGACAACCTTTACCTGCATTCGGTTCTGCTACTTATCGGATGGTGCTGAAAAACTTACCTGTAAACGGTGTATTCGCTTTGAAAAAAACGAATATCCGCTTTTCGAGTGCGATTTATGTGAATGGTCATTTACTCATTAAGGATGGAAACCCCACTATGAGTACTGCCGATTACCAGTCGGGGAATATTCCGCAGATTGGGCTTTTTTCGTCTGAAAAAGGTGATGTAGAGATTATCATTCAAGTTTCTAACTATGAATATGTAAATGCAGGTATTCCGGTATCTCTTACGTTTGGCGAGGAAGCCGCTATGCTGGAGAACCAGCAGAAGAGTACGGCTCGTGAATTTAGTACAGTTGCAATATTGGGAACATTATCACTTATTTTTGTCATCTGCTTTGTGGCGGCTGCTTTATACCGTAAGAAGGATTACTCCTTACTTGTATTTGCTATTATTTGTTTACTGCTTGCGATCTATCATGGCTTGATTGGAGAACGTTCGCTGTTACTGTTTTTCCCAAACCTTTCGTTCATTGTGTTATACAAAGTGAAGGATATTAGCTCCATATCGTGTTTTATTGTTCTGGCTATATTTTTCTACCAAATGCACAAAAGCATAATCTCTTTAAAACTTACGCAAGTCGTAACGATTATACTAGGCAGCTTTATAATATTGGTAGCAATCCTGCCTATTCGTACTTACACGCTTTTCTCTACCTATGTGATCATTGTATATGAATTGATGTTAATTTGGATGTTGTTTAGAGTGGCTATCTTGTACATCAGAAGCCCTGAAGTAAATCGGATCAAATCGTTGCTGCTGTTCTTGGCGATTCTTGCTATCAATCTGTACTCGATAGACATCATTCTGTTTGCTCTTTCGATGAAAGAAAACCTTTGGCTAGGACAGTTTTACATTGTAGCCTTTAATATCATTATGATCGTTCTGATTGTTCTCCGTTTTTTCGAGGCTTATCATACGATAGATGAAATGAAAAACCAACTGATCGGTCTGGACAAAATTAAGGACGAGTTTCTCTCCAATACCTCTCATGAGCTGAAGACACCACTGAATGCCATAGTCAACATTACTGCTACACTACTTAATGGGGTTGAAGGTCCAGTTACCGAAAGGCAAGCGCAGAATCTAGCGATCGTAATGGGAAGTGGAAGAAGATTAACTTATATGGTAAACGAATTGCTCGATTATTCCAAAATGAAGCATGGAGATATCACCTTATATAAAAGCACCCTAGATCTGAAAGCTGTTGTAGATTCTGTTATCGGTATACATTCGTTTCTGCTCGGAGAAAAGTCGATCTTTCTCGTAAACAATGTTGCTTCAGAATTTCCACCTGTACATGCAGATGGCAACCGTTTGATTCAGATTTTGCACAACTTGGTAGATAATGCGATTAAATTCACGGAGCAGGGTGAAATAAATATTAGTGCCAGATTTACACATGAATGGGTTGAGGTCCGTGTGGCAGACTCGGGAATCGGAATTGCACCGGATATGCAGAAACGTATTTTTATGGCCTTTGAGCAAGTGGACGAAGCTGAAATTCATAGTCATGGTGGAACAGGTCTCGGACTAAGCATTACCAAGAAGCTGGTTGAGTTACATGGCGGGAACATTAGAGTGGACTCTGTTGCTGGTACAGGATCGGTCTTTATATTTACTCTTCCACGATGGGATCGAACATCTAATCAAGTCACGGGTCCAATCGTGGATAAGACTCTTCCTTATAGAGAAGTTTTCTTTCCGCGCCAGGAGTATCCTATATATATCAAAGGTAAAATCAATGAGCCCATTTTGGTCGTGGACGATGATTTTGCCAACCTGCAATCTATGATCAACTTGTTCAAGCTTGAGGGATATTCCATTGTTGTTGTGAACCGCGGGCAGCTGGCACTTGATGAGTTATCGAAGAATTCAGACTTTTTTCTCGTTGTACTGGACATTACAATGCCGGATATTTCTGGCTATGAGGTTCTGCAGAAGATTAGAGAGAGATTCACACCCTTTGAGCTGCCTGTGTTAATGCTAACGGCGAAGAATAGAGTTAACGATATGAAAATGTCCATGGATAATGGGGCAAATGATTATGTGGGGAAGCCGTTTGAAGCGGAAGAATTAATGGCGCGTGTGAAAAGTCTGACCCGATTGAGAGCTTCTGTGAAGAAAGCTAAAGATGCCGAAATTGCCTTTTTACGTTCTCAGATCAAACCGCATTTCTTGTACAATGCCCTGAATTCAATTGCTGCATTATGTGTGGAAGAACCTGAGCAGGCGGAAGAATTAACGCTGGAGCTGTCACAGTATTTGAGAAGCAGCTTTGATTTCAAACAGTTGGATTCGTTAACTACCTTGGAGGGTGAGCTAGAGCTAGTTAAAGCATATATTAATATTGAAAAAGTGCGCTTTGGTGCTAGATTACAAGTGGAATATGATATAACCGCAAATACGGATAGCCGGATTCCCCCACTTATCCTACAACCATTAGTAGAAAATGCTATAAGACATGGACTGATGTCCAATTTACGGGGGGGAAAGGTAACTATATCTGTGAAAGAGTCGGATCCTTCTGTGGTCAGCTTTGTTGTAGAAGATAATGGACGCGGAATGAGTGAGCACAAGCTGGAGGAAATCATGAAATCAGATGTAGATAAAAGAGGCGTAGGGCTTTGGAATATTAGTCAACGCATCAAACTTCTCTATGGAAAGAACATTCGTATTCAAAGTGTTGAAGGAAAAGGCACACGGGTTTCTTTTGATATCCCCAAACAACACATGAAGCGGATAGGAGGTTGAAGTATGCTGCGGGCCATTATCGTGGATGATGAAGAATTATCAGTAAAGCGCTTAAAAAGGATATTATCTCAGAGTGGAGAGATTGAAGTATACGATACTTTTCTGGATCCGACGGAAGCCTATGAATTTGTGAAGGGGAATTCGATTGATGTAGCTTTTTTGGACATTTCTATGCCTGACACAAATGGAATGAAGCTTTCCACCCTTTTGCATGAACTAGATGAATCGATTAATGTGGTTTTTGTTACAGGGTATGACGAATATGCACTGCAAGCCTTCGAACTGAGTGCTGTGGATTATTTGCTGAAGCCTGTAACTGCACAGCGTTTAACTAAAACTTTGGATAAGATCAAAAAAATGAATAGAGGTGTGACGGTTCAGCCCGTCATAGAAGTTCTCTTATTTAATGGACTAAAGATATACCGCCGTACGCAAGACAGAGAGACCATCAAGCTAAGGAGCCCAAAAACCGAAGAATTGTTTGCCTTTTTGATTAGTAAAGGGACGGTTAGCCGAGATGAAATTATCGATACCTTATGGAGCGGGCTGGAACCTGATAAAGCGCTGAAGAATCTGAACTCAACCCTGTACTATATTCGAAAAGCAATCGGAACTAGCTTTATTAAAGCCAGCAGAACCGAAATTAGTATAGAGGAACGCAGTATTTATTGTGATTTGTATGAGTTTAAGCGACAGCTGAAGCAAATTAGGCAGGTCTCAAAAAAAGATTCTGAATGGTTCAATCAAGTAGAAACATTGTATACGGGGTCTTTTCTCAAAGGTAAAGCATACGATTGGGCTAGTGGGAAGACACGCCGACTTGAACAGGATTTTATTGGTCTGTTGGAACTAGCTGCTAGATTTCATATGGAGCAGAACGAGCGTCAACAATCGCTGCACTACTTTGAGAGAATCTTGAAATTGGATCCCTTGAGAGAAGATATCCATCAGGAAATCATTCATTTGTATATTGAACTAGGGCGTATGAATGAAGCTTATCGGCGATATGGGCAATTGGAAGAGACCCTTCAACAGGAGCTTGGAACTTCACCTGATCCTAAGCTCAAAGCTCTGATTAAGAAGATGATGAACTAGTATAAAGAAAAAGAGAACCGACGAATCGATTAGAATTCGAAGGTTCTTTTTTTTGTTTATTTTTCGTTTATCATAATTTTGTATAATACTCTCGATTATTGTCGAAATGATGACATGATTTAAGCTAGAGGGGGAAAAAGAGTTTGAAGCCATCATTTATGAAAATAGGCATTAGTATTTCGTTAGCCACTGGAGTTGTGGTGCAAGGTGTGGGGCCGATCCACACTCAAATAGTGAGTGCAAAATCGGACTTTGGTTGGATCGTGAATAGCCCAGCTGTGATACCGTCCATCAATGAAGACGATTCTTCCAACGCAGGCGTTGTTGTTTCCAGTCTTTTGTCAGGAAAGGTAACCGATCCAGCGACAACAGGGATTGCTGTGGTTTCATTTGATAATACAAATGGGGCCTGGCAATATTACAACACATTGGGAAACATCTGGTATAATATCGAGCCAGTGTCTGACACTAAAGCTTTTCTGCTGCTGAAATCGGAGAAAATTCGTTTTGTCCCCGCTAAAGACTGGAACGGAACAGCTTCCATTGAATTTAAGCTATGGGACACTACAGCAACAGGGTATCAAAATTATCAAAAAAATGCGAATACCACTGTTTCTGCAGCATTCAACCCAGATCTAGGCACTGCTACAATTACTGTAAATCCAGTGAACGATGCACCTTATCTGACAGAACTGAATGGTGGGGACTATCTTAGTTTTGACGGCAATGGGGATTATGTGACGTTCCCAGATCAACTGTTATACAAGAATTCTTTTACAATTGAAGGTAATTTAAAAGTCAATGGTTTTAATACCTGGATGAGATTCTTCGAGTCTTCAATCGGTGAGGCAAACCACAATATTTTTGTGGGTTTTAACGGAAAAAAAATGAGCTTCATAGCGTATACCAATAAAGGTGAGATTAACGTCACTGAAGATTTCCCGACTTCTAAATGGGTTCATGTCGCAATTGTTTATGATCACAGTCAGAAAAAGGGACGAATTTATTGGGATGGTGTTCTTAAGGCAGAAGGGGCTATGGATTTAAGTACAGTTGGAAATATGGCACGTCCGAACAACTGGCTTGGTAAAAGCACCTGGAGACAGGACGGAGATTACAGCGGTGGGATGAGAGACGTAAGGTTTTGGAGTAAAGCTAAAACCCAGAGCGAAATTGTTCGCGAAATGAACGTCGATTTGAATGGATCAGAGCCAAATCTGGCTTTGAACTATAAATTTTCGAATAGAAATGATGGTATTATTGCTGTCAATACACCGGCTGGTTCAGCTAAGAACGGTTCAATCACTGGTGCTAGCTGGAAGCAGGACACAGGCTTCATGGGAAGTACTACAACGGAAAAAAATAAATCTGTATTACGCTCCTTTAAGGTTATTGATGTGGATGGGGATGACCTTAATGTATCAGCTACATCTTCTAATACTTCCCTAATTCCGAATAATGGACTGAAAGTAAGTGGAAGTGGGGATGTGCGGACGTTAGAAATAACACCAGCGAAGAATGCCTACGGAAACAGTGTGATTACTGTTACTGTAAATGATGGAACTATAAGTAGTTTATACACCTTCAATGTGCAGGTAAACGATGTGGGAGATGTCCTCGTAACTGGAGTGACTTTGAATAAAACATCACTTAGTTTAACAGAGGGAGAAGCAGGAGATACACTAAATGCTGTAATAGAACCTGCTAATGCCACGAACAAAACAGTGACTTGGAGCTCCAGTGATGAAACTGTCGCGACAGTTGTTAATGGAGTGGTAACACCAGTTGGCGTTGGAACCGCAACGATCACAGCAACAACTACGGACGGAAGTTATACTGCGACATCCACCGTAAATGTGAGTGCTCCAGTTGTGGACGTAACCGGAGTGAAGCTTGATCAGGAGACGCTCGACTTAACTGCTGGTGAAGCAGATGCCTTACTAAAGGCGACAATAGAACCTGCAAATGCGACAGATACAGATGTGATCTGGAGCTCCAGTGATGAAACTGTTGCAACAGTCGTGGATGGAGTGGTGACACCAGTTGGTGAGGGTATAGCAATTATTACTGTAACGACTAAGGATGGAAGTTTTAAGGCTTCATCAACTGTGAATGTGGCAGCACCTAAGCCACCAATTGTTATAGTAACCGGAGTAACATTAGATCAGACAACGCTTGATTTTAAAGAAGGTGACGATGCAGAAACGCTTCAAGCGACAGTTGCACCTGTCGATGCAACGAATAAGGGTGTCATCTGGAGCTCTAGCGATGAGACTGTAGCCAAGGTTGTTTACGGAGTAGTAACCCCGGTTGGTGTTGGAACAGCCACCATTACGGTTACGACTAAAGATGGAAGTTTTACTGCTTCAACAACAGTGAATGTGAAAGCAGCAACGCCACCTACCGTTATTGTAACGGGAGTAACGTTAGACCAGACAGCACTTAGTTTAACCGTGGGTGAAGATGGGGAGACGTTAACAGCAACAGTAGCGCCTGCCGATGCGACCATTAAGGACCTGATCTGGAGCTCCAGCGATGAGACTATCGCAAAAGTCGTGAATGGAGTGGTTACTCCAGTTGGTGAGGGAACAGCCATCATTACAGTTACAACGAAAGATGGAAGTTATAAAGCTTCAACAACCGTAACTGTGAAGGCTCCTGCTAAGCCAATTACAGCACCGGGTATTCCAACATCCGTAACTGCAACTGCAGAAAATGGTCAAGCGATCATCACCTTTACGCCACCAACCAACGATGGAGGAAGCGAAATCACAGGATATATTGTAACGGCTCATCCGGGAGGGCTGACGGTTACGGGTGATGGAAGTCCGCTTACAATCAGTGGTCTGACGAATGGTACAAGCTACATCTTCACGGTACAGGCCATCAATAAGGCTGGCTTTAGCGAATCATCTGCTGAATCCAATTCAGTCATCCCGAGCGCTCCATCCAGTGTTGATGTTCCTTCTCAACCAACTCCATCAGCAACGCCGGCACCTGTGGTAAATGATGCTTCCATTTTAATCAATGGTAAAGCGGAAACCGTGGGAACTGCGACGAATGGTAAACGGAATGATCAAACGCTAACCACCATTGCTTTAGACCAGAAGAAGCTGGAAGACAAGCTCGCTACTGAAGGTAAAGGTGCGGTGGTTTCTATCACTGCCACTAGTAAATCTGATGTTATCGTTGGCGAACTAAACGGACAAATGGTTAAAAATATGCAGGGAAATCAAGCAATACTTGAAATCAGAACGGGAAATGCGACATTTACACTGCCTTCTGGGCAGATTGATATTGACGCCTTATCCGCGCAGATTGGCAAGTCTGTAGCTTTACAAGATATTAAAATACAGATTGAAATCAGCGCACCAACTGCCGATCAAGTTAAAGCATTAGGAGCTGCTGCGCAAAACGGATCATTTTCATTAGTCGGCGCACCAGTAAACTTTACAGCTAGAGGTATTTACGGAGATAAGAGTATTGAACTATCCCAATTCAATACGTATGTGAAACGTACGATTGCTATTCCGGATGGGATGGACCCGAATAAGATTACAACCGGTGTGTATATTGATGCTGATGGCTCAGTGCGTCATGTACCTACTAAAGTGATAGTCATTGAAGGCAAATATTTTGCTACAATCAACAGCCTTAGTGGCGGCACTTACTCTGTAATCTGGCATCCGCTTGAATTCAGTGATGTTGCTAATCACTGGGCAAAAGATGCAGTGAATGATATGGGTTCCCGTTTAGTTATCGAAGGGACTGGCAATGGTCAATTTACACCTGATCAAGCGATTACCCGCGCAGAGTTTGCGGCGATTGTCGTTCGCGGTCTCGGACTAGGATTGAGTCAAACAGCAACACCATTTTCGGATGTTAAAATTTCGGATTGGTATAACAGTGCGATCAATACTGCATATGCATATCAATTAATCAATGGTTTTGAAGATGGCATGTTCCGCCCTGATGACCAAATTACCCGTGAACAAGCGATGCTAATTATCGCCAAAGCGATGAAAATTACAGCGCTAAAGGCTAACCTTCCTAATCAATCCGCTGAAGGATTCTTGAACCCATATACCGATGCCGGCAAAGCATCTGACTGGGCGATTAGCGCAATTGCTGACTGCTTGCAGGCAGGCGTAATCATGGGACGAAGCAGCAATGTACTTGCTCCCAAGGATGATATGACCAGAGCTGAGGTTGCAGCGATCGTTAAGCGGCTTCTTCAAAAGTCTGATTTAATTTAAAAATTGGCTCACAATATACATTGAAAAGAAAGAGTATTCATTCGATAACCTTCGAATGAATACTCTTTTCTTTTGGCTATATTAAATTCTAATGTTGATATTTGACTGTTAATCATACATTTTTTGGCTTTATATCTGGGGCATTTTTTAATGGCTTTTGAAGTGCGTCCACAATGGCTGCGATGATACTTGTTGCTAAAAGACCCATTAGACATAATGATGTAGGACCCGCTGGATCATCACTATCTGTAACTTTAGCAAGCACCCTTAAGCTTACTAGTCCTAACAAAATGAGGAAAATGACTGCAAAAGCACATTTCTTTATAATCTTCAAAGAGTTAAGGGATAATTCAGAGAAAGCATTGTTCTTTTCGATGTTGTTTAATAGTTTATATGCTTGGTACAGCGCAACAGAAAACGCAATACAAAATCCGTAAGCACAAACTAAAAAGGGAATCAGGAAGTAAGCCGTATCTGGATGTACTCTTGCATCTCTTACCGCTATCTCAGGCAACCAGATACACAAAGCAAGCACTGCAATTCCAACCAGAAAAATAATTACTTTTAAGAAAGTGGTTGAACCTCGTTTAACATTCATTTAAAACACCTCACTTATTTAATGACTTCATGATTTTAGCATTTAATTTATTGATTTACAATAAATTTGTATTGTTTTTTATGTTTGTTATTTTACGAGAAATGGTTATCGTCTTTAAAAGACTACAACGTCTTTTCTTCTTGTTAGCAGGAGAATGGCTTAACTATCCAGAAAAAATAAGCTAAATCATTTCTTCATCAATTGAAAAGAGGCGAAATCTAATGGAACTACGGCAAAGTATTAATGAAGTTTTTCAGTCGGCACAACATGGCGATGCTGCACGGCTAACAGAAATTTTAGAATTCCATCCGGCTCTTGCAAATACGGAAAATGACGAGGGCCTTACACCTTTGGGATATGCAGCACATTTCGGTAAAGAAGCAGCGGTGCAGGTATTGATAGACCATGGTGCTGAGGTTGATGCAGTATCTCATTCCAAGATAAATTTCATTCCTTCTAATACTGCACTTCATGCTGCAATTGCTGGGGAGCGGAATATGGGTGTTATCCAACTGCTATTGAACAAGGGTGCTCAGACACATATTTTTGATAGCGATGGGCACACTGCCTTGCATTCTGCAGCTTTTCATTCGGATAATGTGGAGCTGATACGCTTGTTAATCGAACACGGAGCTGACATCCATGCTAAAATTGAAGGTGGTGAATCAGTATTAGCTATAGCTATCCAACAAGGAAACCACAATGTTAAAGAATTTCTTATTGAAAAAGGAGCAATTTAGAATGCAAATCACATTAAACCGTAAAGACAATTCAACAGTAGCTTTGATTTCCAGCGAGGGTATTGTAATTAATAATTGTGAATGATGCATTGGATCTAATGGCAAACGTTAGATATCAAGAATGCGATAAAATGATTCTAAGAAAAGAGCAAATCACAGATGATTTTTTTGAGTTAAAGACGGGCCTTGCTGGAGAGATTCTTCAAAAGTATACAAACTATCAGATGCGAGTTGCTATTGTGGGAGAATTTACTGGCTATAATAGTAAAAGTCTGAATGATTTTATTTACGAATGTAATCAGGGGAATAAAATATTGTTCAAGAGTACAGAAGACGAGGCATTGGCAGCATTTCATCAAAGTTAAATGTGAACTTGAAACAGAGAGGGGACTTATTGTGGAGGCTAAAATCACGTATGAATCGATCGATGACTATATTTCCAAGTTTCCATCTGAGATTCAGGAAATCCTTAGTACAATAAGAAAAGTAATAAAAGAAACGGCACCTGATGCGATTGAAAAGATTAGCTATCAGATGCCTACTTTTACACTGCACGGAAATCTGGTGCATTTTGCGGCTTTCAAAAACCATATTGGATTTTATCCAACGCCTAATGGTATTGACGCTTTCAAAGAAGAATTATCAGTCTATAAAGGAGCAAAAGGATCCATTCAATTCCCTCTTAATCAGCCGATGCCCTATGAATTAATTAGTAAGATCGTGAAATTTAGAGTGGCTGAGAATATCAAAAAAGCTGAAGATAAGCGTAAGTAATTGGTGTGTAAAGAAAACATTGTCCACTGGCACATCTGAAGCTTTCGATCTACTCTGGTTTCAGGTGTGCAATTCTTACGTGTTATCATGTACCCGATACTGAACGACGCACAAACGACAGGATAATATCCTGTGAGTAGTCTCCGAAACCACTTCCGAATAGATTAAGTCCTCGTCTATTGAGGGCATCTTCGCGAATCTCAAATCGTACTCGAATGGGCTCATTAAATGCCAGCTTCAGTGAGCTAATTGTAGTAGGGGAAGAAGCAGTTCCATTTATTTTGCTACCCTGTTCTGAGATACTCCACTCTGTCAGCATTCCATATTCTGTACCACCCTTCCATCGTTCGGGTGTTAACTTTCCTTTCCGGTTACCGAAATCTGATGGACAAGTCCAAGTACCGACATGTAGGTCATTTATAGTTAATGTGATGTCACTTGCCCAATCTTCCCGAAATGCAGGTGCTTCAGAACAAACCTCAGCCGAAATCCGAATCTCATCAAGCTCGACACCAGGGGGTAGTGGATTGGCAAAATAGTATTCGACATAGCCAGAGTCAGCGAACCATAAGAGAGATGCATCAACTCGTTCCGGCATATAGAATACCCGTGGATCATCCTGAGAACCGATGACTCCGCCGTCTTTTCCAGCCATACCACAAGAGGGTTGAATAGAACAGTGGGAGAACATCCCGATGGGCATATGTATTTCTTCCGTTTGATGCAGACCATCGCCTAGCTTCGAAGGAAGATCGAGATGGATGGATCGGCAGGTGACCGCACATATTTTCTCGCGATTTGCACCCTGTGTAGATGAGATTAAGTTAACTTGCTCAAGGGTCTGTACATTGATTGAAATTGTTGGTTGAGCTACGCCAAGTGTCTCGGCCAATTGACTGACACTCATGGGCTTGTCACCAAGGGCTTCAAGAATACGGACTCTGACATCTCCAGAAAGTGCTTTAGCAACATCTAAGATGCGTGATGCGGGGTACCGTATCGTTTCTTGCGAAATATCATTCATTGGTTGTATTCCTTTTCGTTAGGATTGGTTGAGGATATTGTACACTGAAGATTATATATTGTAAAATTATAATATACATTGCGAATTTTATATACTGGTGCTAAAATGAGCTCAACTTCTTATTTTGAAAGGCTGTGCTCATATCATGACAACTTCCGTACTGAATGTTGAGAGTCTTCCGATTCCTCGTCCCGAACATCCGCATCCACATTGGCAGCGCAACGAATGGATGAATTTGAATGGGGAATGGTCATTTAGCTTTGATCCGAGCAATGAAGGAATTAGCGAACATTGGTATTCCAATTCCGAAATCGCTTACAGTTCGATGATTACTGTTCCTTTTTCTTGGGTAAGTCCATTATCAGGTATTGGCAGTGATCATAAAGGGATAGGATGGTATCGGCGGACTTTGAAATGGCAGACTACCGACTCACAGACACGACTATTTTTGCGATTCGGGGCAGTGGATTATTCATGTGACGTTTGGATTAACGGAGTGCATGTTGGTTCACACCAAGGTGGATATGGTTCATTTGAGTTCGAAGTTACTCAGTACTGGGTTGAAGACTTAGACAATACAATTGTCGTTAGAGTAGAGGACTTCGATCATGATTACCAAACGCGTGGCAAACAAGGTTATGGAGAAATTCGCGGAATCTGGCAGCCCGTATGGCTAGAATCTCGGCCTCAGACTTATATGAAAGATGCTAAGTTTGTGACCACTATTGATGGGCAAGTGAACGTGACGACAAGAATCTTTGCACAAGAAAATGGATCGGCAAATTTCACGCTGAAATTCGCAGAGAATTCTATATTGCATACTGAGAAAATAGATCTTATCGCAGGGGAGAATGAATTTAAGCTCTCTTTCCATATAACAGATCCAAAATTGTGGAGTCCAGATACACCTTATTTGTACGAAGGCGAACTACAACTTAGCGGATCTTTTGGCACAGACACAGTCAGTACCTATTTCGGAGTTCGAGAAATCCAAACTGTGCGTTTTGATGAGCGTGGTTATCGCTGGATTACCCTCAATGGCAAGCCGATTTATTTAAACGGTACCCTTGACCAGTCTTATCACAAAACGGGCTATTTCACTTATCCGAATGATGAAGACATGCGGGATGAAATCTATCTAATGAAACGTTTGGGACTGAACTTTGTGCGTATTCATATCAAGCCAGAGGAACCACGCAAACTATATTGGGCGGATAAACTGGGTATTTTGGTGATGGAAGACATGCCTTGCTTTTGGGGAAATCCCGATGAAAAAGCACGTAACGCGTATGAACGTGAAGCACTCGAGGTTATTGAACGAGACTATAATCATCCATCCATTTTCTCATGGGTAATGTTTAACGAGACTTGGGGCTTGAAGACGAACGCTCAGGACACTAGTCTGACGAGTGATTTACAGCAGCAGACTAGTTATCTCAAAGAAACACAGGAATGGGTTCGGGAACAATATCGCTGGGCAAAACGACTAGATCCATCTAGAATCGTTGAAGATAACTCACCTTGTAACTATGATCATGTGGAATCTGATATCAATACTTGGCATTTCTACATTAATGGTTATGATCAGCTTAGATCACATTTGAATGAGGTTGTAGACAAAACTTTCCCAGGTTCAGACTTTAACTGTATCGGAGGTAATGTACAATCTGATGCCCCGCTGATGAACAGTGAATGTGGAAACGTATGGGGTATCGAAGGCGGGGCAGGGGATAGTGATTTGGCATGGCATTACCGCTATATGATGAATGAATTCCGGCGGCATGATAAGCTATGTGGTTTTGTATTTACCGAATTTCGCGATGTTACGAACGAGTTCAATGGTTATTATCGGTTAGACGGCAGCGATAAAGATTTTGGTTATGATGACTTTGTTCCAGGGATGACGATTTCTGATCTGCATTCTCCGGACTTCATCGTGATCGATGCACCGCCATGCCAGACAGTAAACGCAAAGGATGAAGTTAAAGTTCCGCTTCTTCGTTCCAGCTTCTCAGATAAATATCATGGACAGCATTTACAGGTGAAGTGGGAACTTTGGTACGACAATTTGGGAACACGAGTTGTTACACAAAGTGAGCATATGTCAGTGAAGTGGGACGGATATGGAGTATCAGATTTATCTCCTCTTTATGTCCTTATGCCTGATCAGGACGCAGTTGCAGTGCTGGCAGTTTCCTTGATAAATAATAGGGAAGAGGTAATCACACGCAACTTCATTACGTTTGATGTTAGAAGCGGTAATCAGAGTGTAAGGTTTGAAGGGGATGGAGATTGTATTAATATCCCGGTGGATGCGTATAAAGAACACAACTTTGAACAACAATGGGAAGCTATTCAGTGCTCAAAAATCAATGGGGCTGGGCAAGGCCATTATGCATATGATGTAACTCTTCCAGATGGTATGGAGAAAAAGATGATTGGCGAGATCGAAATCATGTTCGAAGCCAGCGCAAAGCGAGTATTGGCTCGAAATGTTGAAGGCGCAAAGCAAAATGAAATGGGACTTGATCTCATGCATGGTGCAGATGCTAGGGTGGAGTATAATCCGAATACGTATTATATGACCGACGAAGAACGTCATCCTTCACGTGTGAATGTTCTGATAGAAGGTCAACGGATTGGCTCCTTCTATTTGCCAGATGATCCGGCCGACAGCCGAGGTGTATTATCTTGGCATTATCAGCCATTAGCGAATAAGTTAGATGAGGCGGGCTCTTACGGCTATCTGTGTAAAGTAAGTGTACCGGGGCAGTTAGCAGCTAAACTAGATCGCAATCGTACTTTCCGTTTGGAGCTTCAAGCAGAGGGCGGAGGCTTAGCCTTATATGGTCGCAATGCGGGTCGATACCCAATAGATATATTGATTCGTTATCGATAACATACATGGGTGAAGTTGGATCATTCAATTTTAAAAAGCAATCCAAGCCATAAGGCAAGGATTGCTTTTTTTTGTGTTGAGCTTATCAGAGAATGGATTAAAGCTCTTTATCATTAATGCTGTTCAGCCAACCTTCAATATCCCCAATAACGGAGCTAATGCAGCCATCTTCAAATGGTGAAGTCAGACCCGCTAGTTCAACCAGTTTAATAAAGGACTTGCTTCCACCAGCTTGGCATAGCTCCAAATAATCGCTCCAAGCAGATTTGAAATCTTCGTTCGAACGTTTCCAGAATTGGAAGGCACATAGCTGTGCTAGTGTGTAGTCAATGTAGTAGAACGGTGAGGCAAAGATGTGGCCTTGTTTATGCCAGAAGCCCCCTTGTTCCAGATAAGTGTTACCTTCATAATTACGATGTGGTAAGTATTTCTTCTCGATGTCTCTCCAAGCTTGCTTGCGTTCAGCAGGAGTTGCTTCAGGGTTGCTATAAACAAAATGTTGGAATTCATCGACAGATACCCCGTAAGGAATAAACTGAAGGCTGTCAGATAAGTGATTAAAGCGGTATTTATCTGCATCTTCTTCAAAGAACAAATTCATCCAAGGCCAAGCGAAAAATTCCATACTCATGGAATGAATCTCACATGCTTCATAGGTTGGAAAAGCATATTCTGGCACATTAATATTGCGGCTTTCATAAACCTGGAACGCATGACCCACTTCGTGAGTTAAGACATCAATATCCCCAGAGGTGCCGTTGAAATTTGAGAAAATAAAAGGGGCTTGGTATTGGCTGAAATAGGTGCAATATCCGCCGCCTTGTTTTCCTTTTTTGCTTACTAAATCCACCAGATTATTGTCCAGCATGAAGGTGAAAAATTCATCCGTTTCAGGGGAGAGCTCTTTGTACATCTTCTTACCGTTAGCTACAATCCAGTCTGAATCTCCTTTAGGGGTAGCGTTCCCGGTCTTAAAGCTAAAGTTCTCGTCGTAATATTTCAATTCATCTAGACCCAGTCGTTCAGTCTGACGTTTCTTTAACTGCTGGGAGACAGGTACGATATATTCAAGAACTTGTTTGCGGAAATTAGCAACCATTTCAGCATTATAGTCGGTACGCATCATACGGTCATAACCTAGCTGAACAAAGTTGCTGTACCCAAGCTTTTTAGCTATGCCGTCACGGACCTTGACGAGCTCGTCATAGATGCGGTCAAATTCAGCCTCGTGTTCGGACATAAAACCAAACCGAGCTTCAGAAGCGCTTTTACGCATATCACGGTCTGTAGACAATTCGAAAGGTGCGAGTTGAGGCAGTGTACGCTCTTCACCTTCAAAAAGAATCTTGGCAGATGCGATAAGCTGGGAGTATTCAGTTGATAGTTTGTTCTCCAATTGTAAATCTTCAATGATTTCCGGACTAAACGTCCGCAGCGATACTTCAGCAAGCTGGAGTAACTGCGCACCCCATTCCTTTTCAAACTCGGCTCTATATTTGGAATGTACGAGTGCTTTGTAGTAGTTAGTTATGTATTCCTGAACGACAGGCCCGATTTCGTCCATGAATTCTTGTTCGGCTTTGTAAAATTCATCTGTCGTGTTGATAGAATGACGAACGCTAACCAATGTCTGCATCGTGTCAAACTCATTGCGAAGCTTGTTAATGGCAGTGACGGAAGCTTTTTGCACCTCTAGTGGTGATGTGTCGTTGAGATCTTTCAGCAGGGCGTTAAAGTCTTGCTTGAATTTCTCTACATCCGGTCGCTCATAGCGGTAATCATCAAATTTCATAAAAAAATCAACTTCCTTTCTATACCAGATAGTCTCTATTATATAATCTGAACAGCCATTTACGATAGACCTGTGTAAGCTTTTTATGGTCGAAAAAAGAACAAATGTACAAAAGTGTAAAAACTTGTTAAGCGGAATATGGTTTGATATTATCTATGAATATAGTAGATCTTATCAAGAAAAAATGGTCCATCCAGTTATGCGAGAGCAGATGAAGATGTATTGGGAAGAAGTACTGAACACAATTAATGGGCGCACTCGTACAATTTAACGAAACGAAAATAGGAGGCTCGATATAGATGAAACCCCGAATTACAGTAATAACACTAGGCGTGGATGATTTGGAGAGGGCTTTGGTTTTTTACAGGGATGGATTAGGATTCCCGACCGAAGGGATCATTGGCAAAGAATTTGAACATGGAGCGGTTGCCTTTTTTGATTTGCAGGCAGGCTTGAAGCTGGCACTTTGGAATCGGAAAGATATGGCCTATGAGGCAAAGGTTCCATTATCCCCAGCCAGTTCAACAGAAATAACGATTGGCCACAATGTAGGAAGTAAAAAGGAAGCAGATCAGGTTATGGAGCTAGCTCAAAAGGCTGGTGCGAAGATCGTTGACCCTTTACATGATACCTTTTGGGGAGGGTATTCCGGTCACTTTATGGACCCCGATGGGCATTTGTGGGAAGTCGCATGGAATCCCGACTGGGATCTCGAAAATTAAAGGAGTCTATTCAGAGATTTGTTACTTAGCCTCTCTTAAACCGTATTCTCAGAATACGGTTTATCTCTGTTTCTATACGAATCTTAGAATTTTTTCACTTTACACTCTAAACCCTTCCTCCCTCTTTTTTCAACTGCTTCAGTACAAATGTCGACAAACTTAATATATCATGATATATTATTATGTATAAAGATGAAAAAATTAGAGTCAGGAGATAACGAAAGTTATGAATGAGACAACGTCATCCAAACCGATGTATGAAAAAATATTTGATGAAGTGAAGCAGCTTATTGTAAATAAATCCTATGGACAAGGGGAGCGAGTTCCTTCAGAAAAAGAACTGGCCGAAACTTATAATGTAAGTCGGATTACGAGTAAAAAAGCTCTGGAAATGCTAGCCGCCGAGCATTTGATTGTGAGAAAACCGGGAAGAGGTTCGTTTGTGGCTGATCCGGCAGTTGACTACATAGATTCAGTTATGTCTCCTGAGACGACCTCCGACGGGACTGTTTTTAATGCCTTTAACCATGAGGAAAAGACGATTGGTCTGATTATTACCGACTTTGGCAACAGTTATGGAACAGGCTTGATTTATGGGATGGAACAGGCTTCCCGTGATAATGATTGTTTCCTCGTTCTACGAAGAACATTTGGCGTACCAGAGAACGAAGAACAGTCTATTCAGAAGTTGCTTAGCTTGGGTGTAGATGGTCTGATTGTTTTTCCGGCTCAAGGCGAATTTTTTAATGCTGAGATTCTAAAATTGGTGATCGGGCGTTTCCCTTTAGTTCTGGTAGATCGCCATCTGAAAGGAGTAGCGGCTGCTTCGATCGGCACGGATAACATAAAGGCTGCACTTAAAGGGACGGAGTACTTATTTGATCTCGGGCATACTCATATCTCTTTCCTCTCTCCACCTCCAGCGGATACGACCGCTCTTGAGGAGCGGGTGGAGGGGTTTATACAAGCACATGCGGAGCGGGGGATAGCTGTAGATAAGGGGTTGTGGGTTAGTGATTTAACCTCAACATTACCAAATTCCTTTAATGATGAGAATATTGAACACGATATCTCACGGCTAGTTTCTCATTTACAAGAGAATCCAACAATAACGGCGCTTTTTGCCGTGGAATATAATATTGCCCTGCTGGCTAGAACTGCGGTTGAACGCCTTGGGCTGAGGATTCCAGAGGATATTTCGATCATTTGCTTTGATAGTCCACCTACTCCACTCGGATCGGGTTATGCGTTCACTCATTTGCGGCAGAATGAAGAAGAAATGGGGCGACTGGCAGTTGAGAATGTCCTGCAAATTATGAACGGCCAGACTGTATCGAATAAGATAATGCTGGAAGCTGAGTTGATTTCTGGTGAATCTACGTGTTCTGCTAAACCATCTAATTCTAATTAATTTTATGCGATTATCCATAAATTAGTTGTTATAAAAACCTATCTCTTTGGATGGGTTTTTTTGTTTGTTTTAGATAGATGTTTAACATTATAGAAGTATTGATATATCATTATCAATAAATAAACATATTGACATACTAACCACATGACAATATACTAATTTGTGAAAGCGCTTCAAAGGAAAAAGAAAAAGGGGGTATTATAACTGAAAGCAACCAGAGAAATCCCTGAATCGATGAAGAAACTGGCATCTAATGTAATAGCGCAGCTGAGTGATCGTCCAAAATTAGCCGAAATGTTCGAGAAATGTATGGCTAACACCTGGAATACAACCTTAAAAAGAATGGCAAATGGCACCACTTTTGTCATTACCGGAGATATTCCAGCGATGTGGCTGCGGGACTCGGCCGCTCAGGTTAGACCCTTTCTGATCCTTGCCTCCGAGGATGAAGAAATTGCGGACATGATTGAGGGAATTGTACAAAGACAATTCGCCTGCATCCAGCTTGACCCTTATGCGAATGCTTTCAATGAAGAAGTTAATGGAAATGGCCATCAGGAGGATCTTACAGCGATGAGCCCAGGAGTGTGGGAAAGAAAATATGAGATTGATTCATTATGCTATCCGATCCAACTGGGTTATCTGCTCTGGAAGAATTCGGGCCGAACTAGTCAGTTTAATGATTCATTTGTTAAGGGTGTAGAAAGAATTATTGCATTATGGACTACTGAACAGAAACATGAGAGCGATTCCAATTATCTTTTTCAACGGATGAACTGTCCACCTACGGATACATTAGCGCGTGAAGGCAAAGGAACGTTGACAGCATATACAGGAATGACTTGGTCTGGATTTCGTCCTAGCGATGATGCCTGTGACTACGGGTATTTGGTTCCTGCAAATATGTTCGCTGTGGTTGTTTTAGAGTATGTGTGTGAAATTGCCCGAGAGATCCTAAGGGATCAGGAACTGGAATTGAAAGCTAGAAGACTTTCTGAACAGATTAATGAGGGAATACGCCAGTATGGAATCGTAGACCACCCAGAGATTGGGACAGTCTATGCATATGAAGTAGATGGCCGTGGACAGGTGAATTTGATGGATGATGCAAATGTGCCGAGTCTGCTCTCTATCCCTTATTTGGGTTATGTGAGTGCCGATGATCCTATCTACAAAAATACCCGAAAGCTTATTTTAAGTAGCAATAATCCTTATTTCTTCGCTGGAAAGGAGGCTTCTGGTATTGGAAGTCCACATACGCCTAGTCGTTATATCTGGCCTATAGCTTTAGCGATCCAGGGTATGACATCTACCAGCAATGAGGAACAGGAATCCTTGCTTAATCTGCTGGAGAAGACGGATGCGGGCACCGGATTTATGCATGAAGGGTTTCATGTGGATAATCCTGACGAATTTACACGTCCATGGTTCTCATGGGCAAATATGATGTTCTGCGAGCTGGTGCTTATGCGCTGCGGGTTACAAGTTAAGCGGGGTTAATGTCTACAAGTTTTTCAATCGACTCTAAAGGGGATAGAGAACATGAAAAAATGGCTGGTTACCACACTTGCTTTGGTTATGACAGCTTCACTTGCTACGGGCTGCGGTGGCAGTAATGGGTCTACCGGTAAAGAGTCCGGAACTGCAAGTAAATCAGGGAGCGGTGATGGAAAAAAGACGGAGCTTACCTTCTGGGGGGATTGGGGCGGTGAGGGACAGAAACAATTTGAGACCATGGTCGATGCCTTTAATAAATCTCAGGATAAGATTCATGTAAAGTATGTGCTGCAGCAGGATATGATCACGAAGTTCCTGACTTCCGCAACCAATGGCGGCACTCCTGATGTGCTGTTTTGGGATCGCTGGAGAACTTCATTGTATGCTCCAAAAAACGTCCTGCATCCGGTTGACGAATACTTAACACGGGACGGTATTTCCAAAGATGACTTCTACAGCGAATCCCTTCGTGAGCTTTCATACGATGACAAATTATATGGGCTGCCGCTTACCGTAGATGCTCGTGCTCTTTTCTATAATAAGAAGCTGCTCGTAGTTGCAGGACTTCAGCCTCCAACAACATGGGATGAGCTAGAGACGGCTGCTACGAAGCTCACCAAATGGAACGGCAATAAATTGGAAATTGCAGGTTTTTCAATGGGGGATTTGGGGCTTTTTAATATGTATCTTCAACAGGCTGGCGGTACCATGCTTACGGAGGATGGAAAGACCAATTTTAATAATGATAAAGGCAAACAGGTGCTAGAGTTCTGGGATCGCCTGATGAACAAAGATAAGGTGTATAAAGTAGGGTTTGAGCTTGGACTTGGGGAAGGGCAAGATGCTTTTGTCACAGGCAAAGTTGCTATGTTGTATTCCGGTCCGTGGATGCTCAGCACTTATAACAAATATGGTAAAGATCTAGATTATGGAATCGTTCCCCCTCCAGCTGGACCAAACGGGGATAAAGGCAGTGTTATGGGCGGATTTGGACTAGTGATTCCAGAAGGCTCCAAACATAAGGAAGAGGCGTGGGAGTTCATTAAATGGTGGACAGCGAACAAGGATAACGCATTGCTCTGGGCCAAGACCAGTCTGAATCTGCCTGGCTATAAGCCGTCTATGGAAGATCCATTCTTCAAAGATGATCCCAAGTGGCAGCCGTTTCTAGAAACACTGGAGTTCGCTAAGGTTCGTCCAAACCACCCTGGTTATTCCGTGATGGAAACCGACGCGTTGGCACCCAATTTGCAGCTAAACCAGCAGAACAAGCTGAGTATTGACGAAACCTTGAAGAAATCACAAGAAGAAGGCGACAAAATGCTAAAGGATAATGAGGTAGTGAAGTAATAAGTAAGACATTTGAAGTAAGGGGGAGGTCTTGCCTCCCTTTTGCTTAGGAGGGGGTAGCTGAAATGGCTTCCATCAGAAAGCTAGAGAAACATCAGGCGCGGACAGCTTATTTGTTTATTACACCAACGGTGTTGCTATTTACAGTATTCACGGTCATCCCCGTGGTAATGGCGTTGTATTTAAGCTTTACCAATTACGATGTACTTAGTAGAAATGATTGGATCGGTTTTGATAACTATCGCCGTTTGATAGAAGACAGTTTGTTATGGAAAACATTCCGAAATGTATTTTTTTATTCGATCATTTTCGTTCCGCTAAATATCCTGATTTCGCTGCTCCTCGCGATTCTACTTAGTCGAAGCTGGCGTGGGGTGAAGCTGTTCCGCACTCTGAATTATCTGCCAACTCTTACATCCGCCGTTGCTGCTGCTACCGTTTGGATCTGGCTTTTGCATCCTGAATTTGGTTTGGTTAACGGATTGTTGTCCTATGTTGGGATTACAGGTCCAGCTTGGTTATCCGAGACCCGAACAGCGATGTTGTCCATTATTATGCTTACTCTCTGGCAGTCGGTAGGTTCTAATATGATTATCTACTTGGCAGGTCTGCAAGGTGTGCCTGACTATTTGTATGAATCCGCAAGGCTGGACGGTGCCAATAAACTGGATTGTTTCCGGTATATTACTTGGCCGCAACTACGTCCTACGACCTTTCTAGTCAGCACGATGGCAATCATTGGTGCGTTACAGTTGTTCGACCAAGCTTTTGTACTGACGCAGGGTGGTCCAGCGAATATGACGAAAACTCCGGTTTATCTGATCTATCAACAGGGCTTTAATCAATTACAAATGGGGTATGCGTCTGCACAAGCTTTTGTGCTTGCTGTGGCGATTCTCATATTCTCACTTATAAACATGCGGATCACAAAGGCGGAGGAGTCCATTGTATAAGCGGGCTTGTCATGCAGAAAGGGGATAGAGGTATGGATACTAGTGGAAGTTCGTTATTAAAAAGACGCTTAAGTAAATCTATTTATTATATAGTGTCCATTGTTATTGCAATCGTAATGTTTCTACCTTTCTATTGGAGTGTTCTTACATCTTTGAAGCCTGACGAAGAGATATTCGCCATGCCCATTCGGTGGTTTCCTTCACATTTGACCTTAGAGCACTATCGTAAGGCGTTTACAACGGTTCCATTTGCCCTCTTTTTCTGGAATTCACTTGTGCTTGCTGTAGCAGGTGTACTGGCGAATCTGTTTTTTGGGTCGATCAGTGGCTACGCATTCGCAAAGTTGAATTTTAAGCTCAATAAGCCAATATTCCGCGTGCTGCTAGCGGCGATGATGATACCGGGCATAGTGACGATGATCCCTACAGTTTATGTCATGCGTCATATTCCATTTTTCGGAGGTAACGATATTTTTGGCAGTGGGGGGAACGGGTTGATGAACTCCTTCTGGGGGATTATTCTTCCGGGGGCTTCAGGAACTTTTGCTGTGTTCTTTATGCGGCAATTCTTTCTTACCCTACCTAGTGACATGATGGAAATGGCCCGGATCGAAGGCTGTGGAGAGTTTAAGATATTTTGGCGCATTTATTTGCCGCTGACCAAACCAGCGCTGGCGACTTTAAGCATCTTTACTTTTCAAGCGGGCTGGAACAGCTTCCTATGGCCCATGATTGTACTGAATGACCCGGATAAAGCAACGATTCAGATGGGACTTCAAGCCTTCTCCTATAATTTCCAAACAGATTACGGTCCAATGATGGCTGGTGCGCTTGTTGCGATTCTGCCGATATTGGTGCTCTTTCTGGCACTTCAGCGTTATTTTGTGCAGGGGATTGCATTCAGTGGCATAAAAGGTTAATTCTATAAAAATCGAATCAGGGAGAGAGTTTATATGAACCAATTGGAGATCGGGATTTGGGAGGAACGGGCGAATCAAGCACAAGCTGCGCTGGATTCATTATTCTGGAATGACGCGATCAAAATGTACAATATAGAAACACCTTGTCCAAACGGAGAATGTAATACCATTTTTCATTATTGGTGGATGGCTCATGCTGTGGATGTATTGGTAGATGGATTACAGCGAACTAGAGAGGAATGGTATGCCGAACGGCTTTCCGCGCTTCATGAAGGTCTTTTGCGACGAAATGGGGGAGTGTGGCCCAACGAGTTGTATGATGATATGGAATGGATGGCTCTCGCGTGGCTCCGTGCCTATCAAGCAACAGGAGAGGAAGTTTATAAAGATACAGCCCTTCTTTTATGGGAAGACATTCAGACAGGCTGGAACGAGCATATGGGTGGTGGGATCGCTTGGCAGAAGTCACAGTTGGATTATAAAAATACACCTGCCAATGCCCCAGCAGCTATACTGGCGGCTCGTTTGTATCAAGCCTTCGGTGAAGCTGAGAATCTAGAATGGGCGCTAAAAATTTATAGATGGCAAAAAAAGCATCTGGTAGACCCGACGACGGGTTTTGTATGGGATGGCATGAATCGCACGGGCAATGGCCAGATCGATAAGGATTGGAGATACTCCTATAACCAAGGTATCTATATTGGCGCAGCTGTAGAACTCTATCGTATCACTAAGGACCCATCCTATTTGGAGGATGCCCGATTAACTTTTTCCGCTGCTGCTCATGAGCTTGCTGAGGCTAAGGCGGGTGTACTTCCAGACGAAGGAAATGGAGATGCTGGATTGTTCAAAGGAATCCTGATTCGGTATACGGCAGAATGGGTCAAAGCTGATGCCGCAGCTGTTGAAGCTGTCGATTTTCTGCGTAGGAATGCTGAATCTCTCTGGGAGCAAGGAAAGTCAGAGGACGCAGCTTTGTTTGGCACGGATTGGACTTTGTCATCTACTGGTGTAATTCAGCTCAGCTCCCAGCTTAGTGCAACGAAGTTATTGGAGAAGATGGCTGAATTAACTAAGGATCAGATTTGAGGTGAACTTTTAATGACACAAGCAAAAGAAGCCCTAAAAGCGCTTAACTGGCAGGAAAGGTCGGAGTGGTTCCAACAATGTCTAGAACGTAATTATTATAATGCGGAGACGGGGATCATGAATCAATGGTATCCCAGAGAGTATAACGTTGCAGGTGAGAATTTTTATTACTGGTGGCAGGCTCATGTCATTGATATTCTAGTGGATGGCTACGAGCGTAGCGGAGATCCTGCATATTCACTGAGAATCAAGGAATTGAGTGAACATCTCCAAGCTTATAACGGTGGGACTTTCAGGCATAATTACTATGATGATATGGAATGGACAGCATTGGCGCTGCTACGAGCTTATCGGGCAACTGGATATGAATCCTACTTAGGTGCTGTGCTAGATCTATGGGAGGATATAAAATCAGCTTGGAATGAACATTTTGGAGGCGGTTTGGCCTGGAAGAAGGATCAGCTCGATTATAAAAACACACCTGCCAATGCACCAGCCGTCATTCTAGCAGCTAGGTTATATGAACTTTTTCAAAAGCAGGAGGATCTGGAGTGGGCACTCCGTATCTATGAATGGAACAAAACATATTTAGTGGATCCTGCGACTGGTTTTGTGTGGGATGGAATGAACAGACTCGGGGATGGCCAGATTGATTTCGATTGGGAATTTACTTATTGTCAGGGAGTGTTTCTAGGTGCGGGCTTAGAGCTGTATAAGAATACGGGGGATGTCCATTACTTAGAAGATGCGAATCGAACTGCTAATACATGTATTGATCGTCTATGCGATCCGATGAATATGATGTTGCCTGATGAAGGCATCGATGATACTGGATTGTTCAAGGGTATTCTGATTCGTTATCTGGTTCAACTTTGTGGAGAGGTTCCTGAGGCTAGCAGGATTCGTGAGGTAATCATGGCCAATGCTCGGCAGTTGTGGGAAAAAGGTCTCGATAAACAGCCGGGTCTTTGTAGTCCATCGTGGGAATTGAAACCGGAGCTTCCGGTTCAACTGAGCATTCAACTCAGTGGCTTGATGTTGCTGGAAGGGGCCGCTGTACTCATGAGGGAATAGCTTAAAGGCGTATAAAGAAGCTTCTCATTTTAAATGGTGCAGTGATCTTCCATTTAATGTAGAGAAGCTTCTTTTTTGTTATTATAAATTAATCGTTTATCTGTTAGAAAATCCGATGTTTCCAACCATTCAATTTAGCGACAGCTTCAATATAATAGTAGTCTCCATAGATCAGCGATACATCGATAAAGGAAGTGCCGCTGCCCGTTCCATGCAATAAAATCGCTTCATGCTCTGGCTGCTCCCAAGTCGCGTAATTTTCGGTCAGTGAGCGGAGAATTCGCTCCGCTGCATTAGCGTAGAGGCTTTTTTCGCCTACAGGTACGATCGCTGCAAGCTCTAACAAACCTGAAGCGGCGATAGATGCCGCAGAGCTATCTTTGAACATCCGTTCGTCATCCGCTAGACGGAAATCCCAATAAGGAACTTGATCCTCAGGTAAAGCCGAGATGAAATAATGGGCAATCCGCTTTGCGGTGTTCAAGAACCGTTCATTTCCACTGTGGCGATAGGTATTGATGAAGCCGTACAGCCCCCAAGCCGTTCCACGGCTCCATGAGGATTCAGCTGAAAAACCTTGACCGCCAAAATTCTCAATATATGCCCCAGTCTCCGCATCGAAAGATAGAATATGTTTGGTTGATCCATCCTCGCGAATACCATATTGCATCGTCGTCTCTGCATGGCTAATAGCAATATGCTTATACCGTGGATCACCAGTTACTTTGCTGGCCCAGAACAGTAGAGAGATATTCAACATGCAGTCGATAATTACCCAGCCATATTTATCTTCATTCCATGCGCGGATGAATTTGCCTACAGGATTATAGCGGGCAGCGAGGAAATTCGCCGCTTCAATCCCCCTACGCAGGGCATCTTCGTCACCCGTAATCGTATGTTTGATTACAGCTGTCGGAAGGAATTGAAATCCTACATCGTGATGCATCTCAACCGTTGGTTTGATAAACCATTCCTCCAAGGTTCCGTCCCAGTGCCAAGCGGCTTTCTTGTATAAGTCTTTTCCAGTCATATCATGCATGATCCAGAGTAGCCCAGGCCAGAAGCCAGTGGTCCACCAGTCTGAACCAATATCATCAAATTTTCCATTTTTCCCTGCAAAATGTGGGCATTTGTCACCAATCTGCTTTACCATCTGTTCTACTTTTGTGTCGAGTCTGCACATAAGCTCTTGCCAATAGGATGATGTCATAATTACTGCCTCCAGTGTGGTGGTTAAGATATTATGAGTATAGCTTTCCTAGTGGCTGAAAAGTTTTGTTTTGCTACAATGAAATGTTCGAATATTGTCATGATGGAGGGTTGGAGGATGGTGAAAATGTTGGCGTTAATTATTCTTTCTATATTTTAATGGCGTTGTTCCGAGGACTTTTTTGAACAATTGATTGAAATAGGAGGCGTTCGGGAAACCGACAATGATTCCGATTTGCTCCACAGGCAGGTCTGTCGTTCCTAACAAGCGGCAGGCTTGTTTGATTCTCCGGGCTGTCAAATAATCCACGAGCCGTCCGCCGGTCTCTTGATGAAAGATTCTAGAGATATAGGATTTGGACAAATGAATTTCCTCAGCCAGCTGATCCAGATTAACCTCCTCATGATAATGCTCTTCGATAAAGCTCATGATTTTTTCAGAATAGCGCAAGGTCCGCCGTTCTCCTGATTGGAATATCTGCTGATCTCCTGTCTTGATACTGCTCAATAATTGAAGGATTAACATCGAAATGTCTTCGGTATTTTCGCTTGGATTTCTTTTTTTATTGTGATCATATTGCTCCAGAATCCACTCCACAATTTCAACACGATTTTCAAGATCAATGGCGCAATACGTATTTTCCCCTCGCCAAAGTGTTGTGAATAAAGCTTTTCTTTTCGAAAATCCCACTAGCAGGTTCTCCGCAACATGTGGATCAATATAGAAGATGGATCTTTCAAAAGGACAAGTGGGAGAGACCTCAGAATAGATCCGGTGCAGCTGATAGGGCTGGAAAAAGAATAACATCCCCCTGCAGATATCGTACATCTGCTGATTGACAACAACATTTCCCTGACCGCCATGCACGAACATGATTTCACAGCATTGATGCCAGTGATAATAACCTTTGTAATAGTCGTCTGTATATATTTTGTAATCCCAAACTAAGGTCTTATGTTCTTCAAAAACAACGGCTTCGAATAGCTGCTTCATAGGCCCTCCAAGATGACAAAATACAAACATTTTTTTATTCCATTATAACTTTAAGGGTTATGAAAGCGATACAATAAAAATGAAATGAGCAATTCTATCGGGAGACAGGCCGCCATGTTAGATTACATAAACAGAAGCCCAGAATCCAGAATTCAAAAGCTTAAAGCTGAACTCGACTTGAAAACTGCAAAAGTGCAGTTTTTATCAGTTCATTAGGTGTTGGTTAAGGATATTGCTGCAAATATACACGAATATGACTCTAAATTAACCTTGGTTATCTTAAAATTAGTGAAAAACTGTATTTATGCAGGAAAACTCCTCCGTGGATGAATATAGGACTTAAAAGATGTAAAATTGCAGGATTTCTACAAGCGGTTCATCGCGTTGGGCTGGAGTTCATACTTTACAACAGATGATTGATATTTAAATGAATCTCTACATCAATTGGGCGTAATGGGCGAGCAAGCGTATAGGCAAGTCGGATGATTTCCCGTTCCGCCACACTCTCCAGACTAACTGACATGTGGACCAAAACCTTTGATTTCGATGACTAGCTTCACATACCGAGTGATGTATGCAAAGTCACAGAAATAGGATTGACCCCGCCAATCGAGCACTTCGAATTCAACAAAAGAACGTCCCGATCCATTCAAAAAGGAATGAATCGGGACGTTCTTCGTCTCGTACATTTAATTATAGTTAAGATTCTATTAGTTGACCAGACGAATAGGACTTTAAAACTTCATAAATCAGTAGCTTGATTTCCGCATTCTTTTGTTGATTACTAAGAAGGGGATTTGAGTGGCTTTAATATGAAAATGATGATGGAATGTACAACTTTCAATTAATGTGTGATACAATTAAATTGTACACAATTTAAATTAAGGGGAGTTAATCAAATGATCATAGCAGGTAATATCATGGTCGGTCTTGTTGCGTTAATACATATTTATATTGTCTATTTGGAAATGTTCGCTTGGTCAAAGCCCAAAGGGCTTCGAGTTTTTGGAATGACGCAGGAAGTTGCGGATGCTTCTAAAACTCTAGCAGCGAATCAAGGGTTGTATAATGGATTTTTAGCTGCTGGTTTAATTTGGGGACTGGTTCATCCGAATGTGAATTTCGGCCACCAAGTTGTAATCTTTTTCCTCTGCACTGTTATAGTGGCGGCGATTTATGGTGCACTGACGGTGAAAAAATCTATTTTGTTTATGCAAGGCCTTCCAGCTTTCATCGCTTTAATACTAGTAGTTTCGACTTATTTTCCTGTGACTTAAGCAGAAGCGGCAACTAACTGTTTGCGAGCAATACCCTTAAAAAAAGTTAATCCAAATTAAAAAAAAGGGCTGTTTCCCAGCAGGTAATTACCTGTCAGGGAAACAGCCTTTTTATGTCTTACGTCTTCACGAGGGGAAGAGCTGCTTATTGAATAGAGGCAGCATAAATCGCTTCTACGGATTTGGAGAGGAGTGCGTTAAACTCTTCGTCTGACTGCCCTGAACTTAATCCTTGCGATAAAGCACGTGAGAAGCTGGCGATTAATCCTTGATTATGGGCGAGTTTATCGTTGGCCTCAGCTTGAGTGTAACCGCCGGACAAAGCGACAATTCTTAAAACGTGAGGATCGTCCATTAACTCGCGGTAGAAGTTATTCTCCGTGGGTATTGAGAGCTTAAGCATGACCTTTACGTCTTGGCCCAGCTTAGACAATTGAGCTGAAAGTTCTTCTTTTAACAGCTTTTCCGACGCTGTTTTATCAGCAGAATGGATATCAACCTCAGGCTCGATAATCGGAACCAGTCCCGCTTCTAAAATTTGCTTGCCGACTTCAAACTGCTGTTCAACCACTTTTTTGATGCCGGAAGGATTGGCTTCTTTAATCACCGAGCGCATTTTCGTTCCAAAGATATTCCGTTCGCTGGCCCGCTTCAGAAGATCATTTAAGCCGGGAATTGGCTTCATGAGCTGTACCCCGTTTTCTGGCTCGGCAAGTCCTTTATCTATTTTCAGAAATGGGACAATGCCTTTTTCCTCCCACAGATAATCAGCAGTATATTTTCCGTCGATGAGACGGTCCATTGTGTTCTCAAATAAGATTGCACCCAGTATATACTTCGAATCAAATGCAGGGCTTTTGATAATGCGCGTTCGCATCTCGTGAACCATTGCATACATTTGATCTTCATTGGAGTAGCTGTCCTCTTTAATGCCATATTGCAGCAGCGCTTTAGGTGTACTTCCACCACTCTGGTCCAAGGCAGCTATAAATCCCTGTCCCGTCCGAATTCGATCCCATTGCTTCATATTCATGAAAAAATCTCCTTCCTTTCGTAAACTGAATGGAAATTCATGCGTTCTTTAATTATAACACTTAAAATACAGGCCTTAAACAAGAGGCAGGGTGAACAAGGAGGTAACCGTCCAACATGAGTTGGTAGCAACCAAAGAATTAAGGACTTCTGAGTCCGATTCAACCAAGGAGATCAGCGCGAGTTGACGTAAAGGACTGTATTGCAGCTATTGGATATAGTCGGCGGATTTTTGAGAGAAATCGGACTGTATAGCTCTTATCATTTCTCCGAAGCGTACTCTGATAATCTTCCTCGAAGATGACCTTTTTTATGCTTAAAAATCTAAGTTGAGATTAAAAGCAAGATCGATTTGTAATATTTTATGGACGTAGTCCATTTCAAAATGATCAATTACTTGAAGTTAGTTTGAAGATACGAGCGAGCACGAGTAAAGGTGGCGACTGGAAATTTTATTCTTGTTACAAAGTGGCTGGTGTGATGATTTTCTAATCGGAGGGGGTGGATCGAAATTGGCTAAAGCCGCACTGGGATTGAGATTTTTCTTTAATCAACGTGAATATCCGAGTAATTTAATGCGAATGATCCAATACTATTTTCTTTGTGACATTAATCATAATTACCAATTCATAGCTTTGTGAAAATAATAACTTTTCGTAAATGTCGAAATGAGGTTGACGTATGAAAATATCAGTCGTATGATTGATTCTACTGAGTATGTTAGTAATTAAAAGTAAGTATATAAATAATGTATAACAACAGGAGGAATGAAAGTGGAATCATCAACATTTGTGCTATTCGGCGCTACAGGAGATTTGGCAAAACGTAAAATCTATCCTGCACTATATAACCTCTTTTTAGATGGTCAAATTTCAGGTCCTCTTTCTGTGATTGGATTAGGAAGAAGAGAAGTTTCGAACGAAGCCTTCCGTAAGCAAGTACTGCAATCCTTACAGACTTTTTCTAGACAACCAGCCATTGACTCACCGCAATTGCAGGTGTTCTTGGAGGCTTTTGAATATAGCGTACTAGACGTAGGGAATACCGAAGATTACTCCAAGCTTCTGGAGCATGTTAAACGTCGCGAGCAGTTGTTCAATATTCCGGAGAATCGGATGTTCTATTTGTCTGTGGGTCCTGAGTTCTTCAAGGAAATCGCAGCTAATATTCACTCAAGCGGTCTGGGTTCCACGAAAGGCTGGAAGCGTCTGATTATTGAGAAGCCTTTTGGCACAGATTTGAAATCTGCAAGAGCGCTGAATGATAGCTTGAATGCCGTATTTACTGAAGAAGAAATCTTCCGGATTGACCACTTCCTAGGTAAACCGATGGTGCAGAATTTGGAAGTTCTGAAGTATTCTAATCCAGTGCTAAGAGCGCTGTGGAAAAATAGATATATCGCGAATGTTCAAATTACGGCGAGTGAGACTGTCGGCGTTGAAGAGCGGGCAGGCTATTATGATAAAGCTGGCGCACTTCGTGATATGTTCCAGAACCATATGCTGCAGTTGATGATGATGATGGCGATGCAGCTTCCTAAAGGCAGTACACCTGAAGAAATCCGTGGGAAGAAAATATACGTCATGGAGCATCTCATTCCAATTAGCAAAGATGAGGTTAATAAACATGTTGTCCGTGGACAATATACGGAAGGTGAAATCAAAGGGAACCCTGTTCCAGGTTATTTGAATGAGCCAGGAATTAACCAATCCTCGCAAAATGAGACGTTTATCGCAGCGCGTTTATTTATAGATGATCCGCTCTGGAATGATGTGCCTTTCTATGTTCGTACAGGTAAGAGAATGAAGGAGAAATCCACACGTATTGTTATTGAGTTTAAAGAACCGTTTAATGATAGTAATAACTTGAATAAAGGAAATGATGTACCGAATTTACTGATTATCGAGATTGGACCGAATGAAGCCATAACTCTACAACTTAACACGAAAGATCAGCTGCAAAAAGGAAAGCTTGAGCCTGTACGCGCTACTTATGAAGCGGGTACTTCAGATGTTCCGGAAGCCTACGAGAATCTAATCTTCGATGCACTTCGTGGAGATGCTACCTTCTTCGCTCACTGGAGAGAAGTAGAACTGTCTTGGCAGTGGGTTACACCTATTCAGGAAGCGATGGAAGAGGGGCTTATGCCACTTCACACTTATGCTTCAGGTTCATATGGTCCAGATGCGGCTATGGAGCTATTGGGTGAGGATCGCTGGTGGTTCGATGAGGCAGATCAGGAGACAGAAGTTCTCTCTGCTCAGGCAGAAGTTGCAGCAACAGAGGAATCTATACGGCCAGGGGCGTAAGCCCCTGCCTGTTTTTTTTACCGATTTTGGAGAAATTACATCATAAGAGTCTATATATCGGAGGGGAATTACATGAAAGTAGGATTAGTTGGATTAGGAAAAATGGGCTTCAATTTGGGCCAGAATTTGCTGGATCATGGACATGAGGTTGTTGCATTTGATTTGAATGCACCTGCTGTAGAGGAAATGAAAGCTAAAGGTGCCAGTGGAGCAGTAACGCTCCCTGAGTTGGTACAACAATTGGAAACGCCTAGAATCATTTGGATTATGGTTCCACATCAGGTTGTGGACTCTGTCATTGCTGAGATCACACCTTTGTTATCAAAAGGAGATATCGTCATTGAAGCGGGGAATTCGCACTATAAGGAATCGATTCGCAGATATGAGCAATTGAAGGAACATGGAATCAGCTTCATGGACGCAGGTACGTCCGGTGGGATGGAAGGAGCGCGTAACGGCGCTTGTTACATGGTTGGTGGAGATCCTGAAGCTTGGGAGGTTGTGGAGCCCATCTTCCGTGATACGGCTGTGGAAAGCGGCTTTTTATATGCCGGCAAAGCTGGTAGTGGCCATTTTCTAAAAATGGTTCATAACGGTATCGAATACGGCATGATGGCTGCCATCGGTGAAGGCTTTGAGGTGCTGGAAAAGAGTGAGTTTGATTATAACTTTGAGGAAGTCGCCCGGGTGTGGAATCATGGTTCTGTCATCCGTTCTTGGCTGATGGAACTGGTTGAACGTGCGTTCTCGAAAGATGCTAAATTGGATGAGATCAAAGGGATTATGCACTCCTCCGGAGAAGGCAGATGGACGCTCGAAACCGCATTTGATCTGCAAGCTGCAACACCAGTGATCGCGATGGCGTTATTAATGCGCTACCGTTCACTTGAGACCGATACCTTCACGGGTAAAGTAGTGGCTGCACTTCGGAATGAATTTGGTGGACATGCCGTTGAAACGAAGTAATTAATGTTAATCATTAGCCCGAATTTCCTCGCAATTCATTCTGCGGTGAGATTTGGGCTTTTGTTTTGCAAAAATTAATAAATGGAGAGAATAGATCGAGTACGACTTTAACCTTTTTAACATATTTTAGAGTTAGATGGGGAAATTACGATAAGGGGGAGTTGACATGCGAAGCGGAATTCGAGAAAGACTTCATTTTCTGTATAAATTTCTGCATGCGCCCCGACAACTAGGAAGCGTTACTCCCAGTTCGCGCTGGCTGGCAAAAACGATGCTCGACATCATTCCGTGGCAACAAATGCATAATATAGCTGAGCTGGGTGCTGGTACTGGAGCCATCACAAGATTTATTCCAAGCGGGGAAGAGACCGGGATGAATGTGCTCCTGTTTGAGACGGATCCTGATTTTCGTCATCAACTAAGACTTAAATTCCCTGACCGTATTTTTTTTAACGATTGCCTGCGGCTAAGGCTTGCGCTTCATAATAGAAGGTTGGAGAAGTTAGATTGCATTGTAAGCAGTTTGTCTTTTAGGAATTTCTCAGCCTCAGATCGGACGCTTTACATTGAGCAAATCATATCTTCTTTAAAAGAGGGCGGCTGGTTCATCACTTTTGAATATTTTCCTCAAATGAAGAAGGAATTAATGCAGCATTTTGATATTGTGAGCGTTAAATGGGTGCTGTTAAATTTCCCGCCAGCGCTTGTTTATATTTGTAGGAAGAAGGCTTCTACACAAGTAAAGCAATCAGATCATATTCATTCTTCCATAGATGTAATATCAATTTCTCAGGTTTCTACGGAAAGATAAGGATGAAAAATACAACAAATGCCGTCACCTATACTTACTGGGGAACGGCATTTTTTAAATTAGGCTCAGTATGTTATTACCACTGTTAATAGAGAACCTCAATATTGTCCTCGTTCAGACGTTTTAGCCAAGCTTCAGATGGCTTACGGTCAGTGATCAAGAAATCAATATGGCCAAGCTCAACCAGCTTTGTAAAAGCAGTTTTATCGAATTTGGTGTGATCCGCCAGGAGTATGACCTTATTGGCTTGTCGTAGCATGTACTTCTTGAGCTCACACTCCGGTTCGTTGGAATCTGTGATGCCTCGTTCCATATCCATTCCTTTGCAACTGATTACCGCTGTATCCACATTGTATCTTTGAATGGTGTCATGGGCTACCGGTCCCACCAGCGACAACGATCGGTAACGAAGTGAACCGCCAGTAGAGATGATATCCATCCCTGAATTCGAGAACTCATGCAAAATATTAATAGAATTTGTGATGATGGTTAGATTGTTTTTGTTTCCCAGCAATTTTAGAAACTCAAAGGCTGTAGAGCTTGGATCTACCATTAATGTATCTCCATCATTGATTAAATCGAGCGCCTTCAAGGCGATTCCCCGTTTAATATCTGTATTCAAGGCATTACGTGTAACAAAAGGCAGATCCTCATTCGTATGGCGATTCAGCATAGCACCGCCATAGGTACGACTAAGGATGCCATCCTTCTCTAGCTTCTCCAAATCTCTGCGTATCGTCTCTTCAGTGACCTCAAACATTTTACTTAGATCGGAGACTAGAACGCGTTTATCTTGATGGACGAGATCTATTATTTTTTTGCGTCTTTCGGCTGCAAGCATAGGAATCACCTTTCCAAAGCTATATTTTACAATCATAGCGCTTAATATCTGTGTTTTGCAATAAAAACAACTTAAAAACATCTGTACTTTCCAATAATATTCACAAAACAGATATAAAACAAACAAAAACAACATAAATAATATTTAAGAAGTTGACAATAAAGATTTAGGGGCATACGATAAAGGAGGAAATAATTCCCTTAGAGATTAATCGAGTTAGTGTGATGCAAGGCCGGCCCAGCTGCTATTCAGAGGCCAGCCTGAGGCGCAGCAGACGGAATACAACGACTATTGAACTCATTAGGAGGCTGGTCAAGCAATGAGCACGCATGTGTATTATGTTCCATCGATCAATATTATGGGCAAGGGATGCTTACAGGAGATTGGTCCTTACATTCAAGAACTTAATTTGAAGAAGGCACTTGTAGTTACAGACAAATTTCTTATGAAGAGCGGTATTGCTGGTAAATTGTTGGCGGTATTGGACGATGCGGGAATTGAATATGCCATTTATGATGAAGTGAAGCCCAATCCGACCTGTAAAAATGTCCACGATGGCGTAGATTATCTCAAAGCGCAGAATTGTGATTCTCTGATTTCCATCGGCGGTGGGTCGCCGCAGGATACTGCCAAAGCCATTGGTATCCTTGCCACAAATGGCGGTCACATCAAAGAATATGAGGGCGTACACAAGTCGAAAAATAAATCGCTGCCGATCGTTGCTGTGAATACCACCGCAGGGACTTCAGCCGAAGTCACTATTAACTATGTAATCACAGACGAAGAACGCAAAGTGAAGATGGTAATGGTGGATAAGAACAGTATTGCTACAATCTCAGTTAACGATCCAGAGCTTATGGTAGATAAACCCGCTGCACTTACGGCAGCAACAGGAATGGACGCTTTGACGCATGCAATTGAGGCACTAGTAACGCCAGGAGCATATCCGGTAACTGACGCTACGGCACTAGCCGCAGTGGAGATTATTTTCGCTAACTTGGCCCGTACCGTGAAGAATGGCCATGATATTGAGGCTCGTGAGCAAATGGTGTATGCGATTTTCCTAGGCGGACTTGCCTTCAATAATGCAGGGCTTGGTTATGTGCACGCGATGGCGCATCAGCTTGGCGGTGTATATGATCTGCCACATGGCGTATGTAACGCAATGCTACTCCCATATGTGGAAGAAGAGAATGCCAAATATGTGCCTGAGAAATTCAGGGCTATTGCTAAAGCGATGGGGTTAAACGTTGAGAGTCAAACTGATAAGGAATGCGCGGACTTCGTAATTGAGTCGATCAAGGCGTTGTCTAAAGAAGTAGGCATTCCATCTAAACTATCTGAGCTTGGAGTAGATGAGGTCGATCTTGATCTTTTAGCAGAGAACTCCATGAAGGATGCTTGTGCACCGGGTAACCCTTTTATTCCAACGAAGGAAGAAGTTATTACTCTATTCAAAAAAATACTATAACTCATCCCTTACTTTAGGAGATTCTTTATGAATAATCATATCGCCGTTGATATTGGTGCCTCTAGTGGGCGGTTAGTACGCGGAATACTGCAAGAGGGCGTCCTCACCTTAGAGGAGCTTCATCGGTTTAGCAATCGTTTTATAGAACAAGAGGATTCTTGTTTCTGGGACATAGATTATTTATTCGAGCAGATTATTATAGGGCTTCAGAAAGCCAAGGCTCAAGGAATTAAAGCTTGTACGCTGGGTATAGATACATGGGCTGTAGATTATGTACTCGTGGATGCGGAAGGGCATCGTATCCAGGAAGTTTACGCTTATCGTGATCGTAGAACCGATCTGGCTATGGATAAGGTAGCAAAGCACATTTCACCTCAAACCATATATGAAAAGACGGGTATTCAACAGTTATCTTTTAATACGTTGTATCAGCTTTATGTTCACAGTGAAGAAGAAATAGCCCAAGCGGATCAAATCTTACTCGTGCCTGATTATCTGTATTACAGATTAACGGGTCGCAAGATCAATGAGGTTACTAACGCATCTTCAACTCAGTTATTGAATCTAGAGAGTCGAGATTTCGACGATAACCTGTTGGATTTTCTGAATATTAAAAGAGATCAATTCGCTATATTGACTGAACCTGGAGTAATTATTGGCCCCCTCGATGAAGCACTAATTCAGGAATATGATCTTCCGGATTGCCTACTGATCTGTGTAGCCACACATGATACAGCTTCTGCAGTGCTGGGTGCTCCTCTCCAAAAGAACTCAGCGTATATTAGCAGCGGAACATGGTCTTTACTCGGTGTGGAACGAACTCAGCCTCTTAATTCTATGAAAGCCATGGAGGCCAACTATACCAATGAGTGGGGCGCATACGGAACCTACAGATTCCTCAAAAATATTATGGGCCTATGGCTCATCCAAGAGGTTCGCAGGTTGATGAACGAACGATATAGCTTTGCGGAGCTAGCCGAGCTTGCAGAGGGAGAGGAAGGTTTCCGAAGCCTGATCTCTTGTAATGACCCGAGATTTCTCAATCCTTCAAATATGATAGAAGAGATTCGTAATGCCTGCGCAGAGAGCGGGCAGCCTGTTCCTGAGACGCCAGGTCAGTTGGCTCGCTGTATTTTTGACAGCTTAGCATTATCGTACCTTACTTACTTGGAAGAACTAGAAGAACTATTAGAAAGCCGAATCGAGGTTCTGCAAATTGTGGGTGGGGGTGCTAACAACAGCCTGTTATGCCAACTGACTGCTGATGTTATAGGCAGAGAAGTTAAGGCTGGCCCAACGGAATCCACAGCACTTGGTAATATAGTGGTGCAGATGATTAGCACGGGAAGCATAACTGATATTAATGAAGCAAGAGATATTATCGCCGAATCATTTGAGATAAAGGCGTATACACCGCGCCCGACCGCCCATCTTGAAGACATTCTAATTCGCTGGAAAGAGCTTCAGTTGTCCAAAATACAACATCAAATCTAATTAAACTTACGCTATATGATTTTAGGAGGAACTACAGCATGGATCAGAGTATTATCACTAGCTATAATGAAGCCAAAAAATTATACGCAGCCCATGGGATTGATGTGGAGAAAGTGCTGGAGCGGCTCGCGCAAATTAAGATTTCCATCCATTGCTGGCAGGGCGATGATGTACAAGGGTTTCTTTTTAAAGATAAAGAACTAAGCGGGGGAATAGCAGTAACAGGAAGTTATCCCGGTCGAGCTGGCACGCCAGATCAATTGCGCCAAGATTTAGAAAAGGCACTATCCCTCATTCCAGGCAAGCATAAAGTAAATTTACATGCGATCTATGCAGATACAGATGAAAAAGTTGATTTAGATGAATTGGAGCCACGCCATTTCCAATCTTGGGTAGACTGGGCGAAGGAGCAGGGGCTGGGTCTTGATTTTAATCCTACTTGCTTCTCACATCCTAAAGCTGCAGACGGTTTTACGCTAAGTCACTCGGACGATGAGATTCGTAACTTCTGGATTAAGCATTGTAAGGCTTCTCGGACGATTGCCGCGCATTTTGGTAAAGAACTGGGTCAACCGTGCGTGACTAACTTTTGGGTACCAGACGGATATAAAGATACACCAGTTGATCGTTTAGGTCCAAGAGTGCGGTTAAAGGAGTCACTGGATGAGATTTTTAGTGTGGAAATAAATCCTCTTTATAATATTGATGCTGTAGAAAGTAAATTGTTCGGAATCGGTTCTGAGAGTTATGTGGTTGGTTCACATGAGTTCTATATGGGCTATGGTTTAACTCGCGGCAAAGCCATCTGTTTGGATGCCGGACATTTCCATCCTACTGAGATGATCTCAAATAAGCTATCTTCGATTCTTATGTTTAGTGAGCAGCTGCTGCTGCATGTAAGCAGACCCGTCCGTTGGGACAGTGACCACGTTGTAACTATGGATGACGAGCTGCTAGAAATCGCCCGTGAATTGGTACGTGGGGATTTACTCTCCCGAACGAATGTCGGACTTGATTTCTTTGATGGCAGTATTAATCATATCGCTGCTTGGGTGATTGGTACACGTAATACCATTAAGGCGTTACTTCGCGCAATGCTCGAACCGGTGGAAGAATTGAAGCGAATCGAGCGGCTTGGTGATTACACTTCACGACTAGCGTTGGTGGAAGAATTCAAATCGTATCCGTTTGGAGCCGTGTGGGATTATTATTGTGCATCGCAAGATACACCCGTTCGTGAGCAATGGCTGGCTGAAGTGAAGCGTTATGAGCAGGAAGTTCTGTCTGCAAGATAGAGTGTTAGAGTGGATGTGGAGAGCAACATATACAAAGGAGAGATTGACAATGAGTACATCTGTTTTAGAATCCAAAGGGTATATTGCCAGTAGTGAGGCTCCATTTATTCAGGAAATGTCAGAGATTACCCGTCATATGTGGGAGCTTGGCTGGGATGAGCTGAATGGCGGTAATGTCAGCTATCTGCTGGATGAGAATGAGGTTGCTAAATATATTAACGTTCTAGAGCCACTACGCACCATTAAACTTACCTTCCCTGTAAAAGAATTAGCCGGCAAATACTTCATCGTGACAGGTTCTGGCAAGTATTTCAGAAATGTGATCAAAGATCCGGAAGCTAATCTCGGTGTGCTTCGTGTTAGTGCCAATGGTGAAAGCGTAGAAGTGTTATGGGGATTACGGAACGGCGCTGTACCTACTAGTGAATTGGCTTCCCATTTCATGAGCCATATTGAGCGACTGAAGGTGGACCCTACGCACCGTATCGTATTGCATACACACGCTACGAATGTTATCGCGATGACCTTCACGCATGATCTGGATGAATTGAAGTTCACGAAGACGCTTTGGGAAATGTGCACAGAGTGCCTTGTTGTTTTCCCGGATGGCGTTAGTGTCATTCCATGGATTGTTCCTGGCAGCAGTGAAATCGGCCGCGAAACCGCGAAGAAAATGAAGGATCACCGCCTGGTCATCTGGCCGCAGCACGGGATTTTTGGCACTGGCTCCACTATGGATGCCACCTTTGGTCTAGTTGAGACTGTAGAAAAGGCTGCTACGATCTACAACTTGATTGGCGGAAGAGAAATTAAGCAAAAGATCACGGATCAGCAACTGTGGGATTTAGCTAAGGCGTTTGGAGTAACTCCAAAAGCTGGTATTCTTGAGGTTTAAAAAGTTCGTAATGGGATGAAAACCGGGCGTTCGCAGATTTTGCGAGGTCCGGTTTTTTTTATGATTTTTTCTTACACAAAGATCTTAAAAATTTGCATTTTCCATCTTCTGGGGAGATAATTAGCCTTACTTAAAGTAATCAAATAATCAATTGGAGGTAATATGTATGAACACTGAGCTATTATTTTCACCTATTCAAGTGGGGAATCTTTCGCTGTCAAACCGAATCGTCATGGCGCCGATGACTCGGGTATACTCACCGGATGGTGTACCAGGAAGTAATGTTGCCGCATATTACCGTAGACGGGCAGAAGGTGGAGTAGGATTGATCGTTACCGAAGGTACAGCTATTAATCATCCTTCGGCAGTCAGCCACGCCAATATTCCCAATATACATGAAGAAGCAGCTTTAGAGGGCTGGAAGCAGGTAGTAGAAGAAGTTCACGCTGCTGGAGGTAAGATCATCCCCCAATTATGGCATGTGGGTATGGCGCGAACTATAGGGGAAGGCCCTAATGTTGAAGCCCTTCCTATTGGCCCTTCGGGTCTGAATTTAGCAGGAGAACCTGTGACTGAGCCACTGACTACAGCTGAAGTTGAAAGCTTAGTCTCAGCATTTGCTCAAGCGGCAGCGAACGCGAAAAAAGTGGGTTTTGATGGTATCGAGATTCATGGTGCACATGGTTATCTGATAGACCAGTTCTTCTGGGAAGGAACGAACAAACGTACCGATCGTTACGGTGGCGATTTGGTTGGTAGAACTACATTTGCAGTAGAGGTTATTGAAGCGTGCCGTAAAGCGGTTGGGCCAGATTTTCCGATCGTGCTACGCTTCTCTCAATGGAAATTGGGTGCCTATGATGAGAAGCTGGCAAAAAATGCAGATGAGCTCGAAAGATTCCTTACTCCACTTAGCGATGCTGGCGTTGATATTTTCCACTGCTCCACTCGTCGCTTCAGCCAACCTGAATTTGAGGGATCTGAGCTTAATCTCGCAGGGTGGACCAAGAAAATCACGGGGAAACCATCAATTACGGTGGGTTCTATCGGTCTTCACAGTGATTTTTTTGCAGAAGACTCAGCTCAGAAGACAGAAGATAACATTAATGAATTACTAGAAAGAATGGACCGTGAGGAATTTGATTTGGTTGCTGTTGGCAGAGCATTAATAAGCGATCCGGCTTGGCCTGCCAAAGTTCAAAGTGGAGCAATAGACGAGATCATTCCATTCACAGCTGAATCGACAAAAACTCTATACTAAAGGGAAAGAACAGCGGGTTATGGACAGCTCTGTTTTTAGAATAATTTTCATTAAGGGCTAATATTATCATAGATATTAAAAAGCGTAATAGGTAAGGAGGATATGGGTTGATAGATATCACAGAAGTCTTCATAGATACTCTAGCACCGAACAGTGCAGCAATTAAGAACGGGCAAGGACTAGTTAAGAAGAGACGATTCGTCCAATTGAATCAGTCGGAAGACGGCGTGGTTCTGTTTGGTGAATGTGGTGGTAGCGGTAGCAGCAACTATTATCCTTCTGCTGATTTTGTTGTTTCTGACAAACCGGTGATGCGTTGTACTTGTCCAAGTAGGCAGATTCCTTGTAAGCATGTCCTCGGATTGCTATATGCCTATGTAGGCAAGGAGACTTTCGTATCTGCAACGATTCCTGAAGATCTTGCTGTTAAACGAGAAAAGATGAGTAAGCGTGAAGAACGAAAATCTGAGCTTGCTGCGGAAGGGGCTAATGTTAAGCCCAAGAAAGTGAACAAGTCCGCACTTAAGAAAAAGATTGGAGCTCAACTGGAGGGCTTGGCTGTACTGGAGAAATTGACCCAATCGCTTATACGTGCAGGACTTGGAACAATAGACGCCAAAGGTGTAAAGGATATTCAGGTGCACGTGAAGATGATGGGCAATTATTACTTAACTGGTGCACAAATTGAATTAAGACGATTAGCTTTATTGCTCTCTTCTTCTGACAATCGTGAGAAAACTTATTCATTAGCAATAGAGCAGCTAACCCGAATTCATGCGTTCATTAAGAAAGGGCGCGCTCATTTAACTATGAAGCTGGAAGATCCGGATATGTCTTTGAATCATGAATCTACGATTGAAGAATGGCTTGGTCATGCTTGGCAGCTAACGGAGCTTAAGGAATGCGGTCTGATGAGCTCAGATGTAGAGCTGATCCAGCTTTCATTCCTCAGCTATGATGATGAAGCCAGACAGGAATATGTAGACCTCGGCTACTGGATAGAAAAATCTACAGGTGATATACATCGTACGCTCCAATATCGTCCTTATAAAGCAGCTAAGTATATTCATGAAGAAGATAGCTTCACTGATGTTGCACTTATTCCTTCCTTCTATCGTTATCCTGGTGACCGGAACCGGAGAGTTCGTTTCGAGAATATGTCAACACGGCCTCTGACTAATCAGGATGTAGAGTGGATCGTTTCTAAGGCAGTTCATTCTTATTCCGACAGCTTCAAGCAGATAAAAAATCAGTTGAAGAATCCGCTAGCGGACAAGAATCCTGTGTTGCTGCTGCATGTGAATAAGATTAGCAAATCTCAGCAAGATCAGTTCGTCATTACGGACGAATCGGGCCAGCATTTGGTGTTAGACCAAATAGTAGCACTCGAGCAGGATACACTTGCACTGTTACAATACTTTACACTCGAAGAATTATCGGATACTACGATGCTGCTTATGTTTGAACATCAACTCGATACAGGACGATTGAAAGCACAACCGTTAACCCTTATCAAAGGGATGGAGATGATCCGTCTCTTATATTAAAAAAATTAAGAAAGCATAAGTTTCACATAAACTTTGGGAGGAATATCCATGAGTACAGCTTTACTACAAGAGCTTCATCAAGAAGTAAACCGGCTGTATATAGCTGGAAGTGAGCTCGCTGCTGAGGATTTCCGCTTAAAGCGGCTATTGCCACAGTTTCAACAGTTAGGTGAACGTGCTCCCATATTCAAAAGGTTAGGAGAGGGAATCGTTGCGGTCATTGAACCAGATCATTCCGAGGGATCTTCCTCTGCTCAGAACCTACAGGAGCTCAGTGTGCTGCTTAGCTCGGTGCTATATACACAGGGAGCGACCTCGCCTGATGGTGAACTGCTTGAGGTGGAAGTCCATCCGGTGAGATTGCCTACTCAGTTTTCATATCGTAAGCTGTCAGCGGTACAGACGGCATTAAAGACTCGCGGGGGAGGACGATATGAGATTATCAAGGAAGCTTTTGAGACAGGATTGTTTCAAGATCTTCGAATGATTCATCCCGCGTTAGCAGCCCTCCAAGATCCATATGTTGAGATCGCCGAGCTTGTGATGAAGCAGATCCTGCCAGCTTATGGGCCTCAGATTATTCCGATCCTTATCGATCAATTTGATCCTGCTGGAGGAATAGTAGAGACGAGAAAGCTGTACGTGATCGCAGTATTAGGTGGTGATAGCGTTCAGGATCTGATCTATCAAGCTGCAGATTCAGGATCAGAAGATGTTCGAGCCATGGCTATTTCTCTGCTCGCAGGTCAGGGACAATATGAAATCGAATTACTGGCTTGGAGTACAGATAAGAAGAAAAAGATTCGCGAAGCTGCCTATAATGCGCTGGCTAAGAGCGACTCGGTAAATGCGGTGAACCGGCTGCATGAGGCATTTACGGGAAAAGATAGTGAACTTGTAGTTCCTGCATTGAGACAATGTCAAGCCCAAGAGCTCACAAAACGACTTGTTGTAGAGTTATCAGATATGCTTCAAACTGTCTCAGAGATTATGGGCGATACGAAGAAGAAAGACGGATTATGGAATAAGGTAGTCCAGTATCTTCGGGTTTTATCTTACAAACGCAGTCCTGAACTAGAGAAACTATATTTTAATGTTCTCGAGCAGTATCCATTATATATGAATCAGCTAAAGTGGAATTCATTGATCGAGGAAGCAAACTCCTATTTTAGACAGATAGATTCTATCGAAGCGAGACGTATATTACAGCAAACACTTGAGCGTGATCTTGTCTACTATAGAAACAATAGAAGATATGTGAATGATGTTTTTAAAGATGCGTATCTCTACTTGTCACCAGAGCGTGTGTATGAACAATATGTTGAAGTTCTAAAGCATTATGCGCCATCTTCAACTAGCCATGCTTCTTCAATGGCGCAGCAACTGCTACGCACCATATCTGAAGTTGTAGTTCAACGATATCATGGGACTTATGATGCAGTTTGGAATTCACCTGTAGACCAGATTCAATATATGTATAAGATCGAAATGCAGCCGCCCGAGGTACTGGCTCTTCAATGGGATTCACGGTGGCTTGATGCTTTTATAGAGCTGGATCAATACGAACTGGTCAGTGCCTTTGCAAGGCCGGGACATGCCGAAGCAATGCAGTATTTACTTCGTAAATTGACCGATAATCCTGAATTCCGCCATCGGTTTTCCAATATTCTCTTGATGGGCTTAGCACGTACAGGGATAAATAAACAACATTTGCAAGAAGCTCTCCTAGTGGCTTTGGAAGATGATAGAAATACAGAATGTCGATTAATTGAACCGTATACATTTGAACAGCTATGTCAGCTTCCAGCGAGTTTTGCGAGTCGAATAATAACTGTTCTACCTCGATTTAGTGAGGTTGCAGAAGAACAACTTGAGTATGTCATTCGTCTCATGCAAGGACCATCAAACCCAAATGAAGAGGTGTAGCTAACGATGAGTCAAGAACTATTACAAGATATTATGAGGCTTCCAGCAGAAAGACTGTATGAGCATGAGTTGGAAGCGCTTCGTAAAGCGGACACTGGTAAGGTTCCAGCAGGATGGCAGATGTCGCCCCAATCAGTACTGAAGTTTATCGTTGGTGGTAAAGCAGGGAGTACCGACATTACACCTAAGTACATTGGTAATAAACGATTAATAGAGATGGCGATAGCCACACTGGTAACTGATCGTGCACTGCTATTAATCGGTGAGCCGGGTACAGCAAAGTCATGGTTATCTGAGAATTTATCAGCTGCTATATATGGACAATCAGGACTTGTCGTACAAGGTACTGCGGGTACGAGTGAAGAGCAGGTGCGCTATTCGTGGAACTACGCAATGCTGCTTGCACAAGGCCCTACGCCGGAAGCGCTAGTGAAGAGCCCTATTATGCGAGCGATGGAGGATGGGGGCATTGCACGTTTTGAGGAGATATCTCGTTGTGCATCTGAGGTACAGGATGCGTTGATATCCATCTTATCGGAGAAGACGATATCCGTTCCTGAGCTAGGTAAGGAGATGAGTGCGCGCAAAGGCTTCTCGATCATTGCAACAGCTAATACGAGAGACCGTGGAGTAAATGACATGTCAACTGCCTTGAAGCGACGATTTAATATTATCGTCCTTCCAGCCCCTGCGGATTTGTATACTGAAGTTGAGATTGTGAAGAAACGAGTTCGTGAAATTGCCTCTTCCTACGATTTGCAAGCGTCGCTCCCTGCAGACGAAGCTTTACATAAGGTCGTGACCATCTTCCGTGAGTTGCGTAGCGGGATGACATTGGATAAGAAGGAGAAGGTGAAGTCTCCAGCAGGTGTGATTTCCACAGCTGAAGCGATCTCGCTCTTAACGAATAGTATGGCGCTGGCTGCAAGCTTCGGTAATGGAGAACTGACGGACGAAGATCTGGCCGCAGGGCTGCAAGGTGCCATTGTGAAAGATGATGATAAGGATCAACTTGTCTGGAGAGAGTATCTCGACAATATTATGAAAAAACGTGGCGCAGATTGGCGGGGGTTATATACGGCTTGTAAGGAGATGAACTAGTGGAGAGCGAAACTACTGGAGCTGGCGTGCATATTTTTGGGGTGCGGCATTTGTCTCCTGGTGGTGCGCAGCATCTATTGAGCTTCCTTCATGAAATAGAGCCCACAGCTGTGTTAATTGAGGGTCCATCGGATGCCACACCTGAGATTCGCCATGTCATCAACATGACAACCAAACCTCCTATTGCCATTCTAGCTTTTACGGAGGAAGTTCCTGTGCGTACAGCCCTTTGGCCGCTTGCGCTATATTCCCCCGAATATCAAGCGATGAGATGGGCGGAGCAGCAAGGGGCATATACAGCTTTTATAGATTTACCTTCATCAGTGGTCATCGCGTTACAGGATATACGAACCAAAAGTAGAGATTCTGTTGAACAGAGCGATGAATCTGAAGTTAACAATACGGTTGAGAAGGCTGCTGAAGAAGCATCTCTATATGATAGAGTAGCTGAGCTGGCTGGTGAGCTTGATTATGATATGTATTGGGAGCGCAATTTCGAACACAACACTAACAAAGGTGCATATCAGGAAGCAATTATTTCTTTCTCATCCCAAATGCGTCAGATTTCTGAAGAAAATGAGAGACATAACAACATAGTAGAATATGCACACAATACGATACGTGAAGCTTATATGCGTCGTCAGATTCAGGATACAATCGCTGCTGGCCATCAACCAAATAAGATCGTTGTTGTATGTGGAGCATACCATGCAGCGGCGCTTGTTGATCTGGCATCTGGTATGTCGGATGAGGAAATAGATGCTCTTCCTTCTCTAAATTCGAAGCTAACACTTATGCCCTACACGTACTATAAGTTATCTTCTTTGTCTGGCTACGGAGCAGGTAACCTCGCTCCTCATTATTATCAAATGATGTGGGAACGTATGATGAATGGCTCACTTGAAGACTTGCCGAATCATTATCTGTCTACCGTAGCCAGATACTTGCGTAATACAGGGACACACCGTTCCACAGCGGAAATTATCGAAGCCGTTCGCTTAGCTGAATCATTAGCTGCCCTTCACGGTGGAAGTGCTCCGACGTTAAGAGATCTAAGAGATGCTGCGCTGACTTTACTGGGGCGTGGAGAGCTAAGTGTGATCGCAGAAGCGCTTGCTCGTACAGATATCGGTACTGCTATTGGTGAGTTGGCAGAGGGGATTAGTCAGACGCCGATTCAAGATGATCTGAATCGGCAATTAAAGCGCTTGAAGCTTGAGAAATATAAAACCCCAGTGGCAAATGATCTTGAACTAGATCTCCGAGAGAACCGAAGAGTATCTTCTGAGGAAGCAGCTTATTTAGACTTAAATCGTTCCTTTCTTTTTCATAGGCTCAGATTACTTGGGATCGATCTAGTGAACATAAGAGCAAGTGGTCAGACTGGCGCAACGTGGGCAGAGCATTGGGTAATGAAGTGGTCTCCTGAAGTTGAGATCCAGGTCGTTGAATCTACGCTACTTGGGGAAACAATTGAGATTGCTTCAGCTTATGTATTGCAACAAAAATTAGATGGCAGCAGTACCATTGCGGAAGCGTCAGCACTTATTCGAACGGCTTATGAGTGTGGAATGATACACCAGATGGAAGCCGGACGGCAGACGCTTCAGCGTCTAGCTGTTGATACTCGAGATGTGGTGCAGATTGCTGCTTCCATTCATGAGTTATCTCTTCTGATTCAATATGGCGATGTTCGACGGATTGATACCAAGCCGCTCATTCCTTTGCTTGAACAACTGTTCAGACGAGCCTGTCTGTTCTTGCTGGATGCGAGCCAATGTAACGATGAGGCTTCAGGTGAGATGCTTAAAGCTATGAACATACTGAATCAGGCAGCTATTGCGCATAGTGAGGAATTAGATGAGCTGTTGTGGATACAAGAGCTGAAACACTTGTCAGAGAGGGATGACTGCAATCCGCGTTTATCTGGAGTGGCGTGTTCCATTTTATTGGAGCGTAATGCGATGACTGCACAGCAATGTTCAGAAGAAGTATCGAGGCGCCTGTCGCCAGGTATACCCGCAGAACTTGGAGCAGGCTGGTTCGAAGGGATGTCTATGCGTAATCGATATGTACTGTTGTCTCGATTAAGTCTGTGGGAACAATTGAATGAGTATATTAATTCATTAGATGATGAAGAATTTGTACGTGCATTAGTATTTTTACGGCGTGCTTTCAGCACCTTTGAACGAAGAGAAAAGACGATGATTGCCGAACTTCTAGGGGAGTTGTGGGGCGTGAATACCGAGCAGGCTGCTGAGATTCTGACGGGTGAGCTGAAGGAGGCCGAAGCGAAGATGATTGAGGATTTGAATGAATTTGACTTTGGAGATATATGACGATGAGTACATCCGTGGATTCAAGTGTTGTAGCTCGGTGGCGCCTTATTCTTGGTCAGTCTGCAGAAGAGCAATTGACGGTTTCTAGCGGAAACGCAAGTATTCACCTGTCTGAAGATGAACTCATCATGGACCAAGCACTGGCTGCTATCTATGATGAGACGAGCGATATCGTAAATAGTGGTGCTGCTAACTCTTCGGCTACAGGACAAAGAGGAGCGGGATCAGGTAAATCTGCACCCCGGTTGGCAAAATGGTTAGGAGATGTTCGCAATTTCTTCCCAGAGGATATCGTATCGGTTATTCAACATGATGCGATGGAGCGGAAGGGCTGGAAGCAATTATTGTTTGAGTCGGAAGTTCTGGCAACAGTGAAGCCTGATATACAGCTAGTAGGTACACTACTTTCGCTAAAAGGGAAAATTCCTGAGAAGACAAAAGATACGGCTCGCCTGTTAGTGAAGGCGGTTGTGGATGATCTTGTAAAGCGTATGGAGGAAGATCTGCGTCGGGCGGTGACGGGTGCACTGAATCGCAGAGAGCATTCTCCATTACCGTCACTTAGTGGTATAGACTGGACACGGACGATAAAACGCAATCTGAAGCATTATGATGCAGAGCGACAACAGATTATCCCTGAGAGATTCTACTTTTATGATCGGGCAAGACGAAGTAAGGAATGGACAGTCATTGTGGATATCGATCAGAGTGGTTCTATGGCAGAATCAATTATTTGGGCTTCAGTAGTTGGTTCTATTTTTGCAAGCATCCCATCGCTAAGTACCCGAGTAGTTGTATTTGATACAGAGGTCGTTGATCTGACAGAGCAATGTGCGAACGATCCTGTTGACATGTTATTCGGGATTCAGTTAGGTGGCGGTACAGATATACAAAAGTCTGTTGCTTATTGCGAACAGTTTATCGATCAACCGAAGAAGACATTATTTATCGTTATTTCGGATCTTTATGAAGGTGGGAACCAGGCAGGCTTAATCCGTCGTATGCGTCATCTGAAGGAATCTGGAGTTAGAACGATGTGCTTGCTGGCTTTATCTGATGAAGGCAAACCTTTCTATGATGAGCATGTGGCGAGATCTTTGACTCGCGATGGAACGCCCTGTTTTGCGTGTACACCTGCACTGCTGCCACAGTTAGTAGAAGGTGCACTAAAAGGACAAGATCTTACTGAATTAGCAAAAAAACTTGGGACAAAAGGGATATAACAAGAGTCGTCCTATTACAAGTTTCATAAAAAGTGATATTCAGACAAGAACTGTGATTCATTACAGTTTTTGTGGCGTATATAAATATCATACCCCCCTTTATAGAATATATTTTGGCCCTGTCGCTCGTCGGCAGGGTATTTTTTTTATGGAAGTCTTTAGAAGCGCTATTATCCTGACCTATTAAAATTTTCTTTGAGAGTATGCTCTGCTCTCACGCTGTGGTAAAATAGACCTGATTTTTTAAAAAAATACGCAAGTTAAGTTTTTACTTGATAAACCTAAATCACTGCATATTGGGATGGACATCTAAGATGGATGTAATGTTATAGAATGTGCTATAATTTTATATTAGGTTAAAACATCAATAAGCTACATTTGAGATAGAGGACGTGAAAACAGCATGACTAAGGGGAACCATAACTCACCGGACTTAAAATCCGGCAAGGGTTCGAAAGATTATTCGAAATATTTTGATTTTAGCGATGCGAAGGTAATTAGTGAAGAAGAAGGTAAGATTACTTATCGGATTAAAGGAAGAAACGTTCAAATTAATAGCCAGCCTGATTATAAAGAAGGAAAACGGCGTGGCAAGGAAGAAATAGAAGTGCATTATGATTTCGAGATTCCTGAAGAGATGCAGAATTTCGGAGTAGACAAATATTATCATATAACGACTTATGGCTGCCAAATGAATGAGCATGACACGGAAACGATGAAGGGCCTGTTGGAACAGATGGGCTACAAAAGCGTCGATGATCGGAATCATGCGGATCTCATTCTGCTCAATACTTGTGCGATTCGCGAGAATGCCGAGGATAAGGTGTTTGGAGAGCTTGGTCACCTTAAGAACTTGAAGATTGAGAAGCCAGGTCTTTTGCTGGGCGTGTGTGGCTGCATGTCGCAGGAGGAAGGCGTAGTTAATCGAATTATGTCTAAGCATGGATTCGTGGATATGATCTTCGGTACGCATAATATTCACCGTCTGCCACACCTCATTAAAGAAGCTGTATTCAGTAAAGAGCTTGTGGTGGAGGTATGGTCTAAAGAGGGCGATATTATTGAGAACTTACCGAAAAAACGTGAAGGCATGCGGGCTTGGGTAAACATTATGTATGGCTGTGATAAGTTCTGTACGTACTGTATCGTACCTTTTACACGAGGAAAAGAACGCAGCCGCCGTCCGGAGGACGTTATTGCTGAAGTAAGAGAGCTCGCGCGTCAAGGATTCAAGGAAGTGACTTTGCTGGGGCAGAACGTAAACGCATACGGTAAGGATTTTACAGACATCGATTACACCTTTGGTGACCTAATGGATGATATGCGTTTAATTGATATTCCGCGCATCCGCTTTATGACATCGCATCCACGTGATTTTGACGATAAATTGATTGAAGTACTCGGCAAAGGCGGCAACCTGGTGGAGCATATCCATCTACCGGTTCAATCGGGAAGTACTGCCGTACTTAAGAAAATGAGTCGCAAATATACTCGTGAAGCTTATCTGGAGTTAGTTCGTAAGATCAAGATAAGTGTGCCTAATGCGGTATTAAGTACCGATATTATCGTTGGTTTCCCTGGTGAGACGGATGAGCAATTCGAAGATACTCTTTCGCTAGTGCGCGAGGTTGGGTATGATATGGCATATACGTTCATTTATTCACCTCGTGAAGGTACCCCTGCAGCTGCTATGGAGGACAATGTACCGATGTCAGTGAAGAGCGAACGTCTGCAAAGACTCAATGATCTCATTAAAGAGAATAGTCGGATCATTAATGACCGTATGCTAGGTGAAGTCGTCGAGGTACTGGTAGAAGGCGAGAGTAAGAATAACTCGGAAGTCCTTTCTGGCCGTTCCCGTGCGAACAAGCTGGTCCATTTTGAAGGGTCGAAGGAGCTTATTGGCACATTTGTAAAAGTGAGAATTACAGATACCAAAACATGGTACATCAAAGGGGATATTGTGGCAGAAGCTGCTGCTGTTCATTAATCATCACATACGAATGGGGAGATGGCTTGTGAGTACAGAGGAACAACGTTTGAATAAATATGGAATGAAGACTTATAATACCCGTGACTTGATCGTACGCGAGGATATTATGGGTAAAGCCAAAGAACTGGCTACATTGATCTCGACAAGTGAAGAAGTAAAGCATTTTCAGCAGGCTGAGCAAAAAATCCTGAACCACGAGCGTGTACAAGGCCTGATTGCAACGATTAAGAAAAAGCAGAAGGAGATTGTTGCCTTCGAAAGCTTTAAAAATAAAGATATGGTAGCCAAGATCGAGCGTGAAATTGAAGTGTTGCAGGATGAAATTGACGGCATTCCAGTCGTGAACGAATTTCAGCAGAGCCAGAGTGACATCAATTATCTACTCCAGCTTGTCATTTCCGTGATTAGAGATACCGTTTCGGAAAAAATAAATGTGGAAGCCGGCACCGAGGCGCCTCCGACCACATGCGGATAACCCACACTCAGTTTAGGGGGCGGATGCAGATCCGCCCCTTTAAGTTTCACACTATACATAATCCTAATCTTTCTATGTCCAGTTGTTGATTTTAGAAGTTAAGGTTTGGTACATTTAAAGATACGAATTAGTAAAATTATAGCTTCGGAAAAGGATGGGGCAAATATGAGCGAAAATGGGGAACAAACCTATAACGCCAAAAAATATCGTACACCGGACGGAGTTCCGGCCGACATCGTAATGTTTACACTGACCAAACGCGAACGTAAGACGGTCACGAAGACGCTTCCCTTACGTGAGCTTAAGGTAATGTTAATTAGACGAAAGAAATGGCCATGTGCTGGAATGTGGGCTCTCCCAGGCGGATTCTGTCAGGAGGATGAGTCCATTTATGCTGCGGCTACACGTGAACTCAAAGAAGAGACTGGTGTAGATGGTGGTCATTTGGAATATCTGGGCGTTTACAGTACACCAGGCCGCGACCCTCGCGGATGGATTATCAGTCATGCTTTTTTTGCCCTTGTAGAAGAATGGATGTTGGAGCAAAGACAAGCTTCGGATGATGCTGGCGAGGTAGGTTTATTTACATTGCAGGAAGCACTTGAAGAGCTGGAGCTCGCTTTTGACCACCATGATATCATCAAGGATGCATATTTGCGTATTCAACAACAAATGCTTCAGACTACGATCGCAAGACAGTTTTTACCTAGACATTTTACCCTTAGTGAGCTCTATCAAGTCATTCAAACGGTAGTGCCGGAATTTAAGGAACCGAATTTTATTCGTAAAATCACTTCAACACGTAGTCGTCAGGGTATATTAAAAGAAGTAAGAGATGAAGAGGGAAATGCGCTTAGTTCAAATCAATACTCCCAGCGTCCCGCACAGCTCTATATGTTCACAGATCATGAGCCTTTGTTATCCATCTACACGTAGTGGCTTAAATCAGGAGAGGGGATTAATCTCATGAAAGCACTAATAGTGATCGACTTTACGAATGATTTTGTTAACGGAAATCTGCCGGTTGGTCAGCCAGCCGTAGATATCGAGCCTAGAATCAGCCAATTAACGTCGGAGTTTGTCCAAAGTGGCGATTATGTCGTTATGGCCGTGGATTTACATGAAGAGAATGACCCTTACCATCCGGAGAGTAAACTTTTTCCTCCTCATAATATAAGCGGGAGTGAAGGACGTGAGTTGTTCGGAGGTTTGAAATCTGTGTATGAACACAACCGCGATTCCATCTATTGGATGGACAAAACGCGTTATAGCGCTTTTAGTGGAACTGATCTGGAAATAAAGCTGCGGGAGCGTGGCATTACTGAACTTCATTTAATTGGGGTCTGCACCGATATTTGTGTATTGCACACAGCAGTGGATGCATATAACAAAGGGTTTGCAATTATTGTGCACGAAGATGCAGTTGCCAGCTTTAATCCAAATGGACATACTTGGGCGTTAGAACATTTCCGGGGAAGTTTAGGAGCAGACGTTGTTAAGGCATAATACTAGAACAGAACATACACATATAGCAGCGTAGATATTAGGAGATGAGGACTTGAGAAGAGAACTTGCGCTACATACTGATAAATATCAGATCAATATGATGTACGCTCACTGGGTGAATGGAACTCATAAACGGAAGGCTGTATTTGAGGCTTATTTCCGGAAGCTACCTTTCGGTAACGGCTATGCTGTGTTCGCAGGTTTAGAGCGTATTGTTGGTTATATCGGCGGCTTGCGGTTTACCGAAGATGATATCCGTTATTTGTCTGAGCAAGAAGAAAACTATGCTCCCGCTTTTTTGGAGGAACTGTTGCAGTTTCATTTTCAGGGAACCGTTCATTCGATGAAAGAAGGCGCTTTGATTTTTCCAGATGAGCCATTAATCCGTGTGGAAGGGACAATTATGGAGGCTCAGCTGGTGGAGACAGCCATTCTGAACTTCATGAACTACCAGACGTTGATCGCTACTAAGGCTTCACGAATTAAGCAGGTGGCTCCGAATGACATCTTGCTGGAGTTTGGTACCCGGCGTGCGCAAGAAGCAGATGCAGCGGTGTGGGGGGCTAGAGCAGCCTATATTGGCGGCTTTGATGCTACTTCTAACATGCTCGCAGGCAAAATGTTTAGTATTCCGACCAAGGGAACACATGCACATTCCTGGGTTCAGAGCTTTGGCAGCGAGCAGGAGGCTTTTGATGCCTATGCTAAGGTGATGCCGGACGAAGTTACGCTATTGGTCGACACCTTCGATACACTCCGTAGTGGGGTGCCTAATGCAATCAATACAGCCAAGAAGCTTGAGGCACAAGGTAAAAAAATGGTCGGTATCCGTTTGGATAGCGGTGACTTGGCTTATCTATCTCGTCAAGCGCGTAAGATGTTGGATGATGCTGGCCTGGATTATGTGAAGATAGTCGCTTCCAACGATTTGGATGAGAACACGATCATGGATCTGAAGCTGCAAGGCGCAGCAATTGATACTTGGGGTGTGGGTACACAACTAATCACCGCCTCTGACCAACCCTCTCTGGGTGGCGTCTACAAGCTGGTGGAAATTGAATCCGCTACTGGAGAAATGATCCCGACGATCAAGATTTCCTCCAATCCTGAAAAAGTATCCACGCCTGGCAAGAAGGACGTATTCCGGATCATCGGTAAAAATGGCAAAGCGCTTGCGGATTATATCTGCTTTCCAGAAGAGGAAGCTCCACGTAACGGTGCGCGGTTGAAGCTGTTTAATCCGCTGCATCCATACATGCATAAGTATGTCGAGCGTTATGAGGCATTGCCTATGCTAGAACCGATATACGTTAACGGATTTCAAGTGTATACTTTGCCGGATTTGAATGAGGTTCGCCGTTATCATCGGGAGCAAAAGGACCTATTCTGGCCGGAGTATCAACGTAAGCTGAATCCCGAAGTATATCGGGTGAATTTAAGTGAAAAGGTCTGGACTAGCAAGCAGCAGTTAATCGCTGAGCATATACGACCGGATATTGAATAGATTTTGCAGGATTAATTCTGTCAACAGTGTTAACGCGGGAGAGTGATATACCCGCGTTTTTTTGTTTTTTCGGAGGCTTGTAAATAAGGAGGAGAACTTAATGGAAAAGGGGAAGCTTGCTTTAGCGCCGAACAGGAACGTTAAGCCAGGTGAAATCATTACTTTCGGCACGTATTCACAATCGAAGGATGGTAAAGCGCTGCCGATTGAATGGCGTGTTCTCCATAACTCAGGTAGCGGACTGTTCGTTTTGAGCGAGGACATTTTGGAATGCAAGAGGTATCACGGCAAGAGCGCAGATATTAAATGGCGTGATTGCGTGGATATTACGTGGTACGACTGTGATTTGCGTGAGTGGCTGAACGATGAATTCTATAACAGTGCATTCAATGCTGCCGAGAAGGAATTAATAAAGACGACCCGTTGCTCAGATAACGGAGAGGGTACCCCAGATACAGAGGACAATGTTTTTTTGCTTAGCGTTGATGAAATAAAGGCATTCTCAGAGGTACACGGCAAAGAACTACGGCGTGCGGTTGGCACGGAATTTGCTAAAATGAAAAAGTATGATGGATGCAGCTTATACGTATATGATAAAACGGATAAAGATAACTATATAATCAAAGACGGCGAAGAAGTTGGCTGCTCTTGGTGGTGGCTGCGAACACAGGGAAACAAACCTTCACGTGCGTTTTTTGTCGGACCGAGTTACAGTATTCGCAGCTATGCGAATGTCAGTGTAGCCCGTGACGGCGTCCGTCCCGCTATGGTAATTAATCTTCCACGATAAAGACAATCGGTTTTGAGTGGCAATAATTAAAAAGAGGCGTGTCCCTCTCTTCGCTAATGTGAAGAACAAGGGATACACCTCTTTTTATTAAGTATTATTAATACACACTGGAAGATCTTGTATCTCAATTATTTAAACATCTAAAGCTTGCAATTTAAAAAGAGATTCTCGATTTCCAAAGATCGACTTCTTGGTGCCTGCAAAATTACACATCCCATTATTATAACTACAGTCCGATAAACATATTTCTACTAAACGGCCCCCAGTTTGCCCCTGTGTACCCTGATCTCCCCTCTAAATTAACAAAACAAGGGAGCAAGATATACAGAACACCCATAGTAGCATTTGTATTGAAGGTCATAACAAATCTCATTTTTGAATTATCAATTGCAGCTATCATACCCTTATCAGCACGAATTGTATTCTCTCTAGTAAGGGCCTCTCCCATTCCTACACTAGCTATGTCATTTGGATTTGGCATATTACTTCTTATCCAATAATTCGAAATATTTGTTGCAGATGCTAAATCCGCAGGTTGATCGTAAGTAACTAAAATTTGATTCAAAGCAATTTGTCTTGCCTCCACTACGACAGGATGAGGCATCACCATTTCTCTATCGTCAACAGTTGTATTCCTCATCCTATTGGGATAAATCATAGTAGAATTATTATACATAGACATTCTGTTCCCTCCATTATTAATTACAATAGTCATTTGTCACGAGACATTGTATGTAAAGGAGTCATGATTAGTGTTAGATAAACGAATATACAAAAAAAAGCGCGGGAGAGTGATGTTCCTGCGTTTTTTTGTTTTTTGTCAAAACGAAAAAGTCCGATGGATTCATAACCAAAGACGGCGAAGAAGTTGGCCGCTCATGGTGGTGGCTGCGAGCACGTTTTGAACGGCAACAATTAAAAGAGGCGTATCCCTCTCTTCACGAATGTGAAGAACAAGGGATACACCTCTTTTTGATACATGGGTCCGAGCTAGAACCTTTAATTCTTTTTCTTGAATTTTAAGAACGACCAAATCGTAAGCATCAACAGAACTGCTAGGCATGTTCCTATACTGATACGGTTCTGAACATCGAAGAGAAAAGAAACCGCGATAACAGTTAAACAAACCAGTGTAACAACGGTTATATAAGGAAATCCCCATACCTTAAAGGTTGGTTCTTTCGGATAGGATTTTCTCAGTTTAAGTTGTGACATACAAATGCTGATCCATACGAGAATAACCACAAAGCCTGGAACAGCCATTAGCAAACGGAACAATCCATCCTGGGCGAAGTACGCTAACAAGGAACCAATAACAAGAACAACGGCACAGAGCTTCAGACTGTTGATGGGTACACCTTTTGCAGAGGTTTTTGCCAAGCTGCGTGGTGCTTCGCCCTGTGACGCCATAGAATGCAGCATCCGAGTGGCGCCATAAATACCAGAATTGGCAGCAGAGAGCACCGCTGTAATCAGAATAAAGTTCATGATGTGATCGGCACCCTTAAGTCCTGTTGCGGCTAATACCTGAACAAACGGGCTTGTATGCTCATTCAGTTGATTCCAGGGTATTAATCCACAGATGATTAGGATCGGTAAGGTATAGAACAGAATAACGCGCAGAATGAAGCTTTTGACAACCTTAGGTAAGACCTTCTCTGCATCCTGTGTCTCCGTCAAGGTTAGCCCAATCAACTCTGACCCACCGTAGGAGAACATGACGACAAGAAGGGCAGAGAAAATGGGGGCCCAGCCTCTCGGGAGAAATCCACCATAGTCTGTAAAGTTGTGTAAGTAAGGCGTAGCCTCAGACATAGGCAACAGTCCAAAAATTAATGAGCTTCCTAAGATAATGAAGATGATGATCATTGCGATTTTGATCCCGGCTAACCAAAACTCCGTTTCTCCATAACCACCTACACTCATCATGTTGATGCCGATAATTAGAGCTCCACTTGCAAGACTAAGCAGCCATAAAGGAACATCCGGTAACCAGTATTGCAAGAAGCTGCCCGCTGCCAGCACTTCAATTACACAAACGGTCAACCACATGAAGCAATATAACCAGCCCACGATAAAGGAGAGTCGTTCTCCAAAAGCCTCACGGATGAAGTCCTTCATATTCCTATTCGGGTACACCGTAGCCATTTCGGCTATTGCCCCCATGACCACTAAGAGTAGCAGGCCTGCTAATACATAAGTAAGAATTACCGCAGGTCCGGCAATGCTTATGGTCTCAGAACTTCCTTTAAAAATCCCAGTACCGATTACTCCGCCCATCGCCATAAAGCTGATATGCCGAGGAAGCAATTTCTTCTGTAATGATGCTTCGTTTGACTTCACAATTAATGCCTCCTAAGCTGTCTTCGAAAAATTACACCAAGCATCAGTTTATCCTGAAACGGACTAGTTGAAAAGTAAAAATAACACACATTTTTATGAAGAGGCGTGACTTTTCACTGGAGTGTGATATTTATCATGAAGAATGTGATGAATTTAACATCTTAATTTTTAATTTTATTGCTAAATAAAAGTAGCTAAATAAGCTTAGGTAACACATGGAAAATGCAAGATTTGTCACTTCGCGACTTGCAAAATCAAGATACAATCGTTGAAAAAGTCAAAAGGATATTATACGGATGACATTCTGAAAGGGGCTATGTCGGTGGTACAGTTACCAAAAGTGAACGAACTCGGATTTTTTGAGATTCGTCTGGAATCAATTGGAGGGCTAGGCGCGAACTTAGCTGGTAAAATGCTTGCAGAAGCAGGCGTTGTCGGTGCTGGAATGAATGGAGTGAGCTTTTCATCCTATGGTTCTGAGAAAAAGGGATCAGCGGTAAAGGCACATATCCGTTTTTGTGATTTGAACACACATATTCGTGACACTTCGCCGGTAGAACGACCTCACGTCGTAGGCATATTCCATGAAGCGTTGGCAAAGACCGTCAACGTGACTAGCGGAATTTATGATCATAGCACGGTGCTAGTGAACTCGGCTAAGTCGCCAGAGGAATTGAAGTCCTCCCTGAACATGATGGCAGGAACTATAGCAGTTGTTGATGCTACATCAATCGCATTAGATGAGAAGAACCGCGTAAACATGGCAATGTTAGGTGCGTTGTTTCGGATGTGTGATTTCTTGGATCCTGAAATTATGAAGGGGGTTATCGAGAAATCACTTGGCAAAAAATATCCGCAGGCTGTTCAATCCGCACTAACTACTTTCGAACGTGGATTTAATGAAGTTACTTTCATGCATTTCCCTTTGCCTGAAGGTGCGATTATGCCTGAGTTCGTTCGGTCTGATATTTCGGCCTTAGGTTATGAAACTCAGCCTATTGGTGGTACCATTACGAATCCTGGCAGCAGCTTTTTAAAGAATCTTAGCATTTCAAGATCCGGTTTATTGCCTCATTTTAAATTAGAGGATTGTATTCATTGTGCGCAGTGCGATACGGTATGTCCTGATTTATGTTTTGTTTGGGATGAGCAGCCTGATAAGAAGGGACGTCCGCAAATGTTCCTGCAAGGCATTGATTATCAATACTGCAAAGGCTGTTTAAAATGCGTAGAAGCTTGTCCTACAACGGCTTTGTCTGGCGAACGCGAGGAAGATGGCTACGCTGAGAGCCATACAGTCCGGCATATTTTTGATCTTGTTACTGAGGGTTAATTAACGGAGGAAAGGTGGAATACACGTGGCTATTGATTATGAAAAAGAAGTAGGCTCAACGAAGGTAGAGCAGAAATTCCTATATGAATCCGGTAATGAAATGGCGGCTTATGCTGCCCATCAAATAAATTATCACGTCATGGGTTATTTTCCGATCTCCCCATCGACAGAAGTCGCTCAATTTCTTGATACCATGAAAGCGAACGGTCAGCATGATATTATGCTTATTCCATCAGATGGCGAACACAGTTCTGCAGGAATCTGTTATGGAGCTTCGACGGCTGGTGGACGTGTATTTAATGCTACCAGTGCTCAAGGTTATATGTTCATGCTAGAGCAATTGCCGGTACAAGCTGGTACACGGATGCCTATGGTAATGAATTTGATCTGCCGCTCGATTTCCGGTCCGCTTAATATTCATGGTGACCATTCTGATTTGTATTTTGCGCTTAATACGGGCTGGCCGATTCTGATGTGCCGTGATCCACAATCCGTTTATGATATGAATCTGATGGCACTTAAGCTTGCTGAGCACGCAAAAGTGCGTCTTCCAGTAATGGTAGCATCAGATGGGTATTTTACTTCTCACCAGAAACGTCGCGTACAGGCATTTACTCACCGTGAGGATGTTCATAAATTCGTTGGCCCACAACCACCGGTAGGCTTCACAGATACACTAGACCGCAATAATCCAGTTACCGTAGGTCCTTACATGAACGAACCTGATTATATCAACAACCGTTATCAGCAGTCGGTAGCGATGTATAATGCGGGTGAAGTCTTCGAAGAAATTGCTAAGGAATTCGCTGAAATGACTGGACGCCACTATCCAATGATCGAAGAGTATCGGATGGAAGATGCGGAAGTAGCCGTATTCTTGATGAACTCTGCGTCAGAGATCATTAAAGATGTTGTAGATCAGCTTCGTTTGCAAGGGATCAAAGCAGGTGCAATTTCGCCGAATATGATTCGTCCTTTCCCGCAGAAGCAAATGGCTGAAGTACTGAAGAATGTTAAGGCAATCACTGTAGGCGACCGTGCAGATTCGGTTGGTGGTCACGGCGGTAATATGGTAAATGAGATCAAGGCAGCCTTGTTCACCTATGGTAACACTACTACAAAGGTAATTAGCCGTATTTACGGGTTGGGCGGTAAGGACTTCTACGCAGAAGATGGTCATGCATTCTTCCAATTAGCTTTGGACGCCGTTGCTGCAGACCGTGTTGATGTTCCATTTGACTACTATGGTCACAATCCAGGTGCACCGGACAAAGCGCCAGAGCGTTTATTGAAGCCGATGGACTTTGATTCGCTGAAGACAGGATTAATTACGGTTAAACAGGATGAAGCAACAGGGAAACTAAGTGTGCGGATACCCCCACTGCGCAGCTTGACGAAGAAACCTAAACGGCTTGCACCAGGTCATGGCGCTTGTCCAGGCTGTGGAATTTTCTCAGGACTGGAGACGTTCTTCAAAGGCATTGAAGGGGATATCGTAGCGCTTTATCACACGGGTTGTGCGATGGTAACAACTACGGGCTATCCATATTCTTCTCATAAATCTACGTTTATTCATAACCTGTTCCAAAATGGTGCAGCTACCTTATCCGGTGTCGTAGAAATGTTCTGGGAACGCAAACGCCGTGGTGAATTGGACGGACTTGGGCTTCAAGACGACTTCACATTTGTAATGGTAACTGGTGATGGTGGTATGGACATCGGAATGGGACCTGCAATTGGAGCTGCACTACGCGGTCACAAAATGATTATCGTAGAGTACGATAACGAAGGTTACATGAACACAGGTGCACAGCAGTCCTATTCCACACCACTGGGTCACCGTACATCTACATCAAGCATTGGTAAGAATCAGCAAGGTAAAGTTACACAGCATAAGGATACTGCGCAAATCATGGCAGCTACTAACATTCCATATGTCTTCACAGGTTCCGAAGCTTACCCGCAGGATCTTGTGAAGAAAGCGGCAAAAGCACAATGGTACGCTCAGAACGAAGGACTTGTGTACGGTAAAATCCTGATCGCATGCCCACTGAACTGGATGTCTGAGGATAAAGAGGGTACCAACATCGTTTCGCTGGCTGTTGAATCTTGCTTCTTCCCTCTATATGAAGTGGAGCATGGTTCTACGAATATTACGTACAATCCAGAGGATAAGGGCAAACGCGTTGAGCTCTCCGCTTGGTTGAAGACAATGGGCAAAACCCGTCATTTACTGAAGCCTGAGAATGAGCCGGCTTTACGCAGCTTCGAGGCAGAAGTGGAACGTCGCTGGAATCGTCTGAAAGCGAAACATGAGCATCCTGATTTGTAAAATATAATGATTCATAACCCGGCAGACTAGTCTGTCGGGTTATTTTTTATTTAACTTTATAGAACAGATTTGTCATTGACATTAAATACGTCAAAATTATCGCTAATACTTCGTATGTGGATGCTGTACAGGAGATTCAGGGGGGTTCAAGGGTTCGGAAGATCGGAATGCTTATGAACAGAATTCACAAAGCGTCCTTCTTTAGATGGGAGATCTCTGATGTCATGATTCAATTTGTAGCCAATTATCCAGATTCTTTTTTAAGGGCTGAGTAATCATTTGGAGTTGTAAGACATGCTGGGAGTCCTCTTGGTGCCACCTTGGATGTGGTATTATATGGAGAATGTAGGAGAGAGGAGGACTGATTTTAATGAGCTGGATCTTTTGGATTTGTTTTATTGTTTCTTTACTAGTGTCCTATTGGGATCAGCGAAAAACATTGAGATTAAAGGATTGGGCGTTAATTATTGGGGCTTTTTTACTTTGTGAGTTCTACGTCAATTTCTTTGGGTTACTGATTCCTGTGGGTTTTATCATTGGATTGATTGTTATGAAAAAAAAGAAGCAGTTTCTTTTTTCAAAAGCACTTATTTTTGGGTTGATTAGTGTCTGTGTTATTTTCTATGGTCCTAAGATTAGTTTGAATGAAATCCATGAGCTAACGAAGGCTAATAAATATACTGAGCAATTTAATCAGATTAAATCCGTTTCACAATTTTCCGTCGAATCAGATATTAACGATGTACTTCGGACGTCAGCAAATCAATTAAAAGATAATAATCCAAAGTCAGAAATACCTGTAGAGGATCCTCATGTAGCCTTCAGTATATGGGTTCTCCAGCATAGAGATGTAGCAATTAAGGATTTAGATTGGTTATGGTATGAGGCTCCGTTAGAATTACATTATTATTGGCAATCTAACCGCCCAGATCAGCGGGTTACATTGGAATACGTTTTTTTTTAATGAGGTTGGATACATGGGTGTGTTTGAAAGAGAGAATGAGAAGGAACCCTACTATCTGCGGAAGATATATGAGTTTGAACGGTTGAAAACATTTAATCCACAGATCCCTTGATCATATAAAAATGGAGGTTATTCACTAAACTACGACTTATGAAGGGATATTTACGCGTGAAAAGTCAAAATCGGACACAGTTGATCTTAAACGCAGCTTTTTCACACATTTCAAATGTTAACGGACTCCAGTGCAGCTATTAGCATGAAAAACAACAAAAAAGAGCCCTTTTCGAAGAAATAGGGACTCTGAAGTCCGAAACTCTTCTAAAAAGGCTGAAAACTAGCGAATAATGTCAACTGGGTCCGACAGCCTCTGGGATTATAATCTAAATACACAGAGCAGCGAATCTATGAAAATAGAATAATACACAAGCAGTCAAATGTTTTCTACAGAAAAAAGCGAGAGAAGACCCAATGCATTTTGCACGGGTCTGTCTCTCACATATAGGGGACCTTTAATAGTGTTGTGAAGTAAAGTTATCTTCCGCCTCTAGGCATCATGGAGTTATCCACAAATACATCTTTAACAGAATAAGTGTAGCAATGGCGAGGTACGGGTACACAGTGGTGACGTCTTACGATTTCAACTGGATGAATCACATTTACTACTTGTGGGTGGAAGTGATCTTGATAAACCACTTTAGGTGGGTCAGTAACCGTTTGGGCCGGGCATTTTGGACATTCAGACATTTCCTTCAGCTCCTTTTGTGTGTGGACTTACCGTATTATACGCACAGAACAAAAGCCTGCTTGGTTGTTTGTCTATTGTATTTAAAAATGGGTATTTGCTTAACGCTTGTAAATTTCACGCATAACATGGCGAAGTTCCGGGATAATTAACCGTTCCATAGCCAGTTTTACGGCTCCAGTAGAGCCAGGCATAGAAAAGATAGCGGTCTTTCCCATGGTGCCTGCAATGGCTCGACTAAGAATAGCTGCCGAACCGATGTCCTCTGTGAAGCTTAGCATCCGAAAAATTTCACCGAAGCCGGGTAATGTTTTATCTAGCAAAGAGGCAACAGCTTCATACGTCGTATCCCGTGGAGAAATCCCTGTTCCACCTGTCAGGAGTACAGCTTCTATTCCGGCGTGGTCAACACATTTATACAATAGCTCACGAATATCCTGATAATTATCTTTCGTAATGGTGCTGCCTATCACTTCATACCCGGCTTTTTCGAGCATAGATTTAATCAAAGCTCCTCCGGTATCTGTTTCAATAGTTCTGGTGTCCGAGACAGTAATGATATAGCAGGAAACGGTTTGAGGCGCTTCTTTCCGATGTTCTTCAACAGATGACAAATGGCTCAACTCCTAGATTAGAGATGTTATCATGATAGGGTATGGCAGAAGTAAAGACAAGCTTACTTGTACTCACAAAATTCAGCAGGAATTTGGGGTGCCGCTTGCGTGCTTCGCGCGCATGTAGTACACTCGCTACACATAACTGTAATTTGCTGGGGAGCGATGAAACATGGAACAGGTCGTACCTGTGTATATATTGTCAGGATTTCTGGGGAGCGGCAAAACAACACTGCTGCAGCGCCTACTAGATCATTGGAAAAATCAGGGTTTACGCCCAGCAGTCGTGATGAATGAGCTGGGTGAAGTGAATTTAGATGGATTGCTAGTTGAGCAAACTGTCCCTATGGCAGAACTACTTGGTGGATGCATATGCTGTTCTATCCGAAGTGATCTTAGTACAGAACTCGCAACACTGATCAAGAAAGAGACTCCGGATGTCGTAGTGATCGAGGCAACAGGCGCTGCCAATCCGCTGGAAATTGTGGATGGCGTAACCGAGATTTCGTTGTATCAAAAAGTAGAACTGAAAAGCTTGATCACCGTCGTTGACGCCGCGCATCTTCTTGAACTGTATCGCGCACAACAGGGGGCAACTTATCGTTTGATGCAGGAGCAGATTCGCTGCGCTTCTGTCTTGCTATTGAATAAAGTTGACCGTGTAACCGCTGAAGAGGCGGAGGAGGTTAACGCTGTACTGCGGAAATGGAACGCTTATGCACCCATTCTGCCAACTGTGCGTTGTGAGGTGGAACCGGAGGAACTGCTGCGTGATGCAGGTGGAGTTCTTACGGATAAACAGCTGGAAGAGGTTAAGGACGCGAGCGAAAGCTTCATGCATGATGAAGATGAACACACTACTGGTGGCACACATACTAGCCACGATCATGTGATGGCGTACACACATTATTTTAAACGTCCAGTAAACAGTGAAGAATTCGAACAGTTCGTTAAGGAATTGCCACGTGATGTTTATAGAGCTAAAGGTATTGTGACCTTTAATGACACCTCCAGCCGGTTTCTTTTCCAATATGCCTATCGTGAAGCTGATTTTATGAAAATCACACCACAAGGCGAAGTGCCTGACGTTGCCGTATTTATCGGCGAACATTTCTCATCAAATGAACTGCGCACTAGATTACTGGAGATGGAGGGACGTACCTTCGTTCGTCCTAGTACAGTTAAGAGAAGTCTATAATCAGATCTCCTTGTCAGAAGTTGTAATGGTTCATTCCTAATCTTGTAGGTTAATAGTATCGCATACCCTATAAAAATACAGGAGGTTTAAGGCTATGACCCGAATTCAATATCAGGAGTGCATTGACGCTTGTTTAGAAAGTATGAATGCCTGTAATTATAGCTATGTCTCAAGCCTAAAAGAATATGATCTTGCTTCTCTGCGTGAAAGCATGCGGCTAGATCGTGAATGTGCGGATATTTGTTCATATGCCGTACAAGCGATGACTCGCCAAAGTCCGTTTGTAGCCGGAATTCTCCGTCTGTGTGCCGAAATTTGTGAAGCCTGTGCAGATGAAAGCAGCAAGCATATACATACACATTGTCAGGAATGTATTGATGCCTGCCGTAGATGTGCTGAGGCATGCCGTTTGATTAGCGATGCGGTTGAAGTATACGCGTAAGGTTGTATACCCAACCTAACTATATAATAAGCAAATGACCAGACCATTGCTGTGGATGTACAGCATGGTCTGTTTTTCTTTTTAGCACAAGGCTAGATTAAATTTCGTTTCTAGAAGAGGAAATATGTAGGGAACTGGAGAATTAACAGTAGATATGAAGCGAACATAAACTTCTCCGATTCACCTGGATGATATCAGTTTATTATAGCTCTGGCAGGCCGAACAGAAGTGGAGGGGAAAGATGAAGCATACACAAGTACCAGAGAGTGAACAATCCAAGGAGTTATTTGCGTATTTTGGACTAGCAGTTTATTATGGTCAAGCTCTAGAACAGCAGTTGACCAATTTGTTATTGCTCACCAAATTATCACAAGGGAAGACGCCCACTGAAGCAGATCTGACTGATTTGTATCAGCGAAAACTCAGCAATTCTCTCGGTCAACTCATCAAAGAAATTCAGCATCACTTTCCTTTCTCAGAGCAAGAAACCGCTCAGCTAGAAGAAGTGTGGAAGCAGCGTAACCATATCGTTCATGATTATTTCAAGGAACGGATACAAGAAACGTTCACCCCCGCTGGAAGGGCGAAAATGATTGAGGAGTTAAAACGATTCAAAAATAAAGCAAGAAGGCTAGAGATCAAATTACAAGGCTATTGTACAGAAATGTTCACGAAACTGGGGTTAGAAGAGGAAACTTTGCACTAATAACCCTTCTAATCCGCACTCCTCTACAACCTCCGGTCTAAAATGAATCTTAGAAGCTCTAACGCAGCGTGACAGTGCAGATAGAGCTTCGCCTAATGCCGGAAGCATCTCTGGCGTTAGGTGTTCACCGGGTTCCCACCACCAATTCATAATGTTCAATGTTTGGCTCTTCTTATCCATCACCGGTTCAAATCTCGCAATAAAACGATCATTATATAATATAGGCAGTACATAATAACCATACTCCCGTTCCAAGGGTGGCTTATAGACTTCCCAGCGGTAATGAAATCCAAATAATTGTCGGATCAGCTCTCGATCCCATATCAAGTTATCGAGTGGAGCTAAGACAGCCGCAAACGAATAACTTGAATGACTTTCAGCATCTTCAGACTCCTGCTGTATTACAGCTTCTAAAGTTAGAGCGTCCATGCTACGGATGTAGAGTGGAAGCTTAATACCCTCCACTAGAACTTCTCTGAGACTGTCTGCCATTAACAGTCTTTGAATCGCTTCAGTACGTTCCTTGCTCTTTAGACCAGAAATTCCAAGCCATCCATCGCCAGATTTATTCCATAACAGTCCGATGCTACCTATTCTACGTAGCACATACCAATCATGAAATTGTTCATCAGTGGGGTTAGGGTCTTCAGTGTTTAAAAGATTATGAGGAAGCAGGCGTTCAGTGAAATCGTAATACCGACGGGTATGAACACGATGATGAACGACTACTTCCCCCCAAAAGTACATACTTTCCAAAGCGGCCCGGGTTAATCTAGCCGGAGCCCAAGCCCAATCCACCTTATCCTTACCATCTAGATCCAGAGAGGAGAGGGGGCCGCGCTTTAATAGCTCTCCACGAACCTGTTCTACTGTAGCCATTACTGGCTCATTGGCCCGATGGTGTGTGGCTGATGCCTCTCTTCTGCGTTTAAAATAAGGCCAGTCCTCTGTACAATAAATGGACATGTTCTTGTCCCAGCCATCTATTAGAAGTCGGTCTTGATACAGTAGCTCTTGGGCTTGCTCAGGTGTGAAACCGGGAACTCGTGCTTGGAGGACAAGCTCATGGTTATGGCCTGCGATGTTAAGTGGATCATATTGGATACAGCCTACGTGACGAACATAATCATAAATACTAAGTTTACCTGCAGGTAGAGCGCTCCTAGTTAACTTTTGGTGAGCCAGGAGAAAAAGTCGAGCTTGCTTCTTAGTTATAGTGTATGTACGCATCAAATGCCTCCTTCACCTATATGTATTATTTTTCATTTTACAGAACAAACGTTCTAATATCAAGTATAGAAAAACCCTGAATCACAGGATGTGACTCAGGGGATCGATTACATCTTCTCTAACGATGGTTGCAAGCTGCCTAACGAAGGTCGGGAGGGTGCACCATTGTTATTGTCTATGCTGTTAGAACCAGCACCTACTTGTAGCTGGTACATCCGGAAGTATCTACCGCCGAGTGCCATCAGCTCATCGTGGCTACCGCGCTCTACAATCTCACCATGATGCAGAACAAGAATCTGATCTGCACTGCGTATCGTGGAAAGACGGTGTGCGATGATGAATGTGGTGCGTCCTTTTTTGAGGACTTCTAATGCATCTTGAATGACGCTTTCTGTCTCCGTGTCGATATTGGAGGTAGCTTCATCAAGAATCAGAATAGCTGGGTCGAAGGAGAGCGCTCTGGCAAACGAAATCAATTGCCGCTGACCTGCAGAAAGGGTGCTCCCTTTTTCAATAACCGGTTCATCAAAACCTTGAGGAAGGTGGGCCAGCAATTTATCTGCTCCGACTTCCCGTAAAGCCCGTTCAACCCGTTCGCGTGAGATTCGTTCATCCCCCAGGCTGACATTGGAAGCAATAGTGCCAGTGAAGAGGTAAGGGTCTTGAAGAACAATCCCCATGTGATTGCGTAGCCATTGCTTCGGAATATCTGTAACCTTCTGGCCATCAATCGTGATTTCACCTTTCTGTGGATCATAGAACCGGAATAATAAGTTGATGATCGAGCTTTTTCCGGAACCGGTGTGACCTACTAGAGCAACAGTTTCGCCTGGGCGTGCTTCAAAGGAAATATCGCGAAGGACGAAGTCTTTTTTATAAGCAAAAGAGACGTTCTTAAACTCCACTTTTCCTTTATAGCGCGGCATGGAACCATCGGTAACATTCTCCCCAGGCTCATCCATAAGAGTAAACACACGACCCGCAGACACCATAGAAGTGTCGAGATTTGCAAGCTGATTCACCATACCTGTAATCGGTTGGAACAAACGTCCAAGCACATCGACGAAGGCGTATAGAACACCTAAAGATACAAATGTAGAACCCGTAATACTGCCATGTCCGAAATACCAAAGCACCATCACAAAAGAGAGACTGCGTAGAGAGTTCACCAGGTTGTGGGAGGTGAAGGCATTCAGATTCAGCATTTTATTCTGATATTTCAAGTAGTCATCGTTCAGATGCTCAAATTCTTCACCAAGCTGCTTCTGACGGCGGAATATACGAACAATGGACATTCCTTGAATAGATTCATTAATGATAGCGTTGATCTCACTCAGACGTGAGCGGATGATCGTATTGTATTTTGTAGCGATTTTACGGTAGAGCACGATCCAAAGAATAAGAATCGGGATGATGAACAAGCTGATCAGACCTAGCCGAACATCGAGCAAGAACAAGGCGATGTATACACCAGTAATATTAATAATACCAGTGCTGAAATTAGAGAGAACGGCAATAAATAGATCCTTTATCGCCTCAGTATCATTAGTTACACGTGACACTACCTTACCTGCTGGCAAGTTGTCAAAAAAGTAAACCGGAAGTCGCTGGATATGCGCATACACATCTGTTCGTAGTTTTCGGATTACCTGATTCGCCGAAGATTGCAGCCAATAGGTTTTACCGAATTCGGCAAAGATCGAGATGACCAGGAAGATAGCGTACAAACCGACCAGCTGATAAATACCAGGGAGCTCAGGTTTGTAAAAATCAAACAGTTCATCCGCTGAAAGTTTAACCGCAGGATAGATGACTTCGTCCTGGCCGCGCGTGATATGCATTTCACCATTACTGAACTTTCTCTCACCATCGGACTGTGTTACGGCTTCATTGATAAAGTAGAAACTTCGTCCCGATTGAAGAATGCGAATTTCTTGACCCTTAGCTTCCCCGGGTTCAAATCGGTCTCCGCGTTTGTAATAAGCGTTGTTATACTGAACTGCCTCATCAGGTGATGCAGTACTAAAATAAGGCTTTTCGATGGCCAACATATGATTGTCAATCATGCTTTTGGCAATAAATGGACCTGCCAGTTCAGCCGCTACCCCGATGGAGAGGAGTAGAAGGGCTGCGATAAAGGTTTTTTTTGCGGTCAATGCGTATTCAAGCAGGCGTTTGCCTGTACTCTTTGTCAACGGTGACACCTCCTAAAAGTTTTGCTTAGTCATAGCTAGTATGTCATTTAATCATTCGATAAATTATTCTCTACTTGCTGCCGGTCATACTGCTCGCGGTACCAGCCATTCATATCCAGCAGCTCTTGATGCGTACCACGTTCAACGATATGTCCGTTATCAAGTACGACGATCATGTCAGCATGTTGAACAGCAGAGAGGCGGTGCGTAGAGATCAATGTAGTCTTTCCCGCACGCTCTTGGCGAATATTCTCAATGATCTGAGCTTCAGTACGAGCATCAACAGCGGATAAGGCATCGTCCAGAATCAGTACATCTGGATTTGCGATAAAGGCTCTGGATAAGGATACACGTTGTTTTTGTCCACCGGATAAGGATACTCCACGTTCACCAACCAACGTATCTAAACCATCGGATAATGTTCCTAAGTCATTTTGGAAGGCGGCAGCTGTGATAGCTTTCATGATCGTATCGTCATCCGCGTTGTCTAGACCAAATTGAATATTCTGACGTACTGATTTGGAGAACAGGATCTGTTCTTGAGGAACATAACCCATCCAACTGTGTAGCTGATCCAATGAAATCTGTTGAATCGGAACTCCAGAGATGAGAATTTCACCATTACCTGTCGGATATTCACGAAGCAGCTGTTTGAGGAGGGTTGATTTACCGCTTCCCGTACGACCGACTACACCTAGTGTTTGCCCTTGGTTTAAGGTCAGACTGACATTGCTTAGATTGTCAATCGTCGATGAGGGATAACGGAAGGTCACATCGTTAAGTTCAATTCGGGTAGGATTAGCAACTTGAACCGGATTGGCCGCACTTTGAACATCCGCTTTGGAGTTTAGCGTCTCATCAATACGTTCGAGAGAAGCACCACCACGTTGCATGATGTTAATAAGCTCTCCAATAGCGAACATCGGCCAAACGATCATTCCGAGGTACATATTAAAGGAGACAAGATCCCCTAGGGTGATCTGATTACGGAACACAAGATATATCCCATAGGTAAGACCGATAATGTAGCTGAGCCCTACGCAGAACCGAATCGTCGGTTCGAAGAAGGCATCGACACGGGCGACGGCCATGTTCTTGTTGTATACATCTTCTGTAATATCTGAGAATCTCTTCTCATCAAGTCTTTCTTGTACATAAGCACGGATAACTCGCACACCTGATACAGACTCGAGAACCTGATCATTCATATCTCCGAACGCATCTTGTGCTAAGCTGTAACGATCATGGATCGCTTTACCATAAAAAATCATAGCTATTGCAATTAGTGGTAATGGTAAGACTGCTGCAAGTGTCAGCTTCCAGCTGACAAGAAAACCCATTGCGAATAGTACGACAGTGAGGTAAATTGTAGAATCCACCAGGGTGAGCATCCCGAATCCAACGGTAGCTGAGACAGCTCTGATATCATTGGTTGCCCGAGCCATCAGGTCGCCGGTTCTATTGCGTTCGAAAAACGACGGGGTCATGGTCATCAAATGATTCATAAATCTCGAGCGCAGCAGGCGCTCTACGAGGTTGGAGCCTCCGAATAATTTGTGCATCCATATGTAGGTAATCCAATAAATGACTAGCAGCAAAATGAGGATCATACCGATATACTTGGCTAACGATGCTGTAGTAATAGAACCGCGTACTATGTCGTCAATGGCATTGCCTAGCAGACGTGGGGGGAATAATTCAAGAACACCTACACCAATAAGTAAGATAAGGCCAATCAGGTAACGCCTTTTTTCTCGGCGAAAGAACCAGCCGAGATTACGGAGAACGGAGAACAAGTAAATCCCTTCCTTTCGAGTTAAAGTACTAGCTGTGATGTTGGAAAAAAGCGCAAGTGGTTATCTCGACAGCCAAGAAAAAACGACGTTGTCGTCCTTCAAAGATGACAACCGACAAAAAAAGGCATATCATCCGAAAACGGACGATATGCCTGTAATTTACAGCTATCATGCGCACGGTGCTATACAGCACCAGGCATGTGAGAGACCTTCAAGAACTAAAGTTATACGATCAATTACACTCGCAGGGAACTTCAGGATGGTTTCACCACTTGGGCTGCTTCGGTATTCGGTTGATTGGAAATTCCAACAATAGTTATTTGATATGGCTGTAACTTCGTAAACACCGCGCTCACCCCTTTCATTGATTTAATAATAACTTTTGGTAATAACTAGTAGACCGTTAGTTATGTTCAGAGTTTATCACTCGGTTCGCAAAGTTGTCAAACTAATTTTTGAGGAGCTTGGGAAAACATTAATTGTATAAAGGTATTTGAATATCGATTCATTTTCAGTATGATTAGACTATACAAAGGAGCTGAGAGAGATGAACATGGAAATTAGTCAAGCAGCGGCAGCTTGGTTTAAAAGAGAACTGGATCTTAAGAATGGAGACTATATTCGTTTATTTCCCCGCTATAGCTCGGGAGGTGGACTTCACCCTGGTTTCTCACTGGGTATCGGGACGGAGGCACCAGGACGTCCGGCAATACAAGTTGAACAAGACGGTATTGTGTTCTACATGGAAGAGCAGGACTTATGGTATATGGAAGGTTACGGCTTAACTATTGTGTATTCTGAGGCAGACGATGACATTGAATATAAGTATGAAGCCAAATCGGTGCCTGGCGGAGTACAGGTTTAAATGTCTTAATTTTGTTTTTTTTACTAATGTGAAAAGCCCTTGCCAAAAGGCAGGGCTTTTTCTAGTGTTGATATAATCAGTGCGAATTGCGAAACGTTTCTTCCTCCATAGCAAAATCGAAATCGTCAATGTCGTATACTTGAACAGGGACTCCACCTTCAATAATGCGTTGAATCAGCTCGAATTGATCTGTAAGAATAGGCACCTTCTCACGTTGTGAGGACAATAGAAGCTCCGTTTCGATAGGATCGAACGTTTCGCCGTAGACAGCGGTATCCATGCTGTTAATGATGGTAATCTTTGATTGTCCGCCTAGTAGAATACCAGAGCTTTTTGCCCAAGGAACGGCCAGACAGCGGTTGATTTTTTTAGCATTAAGTGGCTCTTCAAAATAGGCAATGAGCTCACCAATCTTGAGTTTAACATGCTTGTCATCATCTGGACGGTTCATTAACGGATCATCACTGTCCCGCAGTTCGTATAATTCCATCACGGTCGTATAAGGCACTATATATTCTACAGGGCTGCTCGATATGAGAAGCTGGCCGTAAATCGCCATCATGACGGCTTCCGTCACAAATTGTCTAGACATCTTTATCCTCCTGAAGTTCGGGTACTGCTATCGTACTTATGGACTTAAAAATATAAAAACACTGTAGAGCGCAAAAGTCAACTGTACTTAGCAACTCAGTAAAGAGAAAGGACAGAATATCCCTGTGAAGCAATGGAAATCATATTTTACTTTTGTACGGCCTTACATGAAATGGATTGTGTTTACGCTCTTTATAGGTATGATCAAGTTCAGCATCCCGTTGACACTGCCTATGATTCTGAAATACGTAGTCGATGATCTGCTGATGAACCCTGCCATGAGTGCCCAGGAGCGGGTATCGCAATTGATGCTCATCCTCGGAGGCGCTTTTGTTTTATTTGTAATTGTAAGGGGACCGGTGGAGTATTACCGGCAGTATTTTGCCCAGCTGATCACAAGTAAGATATTGTTCGATATGCGGAATAAGCTATACAGTCACTTACAGCGGTTATCGCTGCGGTATTATCAGAATACAAAAGTGGGTGAAGCGATTTCGAGATTTATAAATGATGTGGAACAGACTAAAAATTTAGTAGAAGTCGGAATGATGAATGTATGGCTGGATTTATTTACGCTAGTGTTTGCGCTTGGTTTTATGTTTTATTTGAATCCAGTGCTGGCGTTAGTATCTATCGCTGTACTTCCGTTCTACGCCTTTGCGGTAAGTAAACTATATAAACGACTTAAAGTGTTAACGAAAGACCGTTCACAGGCTCTGGCTGGCATTCAAGGCTATCTTCATGAACGGATTCAAGGCATTTCGATCATCCGCAGCTTCACCATGGAAAAAGTGGATCAGAAGCAGTTCGAAGATATCAACGGTAACTTTCTCAAAAAAGCGATGGCTCAAACTCGTTGGAATGCGATTACCTTCGCGATTATTAACACACTAACGGATATTGCACCACTGCTAGTCATCGGATACGGTGGTTATCAAGTGATTCATGGTAATTTGACTGTGGGAACCTTTGTTGCTTTCTTCGGCTATCTGGACCGGATGTATGCGCCGCTGCGTCGATTGATTAATTCCTCGACAGTGCTCACGCAAGCCTCGGCTTCCCTTGAACGGGTGCTTGAGCTGCTGGACGAGCCTTATGATATCGTGGATAAACCGGGAGCAAGACCTCTGACGAATGCACGTGGTGAAATTGATTTTCATAATGTTTGGTTCAAATACAACGAAGAAAATGATTGGGTACTGAAGGATATTAATTTAAGTATCAAACCTGGTCAGACGGTCGCTTTTGTTGGAATGAGTGGTGGCGGGAAGTCCTCTCTCATAAGCTTGATCCCGCGATTCTATGACATAAGCAAAGGTAGCCTCCAGATGGATGGTCAGGATATACAGGGTTTGACGCAGGAGAGTTTGCGAAGAGCTGTTGGGATGGTGCTTCAAGATAATTTCTTATTTAGTGGGTCTGTACGAGATAATATCTTGTTCGGCAATCCTAATGCTACAGAGGAGCAAGTCCTCTCGGCGGCGAGAGCTGCCAATGCGCATGATTTTATTGAGCAGCTGCCGCTAGGCTATGATACAGAAGTGGGAGAACGTGGAGTGAAGCTGTCCGGTGGGCAAAAGCAACGGGTAGCCATAGCAAGGGTGTTTCTTAAAGACCCAAAGGTTCTTATATTAGACGAAGCTACGTCAGCGCTGGATCTGGAATCAGAGCATTTAATTCAACAAGCTCTGCAATCCCTCTCGTCGGAACGAACTACACTCATTGTTGCGCATAGACTGTCTACCATTACACATGCTGATCAGATCGTGGTGCTTGAGAACGGTGAAATCACAGAACGTGGTACACATGAGGAACTAATGGGACTGGACGGAAGTTATGCGAGATTGTTTAACGTACAGCATTTGGATACATGATAAGATCTAACATTATAATAAATTACTTAGGTGGTCTTCTCGGGAGAGAGGGCCATTTTTTTAAATCCATTTGAGTCTTTTTGAATATCACGTGCGTCTAAAAAATATAAGCAACATGAAAGGTAGTGAGAACTTGAATACAACAGAGCTGGAGGAAAAGGCGATAGCGGGTGATGAAGACAGCTTTACTGCATTGATAGACGGGATGCAAGAACGTCTTTACCGTATGGCGTACTCCTATGTGAGGAATAAGGATGATGCGCTGGAGATTGTACAGGAGACCGTCTATAAAGCGTTCATCTCAATTCATAAACTGCAGCAACCCCAATATTTTAAAACTTGGCTCACAAAAATAGCCGTCAATTGTGCCTTGGACTTTATCCGAAAATCTAAAAAAATCGTGTATATGGAGAAAGATCCCGAAGGCAGCTACGCTTCAGAACCCATAGAGGATGTCATTGATCTTCAGGAGGCGCTAAGAGTTCTTGATAAAAGATCAAGAATGATCATTGTGATGAGGTATTTTGAAGACTTGCCCATAAAGGAAATTGCCGGGGTATTGGACATGCCAGAGAGTACGGTGAAAACCGTCATCTATCGGGGATTAGGGAAATTAAAAATTAATATGAAGGGGAGTGAGTACTTTGGATAATCAACTTGAACGTTTACAGAAAGCATACAACGATATTGAAATCCCCGAAGAACTATCACAAGCTTCTCGAAAAGGTATTGAAAGAGGAAAACGCTATAAACAACAGAAAAGAGGAATAAAAATGAGCGGATTAAAATGGACAGGATCAGTTGCAGCAGCAGTTATCATTTCTTTTACAGTGGGTGTAAATACGGTACCCGCTTTCGCGGATAGTATGAATCAAGTGCCCGTTCTAGGTAAGCTGGTAAGTGTATTGAAATTTACGGATGGAAGTGCAGGCGGCGGCACGATTCAGGATGGAGTAGATGTCAATTTCATTTCGTTGAAACATCAGAAGAACAGTGATCAAATGATTTTAAACTTTGCAAATTCGGACAATACACAAGACCTTGCAAGCTCTTATAACGTAAAATTCACTGACAATCCTTATACAATGACCGTAACCGTGAGTGGGGCAAGGAACTTCTCAGCTGTTAAAGATCTTGAGACATTAAAAGAAAGTAAGTATGTTCAAGATGCTTATCCTTTAATTACATTGGATGACTCCATGATACGTTTCAATGTAACCTTCAAAGAGCCAGTTGCTTATGAGGTAAAGGAATATAAGGATCCGGCACAGGTGGCGATTACATTGAAGGATAAGAAGGGTGACGTGGAAGAAGGATCTTCTATCTATTCACTTAGAACAAGCTCAGAGCCTTCCGGCGAGAGTCAAGGTATGGCTGAAGAGATGTTATACGGGTTAGAGAACGTGCGCGTATTAAAGGATCAGAAGGGATTATTCCTAGTGGAAGCTGGGTATTTTAATACAGAAGCAGAAGCTTTGGCCCAACTGAAAAAAATTCAAACAGAGCATGGGGTTGGTGATCTATTGTTTGTAGAAAAACGATCGTCTCAGGAGATTCCACAATCCATTTCTCAGGCTGAATAAAAATAAAATAGAGCAGCGATTCTCTCGATAGTGGAGAATTGCTGCTCTATTTTTGTGTTGAATGGTTGCTCCACCTTTTACATTTTGCCAATCAAGAGCGACAAAATACCGGCTGCGATAAGCGGTCCTACAGGGACACCCTTGAACAATGCAACGCCAATCACTGTTCCGATCAGGAGACCCGCAACAACTGTGGGCTGGTTGGTCATAAGGATGGCTCCGCGCCCACCAAGATAAGCGACGAGAATGCCGATCGCAATCGCAAGAAGAGACTTCCAGTGGAGGAAGGACTGACCGACCATCTGCAGCGATATTTTTCCGCTGGCCAAAGGCGTCATGACCCCGATCGTAAGAATGATAATCCCGATAGTTAAACCATATTTCTCAAGCCAAGGGAAGGTCTGCTGCAGGCCAAGAACTCTTAGCAGTAGTAGGACGACCATTGCTATTGTTACAGGGGAATTACTGCTTATAATACCGAGCGCAGCAAGACCAAGCAAAAGCAAAGAGGTCATGTCCATCTTAAACGTTCAACTCCTTATTGTGAGAACTGCGCTTCGCAAGAATGTGATCTGCGATAAGTTTACCATGCCCACGTCCTGTCTCAATAAATACTTCATTCGCATTGCGGCCTGAAGCGATTACTCCTGCAACATAAAGACCTGGAACATTACTTTCCATAGTTGAAGGATTAAATGCTGGCTTATCCATATCGTCATCCATAACTACACCGGCAGAAGTGAGAAGCACCCGGCTAGGCCGGAAGCCAGTTAAAGCAAGGACGAAATCATTATCTATGGATTTTTTGTCTCCATTATGACTCGTAACTATAACCGAACTAGCCGTAATTTCAGTAACACGTGATTCCAGATGTAGAGTGATTTTACCCTTTTGTACCATCCCTTCAAAGATTGGCCGAACCCAAGGCTTAATATTCGAGGAAATGCTCTCACCACGATAGACCATATCGACTGTAGCTCCAACGCGCATAAGCTCCAGTGCTGCATCTACCGCTGAATTACTGCCACCAATGACAGTAACTTTCATCCCTGTATATGGATGGGCTTCACCGAAATAGTGGGTAACTTTAGGGAGTTCTTCCCCTGGAATACCGATCATATTCGGTTGATCAAAATAACCTGTAGCGATAACGACATTTGCAGTGATTCGTGTGTGATGCTCACCACGCATATTGGACGTATGTACAGCATAGGTTCCATCTTCCAGAGGCTCAATGGATAACGCTTCTTCGTAAGCGGCGATATCTAGACCATACTGCTTCGCAGCCCGGCGGTAATAGACAAGAGCTTCATGGCGGTATGGTTTATCATTGGTCGAGGTGAAAGGAACGTCTCCGATTTCTAATAACTCAGCGGTACTGAAGAATTGCATATTTGTTGGATACAAATAAATGGAGTGAACGATAAAGCTTTTTTCAATAATGAGACTGGACAGTCCTTGGCGCTGGCATTCGATAGCTGCCGAGAGGCCGCAAGGACCTGCACCGATAATAATTACATCTTTCATACAGTGGGTTACCTCCTGATTGTTACTATCTTTTCTTTAAATCCTACCCTAAATTCATTCATTTTGCCATAAGCATAAGATTAAACACAATAACCATTGCAATCATAATGTTGATTGTTATATAATTAGATATATATCTAATGTGTATCTAGCTTATGAAGGTGAAGGAGTGTGATTCCAATGCAGTTAGAAAAAATAGTGAACTATCATAAAGCTTTGGCTGACCCAACACGTCTTCGTTTATTGTTGCTTCTGTCACAAGGAGAAATGCACGGACAAGCGCTGGCTGAGAAATTGAATTTATCACAACCAACGGTAACTCATCATGCAGCGAAATTGCGTGAAGTAGCTCTAATAAAGGAACGACGTGACAAAAATACAGTTTATTTTAAGTTGAATCCAGATTTCATTAGTAGTGGCGCTGAGGCTTCACTTCAGTTTATTTTTTCGAAAGGAGCGAGAAATATGGAAGAGAAATCACCTGAAAATAGTCTAAAGGAGTCTGTGCTGCGTAACTTTTTTTCGAAGGATGGGCGGCTTCGGCAAATCCCGGCACAATATAAAAAGAAACTGATCGCACTTCAGTACATGGTTGAGAAGCTAGAGCCAGGGGTAGTTTATAGTGAGAAGGAAATTAACGAGTTTATTAAGCAGTTCCATGAAGATTTTGCTACCATTCGGCGTGAATTTATTATGCATCAGTTTATGTATCGTGAGAATGATAAATATGAACTTAATCCCCAAGAAATTTGGACACGGTGGGAAGATGTCAAATAATGATCATAAAGCTGTTAACAATTTGTGTCGATTGGAAATATGTTGATTAAGAAGGAGGAATTCGAATATAATAGAATTGTAAGCGTTAACAAAGATAGTTTTTCGAAAGGAGACTTGTCTTATGTTTTTCAAACGCGCAAAAAAACAATCACAATCCGATCACGTCACCGTTACCTTAAATCAAGTCAAGCAGGCGATCAGACAGTTTGAAGAAGATATGCCTGCGCTAATTAATAGAACAGCCTTAATCCTTGAAGACAAAAGAATAGATTTGAGCCGACTACAACGATATTTAGGTGGAGTTCCAGACCAGAATTTCTATATGTCACGTGAGACGTATGAAGTTTTCGAGGAACAAGATAAGCTAGTTCCGTATTACCTTGATATGGTTCAGTCCGCTGTAGACAATTACATCAGTGATACAGGTCAGTTGCCACTTGTTGAAGATGCATGGTTACCTGAGGTCCATTATCGTTTGCTAGCCACAGAAAGTTATCTCAAAGAAACCCCTCCTTTCCCACTGTATATCACAGAAGAGGAAATGATGCTGACACATCGAGCGGAGCATTTTGAGTAAATGAATAAATCAAATATAAAGCCTATAAAGACTGTTCAGTAGAAGGGGAGACAGCAGTTCCTTTTTACAGAATGGTCTTTTCATTGTCTTCAAAGGCATAGTACAATAGATTTCTGTAAGTTAAATTTTATAATCAACAGCATATAAGGGGAATCGCTTGATGAAAGAAGTACAAGCTATATTATTTGATTTGGATAATACTTTAATGGATCGTGACCATACATTTCGCAGTTTTAGTACTCAGTTTGTTCAGGATTTTCTAGGACATTTGGAAGCTGAAGAAGCGCAGAAGGTAGTAGAAGATATGATTCACAGAGATGCTGATGGTTACCGTGATAAGGACGGATTCTTCGTAGAGCTAAGCGAGGTGCTGCCTTGGGAAACACCAGTTACGGCCGAACATATTCGTGCGTATTATGATGCAAGCTATATCAATCATGGTGCTACGATGAAGGATGCTGTGGACGTTCTAAAGTACTGCAAAGAGCGCGGTTATATACTTGGTCTGGTTACCAACGGCAAAGTAGATATCCAGAACACCAAAATTGATACCCTTGCCCTGCGAGAGTACTTCAAGGCTATTGTCATTTCTGGAGAAGTAGAAATCGCTAAGCCTGATCCTAAGATTTATCAACTTGCATTAGACAGATTGGGAGTTACTGCGGATCAGACATTGTTTATTGGAGATCACCCGGTGAATGATATCTGGGGTGCAGGGAAAGCAGGGCTACAAGGCATTTGGCTGCAAAGAAAACATGCCTGGGACGAGCAATTGGACATACAACCTTGGAAGATAATCTACGAGTTGAATGAGCTTAAGTCCATTTTGTAATTTTATCAAAATTTATAGTTGACATTATACGGCAGCGCCGTTTATGATAACAACATCTTATTTCGGAAGGAGACGATGTTTTATGACAGTTTTAAATGTAATGAACTCAACTGTTGTGGATACGTGTCTTCCGGGAACAGCGGCTGCCGAATAAGTTATTCGTGCAGTTTAGCAGGTAAGCTCTATTACGCTTATTAGAGCCGCGGGAACCGTATTGGGTCCGGCGGCTTTTTTGCGTATATAGAATCGATAGGAATTGTAGTTAATTGTCTATTTCTCTATATATCGCACGGGAAAATGAATTTATCCTTGTCTTTTGGATGAGACATTTTTCTGATTATGTGTGCACTTTTTGTCCTTTTCGTCCTAGAAGAGTTCATGAAGTGTGACCGCCGCCGGAGTCTTAAATTCCGACGGCTTTTTGTGTTCTCGGAAAATGCTAGCAGTACATGGTAAATAAAAATAAAAACTTAAACAGATCTTTAGGAGGATTCAAATGACTAACATACAGCAATATGGTTGGAATGAAAATTGGAGTTCAAAATGGGATGAAAAGTGGGAGGAGACGGAGGATAAACGGCTTGTTCCCGGAAGAATTGTAGGCGATTTTGGCAGTAAGTATAGGGTGATGACTGATTTGGGAGAGACATGGGGGGAGCTATCAGGCAAGTTGAGACATACGTTTGTCGCTTCAGGTGATTTTCCAGCGATCGGCGACTGGGTGGCTCTTTCAATGCAGGATGGCGGCGAGCATGCGATTTTACATGGGATATTGCCTCGGCATAGTGTCATCTCACGCAAGGTAGCTGGTAACACACAAGAGGAGCAGATTGTTGCCTCGAATGTAGACACTTTATTTCTGGTCAGTGCTTTGAATGATGACTTTAATGTTCGGCGGATGGAGAGATACTTAATCATGGCTTGGAACAGCGGGGCCAATCCAGTCATTCTACTGACCAAAGCAGATCTTTGCCTAGATGCAGAGAGTAAAATTGCCGAAATGGAAAGCGCCGCTCCAGGTGTGCCTGTTCATGCGGTTAGTGCACTGCAAGATAATGGCCGTGAGAAGTTGCTGCCTTACATTGGGAGTGGACAGACAGTAGCTCTAACGGGCTCATCAGGCTGCGGCAAATCTACGATGGTCAACTGGTTATGTGGAAAGAATCTTCAGCTTACACAGGATGTAAGAGAAGGCGATAGCCGAGGACGCCATACTACTACCCACCGTGAACTGTTTATTATGCCGGACAGAGGAATCATAGTAGACACACCAGGGATGCGTGAGCTGCAGCTGTGGGAAGATGAGGGTGGATTAGATCTGGCGTTCAGTGATATTAGCAGCTTAGCTGCTGCATGTCGGTTTAGTAACTGTAAACATGAACGTGAGGAGGGCTGTGCGGTACTTGAAGCGGTTCATAACGGTGAGCTCGAAGAGAAGAGACTGCTGAACTACCGAAAGACACAGCGGGAACTGCAGTACCAAAGCACCAAAGAGGTGAAGCTCAAGAGAAAAACCACAGCTTCTTCTAAAGTTCATTCGACAAGGACTAGAGGGTACGGTTGGCGTAAAGAACTTGATGAGTATTAGAAGAACTTTATAGACAGCGACGGAGCCAAGAGTAGTGTTCCAATAGGCTAGAAAGTCAAAAAAGGGTGACCCTGAGCTCAGGGTCACCCTTTTTTATTAAATTCTCTTATAGCTTGTATTAGAACGAAGCTGCAGTTTCCTTAGCCAATTGTAATCCGTTCTCAATGATTTCAGCGGATTGTGCAGGAAGTTGGTTGTGACCTTCGATGATTACTTGAGTAATATCTTTGATACCCCAAAGGTTAAGGTTACCAACGATGAAGTTTACAGCCATTTCAGCACTTGCTGCAGGACCTTCGGAATAAATGCCACCTCTAGCGTTCAGTACGATTGCTTTTTTACCTGTCAAAAGACCAACTGGACCTTCAGCAGTGTAAGAGAATGTTTTGCCAGCTTGGCAAAGGTAATCGACATAAGTATGCAATACAGCTGGTACAGTCATGTTCCACAGTGGGAAACCGAATACTACTTTATCAGCAGCGATAAACTGTTCCAGATATTTATTAACTACAGCAGCACCTGCTGCTTCTTCAGCTGTTAGTTCGTAACCTTGAGCAGCTTTGTACATACCAGTGATCAGGGTATTGTCGTAGTATGGAAGTTGCTCTGCGAACAAATCAAGTTCAGTGATTTCATCTTCTGGATTGTTAAGTTTGTAGTTCTCCAAAAATTCATTGTAAAGCTTAACACTTACGGATTGTTCTGCTGGACGGTTGTTTGCTTTGATAAATAAAACATTAGACATTATGATTGCTCCCTTGGATGTGTGTATTTAATATTAACTATAAATAATATAGCATGTATTTTTTTGTTTGTAAATTATTTTTTTGTGATTTTTTTGGGGGGAAAAGAGTATTTTATAAAGGAACAAGAGTTTGAATAATAGAAATCCCGGTTAATAAACTTACAAGCAAACAGGAAAATATTCCCTATATTCATAAGGATCTGAATGAATTAAAAGGAGCGATGGACATGTCCATTGATCGGTTTATCATTAAGAAATTGGATAGCTGTCACGAAGAGCATACACGCCAAAATTTAGTGAGTCTCTTTAAACTTCGAATACAGAAAGCTGAAAAAGCAGAGAATAAGAACTATAAGATTAGCTGATATTGTCCCATACTGGTGTAATCATTCATTACTAAAGCTGCAAAACTTAAAAACAGCAAGTCTCTTTCAGAGACTTGCTGTTTTGTCTGCCAAAGGATAAAAGAAACTTTACAAAAAAACTACCCCTCTATTAATAGAGGGATAGCGCCAATGAATCATTCTCACTATAACTGTGCAATATAGCCTCAGAGCCTTTAATTTCGATACTAATTAATGAATTCAGGCATTTCTGGATAGCATTCTTGCCCTTTTGAATTTTGAGCTCCAACGTACTGTTAAGTAATCTAAGTACTTTTTGAGTGGGCTGTTTATTTTCTGTTGTGAAATACACAGGTACAAGTTTGTTCTGAAATGTGATGAGCATTCTCATTTTGAAGACACCTCGCTAAAAGTATTTCATGTTAATGATAATACCCTTTGTTTCTTAATTTTACCTTAAAATTAGCTTATGATAACATAAAGATTGTTAGATTAATATACATATATATGAAATACAGGAAGGATACAATGATGTGAATGACAATGGATTGGCCGATTTAACGCATTTTTTATTTCCAGATGAAGTAATGGGGCAAGCGGTTCTGGATCAGTTACATACAGGTTTAAACGCAGAACGGATCTGTAGATTGAAATATAAAGAGAAGGAGGAAATGAAGGATCTGTGTCTGCAAATACATAAAGACCGGATACTAGTAATCTGCAATAGTAACCCGGAAACCCTGCCCTATGAATTAAAGGATGAAAGTGAAACGGAGAGCTTTTGTCTTCAGTTGTTCGAATGTGAGAACATGAAGGAGCTCTTTAATCACGGGATTCCGGCATTACTAATGTCAAAAAGAAAATTTGAGGAGCTGAAAAAAAGCTCATGCTCATCCACGCTGCAAATGCTCTCAGATTGTTTAGCAGCAGAGACAGGGGATGATGTACATTCCATCCAACTAGCACGGGTAATGAAGTGCTTCATGGCGGAAGGAGAATTACGACTCTGTACGTCCAGTGACAGTGGATGGAGCTTCCAGAAAGCACGCTTCTTAGGCGATCATTCCAGTGGCTGGTTGTTACGAATGAGCAGTGATCCATCCAAAGACTGGCTTATAGCCCTCCCGATTACAAAAGCTCAATTATGTGGGTCAGTAACAAAGTGGGTGTTACATTCTTCCGCATTTCTCACTCCACAATAGCAGTTGAATAAGGAGGGAGGGTAAGTTGATCTGAATTCAAGATCGATTTGACAGCAATCGTCTTTAGGATCTTGGAGTAAGAGAAACCCTCGACATTGGGTTGTAGTACAATGGTTTGTTCTTCGCCAGTAAGGTTATGAACGACGAGCACCTGATCCTGTGTTGTTAGTCGTTCGTAAGCCATAACCCCGGGATTGCCTGAAGCAAAGTCACGGATTCCGCCATCCCGGAGCGCAGGAATCTCATTTCTTAGCGCAATAAGCTTGCGATATCTTTCTAGCATTGAATCACTGTCATTCAGCTGGCTCTCAACATCAACGTTAATCGCACCCGCATTATTACGTCCGGCCTCCCAAGTAGTCTGCCCCTCTCCTTGATCGGCTGCACCCCATCTCATAGGCTCTCGAAGTCCTTCATCTGGCTTCACACCGCGCATTCCAATTTCTTCACCATAATAGATAAAAGGATTCCCAGGCAAAGTTAACAGTAGGGCTGCTGCCATTTTTGCATGATTCGGGTTATTGTCTAATTGACTCATGACTCTGTTTTGATCATGATTCGTCAAGAAAGTAGCATCGGTAAATTGGTTATCGGATATTTTGGAATACAATTTATAGGTTCGTTCCAGCGTAAAGGCCGTCCCACTGTCTTTTTCAGTTTTTACAGAGTTCACCAGTGTTTCTGCTAAGCCAAAGTTAAAGCTTGAGTTAAAAGCTTGATCTAAATAAGCTCCGACAGTGACAGCAGAATTCTCCCAGACCTCGCCAACTATATATGCCTCTGGATTTACTTCATTCATAGCCTTGCGGAACTCCTGCCACCAGGACACATTTTTAGCGGTAGTAGCCTCACTTTTATCACTCAAAAGATCTTCGTAGATATGCTTCGCAGCATCTAGTCGGAAGCCATCCACACCTTGCTCAAGCCAAAACTTTCCGATGTCCTTCATTTCAGTACGAACTTCTGCATTATCGAAATTCAGATCAGGCATGCCTTCCCAAAATCCGCCCAGATAATGACTGCCAAGGATAGAATGCCACGCACTGCCACCGCCAGCAGCGCTGGCTCCATTTGCGGGACGACCTTGATCTTCAGCCCAGACGTACCAATCGCGATATTTGCTGTCACTGTTTTTAGCCGAGTCTACGAACCATGGGTGTTCTTTGGAGGTATGATTCACAACCAAATCCATAATTATTTTTATTCCTCGTTTATGCGCTTCTTTAATTAGCTCCTGCATATCCTCAATCGTCCCATAATCAGGATTAATCGCACGATAATCGGTTACATCATATCCATGATAGCTTGGTGATGGGTTGATGGGCATGAGCCAAATCCCGCCAATCCCCAAATCAGTCGTGGTTTCAGGATTCCCATCATTTAAGTAATCCAGCTTTTGGGTGATCCCTTTTAGATCTCCAATGCCATCGCCGTCTGAATCATAGAAGGAACGAACAAATAATTCATAATAAACAGCGGAAGGTTGTTCATCCGTCTTATTTATCAATGCTTGAGGTGTAGCGGTGCTCTGAATGGAGTCTGCTTTAGGGGAGGGCGTGGCAATGGATGTTTTGTTGCTTTGATTACCAGAACAACCGGACAGCAGTAATGTCGTTAGACTGATGCCCACCAGAGAGCATATTGTGATTTTTTTGGTTTTGAATGTAACACCTTTATACATATGTAATAACTCCTTCTATTGCAAATTTTCTGATTTCAAGAAATGGAAAGCGCTTTATTTCCTATAGTACTCGAATGCATCCCCATTGGTAAAACGTTTGCACAGATACAAAAACAGCAAATTAAACGATATTTATCCATTCCTCCAATAAAAGTCGCTAGTATCATGGTTATTCTTGGATTTCCCTAGGTTATTGGAGGTTTTAACCTTTTCATAGGCATCTGCATATGCTTTAAGCAAGGGCGAAGGACCCGGTAAGAAAGGAGAATGAAGAATGAAGATTAGGAAAAAGCTGTCATTGTCGCTCATGATCATTACTTTATGCTTTTCAGTGCTTGCCGGTTGCGGCGGAAAGTCAGAGTTGGTAAAGGTGAAGATTGGTGAAGTCACCCGTTCTGTCTTTTATGCACCCGAATATGTTGCCTTATCACAAAATTTCTTTAAAGACGAAGGACTTGACGTAGAGCTACAGACGATCCCCGGTGGAGATAAAACCATGACTGCACTCCTCTCAGGTGCCATCGATGTTGCATTGGTAGGTTCTGAAACCTCCATTTATGTGTATCAACAGGGTTCAGATGATCCGGTTATTAATTTTGCACAGCTTACTCAGAGGGATGGAACGTTCCTGTTTGCCCGTAAAGCTGACGGAGCGTTTAACTGGGATAAAGTGAAGGGTTCTACCTTCCTGGGGCAAAGAAAAGGCGGAATGCCACAAATGGCAGGTGCGTTTACTTTATCTAAAAAAGGAATAGATCCTACCAAAGACATTACCTTGATCCAAAATATTGACTTTGCTAATATTGCTGGTGCTTTTGCTTCAGGTACAGGCGATTATGTGCAGCTGTTTGAACCACAGGCTTCAATCTTTGAACGTGAGAACCGAGGGGCAGTAGTGGCTTCGTTTGGTGTGGAAAGCGGCTATTTACCGTACACCGTGTTTATGTCTAAGAACAGCTATATTAGTAAAAATGGAGATACGGTACAGAAGTTCACAAATGCGATCCAGCGTGCTCAGCTTTGGGTGAAGGAACATAGCCCTGAAGAAATTGCGGATGCGATAATGACTTATTTTGATAAGACAGATAAAGATATCGTCGTTTCTGCAGTCAAACGTTATAAGGAACAGGATACCTATGCGGTTAATCCAATTATAGATCAAGAAGAATGGAACAATTTGCTCGATGTCATTGATAATGCTGGTGAGCTTAAAGAACGCGTTCCCTCTGACAAAATAGTGAATAACAGTTTTGCTGAGAAAGCTGAGAAAAGCATAAAGAGCAGCACTTCAAAATAAGAGAGAACCAAAGATCCTAAATTAGATGTGTAAAATTGAAGGAGGGGCTGACAATGCTTCCAGTAGTGCAATTAAAGGGAGTAACGCATGCCTATCTTGGCGACCGTGAAGCTTCACTGGCCGTTGAGGACCTGAACCTTAATGTCGAGCAAGGGGAGTTCGTTAGCTTAGTCGGACCAAGTGGTTGCGGTAAGACGACTCTCCTATCGATTATTGCAGGACTGCTGCAGCCATCTCAAGGCGAAGTGTTCGTAAATGGAGAGCCCATTATGGGACCCTCACCAGAGGTTGGGTATATGCTGCAGCAGGATTATCTTTTTCCTTGGCGGAGTATTCTGGACAATGCCATTCTAGGACTAGAGCTGACTGGAAACTTGAACGAGGAGAGCAAAAAGCGGACGTTGGAGCTACTTCAAGAGATGGGCTTAGAAGGCAAAGAGCACGCCCTTCCTACTCAGTTATCAGGTGGGATGCGGCAGAGAGTGGCTCTGGTACGAACCTTGGCAACGAATCCTGGACTCCTTCTACTAGACGAGCCGTTCTCGGCACTTGATTACCAGATCAAATTACAGCTGGAAGATTTGGTCTCTGAGACCTTACGCAGCAGGGGGACAACTGCGATATTAGTTACTCATGATCTATCTGAGGCCATTGCGGTAAGCAGCAGTGTTATTCTTCTACAACGAAATCCAGGGAAGATCCGAAAAGTATTTTCAGTGCCAGAGCAAATCCGGTCAGCACCTCCGCTATTTGCACGTGATCAGCCAGGCTTTTCGGAGCTTTTTCATGAAATATGGAAAGAGATGGAGATTGCAGGGAGGGAAAGCTAATGAAGCATACGGAGCAATCGGGGTTATTAGCTTCCCGTGAACAGTGGCTACAACAATTGCATGGCGATTATAAAAAAACGAAGCACCGCTGGCGCAATCAGGTGATTGTTGTAAGGAGCAGCCTGTTACTGCTGTTTTTTGTTCTCTGGGAAGCTGGCGCAAGAATGGGCTGGATTGATGAGTTATTATTCAGCTATCCCACAAAAATCTTCCGGCAGATCTGGGGAGATATGGTCAGTGGAAGCTTGTGGCCGCATCTGGGGATGACGGTAGGTGAGACTGCGGTAGGCTTTGTACTAGGAACGCTATTAGGGACACTTCTTGCTGTGATCATTTGGTGGTCTCCTTTTTTATCAGCAGTGCTTGATCCGTATATGGTCGTATTTAACAGTATGCCGAAGGTGGCGCTGGGGCCGATTTTTATCGTCATGTTCGGAGCCGGATTCACTGCTATCGTTGTTACTACTTTATCTATAACGGTTATTATAACGACGCTTGTTGTGTACAATAGTTTTTGCAGTGTGGATCCGAATCTGGTCAAGGTGGTTCGTTCCTTCGGAGCTTCCAGAGTTCAGGTGTTCTTTAAAGTAATTCTTCCAGCCTCGTTCCCGACGGTGGTCTCCACCTTAAAGGTGAATGTGGGGATGTCATGGGTAGGAGTTATCGTAGGGGAGTTCCTGGTCGCTAAATCGGGTCTGGGTTATCTGATTATTTATGGTTTCCAGGTCTTTAATTTCACGTTAGTGATGTCCAGTCTTTTGATTATCGCGGCCGTGGCTACAGCAATGTATCAATTAGTGGTATATCTTGAGAAGCGGCTGTTATCCCGGCGATGAACCTTATGTAATATTGTGTCCGTACACAAAATCTTGTAACATGTCTATATCTTTACCTATTTATTGGGTTAGTGCTTGTAAGGAGAGATAAGGCTATGGGATTTCGTGTGATAAAAACAGCAGCAGCTACGTTATTATCCGTACTAGTTGCGTCTGCAGTGGGTATACCTAATGCGCAGAGTGCAGGCTTGCTGGCAATTTTGGGTGTAGAGGTTACTTTGAAAAGGAGTTTCCGAACGATAACGGCTCGTTTTTTAGCCTCGCTCGTGGGACTCTTTTTTGGCTGCATCCTATTCTGGCTTCTAGGGTTCCATTACTGGGTGCTCGGGCTGTATGTACTCGTGGGCTTTCCGATGATTGTAAAGTCTGGCTACAAAGAAGGAATTGTCACCAGCTCGGTTATCGTGTTTCGCGTGTTTGGACAAGCTGAACTATCGCTCCATGTCCTGTTGCAGCAAATAGAGCTTCTGGCTATTGGGCTCGGTTCAGCAGGGCTGGTAAACTTGATTTACATGCCTCAGACTGGTGGGGTCATTTATGGAATCCGTAAGGAAGTGGATCGCTATTTTTCGGTTATTTTTACCCAGATGGCCCGAACGCTTCGAGATCCTGCTTATATTTGGGACGGCAAAGAATTAATTGACGCAGATAATACAGTGCAGCGGGGATTAACGGCAGCTACCCGTGAGATGGAGAATCATGTTATTCATCCTGATGAAGCATGGAATGTTTATTTCTACATGCGGAAGGAGCAACTGGAATCGATTCAAAGTATGATGCAGCTGCTTTCTCAAGTGTATCGCCATTTACCGCATGGGGAGATGGTTGCTGAGTTATTTGACCAGCTTAGCGGGGATGTGCTTGCGGAAGAATATACTGGACGAACTGAACATTTACTGGACGAGCTAACAAGAGAATTTGAAGAAATGGATCTGCCAGAGACACGTGAGGAATTTGAAGTGCGCTCAGCTATTCTTCAGTTATGCAGGGAACTGGCACTTTATTTAAAGATCGCTAAGCGGCATAAAATCCCGGTCAGTTACAAGCCGGAGAAACGTTTGAAGATTCGAAATAAGGCTTAAATTAAGGCTTTAATAAACTGAAGTATTAACTATCTCTGTCAAAATCACGATAAGATATGTATGAGCTAAAAGTTGATCACAGGATATGATTAACGATTTTATGGTGAGTTCAAATAATAGCAGGAAGTTCGGTAGTCGAATTTTCCGCATTGGCAGGTGAGGCGTATGGACAAAGTTATGGAATCATTTATAGGAAAACAGCTTATAGCTAACCTTTTTAATGACAAAGGAGTATTTGTTTTACCCGCATTGACTTTATTAAGTGCTGAGCATATACGATTAATCAATCAACATAAGATCACCCTAGAGTCTCATGACGTCGTACAGCTGGATAGCGCGGAATTTTTCCAACTTGCAATCGATGATTGCACAGCTGCGATAGAGAATATTTTTGAACAGCTTCGTCATAACAAAAACAAACGAATTCCTATGCTTGAAGTTAGAAATGAAGTCATTCCGTTTATTCAGCAGGTAAGTGAAAAGAATGACTTCTACGGCGTATTGGCTGCATTGCAGTCCAAGGATGATTATACATACAGACATAATGTAGCGGTTGGTATTTTATCTACATTGCTAGGGAAATGGCTAAAATTAAAGCCTGAGGATTTGAGTATGCTGACGATCGCAGCGACCCTTCATGATATCGGAAAAATGAGGATTCCGGATGAATTATTAACCCGGCCAGGCCCGTTGACCGCAGAGGAGTATCAGCTTATGAAAAAGCATACGACCTATGGTTACGAGATGATCCGGGACACTATTGGAACCAATCATTTGCAAGCGCTCGTCGCCCTGCAGCATCATGAAAGAATGGACGGCAGTGGTTATCCATTCGGCGTACTTGGGAATCGCATCACTGATTTCAGTAAAATTGTTGCAGTAGCAGACGTGTTCCATGCGATGACATCCGACCGGTTTTATCGTAAAGCTTCACCTCTTTATGAAGTGTTGCTGCAGATGGAGGAAAACGTATTTGGCAAGCTTGACCCTTATATTTGTAGAGTCTTTATTAATAAGTTAATGCAGTCAATGATAGGGAATGAAGTGGAATTGACAGATGGACGGACAGGAAAAATCATTATGATTCTTGCTACTGATCCACTGCGTCCCCTCGTGAATATTGATGACGATTTTATTGACCTGAGCAAACATAGATCTATTGGTATTATGCGCGTAATCCCGCAATAGCGGGCTTTATAAGGTTTTTTTAACGTTCAGAATGGATATGTATCAGGCTGGACCATTTTTATAATCTACTCATATCTGTACAAATTTTGAAATAAAATGAACTATAAGTCTTCTGATAAGACCCTCTGGAGGGCTTACTCAAATTTATTTATAGACTAACAATCAACAAATGCCTAGAACCTGCATACACTTGATAGTGAATGATTGTATGGAGGAGGTTTAAAGATGTCATTAAGCCATAAACGTCAAACAAGGGAGATCATTACGAAGGCAATTTGCGGCAAAGGTCGTAAGTTCTCTACAGCAACCCATACCGTGACTCCGCCACATCACCCGACTAGTATTCTGGGGGCTTGGATTATCAACCACCAGTACGAAGCGGTTGCCGCCGGGAACGGAATCGAAGTAATTGGTACTTACGATGTAAACATCTGGTACTCGTACGACAAGAACAAGCAGACCGAGGTAGCTAAAGAAACGGTCTCCTATGTGGAGCTCATTCCGCTTTCCTACCTGGACACGAGACACCGCACTTCTACCGTTGAGGTCTCTGCGGAGGCAACGCAGGAACCCAACTGTGTAGAAGCGGGCGTATCGCCAGGCGGAGGCAGTGTGACACTTCGCGTAGAGCGCGAATTCGAAGTGGAGTTGGTGGCTGAGACCAAAGTCCGTGTGTATGTCACTGAGCAAAGCGATGATCCAGAAGACAAGGATTATGATTTTGAAGGTGATAGCTTCGATTACGATGATCTAGACCCTGACAATCTGGATGATGAACTGTAAGGAAGGATACGCCGCCGTTAACTGAGTACTGATGGGTTATGGTCCATTATATGTAGGGAGGGCGGCGGCGTAGAGGGCGAATGCCCTCCTTTTTTTTATTTATTTTTAGAATTAAAAATGGAACCTGAGTGGATTAAGAACAACCTGGTTTGTATGAATGGGCAAGAAGTGCTACTGCAGGGCTTTCAATCTTGGGCTGCGATGGATGGAGGGGCAGGAGAATGAATGAGGGGTTTAAGGTGTATTCGGGATTGTCATCAGCACAAAGAGAGTCCAGATTATTTCGGAGCGGGATTGAAGCGACGCTTACTTCGTCTAGTAAGCAGGAACTGTTGCGAATGAAGGGCTCAGAAGCATCTCTGCGGAGAAACCAGATCTCTGGTGAAAGCAATCGCTTAGAAGATACATATGATACTCTACCTTCCGATAAGGCCCATAAACAGTGCTATAACATACTCGTGTATAATTTGAGCGTTCTGCAGATCACTCCACTAGGAGCAGGCCCAGGTATGCGTGCAGCCTCCGATTTGCTAGCCGGGGCTGTGCGAATGGATAGAGTCGATAGCAGCGAATCAATGGGGGCTGCACCAGGAGTATGGCGTGGAGTAATGAAATTACTTCAGCGTATTGCTGTTCGGACTTTGTACAGCTTGGGGCTGGATAGCGGTGAGGTCATGCTGAGGGCAATGGGAAACCGGAGGTATGTCGTGGAGGGAGTCACTCCATTACTACAGAGTTCCGGCAAATCATTGCCAGAGCCTTATCGTTCCGCAGCATTATCGCTGGAACGGAGCCTTGCTCTGGAGCAGCCAGGCCGCCGCGGCCTGCTCATGGGTATGGACCCGGAGTTTATTATCCTCCGGGAGTCCACGGGCCGCGTCGTGCCTGCGTCGCGGTACCTGCCCACGGACGGCGTCGCAGGCTGCGACGCCGGACCTCCGGGAACGCGCGGCGCGTTCCCGGTCGCCGAGCTGCGCCCCCAGCCGCGCGGGGAACCACGCGCGCTGCTGGCGCAGCTGATGTCCGCCGCGGCTACGGCAGACCGGCTCATCGCCGACCGCACGCTGCGCTGGCGGGCGGGAGGCATGCCGCTGACGGGCTGGGCCCTCGGCGGCCATTTGCACTTCAGCGGCGTGACGCTGACGGCGCCGCTCTTGCGCGCGCTCGACAACTATCTCGCGCTGCCGATGCTTTTGCTTGAGGACGTCCGCGCGGGAGCGCGTCGTCCTCGTTACGGCGTGCTCGGCGATTTCCGGATTCAGCCGCATGGCGGCTTTGAGTACCGGACTTTGCCGAGCTTCCTGGTATCCCCGGTCATCGCTAAAGGCGCAGTCTATCTGGCTCACCTTATCGTGAGCCATTATGAAGACCTGACGCTACGCCCGCTCGACCGGGAAGACCTGCATATCGCCTACTACGGCGGCGATAAATCCTCGCTGCGCGACGTAGTACCCCCTCTGCTGGCGCAGCTACGCTCTCTAGGCGGCTACGAGAAGGCCGCCCAATACATAGAGCCTTTATTTCAGTATATCGCCTCTAAACGAACGTGGGATGAATCTCGCGATATCCGTGAGCTGTGGTGCAGCAAAGTTAAAGCTTGAGCTTATATTTCAAAATATTAGAAAGTCTTAGTTTTTCACATATCCCTTATATCTAATATTTTTCGCATAAACGCTTACCGTCCTAGTAAGGACGCCGAAGGCGTTTATGCTTGTCTACATGTACATGATGCTCCAAGAGCCGATATCTTGAAATCCAAGTCGTTTGTAAATGAGCCCAGCATGAGGGTTGTCATAAAAGAGGCATAAAGATTTCCCTTCAGAGAGTAAGTCTGTGCATAGCTGTGCAACTACGCTTGTAGCTAATCCTTGCTCTCTGAATGCTTGATGAGTGGCAACCCCTACGATCATAGCTGACATGGAATTTTCCGCTGATGTTGAGGCCGTTGTAATCACCTGATCTTCACGTTTCATATAATACGTACGGCCAGTGCCAGTCGCCAATGTTTTACGTAGGCTAGTTCTCGATCCATCCCGACTGCTTTCAAACTCTTCTATTGTATCCGTAAGCGAACAAATCGCTTCCACATCCTGGATGGTTGCTTTATTAATGTTATCAACGGAAGAAGAGTACTGTTTAATTTTGGTATTCATTTCCTTAAGCTCAGCAAAGTACAATTGCTTTTCTTGTTTAAAGTTAATTACTCCGTCAAAGGCTTTTACCACTTCGGTTACACCAGAAATCATATGAATATCGTTATCTTGTCGCATGATAGTAGCGAATCCTTCCACATCAAACGGCCCATCCGCGTAAGGAAGATAGCTTCTATAGAAACGTAATAGAACGGATTTTATCCGACCATCAGATGGATCTATCTCTCCCCACAATGCCATAAAATCCTGTTCAAACCCGAAATTCTCTACATCTCCAATGATGAACAAATTAAGAGCAGGCTCTTTCTGTAGCAATGCCATTAGAAGTTCCCGATCATCCTCCGTAAGTCTTCGTATCATTTGATATTCTCCTTTTATTTTCTTATGATCTAACGCTCTTTGTTAAGATTTTACAATATTAAAATGCAGAAGAATACACCTCTTTCTAATGAACGATGGATGCTTGAAATATATACAAAAGGTACTACCCATTGAGCTTCAGTAATAGTGTCGGATTTCGTGATTTTTTGTCTGAGGATCGAGAAGAATGAACTTCTATGCGGTTGCGGGGTGACTTTGTACGCAAATTTTCTGTTATAATGGAGGACAGCAATAAATAGGCATGGAGGTTGACCATGGCACAATATACGCCGATGATTGAGCAATATTTAAAAGTGAAGGAAGGGGCAAAGGATGCCTTCCTATTTTTTAGACTGGGCGATTTCTATGAAATGTTCTTTGAAGATGCCATTTTGGCTTCCAAGGAGCTTGAAATTACGTTGACAGGTCGCGAAGGCGGGGGCGCAGAGAAGATCCCGATGTGTGGAGTACCTTATCACGCCGCCGAGGGTTATATTCAACGCCTGATTGAAAAAGGATATAAAGTCGCTATTTGTGAGCAATTAGAGGATGCTTCTGTCACAAAGGGAATGGTGAAACGGGATATCGTACGTGTCGTGACACCTGGAACAGTTATGGATGGAAAAATCATCGCCGACAAAAGCAACAATTATCTTGTTTGTGTAACCGAAAGTGATGGGATGATGGCATTAGCTGCATGTGATTTAACTACAGGTGAATTGTATGTTACTTCAGTGTTATCTGGTGCAGAGTGGCTGCGCGATGAGATTGGCATTTATGAACCGGCTGAGATCATCGGAGACCCGACGTTATTGGAGCTTTTACGTAGTGAAACGCCTCTGTTGGCGAAACCTGTTGTGTACACACCTTGGGAGAAACGTGAGGAGGAGCTGGCACGTCGACAATTCGGTGAAGCCGCATGGGTTCGTCTGGAGAAAGAACGTGGACAATGTCTAGCACTGCTAATCTCCTATCTAAACGAGACACAACGGCGTTCAATGGGACAACTTAGTCAAATTTCTCCTTATGAACCAGGTAATTATATGATTCTTGATCCGTTCACACGCCGAAATCTGGAGCTAACAGAGACGGTCCGAGAACGTTCTAAAAAAGGATCTCTTCTATGGCTACTAGACCGTACTGAAACATCCATGGGTGCGCGATTGTTACGTCGCAGAATAGATAAACCGCTATTGCAGCGCGCTCCGATCGAACGTCGTCTAGAAGCAGTTGATTATTTGTACAATCAGTTTATTGTTCGAGAGGACCTGCGTTTAGCGTTGAAGGAAATTTATGACTTAGAGCGGCTGGTAGGTCGTATTGCCTTTGGCAGTGCGAATGGTCGTGACATGAATGCCTTAAAGCTATCACTGGCACAAATCCCTGCTTTGAAGGAATTATGTATGACTTCGGGATCTGCAACCCTACGCGAGATCGGTGCTAGCATGGATGAATGTGCCGAGATACGGGAGGATATAGATCGAGCAATTGTTGAAGATGCGCCGGTGTCCGTGAGAGACGGAGGAATTATCCGTTCTGGTTATCATGGCCGGTTGGACGAGCTGCGGGAAGCTAGCAGTAATGGTAAACGTTGGATCGCCGAACTGGAAGCGAAAGAACGCCAAGCCACTGGCATCAAATCACTGAAGATCGGCTATAACAAAATCTTTGGTTATTTCATAGAAATCACCAAATCTAATCTGGCTTCGTTGCCGGAAGGGCGTTATGAACGTAAGCAGACGCTTGCAAATGCAGAGCGATTTGTTACACCTGAGCTTAAAGAGAAAGAGGCACTGATTCTTGAAGCGCAAGATAAAATGACAGATTTGGAGTACAGCCTGTTTACTGAACTGCGTGATCGAATCAGCGGTCAAATTCCGCGACTGCAGAATCTTGCGGAAAAGGTAGCAGAGATTGATGTGTATCAATGTCTGGCAGCCGTCAGTGCCGAGCATCGCTTCGTAAAACCTGTTCTATCGGATGGGTACGATCTTCGACTTGAAGGTGGTCGTCATCCTGTCGTGGAGGCTGTGTTAAAGGACTCGGCATTTATAGCAAACGGAAGTACGCTTAGTAAGGAAGATGGAAATATTCTTTTGATCACTGGTCCTAATATGGCTGGGAAAAGTACCTATATGCGGCAGGTTGCACTCATTTGTATTATGGCTCAAATTGGCTGTTTCGTTCCGGCCACCAGTGCAGAAGTTCCGCTAATTGATCGAATCTTTACACGTATTGGGGCAGCTGATGATTTGATCGGAGGTCAGAGTACATTTATGGTAGAAATGGCCGACATACAGGTCATGACAGAAAAAGCAACAGCCCGGAGTTTAATTATCATTGATGAGCTTGGTAGAGGAACATCGACGAGTGAGGGCATGGCGATTGCACAAGCGGTAATTGAGTATGTGCACGATACCATTTCTTGCAAAGCTTTAGTTTCGACGCATTTTCATGAATTGGCCCACTTAGAAGAAAGCCTTAAAGGGCTTAAGAATTATTCTATGGCCGTACAGGAGAGCGGGGATAAAGTAAACTTCCTGCGTAAGCTTGTTCCGGGAGCAGCAGACAGTAGCTATGGGATTTATTGTGCACGCCTAGCAGGGCTTCCTGAAGGGATTATTGATCGTGCTTACGGTCTACTTCAGAGTATCGAGCAGGCGGCTCATCCAGGTGGTTCCTCTATTCATTATGGGGGTGGACTAGAAATTCAGGCCGCTGCAAAAGAGGTCGCAACTACATCTACCCAACAACCCGATAATGTCATCGCAGAAACTTCGGGGATTCCTGCAGACTCCTATTCATCAATAGCAGATGAAGTAGTTCAACTGTCTATCTTTGGCGAGGAAGAACCACGTAAGAATCGGAAGGGTAGTGCAAATCAGTCGGCTGTAGTAACTGAAGTACAAGAGAATCCTGCGATAAAAGAATTCATCATTTCTGTGCGTAACGCAGATCTTATGAATATGACTCCGCTTCAGGCTATGAGTCTGCTGAACGACCTGAAGATGAAAGCAAAGGATCTTTGATTATTGATTGCCTAAATAAGAGGTGAATGAAATTGGCCAAAATTCATATATTGGACGAGCATATTGCCAACCAGATTGCTGCGGGTGAAGTTGTAGAGCGACCAGCTTCTGTTGTGAAGGAGCTAGTTGAGAATGCTATTGACGCAGGAAGCACAAGGATTGAGGTTTCGGTGGAGGAAGGCGGTTTACAGAGCATCCGAGTAAAAGATAACGGCTCGGGGATCGAGCCTGAGGATTGCGAGACCGCCTTTTATCGTCATGCCACAAGTAAAATCGCTAATGGGCGTGATCTATTCCAGATCACTAGCTTAGGGTTCCGAGGTGAGGCGCTCCCCAGTATTGCTGCGGTATCCAAAGTCTCTCTTCTAACGGCTACTGCCGATGACGGCAAAGGACGCCTGATTGATATTGAGGGTGGTAATTTAATTCGGAATGAAGATTCCCCTTCGGGCCGTGGGAGCGATCTAGCGGTGCGTGAATTATTTTTTAACACACCGGCACGGCTGAAATACATGAAGAGTATCCAGACGGAGCTTGGTCATATATCGGATGCCATGTATCGAATGGCGTTAGCCCATCCGGGAATCTCTTTTACCTTGCATCATAATGGCAATCAGCTGCTGCACACGCTTGGTAATGGTGATCTGCTGCAAGTGATCGCAGCGGTGTACGGAACCTCCGCAGCTAAGGCTATGTTGCCGATTACGGCAGAGGACTTGGATTATCGTATTTCTGGTTATATAAGTCGTCCGGAATGGACACGCTCAAATCGAAACGCAGTGACTACCATTGTGGGAGGACGATATATTCGCAGCAATGGTCTGAACGCAGCGATCATGCGTGCTTATCATACTTTACTTCCGATTAATCGCTATCCACTGCTGGTGCTCGAACTGGACATGCATCCTTCACTTGTGGATGTCAATGTTCATCCAGCTAAGCTGGAGGTTCGGTTTAGTAAGGAGAATGAGCTTTACACGTTTGTTGAACAAGAAATTCGTAAAGTGTTGTTAGGGCAAAGTTTGATACCGCGTCCCGGTAAAGAAACCATTGGGCCAAAGGGCAGCAGTTCATTTATACAGGAGCAGTTTGCTTTTTCTAAAGGGTCAGTTCCGGCACCCCCACCGTCTGAGGTGGGCAAGGATCCAGTTCCTCAGGGATCTGGTAGTTCCTTTAGTAGACAACAACCATCAAATGTTGAACAGAGCGCCAGGGAGATCAGAAAAGAGGGGCAGATTGATACTCCGATGACCCGTGAAACGGCTCCATCCTACGGGTCAGGATACCAGTCTTCCTCTTCACAAGGACGTCAAAATAATGTGAGCAACAACTATGCTAATGGGTATCGCCCGCAAGAAACTTCATCCCTGCAGAAGCAGATTCCTTCTGCCCAAGCGTTATGGGCACCGCCAGTCGATGAAGAACCTGGGCTTCCTGCCTTCCCGGAACTAAATTATATCGGACAGCATCATGGGACTTATATTATCGCTCAGAATGACGGCGGACTGTATCTCATTGATCAACATGCGGCACACGAACGCATAAATTACGAGTTTTTTTATGAGAAGTTCGGTCGTCCTGAAGACGCTTCTCAGGATCTGCTTTTGCCAATTACACTTGAGTTCACGCCTTCGGAAAGTCGTCAACTTAGTGAACGTCTACATTGGTTTCAGCAGGCTGGAGTGTACCTTGAACATTTTGGAGGACAGACTTTTCTGATTCGATCTTTGCCGTATTGGTTTCCTGAAGGCGAGGAGAAGGCGATCGTTGAAGAAATGGCGGAGTGGGTCTTGAGTGAACGATTGATTGACCTAGCAAAGCTACGAGAGAAATCGTCTATTCTATGCTCGTGTAAAGCCTCCATCAAAGCCAACCAGAAACTAACAGAACAGGAAGTCGAGGCCTTATTGTCACGTCTGGCAGCATGCAGACAGCCGTATACTTGTCCACATGGGCGTCCGATTGTGATTTCTTTTTCATCCTATGATTTAGAGAAATTGTTCAAACGGGTGATGTAATTGTACGATTAGAAATTTGTTTATAGCAAGACTGGAGGCAACATGATTATAACTACGGGTTATAGCCCGATAATGGATATTGTAGAGCGAGCTCAGAATCTCGCAGAGAGAACGGGCTGTAAATACGCTCCACGCGAGAAATTCTCTATACCCAAGATGGTGGAACACTACGGAGATGAGGATATACTAATTCTTTCTCAAGAAGCCGTTCGTTTACACCGATTAGGGATGGAGCCTATGGAGTTTCACCCAAGCATGGGTTTTGTTCGTGCGAAACGGATTCTAAAGGGTGAAATAGAACCGATGCTTGTCGCTGCTCGAATGCTTCCCGGAGATAGCGTACTAGATTGCACAGCGGGTCTAGGTGCTGATTCGTTGCTATTTGCTGTGCATGGTGGTGAGTCCTCAGAGATTACCGCTCTGGAGAGCTCATTGCCGCTGTATGCACTGCTCTATGAAGGGATGCGGCATTATACCTCTGGGCAAGTAAGGGTTAATGAGGCCTTGCGTAGAATTAATGTCGTTCATAGTGAGCATTTGAGCTACTTACGTGCTCTACCGGATCGAAGTGTAGATATTGTGTACTTTGATCCTATGTTCCGAGTGCCGCTGACCGGTTCTGCTTCGATTTCCCCGCTGCGGCAGTTTGCTAATCGTGCAGCATTATCACTAGAGAGTGTAGCTGAGGCGGTAAGAGTGGCCCGTAAAACTGTTCTTTTGAAAGAAAAGGCTCTGAGCGGCGAATTTGAAAGGCTTGGCTTTACAGAGCTGCTCCGGAGCAACTCCAAAACATCGTACGGGGTGATACACATTGACAACTAAAGAGAGACATAAGGTTCTAGTCTTACTAGGACCAACAGCTGTAGGTAAAACCAGGTTAAGTCTGGAGCTTGCGGCTGCATATAACGCAGAGATTATTTCTGGAGATTCGATGCAGGTTTATCGTGGTATGGATATTGGTACAGCTAAGATTACTCCAGCTGAGATGATGGGAATTCCTCACCATTTAATCGACATTCATGATCCGCAGGACCCATATTCTGCTGCTGAATTTCAGGAACAAGGTAGCAGACTTATCGAAGAGATAAGCAGTCGTGGGAAACTTCCATTTATTGTTGGGGGAACAGGTCTCTATATTGAGTCCCTATGTTACGGTTTTCAATTCTCTGAAGCTGTGGCTGACGAAGCTTTCCGTAAAGAACAGGATCAATTTGCAGAAGAACATGGAGCGCTTGCACTGCATGCCAGACTTGAAGCCGTTGATCCGGTCAGTGCAGCGAAATTGCATCCGAATGACCGCCGTAGAATTATACGGGCACTGGAAATTCATCACCAGACAAACACCACACTTTCTGCTTCTCATGCAGCTCAAAAGAAGGAGTCGCCCTATGACTTATGCCTCATCGGTTTGACAATGGACCGGAAAATACTATATAAACGTATTGAGGACCGAATTGATAGCATGCTTGCGGATGGTCTTGTTGCTGAGGTGAACGGACTGCTGGAAAACGGCTACAGCAGAAGCCTTGTGTCCATGCAGGGACTGGGCTACAAGGAAATTGCCGCTTACCTTGCAGGGGAACTGACGCTTGAGGAAGCTGTGATACTGCTTAAACGCGATACTCGCCGATTCGCCAAAAGACAGTTGTCATGGTTTCGCCACATGAAGGAAATCGAGTGGATCGATGTCGAAGGTGAGCAAAACTTTTCTGAGAATTTCTCGAAAATACGTGCTATAATAGCAGGAAAGTTTCTCTCAGGTCTTGAATATACTTCTGAACAATATAATTGAACCATTGGGGGTACGTCATATGAACAAGTCCATTAACATCCAAGATACATTCTTGAACCAACTACGCAAAGAAAATATCCCTGCTACAGTATATTTGACCAACGGTTTTCAAATCCGGGGAATTATTAAAGCATTCGACAATTTTACAATCGTTATTGACAGTGATGGACGCCAGCAAATGGTGTATAAGCACGCGATTTCCACTTTTACACCACAGCGCAGTGTGTCACTTATGCAGGACAATAGTAACGAAGAATAACATTAACAAAATTGAAGTGAAACCTTTCTTGTTAATAAATCGTTTGAATAGAGTGTGAGAGAGCAACCTGAGAAGGTTGTTCTTTTCATTCAGAGAAGTCCATACATGATTTATTCAAGGAAGGGAGTCAGGAGGCATCATGTCTAGAGATGATACATCAAGGACGAACAACAATAGAAATAGAGGATCGTCCAGTACCAATTCAAAACCAAAACCGAAAAGTAAGAAGAAAAAGAAGTTTTTGACTAAAAAGCGTGTGCTGTGGAGCTTGTTCTTTGCTACAGCGTTGGCCATTTTCTGTGCGCTTGGCGGTTATCTGTTCATTATGCTGAATGGGCAAAAACTTCTCCTAGAGAACCAAGACAAGCTGACCGTAAATGAAACTACAAAAGTATATGACCGCAATGCTAATTTAATCGGCGAATTATCGCTTGAGAAAAGCGATCCTGTAGAGTATGAGAAGATTCCACCGTTATTGATCAATGCCTTTGTGGCCACAGAAGATAAACGCTTCTTTGAGCATTCTGGTGTGGATTTATGGTCAATCGGCCGGGCAGCGGTAAAAGATATTGCTGCACGCAGCATGGTAGAAGGTGGTAGTACCATTACTCAGCAGCTGGCCAAAAACATCTTTTTGACACGGGATAAAACATTTTTCCGTAAAGCGACTGAGGTATCCATTGCTGTAGCATTGGAGAACCAGAAATCTAAAGAAGAGATCATTACGATGTACCTGAACCGAATAAACTTTGGGGGTACGATCTACGGAATTAAAGCAGCATCGGAAAGATATTTTGGTAAGAGTGATCTGAATGATCTGAAAGTTTGGGAAATTGCGACACTGGCTGCGATGCCTAAGGGACCGTCTCGTTACAACCCTTTGCGTAACCCGGATCTTTCAAAGGAACGTCGCGCAGTAGTGCTTCAGCTCATGTACGAACAAGGTTATATTACGGAGCAAGAGAGAGACGAAGCACAAGCCGTGGATTATAATTATAAGCCACCTGAAAAGAAACAGCGTTATCAAGCTTTTATTGACTTCGCAGTGGAAGAAGCAGAAGAGAAGTTTGGACTATCCGAAGATGATCTGAATATTGGTGGTTACAAGATATACACCACGATGGATAAGCACGCTCAAGAAACTGTAGAAGATGCTTTTGCAGACAGTGATAACTTCGAGAAGAGTGTAGACGACGAATTGGTACAAGGTTCTATGACCATCGTGAATCAAGAGAATGGCGGCATTGTCGCACTTCTAGGTGGACGGAATTATGAGAAAAAAGGCTATAGCCGTGTAAATGGCAGCCGACGTTCTCCTGGTTCAGCCTTTAAACCAATCGTTGCTTATGCTCCAGCACTGGAAACTGGAAAGTACGACAAGTATTCTACGTTAAGCAACGAGAAGCAGTGTTTTTCCAACTATTGCCCAACTAACCTTCACGGATATTCCAAGAGTATTAGTATGAGTGATGCTATACAGAAATCAGAGAATATTCCTTCGGTCTGGTTGCTTAATGAAATTGGAGTGAATACCGGATTTAAGTTTGCCAAGAAATTGGGGATTGGACTGGAAGACGAGGACAAGAACCTCTCACTGGCTCTCGGAGGTATGAGCAAAGGAACGAATACACTGGAAATGGCACAAGCTTACAGTGCTTTTGCAAATGGCGGTGAACTTCGAGAATCATATTCCATTAAATCGATCACTGATAGTAGTGGAGAGACCGTCTTCAAGGCTAATACAACGCCTGAGCGTGTTATGAGTAAGCAAACGGCTTATCAAATGACCGAGATGATGCAAAAGGTTGTAGAGAGTGGTACAGGTAGAAAAGCAAGGATTGATCGTCCAGTTGCTGGTAAGACCGGTACGACTCAAAGTGGATATTCTGGAATCAGCTCGAACCGTGATGTTTGGTTTGTGGGATATACACCTGAATGGACAGCTGCTGTGTGGATGGGTTATGACAAGCCAAGCAAGAAACATCTGCTTAAGAATAGCAGTGGGCTTGCCGCAGCATTCTGGGGTAAAGTGATGGAGGAAGCGTTAAGGGATGTTCCTAAGAAGTCCTTCCCACAGCTAGATAATGAAATCGCTCCTGCACCTACAGAAACACCTGAACCAGCTAAGAATGTTAGTGGACTTACTGCAGCTTATGATCCATCTACGATGACAGTAAATCTGGGCTGGCAGGCAGTTCCTGTTGCGGGTGTGGAATATCGTATTTATCGTAGAGAGACATCCGAGGCTGATTTCGGTTTACTGTTAAATACGGTCACGACTAGTGCAGGAGACTTTAGTGCAATGCCTGGTCTGGTTTACGAGTATTATGTTACTTCCTACGATCCTGCAACCCAAGTAGAAAGTGAACCATCGAATGTGGTTACTGTCTCTGTGCAGGATGAGATGCCAACACCTGAGCCAACCATTGATCCTAATCTCCCGACACCAACCCCTGAGAATGGTGGAGACAATGGCTGGGATAATGGCAACGGTGGTAATAATGGTGGTGGCAACGATGGAAGCGGGAATAATGGTGGAACAGGAACCTTGCCTGAATTCACTACGCCTCCACCGTCAGCAACACCGATACCTACTGCTCCGCCAGATGTACCTTCTGGAGGCGGAAGTTCGGGGAATGACAGTGGTAATGCAACACAAAGCCCTGATCAAGAGGCTAGTAATATGAATGGTGATTCTTCTGTTCAATAGTGATGCTTTGAATTTATGAAGTTAGCTTTTCTTTTCCTGAGGCTGTCTCAAAAGTAGTGAATGCTACTTATGGGACAGCTTCTTTCTTTTATAACTCCATATTTTTCTAATAGGATCTGTGATAAAAATTTGCTGTATTTTGCGGGATGTTTTGAGTGTATCCTCTAAATGTGGTAAGCTGAAGAAACCATACTGGAGAGGGTAATTTCTATGAAACGTAAATTCGGAGACCGGGCCAACTGGCGCCGGATTACGCGTCGCCATTTTGCCTGCCGCTATGTGGAGAGCCGGGAATTCAGCGGATATATTACGCTTTATACCATCTACGGGCTGAAAGAACCACTGTGGAAGAGCTATGGACGGCATACATATCGTATTGCGGATAAAGGTTATTCCTGGCTGCAATATTTCCCAAAAGACAGTCACTATATTGTGACGGCTATGTTCGACGAACGGCAAAATATCATTCAATGGTACATAGACACCTGCAAGGTGCAGGGCGTCACAGACCAAGGCGTTCCATGGTTTGATGATTTGTATCTGGATGTGGTTGTGCTTTGGAACGGCGAGGTTTTCTTGCTTGATGAGGATGAATTAGAGGAAGCGCTGGAGAGGGAAGATATTTCCGAGAGTGATTATAAACTCGCCTGGGAGACAGCCAATACTATTTTACGCGGCATCGATGCTCATGCTTTCCCTTATTTCTCACTATCTTTGAAGCATCGTGCCGAATTATTTCATCATGGAGAATTCAGGAGGAAATAAAGAAATGGAATGGTATGTCTACGGAAGAGGGTCTTCCCCGATTCGGATTGTTTCCAAAAAACGCAGATTCTGGACGAAACGAACGTTGCTTATCGCTTTATCGATAATTGTGATTGCTGGATTGTTGTGGTGTGCTTATGCGTTAAACAATATTAATAAAGCTGCCACCACAGATCCTATGCAAAAGGCGGATGTTGGGATCATTCTTGGCATGTCGATGTGGGGGGATGAGCCTAGCCCAGGACTTAAGGAACGGCTGGATTACGGACTGAAGCTTTATCAAAAAGGGATGTTCCCACATCTTATTGTATCTGGTGGTTTAGATAAACCTGATTTACAATACACAGAAGCTCAAGGAATGCGTAATTATTTGGTTGCTAAAGGAGTGCCAGATAGCGCCATTTACGTAGAGAATGAAGCTACCAGCACTTACGAGAATCTTTTGTTTAGTAAAGAGATTATGGCACGAGAAGGTTTGTCTTCAACAATAATCATTACGCATACTTATCATGGGTGGCGGGCTCATGAAATTGCTGACGAGCTTGGATATGTGAATCCTGAGCTGGGACTTACAGAATCCACCGTTCTATCGATGACAAGACATAAAACACGTGAGATTCTAGCCTATACGAAATGGAAGCTTCAGCAGCTATTCCTGTGATTTGTCCAAAAAATCCCGAATCTTCTAATAACACTTCATTTACTGGAATAGACTTGATTAGAGAAGTCAGCCCTGGATAATGAGGTGATACCGATGAGCGGACGCGTAGCAGCGGCCAGTGGACGGGAGGAAGAAAGACCGTCTCGACAAATCAATATTGTATTGCGGAGTCAAGAGCCTCCGGCTATAACTAACCCTTCTGGAGAGAGTCGGCCGGTACCTCCAAAAAATCACGGCCACACTAGCCTATTCCAAGAGTTAACGCAAGAATTGGAAGGTTTAGTGGGTCTGGACAATATCAAAGAGCTAGTCTTTGAAATCTACGCCTTGTTACAAATTGCTCAAATGCGAACTGAGGCAGGACTTGCAAGCGGCGGGCAAGCTTATCACATGGTTTTTAAAGGGAATCCCGGAACTGGCAAGACAACCGTGGCTAGAATCGTGGCTAAGCTGTTCCAGCGTATGGGTGTACTGACCAAAGGACATCTTATTGAGGTGGAGAGGGCCGACCTTGTAGGAGAATACATCGGTCATACTGCACAGAAGACTCGCGACCTGGTAAAAAAGGCTTTGGGCGGTATTTTGTTTATCGATGAGGCTTATAGCCTTGCTCGGGGTGGAGAAAAGGATTTTGGGAAAGAAGCGATTGATACGCTCGTCAAGGCCATGGAGGATCATCGCAGTCAATTTATACTTATCTTAGCGGGGTACTCTGGAGAGATGGAGTATTTTTTGATGAGCAATCCCGGATTGCCTTCACGGTTTCCGATACAAGTGGAATTTCCTGATTATACGATCGATCAACTGCTGCAAATCGCTGAACTGATGGCAAAAGATCGCGACTATATTTTGATGCCACAGGCGATACTCAAGTTAAAGCAGCATTTGTTAGTAGAGAAGACGGAGAGTCTTCATGCTTTCAGTAATGCGAGGTATGTTCGCAACGCCATTGAGAAAGCTGTTCGGGGTCAGGCTGTCAGACTGTTAAACCAGTATGAAAGTACCAGCCCAGGCAAGCAGGAATTAATGACGCTTCGAACTGAGGATTTCAAATTATGAATTACAGGATACTATCACCGTCATAAGGAGCATAACATACATGGCAATAACTACGCATGATACGGAAACAGATGTACAAGATCGAGCGATATTGGTAAGTCTCGTCACAGATAAAATTAAAAGAACCGGAATTGATCCAGAGCTTTCACTACAGGAATTAGTGCAATTAGCCGAAACGGCTGGTGTTGAAGTTCTGGATGTGCTGCGTCAAAACAAGGAAACACCTGATTCTAGATGGTTTATTGGTAAAGGTAAAGTAGAAGAGCTACGGATGGCTGCTGATGCTCTCGGGGCTAATACAGCTATCTTTGATCAAGAATTGTCAGGAGCCCAAGTACGGAACCTTGAGGAGGCTCTGGATCTTAAGATTATTGACCGGACGCAGCTTATTCTGGATATATTTGCGGGGCGTGCGAAGACGCGAGAAGGAATTATTCAGGTAGAGCTGGCACAATTGTCCTATCTGTTACCCCGGCTTTCCGGCCAAGGGAAGAACCTATCCAGACTAGGTGGCGGAATTGGTACCAGAGGTCCGGGTGAAAGTAAGCTGGAAACTGATCGCCGACATATTCGTGATCGGATTACGGAGCTGAAACGCCAGCTGGATGAGGTTGTTAAGACTCGTGAGCTACATCGGGAGCGTCGCCGCAAGGCGGGAGCAGTGCAAGTCGCACTTGTTGGGTATACGAATGCAGGGAAATCAACGCTACTTAAGCAACTAACCGATGCGGATGTCTATATTGAAAACCAGTTGTTTGCCACACTGGACCCTACTTCACGTGTACTTGAGCTAGCAGGTGGTAAAGAGGTTGTGCTGACGGATACTGTAGGCTTCATTCAGAATCTTCCGCATGATCTTGTCGCATCTTTCCGTGCAACGCTGGAGGAAGTGAATGAGGCCAATTTGGTGCTACATGTGGTGGATGCCTCTTCACCAATGCGTGAGGAGCAGATGGAGATTGTCCAATCCATCTTGCAGGATCTAGGTGCATCTGGTACACCGCAAATCGTACTTTTTAATAAAATTGATCTATGTCAGCCTGAGCAACTGGAAATGTTGCCTACAGGTACAGGGTACTTGAAGATCAGTGCATTTAATCCTGAAGATTTAACTCGGATTACCGAAATGATCGCCGATGAACTGGCTGGCGACACACTCAACTTCCGCATTCCCGGAGACCGAGGTGACATTTCTTCCTTGCTCTACAGGGTGGGAGAGGTTCTGGAAACGACATATGATGAGAACGATGTGCTCTATAACGTTCGTCTTAATAAAGAGGATTATGACAAATGGGGTTACATGCTTGCTGATTTTGTGGACCAGCAGTAATCTTGTCAGTCATTCCTAAGGTGGAAATGCTTCGTTTATAGGTATAAAATAATAGCTAATCTAGAAAGCGTCAGTTTACTGCCGCTTTCTGTCATTATGATGGCAAGTAAATGTAAGGAGCGAATAAGAACGAATGGTAGTTTTTGCAGAGGATATTTTGAGCGCGGCAGAGGCCGCAGAAGTTGAAATAGAAGGCGCTGTCAAAGCCCTTGATCGTATTGTAGATAAGAATCAGTGGAAGGTTATAGAAGCGTTCCAGCGTCATCAAGTCAGTGATTTTCACTTTGCCGGTTCAACGGGGTATGCGTATAATGACCGTGGCCGTGAAGTGTTGGATCTTGTCTATGCTGACGTTTTTGGTGCGGAATCTGCTCTGGTTCGCCCGCATTTCGCTTCAGGAACACACACCATATCAACAGCCCTATTTGGTGTACTGCGTCCAGGAGATGAGCTGCTATACATCACAGGACGTCCGTACGATACCTTACATAAGGTAATTGGTCACACAGGGGATGGGACAGGTTCACTCGCAGATTTCGGAATTACTTACCGGGAGGTTGCTCTTACTGCAGATGGCAAGATCGATTGGGATGAGGTAGCTCTCGCTATTAACGAAAATACTAAAGTGATTGGAATCCAAAGGTCACGAGGATATGATTGGCGTGCTTCTTTCACAGTGGCTGAAATTGGTGAAATGACTTCGAGGGTAAAGGTGTTGAAACCGGAAGTGATTGTCTTCGTAGACAATTGTTATGGTGAGTTTACCGAAGATCTTGAGCCTCCACAGGTTGGTGTGGATCTAGTAGCAGGATCGTTAATTAAGAATCCGGGTGGCGGTATTGCTGAGACAGGCGGTTATATTTGTGGCCGACAGGATCTTGTAGAATTGGCAGCTTATCGATTAACCGCTCCTGGCATAGGTGGTGAAGTAGGGGCTATGTTAGGAACAACACGTGGGCTTTACCAAGGGTTATTTATGGCACCACACACGGTCGGACAAGCTTTAAAAGGGAGTATTTTTGCTGCATCCGTATTTCAGCGTTGCGGGTTTGAGACAAAGCCAGCCTGGAACGAGCCTCGTACAGATTTGATTCAGGCGGTTTCCTTTGATGGACCAGAACACTTAATTGCCTTTGTTCAGGGCATACAACGCGCTGCGGCTGTGGACAGCCATGTGGTACCAGAGCCTTGGGATATGCCAGGTTATGAACATCCTGTTATTATGGCTGCAGGTACGTTTATACAAGGTGGAAGCTTGGAGTTATCTGCAGATGCGCCTATACGGGCTCCTTATATTGGCTATATGCAAGGCGGGTTAACCTATTCACATGTTAAATATGGCGTTTTGATGGCACTTCAAAGTATGCGTGAAAGAAAATTGCTGTAAGAATATCTCACATACCATTGACACGCTGTATTAGGAAATGTACAATGAGATCAGAAAAAGATCATTGGAAGGTTGGATGAGTCATGGGTGATGAAATCCGCAGAAATATGGCATTATTTCCTATTGGAATTGTAATGAAGCTGACTGATTTGTCCGCGAGACAAATTCGTTATTATGAGCAGCACAGTCTGATCGTACCAGCACGTACGTCGGGGAATCAGCGTTTGTTCTCTTTTAATGATGTTGAGCGCCTATTAGAAATTAAAGCTCTGATCGAGAAGGGTGTTAATATTGCTGGCATTAAGCAAGTAATGAATCCTGTCTCTAAGGAATCTGAGGAAGCTACTGTTATTACCCCTGATACAGAGGTAAGACGTAGAGAGTTATCCGATTCCCAGCTTCACCGAATGCTGAAGCAAGAACTAGTTTCCGGTAAAAGACCGGGACAAGTGTCTCTGATTCAAGGTGAGTTATCCCGGTTTTTTAATAAATAATAATATATAGAAGTTCGAAAGGGAGAGGATCACATGAGCTTTTCTAAAGAGGATATTTTACGCATTGCCAAGGAAGAGAATGTTCGTTTTATTCGTCTGCAATTTACGGATCTATTAGGTACTATCAAGAATGTAGAGATTCCAGTTAGCCAATTGGAAAAAGCGCTTGATAATAAAATGATGTTTGATGGTTCTTCCATCGAAGGATACGTACGGATTGAAGAATCTGATATGTATCTCTTCCCTGACCTAGATACATGGGTAATCTTCCCTTGGGTGACTGATAGTCGTGTAGCTCGTCTGATTTGTGACGTCTACATGCCAGATGGTACACCTTTTGCTGGAGACCCGCGTGGTATCCTCAAACGTTGTCTGAAGGAAGCTGAAGAAATGGGTTTCACAGCTATGAACGTTGGACCAGAACCTGAATTCTTCCTATTCAAGACAGACGAAAGAGGAAATCCTACTACGGAATTGAACGACCAAGGTGGATACTTTGACTTAGCGCCAACGGATTTAGGGGAAAACTGTCGTCGTGAAATCGTACTGACCCTTGAAGAAATGGGCTTTGAAATCGAAGCTTCCCACCATGAAGTAGCTTCGGGCCAGCATGAAATTGACTTTAAATATGCTGACGCGATTACTGCTGCTGACCAAATTCAAACCTTTAAGCTCGTCGTGAAAACGGTAGCCCGTCAACACGGCCTGCATGCAACTTTTATGCCTAAACCATTGTTCGGTATCAACGGATCTGGTATGCACGCTCACCAATCCTTGTTTAAAGGCAAAGAAAACATGTTCTACGACGAAAGCGACAAGCTGGGTCTGAGCAAAACTGCACGTTACTACATGGCTGGTATTTTGAAGCACGCTCGTGCTTTTGCAGCGATTACTAACCCAACAGTGAACTCATACAAACGCCTTGTTCCTGGTTATGAAGCACCTTGCTACGTAGCTTGGTCTGCAAGTAACCGTAGCCCAATGATTCGTATTCCGGCTTCTAGAGGTCTTAGCACACGTGTTGAGGTTCGTAACCCGGATCCAGCAGCTAACCCTTACCTCGCACTTGCTGTTATGTTGAAAGCAGGTCTTGACGGAATTAAACGTAAGCTTGATCTTCCAGCTCCGATTGACCGTAACATCTATGTGATGTCTGAAGAAGAGCGCATCGAAGAAGGCATTCCAAGCTTGCCATCCGATTTGAAAGAAGCACTTAGCGAAATGATCCGCAGTCATGTTATCACCGAAGCTCTCGGCGAACATGCTTTGGCTCACTTCTACGAGCTAAAAGAAATCGAATGGGATATCTACCGCACACAAGTTCACGAGTGGGAAAGAGCGCAATACATGACTCTTTACTAGAACTGTTAAACCCTTGACACCATTGGTGTTGAGGGTTTTTTTCTGTGGGGGTAAGGTTTGAAGGTTTTGTGGAAGGTTAATGAGCGCCCCCGTAATGCCCCTGAAAATGTAGTTTCATTCGAGGATACTAAGCAGTTGGAGTTAGAAAAGGCAAAAGAAGAACGACTGCAGCAGATTGAACCTATAGCAGATCTAATCATAACGGCTGCTGGCAGGGATCTCCGAGCAAAGGAAATTAGATTTTTGGAATCATTAGAAACCGAGGATCTAAAAACCTTCACTGCAATGTTTACTGATACTCTTAATGGCTATGCTGCTCAGGGTTCTTATCATCCAAATGACCGATTTGAAGATTATAAAATTCTTATAACAACGAATGTAAGTTATTTATGAGCGAGGGTTGAAGATGTAATTCATTTCGAAAAAGCAGCAAGCAATAATCGACTTTATTGATAAATTCTAATTTGAATTTCAATATCAGCCCAGTATACGCGAAATTGCAGTAGCCATGGGGCACCAGTCAATATCGACAACTCACGGTTTTATTAAGCGCTTGGAGAACAAAAAGCTCCTGTCCTGGAGGAGGAATCAACAAAGAACCATAGTGCTCACCATAAAAGGAATGAATCAGGTAATTAAGGCAGGAGCATCTGAGATAAATGCCAAGGCTGAGCTGTGACACAAAAATAAGGGGCATAAGCCCCAATGCCGGATAATAAGACATGGTTCTGGCAGTTCGAAATTTCTAATTGATCAGACAATAATTCTTTCTGACATATTTCCTTCATCCTGCAAATGCTATTCCATTAAACGCAGCATTTACCATCCATATTCCGTTTCTCCCAACTTCTAAGTCTGAGTAAATAAAAAGTGAATAGCGAATTTGACCATTTGAAACAGTAGGAATATCGGGGAAATCTCCTGCGGTTATGGAGATTGTGGATGCTGTACTCTCTATAGGACCTGGACGGACTTGCGATTCATAGATTAGTGTGCCAGAACCAAGGATTCCGTTTCCGTTTCTTTCTATTACGACTGTTACTGAGGTTTCATCTGGTGTATCGAAAGCTTTATAGAAAGTTACTGAACCAGACAACCATATACGTACCTTGTTTGCATCTGGCGTTCCTACAATTGAAGATGTTTGAATTCCCAAATCTCCAATCAAAATTGGGTTGACGTATACGTACTCAATTGCACTCCCTAACCCAGACATATGTTCCGAAATCCGCATATCAAGAGCTCGTGTTGTCATGAGACTCACTCCTTTTTTATTTATAGAGTATGTTGTCCAACAAGTCTTGTGAGCCTTTTTTTAGAGTAGATAGGAGGGGAAGTATGAAAGCCATAACCATCATTCAGCCATGGGCAACGCTCATAGCTCTCAGGGAGAAGAAGTTTGAAACGCGCAGCTTTTCCGAACGACAAGCCCGAAAAGGAAATTGAGCAGAGAAGAAGTTGAGTTAATGGATGCGCTAGCTGCTCTAGAAGAGTCACAACAACTGAACAAAACTTATGAACGCTCAATAAGTAACAGTCTAGAACAACATAGATAGGATCGGATAGCACTTAAAGAGGTACGGCAGACCATAGCCCGACAATGGGAGGTACTAGAGTTCTATGCGAATCAAGTACATTGGGAACTGCCAAGCTTCGGTAGAGGTCATTCAAAGGTTAAGAGCGACAGAGGAAGTAAAGCACGTGAATTGTTGGTGGAAGGGAGCAACAAGGCATGACACAGGTAAAGGATAAGACAAACATTTGCCCCCGAGAGAGGGCAGAGGCAGCATATATCACGCTTAGTAGTGTCAAAGAGTAGATCGGGGGATTCGCTAAATGAAAAAGTCTAAAAAAGTAAAGCTACAAGAGCATTGCATGGCTTCAATACAGTTATTCAGACGCGTGAATAGCAGGATACAACGAATGTAATCCATTCTTGTGTGATACAATACCTGATCTAGTTAAGTATTTATCTTTGGAAGGAATAGAAAGGTTAAAGGAAAAAGGAGTAGCCGATGACAAATGAATTAATTGATAGGAATGAATCTCCTGTCAAAGTAAGTGACCAAGTAGAGGTAAGGCTCCCTACATATATCGGACACATCGTTATATGCAGCGGACCTGTAGAGTACCGTAAAGAGGATGTAGGCTGCTACGGACCGGTTACGGCATTAACGATCCGCAGAGAGGATTTAAAAAATGATAATTTTACGGCTGTTTGGCCATCATCCGACAGCATAAACCCAGCAACGCGGGGGCCGCACCAGATCATTAAGGGAGTAGGAGTATCCCTCCTCTCCCAAAGGCACAGTAGACGCATACTGCGACATAAAAAAAGATAAAAGTGATTATGCACCCTTATCTTTTTCAAGCAATTCTATTATTCTGTCTAATTTTTTCTCTATGCTAGCATTTTTATCTGAAACCTTGTTTTTAGTAAGATAATCTCTTTTTAACAGTAAAACCAAGGGAATCGCCCAAACAAATGCCAATGGTATTAAAAAAATATATTGCAAGATAGCACCTCATTAATAGTTATTGTTTTATTATAACAAACTAAAACTAAAAAAAAGAACTTATTTGAAGTTATTTACTGCGCAGTACGAAGATACATGACATTAATGGATAGAGGAGGTTACAGCACTCCTCACCCAAAGTTTATGACGCAGTAGACGCATACTATGAAGCAAAAGTATTTACAGCTTAGATTTCTCTTTATACTTTGACCAATTTATCCAAGATAAACTTATAAAACCTAACGCCATAAGCAGAATTTGTATTGGATCTCGATAAATATCGAATACAATTCCGATGCCAACAGAGAGAGGTATTAATATAAGACAAATAATAGAAAGCCATTTATTAATATTTTGATTTTCCTTCTTTATGTTATTCATGTTTATCCCCTTTCAAATAAATGATAATTATTAACAAATGTATTATATCATGTCAACTTAGGTTGATGTCCACATGCTGCACAGTACGAAAATACTGGGACAGAGATGGATTAATAGCCCTCCTCTCCCACAAGGAGGATATAAATGATGAATTGGCTGTACTGAACTTATAATTGGCTGAGACACATGGATAAGCATGACATGTATACGTTTTGATTAACACGCTGCATGGAAAGGTAGAAATGGCAACACAAAACGATTCTGAGGCATGGGCATTTTATCGGGATATGAAGGGAATTCGAATACAAGTGTTCATGAATATGAATCTGATTGCAAGTTTAGAGCCTACAGTATCAGCGCTGGATTAATTTAGGGGGCTGAGACCCCAATCAAAGGAGACGATACACGATGAATACTTATGAAGTATGAGGCCAGTGGAGTGAATGGGATATCCTTGGTGCAGACGAACAGTACAAGGTGAAACTGCTGGGAAGGCTAAGTAATCATTTTGGGAATACTTTCAGGATGGATTGTGGGAAGAGAAGTTCGGCGGTTTCAAGGTCAGTGAATTGTTCACCAATCCAGCGACCTTCAGGGAGATTTGCGAGCGCCGTGCAATTGACTTCGCATATCAAGGAATGAAGATCGAGGTTGACGGGCAATGTGGCGTGATAGTGGGCGGCATGAATGTCACGATGTTTGAGAGAACAATCTGCATTGAATTGAATGACATATAGAAGGGCAAGGTCATAGCTTGAGTAGTTACAAAAAATGCTTCGATGAAGATACTTGGGACAGGTCCAAAGAGCAGATCGAAGAGATGGAACTTGACTATTAGGCCGAAGTCCATCGAGTCAGACCGAATAATTTTAGTAAAATGGGGCCCGGGTAATCATAGATCTTAACCATTAAAGATATACCAAAGTAATCCATAAGCTATTCCGAAGTAAGCAATCACACCCAGTAAAGAGATGGACAAAAGAATAATGATAACTTTCTTACCGTTCATAAAATTCACCTCTTATTTAATATAGCACGGGTTGAGAGAGGAACAAGAGACTTTGATAATCCGAAAGCGAGGAAATCATAATAAGCGATTGGTACTCAGGAATCAAAAGCAAGGAGATTGAATCTACAGGCGGTGGGCAAGGAAAGATTAAGAGATCACAACTCACGGAGGAAGAGAGAGTAAACCTAGATCTGAAATATTCCAAACCTACTGGTAAGGCTGCCGAGAGGCCATTTGTGATAAAGGGGATAGTAGAATGAAATACAAAGACACTCAAAACGCATTAAGAGCCGGTCATCGACAATTTATTTTTACTGCAAGCCCGGGCTTACCTGTAGATGTACTGGCTTGGGGACCGACCTGGGTGAGATCTAAGGATGCATACAACACATATCCTATCAGTACAAACATGAAGATGTTCTCTGATGGTGGAATGTATTTATACAGAAAAAAGCCCTGATGCGTCAGGCCAATAGCAGCTTTTATCCTCGACCAAATTATACCACAAAGGGGAATGAGGATGAACATCGCCGATAGCTAGGCTCCTGCAGTAAAGGTAACGGACTTTAAACTATCGACTCTCCTTTAAAGGCGTGGAGCGAGCATATAGGAAGGCTGATGCTGATGATAAAAAGGTGATTTCTGGAATGAATCTGACTGTGAGTTTGTCATTGAGTGGCTGAATTCAGGACGGAGACCAGGGAATAAGCGTAGAATTGAACGGCGAGCTGCCTATGAACGGGAAATACTATTGGATCCAATACGAATGCAGGCTTTAGCTAGTAATTCAAAGGCGGGAAGCCCAGCCAATCTTTCAGATGAATAACGGTTCCAATTAGAATATGCACTTAATCAATTAAGCGAACGGGAACGAGAATGCTATACTCTGGCACATGGGCAGTACATCCCACATTCTGAAATAGGCAAAATGGTCGGCATTACCTACGGAAGCGTTAGCGAATATATTCAACGAGCGCAGCGGAAGATTAGCGATACTGTAGAGGATTCTCTGTTTTTTGTCTAGTAAATGCCCACTATATATAGGAGGAACCTATTACAAAAGGCTCGTTAATAGCAAATATTTTTCGTTAATGTGACCCAAATCCCATTATCGAGGTATATGGATTGCTCATACGGTTTGTCTTTACTTTCCGTTATGGGAATAGCGACATGCCAGTCTATACTTTTTGAAGGTAAATCTTTCCTAATGTCGAAATATGGTATTAAGGGGGAGATTATTATATCTTGGATTCTTGTGATTTTTATATTTATTTTTTTATTATTTTGTTCGTATATCAGAGCTGCATGGGTTAATTTTAAAATTCTTCAAAGAAAGGATGTTAGTGATTGTAAATGGTTCACAAGAACATATTATATTGCATCTGGTCCATGGACAACTCCATCTATCCTAAGTAAAAAAGACAAAGAATTAAGTCAAGAAGAAAGTCTGTATAATTATTATCGCGACGACCTAATGGGAGGGTTATGGTTAAAAACTGATAATAAGCAGATGGATAGAATATTGAAAGAATTAAGTGTAAAAGACTTAAACTTAGATGAAAGAATAATTCTTAAGGGTTATACCGACATTGATAAAATTGGAAAGAAGAGCAACTTCAATATATTTTCAATATTTATTCCGATGATAGTAGCTGTATTTATCGGTTTTGGAGCAGCTCATCTCAGCGAAAGCTCTTCGGTAGAAAAGAATGTTGCATTTTATGGAGCTATGGGATTAGTTAGTGTCTATATTATTGTAATTGCTCACCTTTCAAGACGTGAAGCGAAGACTTCAATAGTACGAAAATCATTAGATGTTTACGATGAAATTATTAAAAATAATGATTATGTTACGCCTCCGTTAAAGCAGAGGCGTTTCATAAGGAAATGAAAATACATCGTTAAAGCCTGAGTAAACCCTTTTTTTCATACAAAATGAGTCGCTGAAGAGTGGATCGTTTTGTATAGTGATGAAATACTTCATAATATAAACCCAAAAAGACGGCGAAGTAAGGTACATGGTAAATAGTAGCAGGAGAATCCTTCCTTAACGTCGAAATATGATGTCGATGGGAGGTAAGCTTTTTGATTACTGATAAAGATACTATAGAAATGTTACGTAATGTAACTCATTTACAAGAAGTAATGAGAATGGTCTATTCTTTCTCTAATGATGCCTATGAATGTCTTGAAAATTTTGAAGATGAATATAGATACGTAGTTTCACAAAATTATTTGAATATGGCCCAGAATTGTTTTCTTGAAATTGTTCGTATAAAGTATGAAAAAGAGTTGGTACATTATGGAATTGAAAGTTTCTTCCAAGCATATGATCACTATTCATTTCAGTTGAGACAAGTAATTACTGAAAAAGACGTAACACTTCCTGGTTGTCTGGAGCACATGACAGCTTAGGAGATAGCTGGAAGTCTTCCAATAAATTTATATCAAACTGGATTAATACTACAATGAAGCATTAGGTCTGTATCAAGCACCTTAGGGTGCTTTTTTATACTGAATATACAAGGGTTGCATAAGTTTTCTTAGTCATGCTTCATTACTCCTTTATAATATATTAATGTTACAGATGATATAGTAAGTACCGCAACCGATGTGGATATATAAGGGGATACATTAATGTGGAAACCTAAGATTCAACAAATAATTAAATATTTATTTATAATAATATGCATTGTAGCCTTTGGAATTTTCATCTATCCTGGAATATATAAGTATGATAAACTCGATCAAAAATTTCCAGTAATGATCAATCGAATAACAGGGGAAACCAAGATACTTTTTAGCGATAATTGGTCCACTGTTGGCAATATAGATGCACAATTAAGTAAATTTGAAAGCTACAAGAATGAAATATTAGAAACGATGAATTCACAGAATGAACAAATCAAAGAGAGTGTTTTAGAAAGTGTTCAGACAGAATTAGATCAAGTGAAAAATCAGGTTATTTCTGAAACTGTAAGCGAACCAAATCCAACATACGAAGATGGAACATCAGTGTTTGATGCAGTAAGGAATAGAGAAACAGGGACAGAATCCGCATCTGAATTCGTAGCCCATAGAAAAGAAGAATTAAGTAGCTCAACTGGAATCACAAAGTTTGGACTCGGTGATACTAAAGAAACAGTTAAAAAATCTATGGGAACACCAAGTTCTATAATTAATAATGGGGACACATGGTTTTTTGAATCATCTATTGTTAATTTTGACAACGGAGTCGTTACAGGATGGAACGATCCTCTTAATGTCTTAAATCTAGAATAGATCTTTTGACCATACTCAATCGGGTATGGTCTTTTTTGTTGTACACCAATACCATAGGAAGGGGTGAAAGTTATGGTAGCAATACCGAGAAAAATCACGATCAATGCCTTTAATTTGGAGCTGGTTAAGGAGACTGTGGACATTCTGAACCTGATTATTGAAGATAAACGTATCCTTGGGAAGTCTGGGATGAGTATGTGAGTGGCTTAATGCCATCGAATGGAAAATGGAGGTAAAGCCCATAATCTAAACCCCAAAGCTGCAGAGGTGACGGTGTGGTAAGGTACATGGGTAAGAAGGAACTATACTCCTTAGTATTGAATAATTACAGTACATAAATCTGAGGAATGATCCTATTAGATTTGGATTTTGACTTAGATTCTGTAAAAAATGAGTATGTAAAAATAACTGCTAAAGAGTTTACCGAATCGTTTGAGAAATTCCTTACAATTACTAAGAGTGAAGATATTTTAATAACTGTTTTACGAGGTCATCTATATGTAGATCATGAGTTAGAAAACTTGTTGTCGAAATATATAATTAATCTAGATAAATTGATTAAATATTACAAACAAAAATTAGATATGGCATTGGGATTAGGTATTGTAAAGAAAGAGTTGTTCGATGACTAAAGTTCTTAAATGAATTAAGAAATAAGTTTGTACATGATTTAAATTTTGAATTTTCCGAGGTAGAATATATTAAATCCGAAAATAAATTGGGTACTGAATTACAGGCTGAAATTTCTGAAATGGTAAAGGATGAGAAGAAGGTATCTGAAAAAGTAAGAGCATAATTGCGAAACTCTGGAGTAAATTGAAAATAAATACAATGGATATTTACTTAAAATCTGAATATGCGTCCAGAATGAATCTGGAGGTGTTGAAGGACGTGGAATATTATCTAGAAAAGCATGCCGAAGAGATAGGTTCAGAAACTGAATAGTATAGCAGAAGATAGAGGGGTGTCTAATACAGATGCCTTTTTCTATGCCTTAAATACGGGGGGGAGTGATAAGGTAATGCCAAGAACGGGGAGCATCAGAACAACGAACGGGAGAGGCTGAACGGTTAAAGCTGGTGGATGCGTTGCTGGCGTTGAGTGATCGAGAACGTACATGTTTCTTACTTCACATGGCGCAGGACTTGAAGCTGTTAGAGATTTCAAGTATTTTAAATCAATCAAAAAACACCGTAAGTATGTACGTAGATTGAACGAAATGCAAGATTAAACAAGACTTTTTATAGGACTTGTAGCATATACTGTCGCACTCCGTGGCGCATAACCTATCTACTATAACTATGTCTATCAAAGGGCCCTCCAATCCAGAGGGCTCTTTCTACATGTTACTTAATCAACGATGCGGTAATATTTCTTCGATGGCTAGAATACACAGCATTAAAGTTTTTTTTAGATAGAGTTCAATAAAAAAGTCAACGAATGCAACAACAATTGTGAAGCTAGAATAAAAAGTGGACAGTAGTTAACAGACTGGCGATAATGAGTCCACGGACGTGTGTTCACATGGGAGAACGTCGACCACGGTATAACGAAGAATTTAAAAAACAGACAGTGCAGTTCATTCAAGAGCAAACAAAGACAGTGGGCGACTTGGCGGAAGAGCTCAACATCCCAAAAAGTACCCTGCATCAATGGATGAGCCAGTATCGAGAACAAAAGAATGAACCGGCAGCTAGCGTGGATCGAGTACGGGAACTCGATGCACAGTTGAAAGAAATGAGCCTTCAACTTCAAGAAAAAGATAACAAGATTGCCGATGTGGAAGAGGAATTAGCGATCGTAAAAAAAGCAGTGCACATCTTCAGCAAACCAAGGAACTGAGATTCCAGTTTATTGAAAAACATCGCTCCGAGTTTCTCTTGGAGAAGATGTCCATGACCCTACATGTGTCACGGAGCGGGTACTACAAGTGCCGGACAGAAAAAACCAGTACGCATATGCTTCGTAAGGCTGCGATAATGAAGCGAATTCAGTATCATTTTGCAGACCATCAAAAGCGGTATGGGAGTCCGAAGATCACCCGCCTGTTACATCAAGAAGGCTATACCATTACCGAACGCACGGTGAGTGTGTACATGCGACATATGAAGCTTCGCTCCATTGTCTTCAAAACGTATCGCGTACAGACTACCGACTCCAATCATGACCATCCGATTGCCCCGAATACGCTGAACCAGCAATTTAAAATACTCAAACCCAATTCAGTATGGATTACCGATATTACATACATTCCTTGCCGGGGAGGGCGCTTGTACCTGGCTAATGTGATGGACCTTTGAACGCGCGAAATCGTGGGGTGGCGCTTGGAGAACCATATGGAAACAAGCCTAGTTTTGGGCGCGTTACAAGATGCTTACGCAGCTAAACAACCAGAAGAGGGTCTATTACATCATTCCGATCGAGGCTCTCAATATACTTCTCATGAATACGCGAAGCAGTTGAAAGCGTATGGCATGGAGTCCAGCATGAGCCGCAGAGGTAACTGTTATGATAACGCCTGTATAGAGTCGTGGCACAGCATTTTGAAAAAGGAGCTCATTTATTGTAATCCACGGTTCAAGACTAAGGAGTAAGCCTACCAGACACTTTTTCAATATATTGAGTTTTACTATAACCGCAAGCGAATGCATGGCGCGCTGGGGTATCTTTCTCCAGTTCGTTTTGCTGAGCAATTGACTAGAATGTCTGTTGCGTGACTGTCCACTTTCTTGACAGAGGTCCATGGAGTCCGAAACCATGCACAAAAGACGATTATTATGTAAATAACGTCAACTGAGTCCAAAACTCGAAGAAGAGGACTTTCTCCGTTAGTTGAGAAACTAAGTAGACACCAGAAGGGCCGCAATACCAATCGCCACAAAAATAGCACCTGAGCTCATACCCATGATTCCTCGATTATGTGTATTCTCGTCATACAACATTTTAATTTTTCCAATAGTAGTGGAGAATAATGTTAGAATATCTTATATATAGATATCCAATACTTTCCTGGGAGGAGCACTAATATGCGCATATTCATATATATAGGACTGGCTTTTTTTGTGATCTCTGGTATATGTGTTGGCGGATTTACGACAGGTACTCAGCAAAGAGGGAATTTTTATTCGGAATCCAAAGAAGACCGTAAAATTAAAAACAAAGTAGCGAAATGGTCTGCTTTAGGAGGAGTTCTTTCCTTGGCTATAGCTGGAGTAGTATATTTAATGTGATATTTACCTCACTCAAGTTCAAGAGTGGTAAAGAGTGCAATACAAGACTTTTTACAAGAACCTTTAGACCCTTGATGTCTTTGCCGTTGAGGTTTTTTGTATTTATAATTCTAGTAAAATGGAATTTAATACAACAGTCACAATTATTCTTATCATCTGACATTATTTTATATTTTTCTTGCAAAGGTATATCTTTCATAGGATAATATGGGTATATTTTCCTAGCAAAAGTTGGAAATGGATATTATCTGAGAGGAAGTAGAATATTGAAAACAAAGAAACCTTTTTTTAAAAAATGGTGGTTTTGGCTTATTATTGTTTTTGTTGTAATAGGGGTGATTGGATCACAGAAGAATGATAGTGAACCTACAGTATCAAAATCAGAACCAGCAGTGGCAAAGGTAGATGATACTGCAGCAACAGAGAAACCGGTCGAAAAGGAAAAGCCTACCAGCAAGCCTACAGAAGAGCCAAAGGAAACGATGATAACTGAAGTTGGACAAACCATCACAACTAAGAATTTTAAGCTTACAGTTGAGTCTCTGGAAAAGCCTAAAGGAAATGATTATGTACAACCATCAGAGGGTAATGAGTTTGTAGAAATCGGAATTATACTTGAGAATATTTCCAGTAAAGATTATATGGTAAGCTCTATGCTAATGTTCAATGCATACCAAGACAGCTTCTCCATAAATGAAGATCTCTTGGCTCATACTTTGGATAGTCAAGTAGGAACAATGGACGGCGCTTTAGCTGCGGGAAAGAAAATTCGTGGCAAACTAGCTTACCAGCTTCCTAAGGATTGGAAAGAACTTGAAATCAATACTGATTTCACGGTTTTAAGTTTTAGTTCAGATGGAGAAATCAAAATCGTTCTTCAAAATAAATAGGATATTTCACATACAAGAGTCTCGCCAAAGCTGGCGGGGCTTTTTTTATTATTAAATCTGATAATCTGCATTTACATAAAGTACCAAACCGATTATATTGAAAGAAAAGCGTAATGGATGAGGGGTGTTATATTTGGCGAAGATTTTTAATGAAAATACAGTTTCATTTAAACAAAAGTTATCTCCGATCCCTGAGTTTGCTTGGCATACGAGTGAGAGGTTAGCTGAGATCGCTAATTCTAAACATCTTGTCTTCGACATAAGATCGCTTGATCCAGATAAGTATTCCTTTCCTTATCATTTTCATAGAAACGCTGAAGAAATATTTGTGATTTTGACGGGAAAAGCGATGTTAAGAACTCCCGAGGGTTTTAGTGAGGTTTCTGAAGGTGATGTGCTATTTTTTGAAATAGGACCTGAAGGAGCGCATCAACTTTATAATCATACGGATGCACCTTGCAAGTATCTTGATCTCCGAACGAACCAGGGCATAGATGTTTGCGAATATCCGGACTCAGGTAAAATCAACATTCTCCCCTATCAAGAAATTTATCAGGCGGATCAACAAGCGGACTATTATAAAGGAGAAGAGCAGGTAAGGGAGAAATGGAACGGAATGGAGGATCACACTTGATTCAAGATCGATGGTTCACAGTCACGAAAATTGATCCAATTACTTATGCAATCAGTGAATATGGACATTGGGAAAAGGTGCACTCTTTTTTGTTGTTAGGGAAAGAACAAGCGGTGTTGATTGATACGGGATTAGGCATCGATAATATAAAAAGAATAACGGATCAGTTAACGGATTTACCTATCGCTGTCATCACTACGCATGTGCATGCAGATCATATTGGCAGTCATGGACAATTTGAGACGATCTATGTTCATAAAGAGGATGAGGATTGGCTGATTAATGGAATACGAGGTTTGTCCCTTGCCCAGATCAGAAAAGATATGAGCCGAGATATTACTCTTCCTGTTCCTGAGACGTTTGATCCTAATACGTATACACCTTATCAAGGGAAACCAACAGCTCTATTGCGAGAGGGAGATGTGCTTGATTTAGGCGGGCGTAGATTAGAAATTTACCACACACCGGGTCATTCGCCAGGACATATTAGCATCTTTGATCATGCGAACGGGTATCTGTTTACAGGGGATTTATTGTATGATGTTACGCCAATTTATGCTTTTTACCCCTCTACTAGTCCTGTTGATTTAGTGGCTTCATTAGAAAAAATTGCAAAAATTCCAGGTGTATCACAAATATTTGGCTCTCATAATACGTTGGGTCTAGATCCATCTATTTTGCAAGAGGTTATGAAGGCAGTTCGTGAATTACGTGAACGGGATCTTGTCGCTCATGGTACGGGCATTCACCAATTTAACGGATTTAGTGTGCAATTTTAAAATGAATGTTGGATGCAGCGAAAACGGCCCCCCCAAAAGGACCGTTTTTTGTCTTTCCTTAAGGTTTTCAAAATTTCTAATTGGGTAAAGTAAAGTGAAGTAATCAGAGGTGGAAGGGGGGCATTTATTCGGATACGATCGACCTGAAGAACGCATGTAATTGTTGGACTTGGGAGTAAGCTTCTTTGTACTGATTATCGGATTGTTGAATGGGCAGTAAGCCTGGCAAGAAGGAAATACTATACACAGGTATTTCATTGCTGTTCATGTATATTTTAAGCGTAAGTTCCTCGATAACATCAGCCTCTTCGTCAACGTTATTAAGCACATTAATATCCGCACTTGAAGCAGTTGATTTGCTGTTTTGTTGTCGTTTAGATACTTTTGAAAGGGTTAGTGCGTTAACAACAATCTCTGATCCCATTATATTGTCGAACGAGTAAAGCTTTGCTATTGCTTTTTTGCTTGTTTTTGGATTGCTGGTACCTATTGCTATTTTTTTATAAGGTTCATTAAGGGCGATCAAGTGAGATTGATTGGGCGGAATGAATGTTTTGGTGAATATAATATTAAAAGATGAGGTTGCGTTTAACAGCTTAGAAAGTTCAGAAGAAGTAGATAGTTTTTTTAATTCTATAATAACGGCACTTAGAATTAAAATTCCTCCTACAATGGCAAACATATACATCAAGAAAATCAGCATGTAATCACACCTCCAATGATCTCAGTAGAGCAAGATTTATTGCTTATTGAAAGATATGCCTGAATTCACTCTACTAGTATCTGTTAAGAGCGAAAATCGTGGGAATTTAGGAAACGACTATTGATTAGAAAAAGAGAAAGCACCCAGAGATCTGCCGATTTTGCGAGCTGAGTGCAAAATTGTGGCAACTGCTGGAGTGCTGATGAGAGGTTTTTAAAATAAATATGTCAAAATCATAAGAAATTGAAGGCTGTGATTTGATCAGTATAAACAATTAGCTGTTTGTATTCGATCGGAGATTCATAGTGAGTATAGGGTCTTACAGAAACATCATTAAGGACTACAAAGTTATAGCTGAAATTTTTATCGGGATGTTCCGCACCTAAATAAGATATGTATTCATCTACAATGACATCATCCATTAGAGATTTTAAGTCAAAAACATCCTCTTTATTGGAGGTGGAAGGGGAGATGGTCCCTTGAATACTGCCGAATGAGGTGAGTAAATTTACTTTTTTTCCACTCGCTTGATCGTTATTTAACAATAAGCCAGAGAGTTTAACAAGTGCATCGACTTTAAAATCGACGAGGGTTCTAATTTTTGAGTTGTTCAAAACGAGACACTTCCTTTCAATTTGAAATCCTGTTAACATTATTCGACATATAACCACATAATTCCTATTAGGTCATCAAAAATACATAAATACAAACACGCCTCCTCCATTGAACCATGAGTGAGGCGTGTTTATCTATAGAGATAGATTTAATTCCTGATCGTTACTCGTGTTCCAATCGGAACAATCGCAGCTAGTGCTAACACATCTTCATTGTACATACGAATACAACCGTGGGATACTTCGTGCCCTATGGATGAGGGATCATTATTTCCATGTATCCCATAGTGAGGCTTAGATAGACCCATCCAAAAGACCCCAAATGGACCACCTGGATCGGGTTGTTTGTTAATGATTGTGAATTCACCGAGTGGTGATTGAGTTAACATTTTACCGATTCCGACTGGGAAGCCCCTGATCACAATGTCGTTATCAAGAAGATAAAGCATACGCTGCGTCAGATCAACTATAATCCGGTAATTTGGCATTGTGCAACACTCCTTTCTAATTAAGATATGAGGAGGATGCCTAAACGGTTATTCATTAAAAATGGTCATTTTAGCCCATAAGAATAAATGTTCTGTAATTGATAAATGGAGTTTGATAACAATAAAAAAGCTGTTCTGCATTTGCAGAACAGCTTTTAAAAAAATAAAAGAAAGTATATATTTTTACGATATACCCTATCCTTATACTTCTCGTAGAAACGGATACCGTCCTTTAAAGGGCGGTATCCGTTTTCGCTTGGTAGGAGTGCATACTTAGTGGATATCTCGAAATAATCCGATAACTCTGCCGAGAATGGTCACGCGATTAAGGCGAAGAGGCTCGTACGCCGGATTCTCCGGCTGAAGACGTATATGATCACGTTCTTTATAAAAAGTCTTAACGGTTGCTTCATCTTCTTCGGTCATAGCTACAACGATATCTCCGTTATCAGCCGTTTGTTGTTGACGAACAATAACATAGTCGCCATTCATAATCCCAGCTTCGACCATACTGTCACCTTGAACCGATAACATAAATACTTTGTTATCTCCAACATAGTGAGTTGGAAGCGGGAAGTAGTCTTCAATATTCTCAGTAGCAGTGATAGGAACCCCGGCGGTAACCTTACCTACGACAGGAATGCGAGCGACGGTTTGCGCGAAATGATGGACATTCTCGGAATCCTCTTGGCCAAGCAATTCTATCGCACGAGGCTTCGTTGGATCTCGACGGATAAGTCCCTTCTTCTCTAGCCGATCTAAATGACCGTGAACTGTGGAGCTGGAAGCAAGACCAACAGCTTCTCCAATCTCCCGGACGGAAGGAGGATAACCCTTGCTGCGGACTTCGCTACGTATAAATTCCAGGATCGCCAGCTGGCGACTTGAAATCTTTGACATTGGAATCAACCCCATATAGTAATGTTTGGGAAAATTATAACATAGAACTACCGTTCGCACAAACATAAGTTCTAACTATTATAAATATTAATTCGAAAGAGTTAATAAATGGTAGTCTTGTATTGATTGCGTTTCCTTCATCTAAACAATAAGAGTGATTCTTTATATGAAGAATATGGTAAATATTAACCTCTGAAAAAAAGAGAACAATTGTTCTAAAATAGTATTGAACAAAACACATGTTCGTGTTATTATAATTTCAAAAGTAAGAACAAGTGTTTGGAGGGTGATATTCATGTTAAAATACAGTACATACCGCAGCATCTACGATAAAGCCCCAGTGGTTGAATCTTTAGGACATAATCCTATTACCCGTTATTCAGCTCAGATTAAAGAGATTACAGAGCTTTTGCTTGAAGGCTTGATGCGTTTGTTCCGTAGAGATTTTGTTATTAAACTAACATTGATCATTGTGCTCGTACTATCAGGACTTACAGTAGTAGGTAATGTATTTGCAGGATCTACTACTTTAATGAAGGATGAGAAGCGCGTAGTGGTTGAACGTGGAGATACACTTTGGAGTATTGCTCTTGAGAATAAACCTTCTGATATGAAAACGGCTGTATATATAGAAGGAATTAAAAAATTCAATGGCATTAAAGGTAATCAGATTAATGCTGGAGATATTCTCACTTTACCTATATATTAATATTCTAAGAACATAATAAGAGGACATGAAGAGCTTGCAGGGAGTAAACCTTGACAAGCTCTTTTTCTCATGGCAGAGTTAGAATTAATTTATAAGGGGAGGGAAAGTTTTGAATATTGATGAGTTGGTCGCGCGTATTAACGAATTGGCACGCAAACAGAAGAGCGTAGGCCTTAATCAAGAGGAAACGGCGGAACGCGCCAAGCTTCGTGAAATTTATTTGGGGAATATTCGCAATAACTTCCGAGCACAATTGAATACGATTGAATTGGTCGATAATGATGAGCATGAACAAGGTAACAAGGGGCGTAAGCATTAACACCCTGTTCCTTTTCATAGATATTACTGGATGACTAGGGGGAACGCATATGGCCCGTTCTTGGGAAAGAATGGTTCAACGCAACACGCAGCAAATTAATAAGCAAAGAAAGAAACAGGGGAAGGAAACGATTTACGCATCTAAATCTAAATCTCCTGGTAAGAACAGCGAAACCTTTAAAGGCCGTAACATTGCATTTCCAGTAGTGTTATTAGTGCTTGGTACTATGTTTTGGATGATTGGTTCAGTGGACCAAGCCAAAGGTAATGGTATGCTTATGAACTGGCTAGGAGTCGTTTTGTACTACTTACTAGCGGCACTTCTGTTCTTCCGACGTCCGTACTTGAAGGTAGAGAATGCTAGACTATCTACTATAAAATTCAACCGCGAACGTTATCTGCCAGCTTCTGATATTGAGAAAATCATCCTTTCGCGTGGAGCTGTTGTAATTAAGCATAAAGGCAAACGCACGAAATGGATTTTTACCAGACTTATGAATCGTTATGATACCAATGCAATGGGGACTCGACTGGAAGCATTCGCAAAAGCTCACCAAATTGAAGTAGTTCACGAATAGAAATTAACCAGCCATGGGAGAGGGAGACCTGTAATGCCAATTTCCGCCGTACTATTTGACCTTGATGATACACTGCTCTGGGATGATCGGAGCGTTAATGAAGCATTTCGTTCTGCATGTGAAGCCGCTGGGGATACGATTGATCCACAAGAACTGGAACTTGCGGTGCGTAAAGAAGCCATTGGACTATATGAATCCTACGAAACGAACCCGTTTACAAAGATGATTGGGATTAATCCGTTTGAAGCACTTTGGGGGAACTTTACTGCAGGTGAACAGCCGGAATTCCGTCAATTGGAGCAGCTTGCACCGGGATATCGTAAAGAGGCATGGCGTCGTGGTCTTGCAGCACTTGGTGTAGAGGACGAAGCTCTTGCTGAGACATTAGCAGCCAAATTCGCAGCAGAGCGTAGAAATCGACCTTACATCTATGAAGAAACGATTCAGGTGCTTGAAGAACTGAAGGGAAAAGTGAAGCTATTGCTTCTGACTAATGGATGCCCTGCATTGCAACAAGAGAAACTAGATGGCGTACCTGAAATCGTTCCTTTCTTTGATCACATCGTGATTTCTGGAAGCTTCGGAAAAGGAAAGCCGGATAAGGAAATTTTTCTGCATGCCCTAGAACTTTTAGATATTGCACCTGAGCAAGGAGTTATGGTCGGAGATAAGCTTACAACTGATATTCGTGGTGGGCTGGCAACAGGTTTGACTACAGTTTGGATTAATAGAAAAGGCAAACAGCCAGATCCGGAAATTCAGCCGGATTATGAAATCAAACATCTTGGAGAGCTTCTTTCATTAGTCCAATCTCTATAAAATTTCATTCATTTAAGCTTTAAGAAGGCAGTGAGTTCCTAGGTATCTAGGAGACTTGCTGTCTTTTTTATATCTACATCATATTTAATATGATAGATGAGATTTACTAGTATATGATTTAAGTCACAAGAGTTTAGCTGAATTAATGCGAAATACTGAAAAACCAATAATAATGTGTATAATAGATGGAGAATGTATAACATGAATTGGTAGATTCTTAGTAATCAATTCGACTGGGAGGAATCTAAATGAAGATTTCAAGAACAATAGTTCCTTTATTATTAGGTGCAACACTTTTAGTATTGGGAGGATGTTCATCAGACCAAACTAAACATTCTGGCGTACATAATATGAATATGAACATGGACATGTCTATGGAACCTATCAAGGTCGAGTTACATTGGAATCCTGAAGAGGTTGTTGTAAATCAGAAGGTGACCTTTGAAGCAGTGGTGACGCAAGACAACTTGGCAGTAGATGATGCGAAAGAGGTTCTGTTCGAAATTGTGAGTAAAGATGATAGTGAACAGAAAATTGAATTTAAAGGGAAGCTAGTCAGTGATGGAATCTATCAAGCAGAGGGAACACTAACGAAAGAAGGACAATATATTGTTACATCACACGTAACTGCTAGAACTCAACATTCTATGCCTAATAAAGAACTCTCTGTAAAACCATAATTAAAAGAATAGCAATTCCTATGATTACAGATAATGCAGAGTGGAAAGGAAGGCTTTTCGAAATTCCTTTATTCTGCTAAACTTACTCTAATGTTTTACTGGGGGGACTATACGTTGGCTAAATATACACTTGAGGAAAGCTTACAACAAAGAATATTAATTCTAGATGGTGCAATGGGCACAATGATCCAACAGGTGCCTCTGACAGGTGAGGATTTTGGTGGGGAAGAATTGGACGGCTGTAATGAAATGCTAGTATTAACTCGTCCAGAAGTAATTCAGACGATTCATGAGCAGTATCTAGAAGCAGGTGCTGATCTCATTGAAACGAATACATTTGGTGCAACGTCTGTTGTACTTGCTGAATATGATATTCCGCAGCGGGCTCGTGAAATTAATCTGGTTGCAGCAAAGCTAGCTCGCAATGCCGTTGATAAATATGATACACCAGATCGTCCCCGCTATGTCGTAGGTGCGATGGGTCCTACAACAAAGACACTCTCTGTTACAGGAGGCGTCACTTTCCAAGAGCTCGTTGATAGCTACGAGGAACAGGCAGTGGCATTGATTGATGGTCAAGTAGATGCGTTATTGCTAGAGACCTCTCAGGATACGCTGAACGTGAAAGCTGGAAGTATAGGTATTCGAAATGCATTTGAGAAGACGGGTATCAAATTGCCAGTGATGATTTCGGGAACAATAGAGCCGATGGGTACCACACTTGCTGGTCAGAACATTGAAGCATTCTATATTTCTTTAGAACATCTGAAGCCTATCTCTATAGGTCTGAACTGTGCGACGGGTCCAGAGTTCATGCGTGATCATATTCGTTCACTTTCTGCAATCTCTTCAGCGGCTGTGAGTTGTTATCCGAACGCTGGACTGCCAGATGAGAATGGGCATTATCATGAATCTCCTGATTCTCTTGCGCGTAAAATTGCTGCGTTTGCAGAAAAGGGATGGCTTAACATTGCGGGAGGTTGTTGCGGAACGACACCGGAACATATCCGTGCTATGTCGGAGGCACTTTCACAATTCCCTCCACGTCCGCTTGCAGGAAATCATCCGCCGGCACTTTCTGGGATTGAACCTATTTATATTGAGAACGACAACCGTCCATACATGGTTGGTGAACGTACGAATGTATTAGGATCGCGTAAGTTTAAACGTCTTATCGTCGAAGGTAAATATGAGGAAGCCTCAGAAATTGCCCGTGCACAGGTGAAGAGTGGTGCTCAAGTTATCGACGTCTGCGTGCAAGATCCGGACCGTGATGAGATTGAAGATATTAAGCTGTTTCTAGAATTAGTTGTAAAAAAGGTTAAAGTTCCTTTGATGATCGATACTACCGATCCGAAGGTTATTGATCTGGCATTACAGTACTGTCAAGGTAAGGCGATAATTAACTCCATTAACCTTGAAGATGGTGAAGAAAAATTTGAGCTGGTCACTCCATTGATTCATAAGTATGGCGCAGCTATCGTAGTGGGTACGATTGATGAGACAGGACAAGCAATCAAGGCTACGGACAAACTGGAAGTTGCCAAACGCTCCTACGACTTACTAGTGAACAAATACGGATTAGCTGGAGAAGACCTTATTTTCGACACGCTTGTGTTCCCTGTAGGAACCGGGGATGAACAATATATTGGCTCTGCTAAAGAAACTATTGATGGGATTCGTCTAATCAAAGAAGCACTTCCAGGTGTTCATACGATCTTGGGGATCAGCAACGTTTCCTTTGGATTACCGGAAGCAGGACGTGAAGTGCTGAATTCAGTATTCCTCTATGAGTGCACTAAGGCTGGATTGGATTATGCGATCGTAAATACCGAGAAGGTAGAACGTTATGCGTCTATTCCTGCTGAAGACCGTCGTCTTGCGGAGGAATTAATTTATAATACGAATGACGACACGCTTGCTGCTTTTGTAGCCGCCTTCCGAGGGAAAAAGGTTGAGAAAAAAGAGAAAATTTCTAACCTGTCACTAGAAGAGCGTCTGGCTTCATATGTAGTTGAAGGCACCAAAGAAGGACTTATTCCAGACCTTAATGAGGCGCTTACCAAATCAGGACCTTTGGAGATTATCAATGGCCCGCTAATGGCCGGGATGTCAGAGGTTGGACGGCTGTTTAATAACAATGAGTTGATTGTTGCTGAGGTGCTGCAAAGCGCTGAAGTGATGAAGGCTTCTGTTGGTCATTTAGAGCAGTTTATGAAGAAGGATGAGACATCGGTAAAAGGTAAGATCATGCTGGCAACTGTAAAAGGCGACGTGCATGATATAGGTAAGAATCTGGTGGAGATCATCTTATCCAATAATGGTTATCAGATCATTAATTTGGGTATAAAAGTACCACCTGAGACCATTATCGAAGCGTTTCGTCGTGAAAAAGCCGATGCGATCGGATTGTCTGGACTACTCGTAAAATCGGCACAGCAGATGGTGCTGACTGCGCAAGACCTACGCACGGCTGGGATTGATGTGCCTATTATGGTAGGTGGTGCTGCCTTGACCCGCAAGTTCACCAAAACACGTATCCGGCCGGAATATGATGGACTGGTATTATATGCTAAGGATGCTATGGATGGACTCGATATTGCTAATCGGCTTATGAATCCTGTTGAACGGGAGAAAATTGCCGAGGAAATTCGAGTGGAAGCAGAATCCGCAGTGGCAGTTGCTCCTAAGCAAGAGCTTCCTACGCTGACTAGAGCTGTACGCTCCAAAATTTCTCCAGATGCACCTGTATTTGTTCCACCCGATTTAGAGCGCCATGTCATTCGTAATTATCCATTGGGGCATATTATCCCTTATGTGAACATGCAAATGCTGCTCGGTCACCATCTGGGGCTACGAGGTTCTGTAGAGGCGCAATTAGCTGCTGGTGATGAGCGGACTGTGGAGTTGAAAGGTACTGTCGATGACATTCTACATCAAGCGATGCTGGAAGGTACGATTACTCCTCATGCGATGTATCAATTCTTTCCGGCACAATCAAGTGGTAACGATATTATCGTGTATAATCCACAGAATACAGCCGAGATTCTGCATACCTTTACTTTCCCAAGACAAGGTGTTGAGCCTTATCTCTGTCTAGCGGACTTTTTGAAGTCGGTCGACAGTGGAATGATGGACTATGTTGGATTCCTCGTGGTAACAGCGGGACACGGTGTTCGTGAGCTCTCTACAGCCCTTAAGGATAATGGCGATTATTTACGCTCACATGCGTTACAATCTGTAGCGCTGGAAGTAGCAGAAGGATTAGCGGAGCGTGTTCATCATATGATGCGTGATACATGGGGCTTCCCAGATCCTGCAGATATGACCATGAAACAAAGACATGGGGCAAGATATCAAGGGATTCGTGTATCCTTTGGTTATCCTGCATGCCCAGATCTGGAAGATCAGGGACCACTATTTAAACTATTATCCCCAGAGGATATCGGTGTTCACCTTACAGAAGGCTTTATGATGGAGCCTGAGGCTTCCGTTTCGGCGATGGTATTCGCTCATCCAGAAGCGCAGTATTTTAATGTAGAGAAGCTGTAATTCTTTCATTTATACACCCGGTCTGTAGGGGGATTGTATCCCTTTCAGCGGAACCTCCCGTAACTGGGGGGTTTTTTGCTGGAAGAAGGACGTTTAGAATAGATAAGAGATTGTTCAGCCGTTAAGACGAAGGGAGGACAAAGGATGGAATTATATTTTTTAGGTACGAATGCAGGGGTACCAACTATACAACGCAATGTAACGTCGATTGCATTAAGACTTCTTGAAGAACGCCGTAGCATTTGGATGTTCGATTGCGGGGAAGGGACTCAGCATCAGGTTCTTCGCTCACCGATTCGCCTAGGGAAGCTGGAAAAGCTATTTATTACACACTTACACGGAGATCATCTATTTGGTCTTCCAGGTTTATTATCTAGTCGTGGTTATCAGGGAGGGACTTCTCCTTTAACGGTTTATGGTCCACCTGGATTGAAGGCATACTTAGATATATCCTTAGCTGTGAGCCAATCCCGAATTCCATACAAGATTGAGATTGTTGAGCATACAGGAGGAACGGTATTTGAGGATGATGGTTTTAAAGTGGAGGCAGCATTATTAGAGCATCGTATTGATAGCTATGGTTACCGGGTAACGGAAAAGGATAGTCCTGGGAGCCTCAATACGGAATTACTAAAGAGTTTTGGCTTAAAGCCTGGACCGTTATATGGAAAATTAAAAAAAGGTGAAGATGTTATAACGGATGACGGTGTTCGTATCTGCGCTGCTGATGTTGTTAGAGAACCTAAAAGAGGGCGTATTGTTACGATCTTGGGAGACACAAGACCTTGTTCAGGAGCTTTAGAACTCTCACTTCATGCAGACCTTATCGTTCATGAAGCAACCTTTGCTCATGATCTGGCAGAAATGGCGTATCAATACCATCACAGTACCGCACGTCAAGCTGCAGAGCTAGCAAAGGAAGCCAATGCAGGCCAACTATTGTTGACTCATTTCAGCTCTCGTTACAGTTCGTCTGAAGAGTTAATTCCTTTGCTGGAAGAAGCTGAACTCATTTTTCCAGAGACATTATTAGCGGAGGAATTCGGCACATATCCAATTTATCGAAGACAAAACGGGCAATTGGGGAAATGATTATTTTCCGGGAAAGCGCAGGAAATGACAGTGCTATGCTAAAAAATGCTGGAAGAGTCTCTCGTTCGATTTCATTCGACGAAGTGTGTTAGATTTAAAGTAATTACAGCGTGAAAGAGGTACGAATGGCTGGAAATCTTGCCGAAAATAAACGGACAATACCACCAAACAAAAAGTATTATTAATCATTCTAAATCCAAGCTGGGCTTAGGTTGAATGTTTATTAATACCATTATTAATTTATCGCATTAATTAATTTTTTATGGAAATAGAGGGATTTATAATGGAACAGATTAAAGGATTATTGATTGACTTAGATGGTACGTTATACCATGGGCAAAAAATGATTCCTGGTGCTGATTTACTGATTAAAGGTCTGCGTGAAGTGGGCATTCCTTTTTTATTTGTTACCAACAATTCATCGCGTACAGCTGCTAATGTGGCTGCACATTTATGTGGAATGGGAATCGATGCGAAAGCTGAGGAGGTATGTACCTCATCAATGGCGGCCGCACGTTACATAGCTGAGGAATCACCTGGGGCTGCAGTGGCGATACTTGGAGAAGAGGGTTTGCATGTGGCTTGTACCGAAGCTGGGCTCCGCATTGTCACAGACTCACCCGATTATGTACTGCAAGGCATCGATCGCTCCTTCAACTATACGTCGCTCTCGCAAGCTTCACGCTGGATTCTGGGAGGAGCAAAGTTTGTACTCACTAACCCAGACTTAATGCTGCCATCAGATGATGGCATTATGCCTGGCGCAGGTACGATCGGAGCAGCCATCGAGGCTGCTAGTGGAGTGAGTCCGGTAGTGATTGGCAAGCCGGAATCCCATTTAATCAAATTTGCGACAGATCTTCTTGGTATAGAGCCTGAACATGCAGTGGTTGTCGGTGATAATATGCGTACAGATATAGCAGCTGGAGTAAATGCGGGCTGTCGTACAGTTCTTGTATTTACCGGATTAACCAATGCAGAAAATCTTGACCACTATAAAAACCTTACCGGAATCTCACCGGATGAAATTTGTGCCGATTTAACTGAACTTAAAACGTTTCTCGGTGTATAATAGCTAGGATCTTATTACTTCACCAACCTAGAAGGGACGATGAGCTATGCCGGAATTGCCGGAAATGGAGAATTATAGAAAGCTGCTTAGTCAGCATATTATAAATGTGCCAATATCTGATGTAATCGTGAACAGAGAAAAATCAATTAATATGGAAACAGAAGCTTTTAGAAATGCATTGATCGGTGCGCGTGTTGTTTTTGTTGAGCGGCGTGCCAAGTATATTTTGTTTCATCTTCATGATGGACGAAGACTACTTTTACATTTAATGCTTGGTGGAATACTTTTTTATGGCACGGAGGAAGAACGGCCGGATCGTAACACACAAGTCGAAATCGCATTTGGAGATCATATCCTTTACTTTATTGGACTTCGCTTAGGCTATATACATTTGCTGTCGGTGAAGGAAAGCGAAGCCACAATGGGTAAGCTTGGACCTGAGCTGCTGGATCGTCGGATGACGCTGGAAAGATTCACTGCATTATTAAAGGGACGGAGAGGTGCGCTCAAAAGCCTGTTAGTAAATCAGCATGTGATGGCTGGAGTCGGGAATTGCTATGCTGATGAGATTGCCTTTGAAGCTAGGCTTTTACCTTCTGCACTAGTACAAAATTTAACAACTGAATCTATAGCCCGTCTTTATGAGAGCATCCAAAAAGTACTGACTGAGGCGACTGAAATTGGTGGGTACATGGAAATGCCGTTTATGACTGGGGATACTGTTACAGGTTCATATAATAATCAATGTAAAGTGTATGATCGTGAAGGCGAGTCTTGTCTTCGTGATGGGGGAACGATTATCAAAACAGAGCAGTCTGGACGCAAAGTGTTTTATTGCCCAAACTGTCAGCATGACGAATAGCTCCAAAATAGGGGCACATGTTAGCATTCGCGGTGGTTATGGGAGAGCTGCCCGATTCGCTTGGGAGAGCGGTGCAACATGTTTTCAATATTTCCCTAAAAATCCGCGTAGTTTGAAACTTAAACAGGTAGATGTAAGAGATACGAGGGATTGTGCGCTCTTTTGCCAAGACAAAGGGATTGCTTCGATTGCTCACACACCCTATGGGATTAACATGGCGGCTGGTGTAGATGATGTTACTCCGCGAAAGGTTTATGTAGCCTCTCTCTTAAATGATCTGGAGATTGCAGAAGCTTGTGGTTCATTAGGCATCGTTGTTCATTTTGGACATTTTGGTGGAATGGAGCCGTTACAAGGCTATCAAAATATTATACAATGTATGAATGAGGTGCTTCAGTCCTGGGATGGACGTACTAAGCTGCTTATAGAGAATCAAGCGGGCAACCATGGAAATGAAGGAATTACACTTGAAGAACTCGTGAAAGTTCGAGAGCTTAGCCAATTTTCGGAGAAAATAGGATTTTGTTTGGACACCTGTCACGCTTACGCAGCTGGTATCTGGAACCCTGAGCGAACGGAAGACTTCCTTGAACGAGGAGAGCGACTTGGATTTTGGCCACATCTTGTTGCTGTTCATTTAAATGATTCTAAGTTTCCTTTCGACTCAAGACGCGACAGACATGCTGGAATCGGACAAGGACATATTGGAGAGCAGGGGCTGAAAAGCTTATTGTCCTCCAAGCTTTTACGAAGCTCAGCTGTTGTCATGGAAACGGAGAAGGGTGCGGATGGCAGTCACCGAAAAGAAATTGCTACTGTGCGTGGTTGGTTTGAAGCGGAGGCGTAATTGTGATTCATATCTATATGGATGATCTTCGAAAGGTACCTAAAGGGTTCGCTCTGGCTCGTTCGACGGAAGAATGTCTTCTAATGCTGCGTGAGTGCGAGGTGGATATTTTATCACTGGATTACGATATGGGACCGGGTGATTATTCGGGTGGAGAAGTTGCCAGACGGATCGTACTGGAAGGACTGTTCCCCCGAGAAATCTATTTGCACACTTCCAGTCTGTGGGGGCGAAAAGAAATGTATGAGATCTTATATACTGCTAAACCTGAGGGGATGCTTTTGGTAAATGGTCCCCTGAGTTCTGATAAGCTTCGCGATATCGCCGAGGAGACGGACTTGAAATGAAGGTAATGAATGAAGTGGAATTACTGGAGGCGCTCAAGAGTTCAGGAGAACCGCTTGTAGTATTCTTACACACTCCACTGTGCGGTACTTGTAAGGCTGCTGAACGGATGTTAGAGGTGGCGGCTCATCTATTGCCTGCTGAACTTCAAATGGTTGCAGGCAATGTGAACATGCTGCCGAATTTGGTACAACAATATCGTATTACGAGCGTTCCTGCACTACTTGTAGCTTCTGCAGAACGGGAAAATGATCCGAAAGTTTATTATTCCATGGTTTCAGTTGAGCGAGTGCTGGAATACATAAGGAGTGTTATATCATAATCATTTCATTACAACATTTATCTCTCCGCAGGGAAGAAAGCTTAATCTTGGACGATGTGTCGCTAGAAGTTAAAGAAGGTGAGAACTGGGTCATTTTGGGACGGAATGGCTCCGGTAAAACCACAATTTTAGAGATGATGACTGGTTATTTGTTTCCTAGCAAAGGGACTGTAGAAGTGCTGGGTTATAAATATGGACAATGTGATATACGTGAGGTTCGTAAAGAAATTGGCTATATCGGGCCTTCCTTGATGGAAAAAATGTCATTAAATGATCCGGTGTGGGAGGTCGTAGCAACAGGTGCTTACGCTTATTTGCGTTTCTACGAGACGATCCCCACCGAAGTAAAAGAGAAAGCAATCAGCATGCTGGAAGATATGAATCTAGGCAATATGGCATTTCATCCTTTTGGGACCTTGTCACAGGGGGAACGTAAAAAAGCTATGCTGGCAAGATGTCTTATGGCTGACCCTAAGCTATTAATTATGGACGAGCCATGTGCCGGCCTTGATCTATATGAAAGGGAAAAAATGCTGGCTGAAATAGACAAGCTGAGACAGCGTAATGTTTCTGTAGTATACGTAACTCACCATGTGGAAGAAATTGTCCCGCTTTTCACGCATGTTGCTTTAATCCGTGAGGGTAAGCTAGCTGGATCTGGACCGAAAGAAGAAGTATTAACGAAAGAAATGATCTTGGCCACTTATGATATTCCTGTTGATGTTGAATGGGATAGCGGTCGTCCCTGGATTAAAATTAGACCTGGAGGCAAAACGATTTGAACGATTTAAGACAAGATACCGAAGAGCAGAACATTGCTCCGGAAGAAGAAGTGTATTCCCGATATATTTGTACAGCTAATCACGGATTTGCGCCTTATGCGCAAGAAGAGCTTCGCCGTTTATTCGGTGCTGTGAAGAGTACCTTGTTACTACCAGGAGAAATCTTTCTGGCTACATTGCAATCTGAACCAGAGGAAGTAACGCGCCTACTCACACAGAATCTTCCCATTTTCCTGCGTCATATACAACCTGTTCAGTTTCAGGATGAAGGAACCATGGAAGCTCTACAGCGTTTGGCGGTGTATTTAAGTCGCCACACTGAGCTTGTGGGTGAAAAGGTATCCCTAAATGTTCGTAAAGGTGATCCTTCCTTCTGGCAGGACAGTCCAGGAGAACTTCGTGAATGGCTCCAAGAGCAATTGCAGAACTTAGGCGCAGAATTTACTGTGCAAGATCCAGCCTGGGTTATTTCAGTCTACGCAGACGGGAATGCCTTATATGCAGGTGTGTCCAGACCAGAAGCGAATTTATCTAGCTGGAATGGTGGTGCCATCCGTTTCCGTAAGGAGGATGGACAAATCTCGCGTGCCAAGTTCAAACTAATGGAAGCCGAGAAGGAGTTTGATATTCCTTTTTACAGCTTCCGTAATGCGTTAGATATTGGTGCTTCTCCAGGTGGGTGGACTTCTTTCTTACTGGAACGTGGAATGAAGGTTACTGCGGTTGACCCTGCGTTAATGCATGAGTCCCTTCGTAATTATCCGGGCTTGAAAATCCTTCGTAAAAACGCAGGAGAAGTAAAATTCCGGGACAATGAATTTGATCTGCTCGTGTGCGATATGAGCTGGAGTCCTAAGCTGATGGCGAAGCTAGTAACCGGGTTACTCCACAGTCTGTCACCGGGTGGGACGGCCATTGTGACCGTAAAACTGATGCATAAGAAACCACTTGCGATGATCAAAGAAATTATTGCGATGTTTGAAGGGGAGCGCATGCAGATTCAGCGTGCAAAGCAGCTATTCCATAATCGTGATGAAATTACACTTTATATGATTAAATACTAATCAAACAAATTTTAATTTTCTAAGGGAAAGCATCCCGTTATTAACGTGACCGTATTTTGCGGTAAGAACGTTAATGGCGGAAGCTTTCTCTTTTTTTTGCGAAAAGGGGGAGTAAGTTTGTATTTTGAGACAAAACTTAAGATTGGACAGGTTATTGATGACAGATACAGAATTACGGGCCATATTGGATCAGGTGGGATGAGTAATGTTTATCTTGCGGATGATTTGCGTCTAAAGGGTAAACGATGGGCTGTAAAAGAAAGCTTATGCTTAGATGAGCTGCATTCTGACATCCAAGCGGAAGCCGATATGTTAATTACACTAGACCACCCACGATTGCCGCGTATTGTCGATTTCTATCTTCCAGATCGAGAAGGGTATTCCTATTTAATCATGGACTATATTGAAGGTGTGAGCTTGAGTCAGCTAATGAAGGATAATCCCGGACCTTTGCCAAGTGACTTCATCATTCAGGCGGCTAAACAGCTTTTAGAAGTCCTTCAATATCTGCATAGTCATCAACCACCGATTATCTATCGTGATCTAAAGCCTTCAAATATCATGTTGACACTGCAAAAAGAACTGATGTTAATTGACTTTGGGATCGCACGAAGCTACAAACACGGTATCTCTGAAGATACGGTTAAGCTTGGTACGGTTGGCTTCGCGGCACCTGAGCAATATGGAAGTGGGCAGAGTCAGCCGGTATCCGATTTATATGGATTAGGTGCATTAATTCTCTTTATGGCAACTGGAGGGCAATGCAGTCAATGGGAGTCTGGGATGGAGGATCGGCTATATAACCATATGCCAGCTGGCATTATTCCAATCATAAGACGCTTATTACGACATCACCCGGAAGAGCGTTATCAGAATGCGGAAGCAGTTCTACAGACGCTAATTCGTATGGAGTCCGAAATGGTTAGAGTAAATGATTTTACTATTTCAGTCCCACATTCTCTAGAAAAGAGAAAAGCGATGGTCATTGCCATACTCGGAGTTGCTTCAGGTCTTGGAACAACACATACTTCATTCGCAGTGAGTAGCTTACTTGCACAGAAGGGGGCAACTGCATGGGTTGATTTTTCTCCTGATTCATCGGTTTATGAACGCATTCGCAGCATGTTACATACACAGATTACAACTGTTGCATCCAAGGATGAGATATCTGCTTTTTCATGGAAAGGGGTGCATTATTGGAAACGTCCTATTCACGGAAAAATGGCTGATTTGCTGAGAGGGGATTATCAATTTGTAGTGTTGGATCTTGGCGTTGGGGAATATGAAGGGGCGCTTGATGAGTTCAAATATAGCGATATGCCGATTCTAATTACTTCTGGTGCAGATTGGCGACTCGAAGATTTACTAGTGTGGCTTAGGCGTAAAAGGTTACAGCCTGAAACGAATTGGAGGGTGGGGTTACCACTCGCAGAACGCTCAACTGTACAACTGTTGCAGACCGCTATAGGTACAGATAAGATTTATGGACTACCTTTTCAGCAAGATCCATTCAAACCTAAGGGGAAGTTGGTAGAAGAGATCAATGAAATGTTTGAGGGAGTATTAGATGTACCCAGTAAGGGGAAAAGCCGTAGTTTTTTTCAAAAGAAAGGCTGAATAAAGCGGTTCTCTATGCTTCCTCTTTTCACTCAACTAACTTTTAGTTCAGTGTTGCATTAAAGTGTGTTAAAATATATATTTATACGTGTTTTGAAAAATATAAGAAAGTATAAGTTTTACACTATACTTTACCTTTATATTTCTTGCATGAACGCTTACCGTCCTATAGGGACGCTGAAGACGTTTCTGCTTGAAATATAAGAAAGTATAAGCTTCACACTATACTTTATCCTTATATTTTTACGAGAAACGGTTGTCGTCTTTAAAAGATGACAACGTCGTTTCTTCTTATTACGCATTATTTAAGTATAGACAGGAGCTTGCGGAGAATTTATGAGTTTACTTAGTGTAGAAGACGTTTCCCACAATTTTGGGGATCGGACGTTGTTTAAAAATGTTTCTTTCCGGTTGTTACCGGGTGAGCATGTAGGAATCGTAGGAGCAAATGGCGTAGGAAAATCGACGCTTATGAATATTTTGACTGGAAAACTGTTGAAGGATAGTGGAAAAGTAGAGTGGACGCCTCGCGTCCGTTACGGTTACTTGGATCAGCATACGATCTTAACGCCAGGGAAAACCATCCGTGATGTATTGAAGGACGCTTTCTTGCCACTTTTAGAGCTGGAACAGGAAATGCTAACTATAACTGAAAAGATGGGCGACGCTTCTCCTGAAGAGTTAGAGATGTTACTCGAGCAAATGGGGGACATTCAGGAACAGCTGGACATCGGAGATTTTTATCTTATTGATGTAAAAGTGGAGGAAATGGCGAATGGTCTTGGCCTATCCGTTATTGGACTTGACCGTGATGTCGCTTCACTAAGTGGGGGTCAGCGCACAAAGGTTCTGCTCGCGAAGCTTCTGCTTGAGAAACCGAATGTACTATTGCTGGATGAGCCTACTAACTATTTGGATGTTGAGCATATCGACTGGTTAACTAACTATTTGAAGCAATATCCATATGCATTTATATTGATCTCTCATGATACGGAATTCATGAATAAAGTCGTAAATGTGGTTTATCACCTGGAGTTCGGCAAACTTACTCGATACACTGCGAACTACGAGAAATTTCTGAATATGGCCGAGATGAATAAGATCCAACACATAGATGCTTATGAGAAACAACAGGATTTTATTAAGAAACAAGAGGATTTCATTCAGCGTAACAAAGCTCGTGCCTCCACATCTGGACGGGCGAAGAGCCGTGAGAAACAGTTGGATCGTATGGATCGAATTGATCGACCAGAAGAAGCTGCAAAACCTACCTTTAAGTTTAAAGAAAGTCGGGCCAGCGGGAAAACAGTCTTCGAAGGCATTGATTTCGAGATTGGTTACGACCGTCCGTTGCTTCCTATGCTGAACATGACCATTGAACGTGGAGAAAAGATCGCTATAACTGGTTGCAATGGTGTCGGTAAATCGACGCTACTGAAGACTATTCTTGGCGTGATTCCTACGTATAGCGGTAAAACCTATCTAGGAGATTATCTGAACTCAGCGTATTTCCAACAAGAAGTGAAAGCAGCTAATCTTACACCTATTGAGGATGTCTGGAATGAATTTTCTAGTCTAACTCAGAATGAAGTGCGTGGACATCTAGCTCGATGTGGTCTGAAAAATGAGCATATTACCAGACCGCTTAGCATGCTGAGTGGTGGCGAACAAGCTAAGGTCCGTCTCTGTAAGCTGTTGATGCGTGAGAGCAACTGGGTTCTGTTCGATGAACCTACCAATCACCTTGATGTTATTGCCAAGGCAGAGCTGAAGCGGGCATTACAAGAATATAAAGGCACAGTCCTGCTCGTCTCCCATGAACCTGATTTCTATGAAGATTGGGTTACGAAAATTTGGGATGTTGAACAGTGGTCAGCAGTACAAGTATAGAATCTTCATACTCCCGGGGAATAGCAGACGATCTGCTGTTCTCCGGTTTTTGGATACGGGGAGGGAAACCGAATGATTCATACAGATGGTCGTGAAGATCGTTATTCTCGTCAGGTGCGATTTGCGCCATTTGGAGCAGAGGGACAAGAAAGGCTCGCGCAGTCTAGTGTTTTAGTAGTGGGAGCAGGTGCGCTTGGTACAGGGATTGCAGAGACGCTGGTACGCTGCGGGGTAGGCAAAATTATTTTAGCTGACCGTGATTATGTAGAGTGGAGTAACCTTCAGAGGCAACAGCTCTATACTGAGGTAGATGCTATTGAACGTATGCCTAAGGCTGCTGCTGCGCAGCGCAAACTTCAACAGATTAATTCTGAGGTCGTTATTGAAGCCTATGTTATAGATGTTCGTGCCGAAGAGTTGGAAGGGCTTGTTTCAGGGGTTGATCTGATCATGGATGGTACAGACAATTTTGATACTCGGCTCATTATTAATGATATGGCGCAAAAGCACGGTATTCCTTGGATCTATGGTGCATGTGTAGGGAGTTATGGAATAACCTATACGATTTTGCCAGGAGAAACTCCATGTCTCCATTGTCTTCTAGGTACAGTACCGCTAGGAGGTGATACTTGTGATACCGCAGGTATACTTCCGCAAGCAGTACAACTAGTTACGGCAAATGCAACGGCAGAGGCGCTGAAACTACTAGGTAAGCGTAAAGAACAATTAAGAAACAAACTGTTAACGTTTGATGTGTGGCGGAATGAATACCATGAAATTGGAGTGAAAGCTGCCAAAAAGAAAAACTGCCCTTCTTGTGGGAGTCATCCGATCTATCCCTATCTAATGGCAGCGAATACCGAACGAGGCGATGTTCTTTGTGGAAGGGATACAGTACAAATTCGCCCTGCGAGACCACAGAAGCTTAACTTGCAGGAAACTGCGGACCGTTTGTCTCGTTTAGGAAGCGGAAGCGTGGACAGCAACGCTTATCTGATTTCTTTTATAGAAGGGCCTTATCGGTTAGTAATTTTTGCTGATGGTAGAGCGTTGATTCATGGAACAAAAGATATTGCTGCTGCTCGGAGCTTTTATCATCGATATTTTGGATAAAGAAGCTGTAAATAGGTGTTCAGGCCATTTCTTAGGAATGGTCTTTTTGTTTTCCGGGAATTCTATACGTACCGCAGTGATGCTGGTGCAAGTCATATGGATATGGGGGAACTTTGTGATTGAGCAAATAATATGGTATATGGCTGATAGCAGTAGTAGAGAAGAAGATCGAACCGTTATAGAAAGTGTGCTACAAGATATTGGACTTGAAGCAACAAAAAGCGAAGATCCCGAGGATCTCCGCTTATCCATATCAAAAGTAGAACCGGTACTGCTGCTTGCTGAGTTATGCGAGGTGGGGACTTGGGAAGGCTGGGACATAATTTCCGCTGTAAGAGCTGAGGGGATGATTCTACCGGTAATGGTGATTTCCGGTGAACAATCTGAATCTGGAACTGGGGCAGTTTCGGCGTTCTCAGCCGGGGGTAATGAATATATGACAAAGCCTTTACATACCGGTGAATTCAAACACAGAATTCTAAATTTGTTAACCCTTACTGGACGGCGTCGAAATTTAAATCAAATACTGAGAGTCGATGGTTTAATGCTCGATCCCAGCCGCAGGTTTGTAAGTCGCGACGGGATCGAGTTAAAAATGACACCCAAAGAATTTGATCTATTGTATTATCTCGCTGCGAACCAAGGAATGATATGCTCTCGCGTCGAGATACTTAAGGAAGTATGGGGTTACCAATTTCACGCAGATACCAATGTTGTAGATGTTTACATCAGACATATCCGTTTGAAAATGGATAAAGGTCACCGGAACAAGTTGATTCACACCGTTCGCGGAACAGGATATGTAATGAGGGCGCCCGAAGGCGGCACCACATCCTGAGACTATTTCTCTATTATAGTTAGAACTCTACTACAGAGTCGTTGTTTACAGTACGCGGCGAGCTTTTAAATATGTTTTTTTCCAAGTACCGGAGTTAAGATCGGAAATCGTAACACCAGGTTTGCCGTAAGTGTGCAGAATTTTACCATTGCCGGCATAAACAGCAACGTGAGTTACGTTTTTACCAGTTGCTCTGCTACCGCTGGAGAAGAATACAAGATCGCCTACACGAAGATTCGCTTTAGATACGGCTGTTCCTTCTTTAGATTGAGCTGCAGCCGTACGAGGCAGTGTTACATTATATTGTTTAAAGATGTATTTTGTAAAAGAAGAGCAGTCAAAAACTTTAGTAGTAGAAGTGGATGCACCGAATTTGTAAGGCACTCCCATATATTTCTTCCCGAGATTCACTACGCTTTGACCTTTAGATACGGAAGCTGCTTCAACTTTCGTTGCGCCTACGCCTGTTGCCATCATTGTACCCAAGCCCATTGTAGTAACCATTCCTATAACAATCGCTTTTTTAATCCATTGTTGTTTATTCATGTTGTATTACCTCCAAGGTGTTAGTCTTTGTTGTTGTGTTTGTCTGTCTTGCTTGCCTGATTCGTAGTATAGCAGGTTATCTATGACATAAAAATTGGAAGAGGTGCAATAAAGTGAGGCTGGGTATGGGTTGTAAGCGTTTTATTAAAAATTCATTAAAAGTTACAAAAAATTAATAATTTGATGTAATATTATCTTAAAAAAGCCGGAAAACCCTTGGTACAAAAGAGTTTTCACGGCTCTTTCGAATTTGAGATAAAAGTTACAATGATGTTTCTAAACTATAAAATAGTAGCATTTTTAAGTTGAAAATGATCCGTATGTATCTAGTCTTTACTCTGAATGATCAGCAACAATCCACTTCGAATGGTAACCGTCCCTGAGGATGAAACCAGTTTGTTACTCACACCAAGTGATTGTCCAAGCTTTAGTGTAGCGTCCGTCAATGGATATTGAAATCCGTCTAAGGTAATACCCGATACTTCTGGGGTTAAAGGCAGTAAAGAAACGTAGGTATAGCCTAAATCGTTGATAACAGCCTGGGATCCTGTAAGGGTTATATAGTTATGCGTGTCCATGACGTGGCAGTTGATTTGACGTTGTAGGGCTCTTGTCATCATTTGAATGCTAGCCAGGGAGTGGTCAATTCGAGTACCCGTAACACCTAATAGTAGAATAGAATCAGGTTGCTGATCCATTGCAATATCTAACGCCATCTCGCTATCTGTCAAATCTTTGTTCACGGCATCACAGGTGATAGTCTTCTTACTTTTGGATTTAATATCTTGAAGCGCTTCAGGCGAAACGGAATCAAAATCACCTACTGCTATATCTGGTGTATATCCGTGTGAAATGAGAAATAGCGCTCCCTGATCCGCACCGATAATAAAATCATCTTCATCTAATAGGTTGAAATATTCTGGAGACAGTTCTCCACCTGCAAAAATTACGACTCGTTTGGATGACATAACATCCATTCCTCCTCTTAAACCTCTTGTTGAGTATCCTGTCCAGTATAATGCAGATCGAAAGGTTGCACAATTGACCTCGACAACGCTAAAATGAGAGTGTGCGATCTTTTGAGTATAAATTCACATATATTTAGGTTTAACAACTGGGAGGTGAACGAAATCGTAAGCGTACTGTTTGTATGTCTGGGTAATATTTGTCGATCACCAATGGCGGAGGCTGTTCTGCGGCATAAGATTAATGAACGAGAACTATCTGATAAGATTCTTGTAGATTCAGCGGGAACTGGAGATTGGCATATAGGAAAAGAGCCGCATGAAGGAACAAGACGTATCCTTGATCAGAACGACATTAGCTATGAGAACATGTTAGCACGGCTAGTCGACAGTGAAGATTTTCAAAAATTTGACTATATCGTCTGCATGGACAAGTCTAATGGAGAGAATGTTCGAAAGATTCCTGGCGGGAAAGACGCCGAGCTAATGTTCTTCATGGACTTATTGCCTGAGGAGGAGCTGCGCGAAGTGCCGGATCCGTATTTTACAGGTAATTTTGAACAGGTATATGATTTGATCAACGCGGGCTGTGACATATTGCTGGAAAGAATGATAAGAGAAAAGCTGTAACCCATTCAGATTACAGCTCTCTCTGTATGATTCATATGGTAAATCGAGGGGAATTGCTGGATTTAACTGTAAGCGTAATCAAGTAATCTACATACTGTTCTTTAGATGTTCACTATTTACTACTATCAATAGGTCATTATGCGTTTAAGAAATAGAGTAGAGATTCTGGTAGCTCTTTCTGCCAGAAGCCCCAGAGATGAAGTCCGTCTTTCTCTCGGTAGGATACGGTTGCTCCGCGTGATTCAAGCAATGTTTTTGTTTCTCGATTCATCTGAACAAAATCATAAATGCCAGTATCCGTTTTGTATTCTGTTTCCTGCAGACCAACGACCATATTAATGTTGAGCCAGGAGAGATCCTCTTCTTTAGCCAGCATGTCGCGGGATTCAGGATAGAATGCACCGGAAAGGCTGATGATACGTGTGAAGATCGCAGGATAAGCAAGTGCAAGGTGGAGCGATACACTGCCCCCAAGGGAGTCGCCTGCTAAGATTCGTTCGTCCGGAGTACGGCGCACAGGATATTTTTGTTCAATGAAGGGAATAATCTCTTCGGAAAAGCAAGATAAGTACTGCTTGAATCTGCTTCCAAAAGGAGCGTATTCTTGAGTCCGAACAGCGACGTCTACTTCGACACCAACAATGATGAAGGGCTCCACGTCTTCTTCTATAATAAGACGTCCAGCGAGTGTAGCGATACGGCCAAAGTTAAAGAACTCTTCGCCGTCTTGGCAGTACACCACTGGGTAGCTCAAGACTTCGTTGTAGCCGGGAGGAAGATAGATGCGTAATTTACGTTCCTCCTGCAGATGTTTACTCCAAAGCGTTTCTTTTACAATTGTGCGTTTCAGAAAAACAGAATCGCTCATAGTTGCCACGTCACCTTTCTTGTCGAATTTTGCAATACACAACGGTTTGCTCTAAAATGAATAGCTGAGTAACTGTGTGATTAATCATTTACTTGTTCCAAAAGCTTTAAACTGTTATATAAAAATAAATCACCTGTTATACATACAAAATTTAAAGGAATATAAATTTTATAAGTATTTCTTTGACGAAAGTAACCAAACAGGTGTATAATAATATTATAACAGAGGCAGCTGATATTCAAATTTTTTTATTGAGGTGAAGATAATGAGTAAAGTTCCTTATGAAGTGTATACAGAGGACGTCGAGGCTCTAACGGTACTTTCCCCGGATGGAGAAATTATCAACAAGGATAAAATGCCTGATTTAACCGACGATCAACTGAAAGAAATTATGTATCGTATGGTATTTACCCGTACTTGGGATGATCGTGCAGTAAATCTTGGTCGTCAAGGCCGTCTTGGTTTCTACGCACCGGTATCCGGTCAAGAAGCTACTATGATTGGTAGCGAGTACGCTTTGGAGAAAGAAGACTTCTTATGCCCAGGCTACCGTGATATTCCGCAGCTAGTATGGCACGGACTTCCATTGTACCAAGCATTCTTATATTCCCGTGGACACCAACATGGTGGAGCTATTCCTGATGGCGTTAATGTATTGATGCCACAAATTATCATCGGCGCGCAAATCCTGCACGCTACAGGAATTGCAATGGGCTTTAAATTGAAGAAACAAAAGAGTGTTGCAATTACTTACACTGGTGATGGCGGTTCTTCTGAAGGCGACTTCTATGAAGGCTTGAACTTTGCTGGTCGCTTTAAACTGCCTGTTATCTTCTTTGTTCAAAACAACGGTTACGCGATTACGACTCCATTCGCAAAACAAACAGCTTCCAAATCGATCGCTCACAAAGCGGTTGCAGCTGGTATCCCGGGAATTAAAGTTGACGGCATGGACATCTTTGCAGTAATCAGTGCTGTTCGTGACGCTGCTGAGCGTGCACGTAATGGCGAAGGTGCTACATTGATCGAAGCTGTAACTTACCGTTTCCGTCCACACTCCCTTTCTGACGATGCAAGTAAATATCGTTCGAAAGAAGAAGAAGGACAATGGAGCGAAAAGGATCCAATCAACCGTCTTGCCAAGTATTTGGAGAAGAAAGGTCTTTGGACTGAAGAAGATACGCTGCGCGTGAAAGACGAAGCGAAAGCTACTGTTAACGAGCAGATTAAAAAAGCTGAACAAACCGAAAAAATGACTATACCTGGCTTGATCGACAGCATGTTCGAAGTAACACCTAAACATCTGGAAGAGCAAAAAGCCGATTTTGAATAAGGGGGATATCAGGCAATGGCACAAATGAATATGAAAGAAGCGATCCGCGACGCGATGCGCGTTGAACTGAATCGTGACCCTAACGTTCTTATCTTCGGAGAGGATGTTGGTAATGTAGGTGGCGTTTTCCGTGTAACGGAAGGGCTGCAAAAGGAATTTGGCGAAGATCGTATTTTTGATACTCCACTAGCTGAGTCCGCTATCGGTGGTCTGGCATTTGGTCTTGGTGTACAAGGCTTCCGCCCAATTGCAGAAATTCAATTCGTTGGTTTTATCTTTGAAGCACTTGATCAGATCGTTGTTCAAGCGGCACGTCTGCGCTGGCGTTCTGGCGGTAAATATAATGCTCCAATCGTATTCCGTACTCCTTTTGGTGGCGGAGTTAAGGCTGCTGAGCTTCATACAGATTCACTCGAAGGTTTGATTGCACAAAGCCCGGGTATTAAAGTAGTAATTCCTTCAAACCCATATGATGCTAAGGGACTTCTTATCGCGTCTATCCGCGACAATGACCCTGTATTCTTCATGGAGCATTTGAACCTTTACCATGCATTCCGTGCTGAAGTGCCAGAAGGTGAATACACTGTTGAACTTGGCAAAGCTAACGTAGTACGTGAAGGTGCTGATGTATCTATCATTACTTACGGGCTGATGGTACATACAGCTACCAAAGCAGCCGAGCAACTCGAAAAAGAAGGCATTAACGTTGAAATTATTGACCTTCGTACTGTAAGTCCAATCGACATCGACACTATTGTAGCGTCTGTGAAGAAGACTAACCGTGCTATCGTAGTACAAGAAGCTCAAAAGAGCTCCGGTGTTGCTGCTGAGGTTATTGCACAAATTAACGAAAAAGCATTGCTGCACTTGGAAGCACCTGTTCTTCGGATCGCAGGTCCGGACACAGTATATCCATTCGCACAAATTGAAGATACATGGCTTCCAAACCCTGCGCGTATTATTGCAGGCGTGAAGAAAGTTTTGGATTTCTAAAATATTTTTTCTATGAGAAACGGTTGTCATCCTTTATGGATGACAACGTCGTTTCTTCTTCTGAATTCTAACCATAAGATCAGTCCCAATTTCACAAGGAGGTTTTCAAAGTGGCAAAGTTTGAATACCGATTCCCTGAACTAGGTGAAGGTTTGCATGAAGGTGAAATCATCAAAATGCATATCAAAGCCGGTGACAAGGTAACGGATGATGATATCGTAATGGAAGTTCAAAATGATAAGGCGGTAGTTGAGGTGCCTTGTCCAGTGAACGGTACCGTGTTGGAAGTTTTGACTAAAGATGGCCAAGTTTGCCGTGTTGGCGAAGTTGTAGCTATTATCGAAGCTGAGGGCGACGTGCCTGAGCAAGAAGGTCATGCTGCTGAAGAAGCTGCACCTGCACCTGCTGCACCAGCTCCTGCGAATGCTAAATCAGCGAACTTTGAATATCGGTTCCCAGAACTGGGTGAAGGTCTGCATGAAGGTGAAATCATCAAAATGCATATCAAAGCCGGTGACAAAGTAACCGATGATGATATCATCATGGAAGTTCAAAATGACAAGGCAGTAGTTGAAGTTCCTTGTCCAGTGAACGGTACTGTGTTGGAAGTTCTGACTAAAGATGGTCAAGTATGCCGTGTTGGCGATGTTGTAGCTATCATTGCTGCAGAAGGTGACGTTCCTGAACAAGCAGGTCATGCTTCCGCAGAAGCAGATGCAGCAAAAGGAAGTGCAAATACCACTTCTTCCCCTGCAGCAACTAGCCCATCTGATGCTAAACAAGGTGGATCTGTTAGTGCAGCACCTGCGCCTGACCGTGATGTGTTGGCTACACCAAGCGTTCGTAAATTTGCTCGTGAGCAAAAAGTGGATATCTCTAAAGTGAACGGAACTGGAAAAGGCGGCAAAATCACTCGTGAAGACGTTGAAGCATTCTTGAAAGGTGGTTCAGCACCTGCGGCAGCGGCAACACCTGCAGCGGCAGCTTCTGAAGCTCCTAAGGCTGCTAAAACTGAAGCTAAAGCAACATCTGCAGCAGCGAGCGGTAATGTTAGTCTTGAAGAAGAACGTGTACCTTACAAGGGCATTCGTAAAGCGATCGCCAATGCAATGGTTAAATCGGCTTACACTGCACCTCACGTTACAATTATGGACGAAGTAGATGTTACTGAACTGGTAGCATTCCGTACACGTATGAAACCAATCGCTGAGAAAAAAGGCGTTAAGGTTACTTACCTTCCGTTCATTGTTAAAGCATTGGTTGCAGCTTCCCGTCAATTCCCAGCGCTTAACGCTATGATTGATGAAGAAGCAGGCGAGATTGTTTACAAGAAATACTACAACATCGGTATCGCTACTGATACACCAAACGGCTTGATCGTTCCAGTTATCAAAGATGCTGACCGTAAGAGCATCTGGATGATCGCTAGCAGCATCACTGACCTTGCAGTTCGTGGTCGTGACGGTAAATTGTCTGCTAACGAAATGAAGGGCAGCACGATCTCCATCAGTAACATTGGTTCTGCTGGCGGTATGTTCTTTACTCCAATCATTAACTTCCCTGAAGTGGCTATCCTCGGAACTGGCCGTATCAGTGAAAAAGCAGTAGTTAAGAATGGTGAAATCGTAGTTGCTCCTGTAATGGCGTTGTCACTCAGCTTTGACCACCGTATTATCGATGGTGCGACTGCTCAAAACTTTATGAACTACATTAAATCGCTGCTCAATAATCCTGAGCTGCTGGTTATGGAGGTATAATTATGGTAGTAGGAGACGCTTCTCTAGATATTGACACATTGGTCATTGGTGCAGGTCCTGGTGGGTATGTGGCGGCAATTCGTGCCGCCCAGCTCGGCCAAAAAGTCCTCATCGTGGATAAATCGGAACTCGGCGGTGTATGTTTGAACCGTGGATGTATTCCTTCTAAAGCACTGATTGCTGCTGCACATCAGTTCGAATCTGCTAAGCATGGTGAAGTTTTCGGTGTTACTGCTGAGAACGTTAAAGTGGATTTTGCCAAAACTCAAGAGTTCAAAAACGGCGTAGTTAAGAAAATGACTAGCGGTGTGACTAGCTTGATGAAAGGCAACAAAATTGAAGTATTTAACGGCGAATGCATGTTTATCAGCGACACAGAAGCACGTGTGTTCAATGATCATGAATCCCCACGTTACCGCTTCAAACACTGTATCATTGCAACAGGTTCCCGTCCGATTGAACTGAAACCTTTCCCATTCGGTGGCCGCATTCTGTCTTCGACTGAAGCTCTTGAGCTTCCAGAAATTCCGAAGAGCATGATCGTAATCGGTGGTGGTTACATCGGCGCTGAGCTTGGCCAAATGTACTCCAAATTCGGTACTAAAGTAACAATCATCGAAGGTTTGGATACTGTACTTCCAGGCTTTGATAAAGATATGACTCGTCTTGTTGCGAAAAACATGGCTAAAACTGGCATCGAAATCGTAACTAACGCTAAAGCTGAAAGTGCTGTACAGAACGACAAGGAAGTTACCGTGAAATATTCTGTTGGTGGCGAATCCAAAGAAGTTACTGCGGATTACTTACTTGTAACTGTAGGCCGTCGTCCTAACACTGATGGTGAACTTGGACTAGACCTGATCGGTCTTGAACTCGACGAGCGTGGATTGATCAAAGTCGATCATCAAGGTCGCACAAGCATTCCTAACATCTTCGCTATCGGCGACGTTGTTCCAGGTCTGGCGTTGGCTCACAAAGCTTCTTACGAAGGTAAGATTGCCGCAGAAGCGATTGCAGGACTTACATCTGTTGTTGACTACAAAGTCATCCCAGCAGTTGTGTTTACAGATCCTGAGTGCTCAAGCGTTGGTTTAACTGAGAAAGAAGCGAAAGACAAAGGCTACAAAGTGAAAGCTGGTAAGTTCCCATTTGCAGGGAATGGCCGCGCCGTATCTTTGAACAGCCCAGAAGGTTTCATCAAAATTGTTGCTAACTCCGAAAACAATCTTGTGCTTGGTGCACAAATCGTTGGTATCGAAGCTTCTAACTTGATCGCTGAACTCGGTTTGGCAATCGAAATGGGCGCAACACTTGAAGATATCGCTTTGACTATTCATGCGCACCCAACCCTTGGCGAAATCGTCATGGAAGCTGCTGAACTGGTTGAAGGTCATCCTATTCACGTAATGAAATAATTTCACTACCCAATTGCTCTAGCAGGCACTGAAAGGCGGAACGCATTTGCGTTTCGCCTTTTTGAGTTTTCCACTTTTTTGAAAAAGGATATAATGGGAGGAGATGAAACAATTTGAGCGAATACACTATAAAATCATTCATCCGTATTTTAAAAACTTATATAGGGAGGACAAATGATGAAACCCAATAAGTTAAAGCCTGGTGATGAGTTGCGAATCATCTCACCTGCCAGAAGTCTATCGTTAATCGCTGCTGAACAAAGGAAAATTGCCAAAGAACAGCTACAAAAATTAGGCTTTCGGATATCATTTTCCGTAAATTCTTTTGAGAAGGATGATTTTGTTTCCTCATCGATCGATTCTAGAATAGAGGATTTGCACGAAGCTTTTTTAGATCCGAATGTTAAAGGGATTCTTACGACCATTGGAGGCTTTAATAGCAATCAACTGCTACGTTATATCGACTATTCCATCATTGCAGAGCATCCTAAACGATTATGCGGGTATTCGGATATTACTGCTTTAAGTAATGCAATCTATGCTAAAACAGGATTAGTTACATATTCCGGACCACATTTTTCTAGCTTTGCAATGCTTCACGACAATGAATATACCACCGAATATTTCCGTAAGCTGATGATGGACAACAAAGAAATAGTGGTGAGGCCTTCGAAGCATTGGAGTGATGATGAGTGGTATCTGGACCAGGAGAACCGTGTATTTATCAGAAATGAAGGTCCGTTCATTATCAATGATGGAGAAGCGAAAGGGACAATTATCGGTGGGAACCTGTGTACATTAAATCTTTTGCAGGGAACGGAGTATATGCCAAGTTTAAAAAATTCGATATTATTTCTTGAGGATGATTATGAGTCATCGCCTGCAACCTTTGATCGGGATTTACAATCGCTGATTCATCAACCAGATTTTCAGCATGTTAAAGGATTGGTTATTGGCAGATTCCAACAAGGATCACGTATGACTAAAGAACTGTTGATCAAAATCATAACTTCAAAAGAAGAGCTATCAGACATTCCTGTCATTGCAGACGTGGACTTTGGACATACCTCCCCAATGATTACTTTCCCTGTAGGTGGACAAGCCTCACTTCGTGCTTATGGGGTTAGAGTAGAGTTAAGAATATCAGAGTAGTGAACTCCTCGGATTATTAAATAAATTTAAAAAATATCTTACCTTCTACAAAATTCGGATTTTTCAGATATAATATATGAGGTGAAATATTACGGAGGTGCATTAAATTGAATAATGAGTTAGAACAAACCTATTTGAATTTTTTACAATATATTTTAGATAATGGTGTAAAAAAAGAAGATCGTACCGGAACGGGTACTATTAGTGTATTTGGTTATCAAATGCGATTTGATTTATCAAAAGGCTTCCCATTATTTACAACAAAACGGACACCGTTCCGTTTAATCGCAAGTGAATTATTATGGTTTATTAAAGGCGACACAAACATTCGTTATTTATTGAAAAATAATAATCATATTTGGGATGAATGGGCTTTCAAAAGATGGGTTGAATCAGACGAATATACAGGTCCAGATATGACTGATTTCGGGAATCGTTGTTTAATTGATGAAGACTTCAATCAAGTTTATCAAGCAGAGATGAAAGCATTTTGTGATCGTGTCTTAGAAGATGATGCGTTCGCAGCGAAGCATGGTGACCTAGGGAATGTTTATGGTAAGCAATGGCGAAATTGGACATCTTCTACGGGTGAATCCATTGACCAATTACAAGATGTAATTCATCAGATCAAAACAAATCCTGATTCTCGTCGTTTAATTGTAAGCGCATGGAACCCGGAAGATGTTATAAATGCTGGGGCAAAAGGGAGTAAAGCAGCGTTACCACCTTGCCACGTTATGTTCCAGTTCTATGTTGCAAATGGTAAATTAAGCTGTCACTTGCTGCAGCGCAGCGCTGACTCTTTTCTTGGAGCTAACTTCAATATCCCGTCTTACTCCTTACTTACACATTTAATAGCACATGAGTGTGGTCTAGAAGTAGGCGAGTTTGTATATAGCATTAGTGATGCACATATCTATTCAAACCATGTTGATCAAGTAAAAGAGCAATTATCAAGAGATTTAAGACCATTGCCTACATTGGTTATTAATTCAAATAAGAAATCACTTTTTGATATCGAGCTGGAAGACCTTATCATTGAAGGGTACAATCCGCATCCTTCGATAAAAGCTCCGATCGCAGTATAAATTAATGGTTATCAAGATTTTTTGATCTATATAGGTAGGAAGGAGCGTGTATCATGAGTATTAGCTTAATATGGGCAATGGGCACCAATCATGTTATTGGAAAAGATAATGATATGCCTTGGCATTTACCGCTTGATTTCGCTTATTTCAAAGCAGAAACACTGGGGAAGAGAATGCTTATGGGCCGCAAAACGTGGGATTCGCTCGGAGGGAAGCCTCTAAAGGGCAGAACAAGCTTAATTATGACTAGAGATACTGACTATGCTCCTGAAGGTGCAAAGGTTGTACACACACTTGAGGAAGCTCTCAGCGAGGGTAGAAAAGACGATGAGCTGATGGTGATCGGCGGTGCGGAAATTTATAAGCTGATGTTGCCGTATGCTGACAAGTTGATGTTAACGCAAATTGAACAGGATTTTGAAGGGAATACCCGGTTTCCTGATATTGACTGGAGTGTGTGGAAAGAAGTTTCCAATAAGAAGGGAATTCGTGATGAAAAGAATCCGTATGATTACCGTTTTCTTGTTTATGAACGTACGGAATAGCAATAAAACGTTTTCTCTGACATAACATGTGAAATAGTACAAAAAATCAGTAGATTAATCCATTACTGTGCAAAAGTAATGAGTGCTACTATAATTAAAATTAGAAATGATAATCTACAGGTATAGAATGTGCAGGTACTTCATTGCGCTGCTCACGACCATACGAAGCCGCAATATGCTACAATGTACTATACTTCAACACGAAGAGAACGGATGGGGGAAACGTAAACATGTCTACACCTACAGGTTTTATGGAGTATAAACGGCAGCTCCCAGGTGATCGGGATCCTGAGCAGCGGGTAAAAGACTGGGAGGAGTTCCACCATCATTTATCCGAGGACGAGCTTCAGACACAAGGAGCGCGCTGCATGGATTGCGGAACGCCGTATTGTCATACAGGAATTGATATGGCTGGAGGAACCTCGGGTTGTCCAGTTCATAATCTAATTCCAGAGTGGAATAATTTGGTGTACCGCGGACTCTGGAAAGAAGCCCTGGAACGTCTGCATAAGACGAATAATTTCCCTGAGTTTACTGGAAGCATTTGTCCTGCTCCTTGCGAAGGCTCTTGCACAGTGGGTCTAATTGGACAGCCGGTGACCATTAAGACCATTGAGCTAGCTATTATTGATAAGGGCTTTGAAGAAGGCTGGGTTGTACCTAATCCTCCAGAGAAACGTACAGGCAAAAAGATTGCAATCGTAGGCTCTGGACCTGCTGGACTCGCAGCAGCAGCTCAACTTAATAAGGCTGGACATACAGTAACTGTATTTGAACGCAGTGACCGCATCGGCGGACTGCTGACATATGGCATTCCCACTATGAAACTCGATAAGAGAGTTGTACAACGTCGTGTAGATTTATTAGCTGCAGAAGGTATTAATTTTGTAGTGAATACAGAGATTGGCAAGGATATTCCTGCTCAACAGCTAGTGGATGAATATGATGCGGTTGTTCTGTGTGGTGGAGCTACAAAGGCACGTCGTTTTAACGTTGAAGGCAGTGAGCTTAAGGGTGTTATGTACGCCATGGACTATTTAAATGGTACGATTAAGAGCTATTTGAATTCCAATCTTGAAGATGGCAACTATGTATCTGCTGAAGGTAAAGACGTGATCGTCTTGGGTGGTGGTGATACTGGATCTGACTGTGTTGCTACAGCACTTCGTCATGGCTGCAGCAGTATCACTCAATTTGGTACACATGAAAAAGCACCTCTTCAGCGTGATCCGATTGCTAACCCTTGGCCACAATTCCCGAATGTATATAGCCTAGACTACGCGCAAGAAGAAGCTAAAGCCATATTTGGGGATGACCCGCGTGAGTTCTCTATCATGACTACTAAATTTGTTGGTGATGATGAAGGTAACTTGAAAGAGTTGCATACTGTACAGATCCGCCGGATCGTGGATGAGACAGGTCGTAAGATCTATCAACCTGTTCCAGGTACCGAAGCTGTGTATCCTGCTCAATTAGCTTTGATAGCCATCGGTTTTGATGGGCCAGAACAAGATATTATTCAAGAGCTTGATCTTGAGACAGATCGTCGTTCCAATGTGAAAGCACGTTATGGTAAATTCAATACCAACGTGGATAAAGTGTTTGCTGCTGGCGATATGAGACGTGGTCAAAGCTTGGTTGTATGGGCCATCAACGAAGGACGCGAAGCTGCGCGTGAAGTGGATAAATACCTGATGGGTTCAACCGTTCTTGTTTAAAACGTTAAGATAATAATTGTCTAATAAGCCGTTTCAAAAGCAGTTTACCTGCTGGAGAAACGGTTTTTTAAATAAAGCGATGCTTGACGTAGATATCAGTATCATATAAATTAAATACATTATTCACATGATAAAAGCATTGACCAAGGATCTACGATTCAAGAAGCGTTAGAACAGAGAGGGAACCCACCGGGTGAAAGGTTCCTCAAACACGTGTGAGTGGTATCCTGCCTTGGTAGCTGTAGCGATAGTATCTACTAACCCGCTACCGGAATCGACCGTTATCCGATTTGAGGATTGCCAAATCAGAATGGATTGTATGTTGAGCTGGCAGTTAAATAAGGGTGGTATCACGACACATTCGTCCCTGACGAATGTGTCTTTTTGCATTTAGAGAGATAATTTCTGAGGAGGGTATTTAAGATGCGACAAAGCAATTTATTATTAACAACACTGCGTGAGGTGCCTTCGGAAGCGGAGACAAACAGTCATCAGCTACTGCTGCGTGCGGGGTATATCCGTCAATTAGCTGCTGGAGTGTATACCTATTTACCACTTGGACGGCGGGTTCTGCGAAAGATAGAAGCGATTGTGAGAGAAGAGATGGATCATTCCGGAACGCAGGAGATTTTAATGCCATCCATGCAGCCTGCGGAACTTTGGAAGGAATCAGAACGTTATGATGTTTATGGTAAGGAGTTGATGACTTTTAAGGATCGTCATGTGCGGGAATTCATTCTCGGTCCAACGCATGAAGAAGTAGTAACCACACTTGTGCGGAATGAGATCAGCTCCTATCGTAAGCTTCCTGTTACCGTGTATCAAATTCAGACTAAGTTTCGAGATGAACGGCGACCACGTTCCGGATTGCTAAGAGGAAGAGAGTTCTTGATGAAGGATGCGTACTCTTTTGACATAAGCTCAGAAGGACTTGATAAATCATACCACCAAATGTTCGATGCTTATCACCGGATATTTAAGCGATGTGGATTGAAGTTCAGAGCTGTTCATGCAGATTCTGGTGCAATTGGCGGAGAAGGGGGCAGCCATGAATTTATGGCACTGGCTGATATCGGGGAAGATACGATTGCGGTATGTTCCTCTTGCGATTACGCAGCCAATCTGGAACAGGCAGAAGCTGTGCGTCCTGTTAAGAAGGAAATGAATTTCGAAGTACCAGCGATAGAGAAATTCCATACTCCAAATTTACGTACAATTGATCAATTAGAGCAGGAGTTGGAGATCCAGCCAGAGCAGATTATGAAAACATTGATCTACGAAGGTAGCGGACAATTCTTTGCTGTAGTGGTTCGAGGAGATCATGAAGTTAATGAGATAAAAGTGAGTAAATATATCGGAGCGATGGAGATCGGTCTTGCTGACTATGAAGCTGTGAAATCCTTAACGGGTGTAGAGAGTGGGTTTGTGGGGCCTGTGGGACTTCAATTAACTGTACTAGTTGATGCCGCAGTTGCTGAGATGACGGAAGGTACGACGGGAGCAGGAGAAAAAGATTATCACTTCCGTAATGTTGTACCTGGTAGAGATTTTGGGCTTGAGTATGTGGGGGATTTTCGCAATGTAGCGGAAGGAGAAGCTTGTCCACATTGCGAGGATGGCGTTCTTCATTTTCATCAAGGCATTGAAATCGGACATGTCTTTAAATTAGGTACCAAATACAGTGAGAAGCTTGGAGCTTCCTTTTTAGATCGTTCAGGCAAAAGTCAGCCTATGATCATGGGTTGTTACGGAATTGGAATCTCGCGACTATTGTCCGCAATTGTAGAACAGAATCATGATGATCAAGGAATAATGTGGCCAGTTGCATTAGCACCTTATCAGGTTCATATTTTGATGATGTCCATAAAGGACTCGGAGCAACTGGAAGTTGCAGAGGAGCTTTATAATCAACTTACTAAGCTCGGTTTTGAGACGCTGCTAGATGATAGGGATGAACGTGCTGGCGTTAAATTTAAGGATTCAAGTTTGATTGGTATACCCGTAACGCTAGTAGTCGGTAAGGAGGCTGCACAAGGTAGGGTGGAGTATCTAGAAAGAGCCTCCGCTGCGGGTAAAGAAGTCTTAGAAAAGTTAGAAGCAGTTTCTCGTATCCAAGAATTCTTTTCGCAGCTGAATTAAACTTCTATAACTCAAACTGAAAGCCATTGTTCAGGGCGGGAAAGTGCTGGAGGTAACTTTGTGAGATCATCACCTATTGCCGCATTAATCTGACCCTGAGTTAGAAAAATGCTCTCTGATAGATCAGCGCCCCTAAGGTCAGTGTCACGGAAATCTGCACCAATAAGATCTGCACCTCTAAGATTAGCGCCTTTAAGGTCAGCGGCAATCAAATAGGCTCCCCTCAGGTTGGCGCCTCTGAGATCTGCATTTTTAAGATTTGCGCCGACAAGGTCAGCACCACGGCTGAAAGTTCTCGATGCTTTTTTTAGTTTACGACGAGCCTCAGTACGCACAAGTTCACTGACTTGCAGCAGTAACAGATTAATCTTTGCTCGATGAGCGTCAACATTCACCTTCTGTAGAGAATCAGGGTTAAGTAAAGTGAGTTGTTCCGTCTCATCGAGTGCTGTTTGCAGCTCAACATGTATTGAATGGGTTATATCTAAGTTCAATGATTCATTTAAGTACCATAGCAATTCGTGCAAATGCCACATGGCCGTAAATACCTCGAACATTTGCTTTGCAGTTTTTGGATTCTTCCGCCAGTCCTCACCGGTATAAGTAACCTGAGAAAGCTTTTGCCCAGCCCCAAAACAGTCATATACAGTACAACCACGAAATCCAAGCGCTCTTAAATCTGTATGTACACCACAGCGAAAGTCTGATTGTAGGTTATGGCACGGCTGGCCAGCTGCTTTATCCATAGCAAAATCCACTGAAGCTGAAAAAGGTAGTGCGGAACAGCACAAACCGAAGCAGCTCTCACATTCTGCTTTTAAATAGTGACCTTTTTTGTCCTTATAAGGTTCTGTAAATTTGTGATTTTCAGACACGTTTTGATTCCTCCGATATATAAAACTCGTTTACCAAACTATTCTAATTCATAGAAAAGACAAAGGGAAGTCTGAATTTTATCTAGGCCTACTAACCAATCCATTAAAAAAAACCGAGGTTAATGGTATAATAGAATACTGGACGCATTTTGGACTTAAGAACGAAAAGGTAAGGAGCGATTGTTTTTGAAGACACTCATTATTGCGGAGAAACCGGATATGGGGCGGAATATCGCCGCCGCAATAGAACCGAAGGCCAAAAATTACCGTTCCTATCTTGAAGGGGAGCAGTACATTATTACTTGGGCAATAGGGCATCTAATCGGTTTGGCCGAGCCGGATGCTTATGATGTTAAATACAAAAAGTGGAATATTAATGATCTGCCCATTATTCCAGACCAGTTCAAACTGGTTCCTAATGCGCGGACAATCGACCAGCTTAAGGTAATTGGAGATCTTGCGAAACGTAGCGATCTTCTAGTGAATTCATGCGATGCCGGGCGAGAAGGGCAGCATATCTTTTCACTCATTCAACGACATTTGAAGCTGGAGCATCCTGTGAAGCGGTTGTGGATCTCGGATCTGACGCCAGAGACCATTCGCAAAGGATTCCAGGAGCTGAAGGATGGATCGGAGTACGAGAATCTAACGAAAGCAGCAAAAGCTCGCAGTGAAGCGGATTGGCTCATCGGTATGAACGGATCACGCGCTTTTACTACAAAGCATAATGTGCTGCTGTCCGTGGGTAGGGTTCAAACTCCCGTACTCGCGCTGATTTACGACCGTCAGAAGACGATTGAGGCGTTCTCTTCCCTAAAGTTTTTTGAGGTGGAGGGACATTTTACTCAGAATGAAATGACCTATAAAGGGATGTGGCAGGGGGATCGGCTGACAGACGGGGATAAGGCGGAGGCGCTGGCTGCCAAGGTCAAAGGAAAACCGGGCCGGATTGAGTCTTACGAGGTTAAGGAAACAAAAGAGTATCCGAATAAGCTGTACGATTTGACGCTGCTGCAGCGTGAGGCGAATGGAAAGTACGCTTTTTCCGCAAAAAAGACGCTTGATATCGCTCAAGCATTATACGAAAAGCATAAGGTGATCTCTTATCCGAGGACGAACTCCAACTATGTTACAGAACAGAATATTCCTGAGATGCATAAGACATTATCCGCGCTGCAAGGGACGGCTTATGATGAGTGGGTGAAGGGTGCGAATCGCAATCTCGTTCATAAAGGGAATAAATTCATCTGCAACCCCTCGAAGGTTGAGGATCACCACGCGATTTTGCCTACATATCGTAAAGCATCAGGACTTAGTGCAGATGAAGGAAAGCTGTATGATTTGATTGTGCGGCGTTTTTTGTCTCAGTTCTATCCGGCAGCGGAGTATAAAGTGCATACGGTGATGACCGAGGTAGAAGAGGAAAAGTTCAAAACCACAGTCAAGGAATTATTAAGCCTCGGCTGGAAGGTCATTTACGCGGACCAGAAGAAGGATAAAGCGAAGACTTCCAAGGGTAAGAACAAGGATGACGAAGAGGACGAAGAGATCGAAGTGAACGAACCATTTTCTATTGCTCCGGCAGAAGAAGTGGTTTGTAGTGAGGCTATTGTTAAAGAGAAAGATACTCAGCCACCCAAGCATTACACAGAAGGTACGCTGCTTCGAGCGATGGAAAGTGCCGGAAAGCAGATTGAGGATGAAGAGCTTCGCGATGCTATGAAGGATTCAGGGCTTGGAACTCCGGCTACCCGTGCAGCAACGATAGAACGGCTGAAGAATGTCGGATACATCGAAATGCAGGGCAAAAAAATTGCCATCACACAAAAAGGACGAACAGCCATTGAGCTGATTCGTGGAGCGGGTATTGAGCTGTTGACTTCACCGGAAATGACCGGACAATGGGAACGTCGTTTGAACGAAATATCGAGAGGAACGGCGTCGGATGGGCAGTTTATGGAGAATGTAAAAAGATTCGCCTGCATGATCGTAGACAAAGTACGAGTACAATCCCGGGCGTCCAAAACCTCTTTTGAAGGGGAGACGCCTTCTGTCAATACAAGTGCTAAAGGGCGAAATGCTGGAAGTACATCTCGTAAAACCACCGACAAACCTGCGGCGCCGCGAAAGCGCAAGGCAAGTAGTGAAGAGGAATCTGCCAATTCAGGGCCTAAGGTCATCGGAAACTGTCCGCGTCCCGGCTGCGGTGGAATGATTTTTATGGGTAAAAAAGGCTACGGCTGCTCTCATTACAAGGAAGGCTGCAAATTCGTGATCTGGAAAGAGAATCATGGTCGTATACTCACGGATACACAAGTGAAGGCATTGATTGAGAAAGGTCGGACGGGCAAGCTAAAGCTTACCAGCGAAGACGGTACACCACTGGAAGGCAAGCTAGTTCTTCAAAATATGGATACGGGCCAATTAGCAATTGAATCATAGTCGATCAAAAAGAATGGGTGTACGGTAAAAAGGTGTCTCTAGCCATGATGGATACATGGCGGAGACACCTTTTTAATCATGCCTTATAATTATTCAGTGGATTTAGCCAGCTGCGCTTCAATCGCTGCAGTTAACCCTTCATAGGAGGAGTCAGGAAGCAGGGTTCCGTTTACCATAAATTTAGGTGTACCATTTACCCCGTACGATCCCGCGATCTTGAAGTCTTCTTTGACGTCGAACATGTAGGTATGATTCTTGAGATCTGTTTCGAATTGTGCGTAATCAATACCTTCAATGTTATCTTTGACGAAATTTAGAATGAACTTCTGTGTGGCCCATATTTTGCTTTCATCGCCTTGATTGGCGTACAGCTTATGGAGATATTCCCAGAATTTCTCGTTGCTTTGCTTATAAATGGCTTCACCTGCACTTGCAGCAAGATAGGAATCTCGATCCAGGAAGGCAAAGTTCATGAAGAAAAGCTCAACTTTTCCGGTATCCACATAGTCCTTAACAAACGTATCCAGATATTTCTCCGTCCAGTTTTTGCAGGCAGGACATTTGAAATCTGCAAATTCGATGACTTTGATTTTGGCATCAGGACTACCAAGATGAGGTTGCTTTTCATATTTCAGCCCATCAACAACAATGCTCCCCTTCACATCAGTGTAGTTAGGTAAACCCTCTGAACTGTCCGTCTTGTCATTTAGAATGAAGACAATAACAGCGACAAGGATTACAACAACTATACCTAAGAGCATGGGAAGCATTTGTTTGTTAGTTCGAGAATGGTTGGACTTCACTTTCTTGTTCATATCTCATCTCCTACCTCATTTAGGAATTATACAAAAATAGTATAATCATCCCAGAGGTAGAGTAGATATGTCATTTGTAACAATGTCTGAGGTTACTTTGCACCTAGAGTTTCTGCAGGGTAGCAGTACGAATAACAGGAGGCACCTCATGGATGGAGGAAATGGTCTTCACTGCTTGTTGCATTTCTTGCTCCAGTTCAATAAGGTTATAGCTCCATTCATTCTGTTGCTTCAGATAGATACTGTTAATGCCTGCGGTTACTGCCGGAAGTACATCTGTACGTAAAGAGTTACCAATCATCCAGGTGCGTTTGCGGTCAAAGCCTTGCGTAGTCAAAATATTTTCAAGTGCCTCAACATTTTTATGTTGACGAATATAGATCCGGTCATCAAAGTAAGCATCTAGCTTCATTTGCTCAATTTTACGTTGTTGGATCGTATCGTCTCCACCTGTATACAGGAATAAATGGTGACCATCCTGCTTCAGAGTATCAAGCGTTTCAACCATGCCAGGGTAAGCTTCGATTTCTTGATCATAGACGCTTAGTCCAAGCTTGTGTAACTGTTGTTCTTGAAAACGGTCCGTCGGACGATTATATTTGGCGCAGAAATAGCGGTAGGTAGCGATTAGGGATTTAGGGAAATTATCGCTGGCAAGACCACTTGTGTTGACCGTGTGCACGTCAATTTCTATTTGTTTATCACGTAATTCACTGGTGCTTGGGCCAAATTCATTAAACCAATCAGTCATTAGCTCAAAATATTGCCCTAAAATCAGATCGAAATATTTGTTGCAGTGGACCAGTGTATCATCTAGATCGAAAATCACCTGTTGTGTCATGTATTTCATATCTCTCACTCCTTGGATCTGTATCTGTATAGTGTTCTATAGATAAATATAAGACTCTAGGAACATTTGCAGCTCTGATGCGCCGTCAGGGCGAATACTGAAACGTTCATCTTGTTCACCTCTAAGATGGATGCGGAGTAGGCCGGCTACTCGTAGAATCATAAGGTGATGCATCAGCATTTCTCTGGATTGATTCAGATCAGATTGCATCTCCCACAACGACTTGGGTTCATGTGCGACATAGCGAAGCAATCGAAGTCTGGTGGGGTCGGAAAGTGCCTTGGTCATGCGCAAAAGCACCATAGGTGGTTCATTTTCGTCTTCTAAAGGTACATCTACAGGATATTGTACGATCACCATGGTTTTGTAGAAGCAGTAGGTGTTAATCGGACGATTATGAACAGTTGGTAGTAATACAATCGTCTTTAAATCCGTGATCTCCTCGAAAACTACACCGCCAGATGCGTATTCAATTAGAGAAATGGGGTCCATTTTGCTTTCAAGCATTTTTTTCTCAGAAGCATCTTCAATTAATAGCGGTAATATTTTGTGCTCCACATGGCGGAAGTATTGCTCGTACCAGAGACGCAAGAGTGGACTATAGCTGCTCCGAATCCGCAAAGCATCTTCAATCGTAAACTCCTGAATGAGCGGAGCGATCTGCTGATAACATTCTTCTATGGAGGCTGAATCCAGATCATCTAGGAAATGCTGCACTGAAGTTGCGGGTCCTCGAATGTAAACCCAGGCATATAGCACATCATAATCCGTAAAAGGCCACTCGGCGGCTTGCATTAAAGCTGTTACCTTATGAGGAGAAATGCGATCTTCCACATCACTTATCCAGTGGGGACCAATGTCCAAATTGGAGATCCATTTTCTAGTTACATATAACATAAAACTGTCCAGCAGTTCATAAACCGGCGATACGTCGATCTTTAATTCGTACTCCATGTCTCATGCACCCCCAGGAAATCCGTAACATCTTCATATTATCTCTTGTTTTGAAGAGGGTTGTCCACTATAATGTTCGGTGTTTGCCAATTGGCGTTAGAACAAATTAGCGTTATTAATTATAGGGGGATATCATCTGTGTCAGACCGGCCAAAATTATCTATTCGAAGTAACAGCAAAATGAATTTCATGATTCTTATCACCGCTACTATAGCGGCTGGACTCAGCCAAGGAATGCTGCTTCCCGTATTATCCATTCTATTGGAGCAGAAAGGAGTTTCCTCTTCGCTTAATGGACTTAATGCAGCTGCTTTATACATAGGATCATTCGGAATGACCTTGATTGCTGAAAGAGTTCTCGGAGCGATTGGATTCAAAAAATTGATTGCTGGCGGGATAAGCTTAGTCTTAGTAAGCTTGCTCTTATTCCCCTTTTTTCCTGGAATCAAAATATGGTTTGTGTTACGTCTTCTTGTAGGTGTTGGTGATGCAGCTATCAATTATGCCGCCCAGCTATGGGTGCTGCTAATGACGCCTGCCGAGCATCGCGGACGAAATCTTTCCCTGTATGGGATGTCCTATGGTCTGGGCTTTAGCTTGGGGCCACTTGGAATTAGTCTGCTGCGCTTTGGTCAGGCAACACCCTTTATTGTTCTAGCTTTTCTTTTTTTGCTGGTCCTAATACTAGCCGTTACATTACTTCCGGATTCACGTCCAGATAAAGTTGAGAGTGGAGAAAGTCAGGTACGCCGGTTTGGACGTTGTTACAGTCTAGCGTGGTTCGCTTTAATTCCTGCACTCCTATACGGTTTCATGGAAGCAAGCTTAAACAGTAATTTTCCAGTGTATGGCCTCCGGATCGGATACAGCACGGATCAAATTGCAGCCTTATTGCCTTTTGCGGGCATTGGAGGACTGTTGTTACAATTCCCGCTAGGACTGTGGAGCGACCGTTTTGGTCGAAAGAAGGTATTGATTCTTACTGGGATTGGAGGCGGGATTGCCTTCGCATTACTGCCATTAGCAGGTGACCATTTCAAAGTGACTATGGTGCTGTTGATGATTGCTGGTGGACTTGTAGGCTCCTTTTTCTCGTTAGGGCTTAGTCTGGCTGCGGACATTTTACCACGACATTTACTGCCTGCTGCAAATGTGGTTGCTTCTTTTCATTTTAGTATAGGCAGTATTATAGGTCCAGGTATCGGCGGTTTGCTCATGCAAGTCGGCTGGGGCGGGGGGATTTTCGGCTTGATGGGCGCTTTATATATCGCCTTCGGATTGCTTGGGTTATTTTTCTCGCCACGGCAAAAAATTTGAGGTAAGATAAGAACGAGTGCTCGCATGGAAATTCATCTGGCTTTCAGAGTACACTATAGATTATAGATAAAGACAGGGAGAGGCTGAACTATGATCACAGTTGAACACTTAGCCAAGGCAGTTGGGGAAGATAAGAATCCAGTTCTACAGGATATAGGGTTTCAATTAGAACCGGGTGAGTTCGTAGCAATACTTGGAGCTAGCGGTAGCGGTAAGACCACTTTACTGCGCTGTTTAGCGCTGCGTGAGAAGTGGGATAGAGGGAATTTTAGAGTGGACGGTACAGATATAATGGCGAGTGCCTTTACAGGTAAAAGAAAAATCCGCCGCGAGTGGGCATACCTGGAGCAGAATGCAGAGCTCAATCCTAACCGTACTGCATTGAAAAATGTACTGATCGGCCAGTCTTCACAAACGCCGTTATGGCGAATGGTCACTGGGATGGTACGTTCAGATGATTATATGGGTGCAATGGATGAACTGGACGCCCTTGGCCTCCTGGATAAGGCGAAGATGAAGACAAGTCAACTTAGTGGCGGAGAAAGGCAGCGTGTAGCGATTGCTAGAGCGTTGACTCACGGTGCTAAAGTGATTTTAGCGGATGAACCGGTTACGGGATTAGATCCTAAATCCGCGGAGAGTGTCTTGGAAACATTGCGGAATCTGTGTAAAGAAACCGGTCTTACGGTTGTAACGGTGTTACCGATTGAATTAGCGGAACGTTTTGCTACGCGTCTATGGGTACTAGAAGATGGCAGAATTAAGCATGATATAAAGGGGCGTAGATTAACGTTCCAAGAACGTACAAATCTTTAAATATAGGACACGGATAAGGAAAAGAGTGATGAAGTTGAATATGAGAAGTCTTAGGTGCTTTGTAGCCGCAACGCTGACGTTATCCGTACTGTCGGGTTGTACTTTCATCAGTGATCCTGTTTCTAAGATGAAATCCCCACAATTGTCTGCTGACAAAGCAACACTTATGGCTGCTATTAATTCACTTAAGCCAGCAGGTTCCACGTTGATTCGTCCGACCAATGACGATGATAGTACCATCTTTACTGAGGATCTCAATAAGGATGGAGTTATGGAGACGCTAGTGTTCTATAGGACTCCAGGTGAAGCCGTACAGATTCACGGGATGATACTGGAGAAACAGGGCGACACATGGGTCAAAAAACTTGTATTCGATGGCGACGGGTCTGTGCTGGAATCGGTTGATTTGAAGGATATGACGGGTGATGGGAAGCTTGAAATTGTTACCGGCTATTCACAAGGTGAAGAAAAGGGTCTTGTCGTCTATAGCTATTCCAGCGGAACATTAGAAGAAGTGCTTTCACATCCTTATACTAAATATATGATTGATGATCTTAATGGGGATGGAATTGAAGACATAACCGTTGTTTACTTTAAAAGAAATGAATTTGCAACCATTTCGGTCTATCAGTACAATGATGGCTTTAAGGTACTCGATAAGCTTGATAATATCGATCCTTATTTTAATAATTATTACAATATTGTTGCAGGAAAAATCTCAGAGAATAAAGAAGGAATCGTATTGGATGCTGCGGTGGATTCCCAATCTGCCTATACCTCTATTGTCGTTATGGAGAATAACAAGCTGCGTGTGGTATTACCAGGCGATGCGCGGACTTATAAAGATCGTCGGATTGCAAGTGAAGATATTGATCATGATGGCATTATTGAAATTGGATTGCTTGAGGCGCCTAAAGGATGGGAGTATTTCGATCCAGCTGAAATTCCATACTTTACCTCCTATTATAAATGGGATGGGAAAGAAGGTCTGACCTTCGCAACCCAGCTATATCATGATCCATCGGATCGATTCAATATTAATTTTTCTCCGGAATGGCATGGAAAGGTGACAGTTGATACGAAATCGGTTCTGGATAAGAACCTTAAGTTTATCATGTCAGATACCGGTGAGACGGTTGCTGAGGTTTCCTTCTTTTCTCCTTCAGAATGGGATCGCGTAAAAAATGACGGTTGGGATTTGCTTGCACGTGATGCAGACAAGGTCATCGCCTACCGCGGTAAGTTAGAACAAAGTACAACAAAGGAAGGAAGCAATAAAATTGCTTCCCCTATAGAAAGGAAGGGAATAGATGAGTAAAGTACTGATACTGGAAGATGAGGAGTCCATTCGTAGTTTTATTGTCATTAACTTGAAGCGTAATGGGTTCGAAGTGATAGAGGCTGCGGATGGGCATGAAGCTCTTCACAAGTTAACCACGATCCCTGATATTGATATCGCTCTGTTGGATGTAATGGTTCCGGGTATTGATGGATTTGAAGTATGTAGACGGGTCAGAGAAACCAATGAGCGTTTGGGTATTATTTTTCTGACAGCCAAGGTTCAAGAGCAAGATAAAGTGTATGCATTGTCTGTAGGAGCGGATGACCATGTTAGCAAGCCATTCAGCCCCACAGAACTGATTGCTCGAATTCAATCTTTGCTGCGCCGAGTGAACGTTCATCGTGAACAGTCAGCGAAAGTTTCATTCGTTTCAGGGCCATTTACCTTGGATCTTATTTCCAAACATTTTAAACGTGATAATGAAGCGATTGAACTGACGCCAACGGAATTTTCGTTGATTCAATTCTTCCTCGAAAAAGAAAATACACCGCTCAGCCGCGATCTTCTGCTGGATCATGTGTGGGGCAAGGAGTATATGGGTGATCCCAAAATTGTGGATGTGAATATTCGTCGTTTGCGTCAAAAAATAGAGAATAATCCGTCAGAGCCAGAATTTTTGCAAACGGTATGGGGACACGGATATAGATGGAAAGGCCAAGTACAATGATTAAGAAGGGGATGCGCAGACAAATTGTTCTACACTACATTCTTGTAGTTTTTTTGGCGCTTCTCCTCGTAGAAGTTATCTTCCTGCTTGCCATCAGAACGTATTATTATGACAGTGTATATAGCAAGATGAAAAATCACATTACCACGGCAGAGTCGTTTTTTCATAAATACGAGCTAGATGGCGATAACAACTCGAATCAGCTGCAAGTACTGCTGGATAGATTTGAGCTGCCCAATACAGAGCTAGAAGTATTGACCATGAATGGTGACATGATTACCAGTTCGACCGGTTTTCAGCCTGATCGTACGATTACAACTAGTGACGTCCCTGAAGCGGTAGGGGGCAGCATTGGCCGCTGGGTAGGACGCCAGAGTGGTACTAACGAGAGTGTTATGGCTGTGTCCAAGATGCTGCAGGTTCACGGACGTGATACGTATATTCTTAGATATCTTACTTCACTTGAGGGTATCAACAACGATTTGCTTAATCTTACGTTACTGTCAATTGGTATAGGTGCAGCTGTTATGGCTGTAGTTATCGTGTTCAGCTTCGGACTTGCCAATTCAATCGTAAAGCCGCTCAATAACATTACGGCGGTATCAGCCCAAATGGCTAAGGGTAGATTTAATGTGCGGATTAAGGGGAATTACAAATTTGAGATTGGTGATTTGGCTTCAACGCTGAATTATATGGCTCAGGAAATTGTGCGCAGTAATCAGATTAAGGATGATTTCATCTCGTCCATTTCACATGAGCTTCGGACACCCCTTACTAGTATCAAGGGCTGGAGTGAAACCTTGGTCTCTGGTGGCTATGATCCGGAGGAGACGAAGCTTGGAGTCAGCATCATTTCCAAAGAAAGTGAACGCTTGATTGGTTTAGTAGAGGAGATTCTAGACTTTTCAAAGCTGCAGCAGAACCAAATGAAGCTGTCCATTGGGATTGTTGACGTGAAAGTGTTACTTCAGGAGACTATACTTAATATTTGGGCCAAGGCGGAGAAGAAACGGATTCACTTGCTTCTTGAATGTGAAGACGGGATCTATGTTAAAGGGGATGCCAATCGTCTAAAACAAGTTTTCTTGAATCTGGTAGACAATGCCGTGAAGTTTTCACATGAGGAGTCCAGTATAGAATTGTCTGCGAAGAGAATTTCGGCTACAGAGACTGCTATCATGGTTCGTGATAGTGGGATTGGGATTAGTGAAGCACATATCTCCAGAGTGAAAGACCGTTTCTTTCAAGTGGATGCGTTGAACGGGGGAACGGGCTTAGGTCTAGCCATCTCACAACAAATCGTGGAACTTCACCATGGGAAGCTTGAAATGGAAAGTGAGCTAGGTAGTGGAACTGAAGTTACCGTAATCTTGCCACTTACTGAGAAGCTGCCTGAAGTCAATTCAGATCATGTAGCACAAATAACAGCTACCTTACCTGAATCAGATGTCTAGGAGGTATGGAAATGGAAGTATGGGGGAATTCGATTAGGATCGTTCGTGGAGAACCTGATCGGACTGGTGATATCTTGAGGCTGCTGCAGGAAGCAGCAAATTGGATGGAACGAAATGGGATTAAGCAATGGACCCCCGGCCAATTTAACGAGAATGATATCACAGGCTATTTCACTGATAGGCATGTTTATCTTGCGATTGACGATGAAGCAGTAGTTGGAATGTTCACATTACAATTCAGTGATCCTCAATACTGGGGAAGCAAAAACGATGAGTCTTATGCATATTTGCATAGATTAGCTGTAGCGGGTTCACACCGCAGTCAGGGACTTGGTCAGCATATGCTTAAATATGCTGCGGTGCGAGCCAAAGAACTTGGCTGCAGAGGACTCAGATTTGATACAGTCGCACATAACATTAAACTCAATCGTTATTATCAGAGCATGGGTTTTCATTACATGGGTACTAACGATATGGGAAATGGTCGTTTAGTGAACCTGTATGAGCATTTTGAGGAACAACCTGATTCCGATCGTCTGATTCTTAGATTTATTTCTGAATCGGACTTTGAGCACCTGAAACGATGGAGTGTCTCACCTGAGTATCTGAAGCAATGGGCTGGACCTTCACTAACTTTTCCTCTTGACGATGACCAGCTTACTAAGTATTTAGATGGGGCTAATCATCCAGCGAATTCTGATCGCCTTATTTTCTGTGCGGTGCATGAAGCTACTCAGCAGGTCGTGGGACACATCAGTTTTTCAGCCATAGACCGGGCGAATCGATCTGCACGTATTGGCAGAGTAGTAGTAGATACTGATTATCAGGGCAGAGGCTTTGGAACAAGGATGATGAATGAAATGCTCCGGATCGGATTTGAGAGCTTGGATCTGCATCGTATTTCTCTGGGAGCTTTTGCTTTCAACACCGTTGCCCTGAAAACCTATGAAGCATTGGGCTTTAAGCGGGAGGGTGTAGAGCGCGAATCAGCGCTGTTTGGGGAGCAATATGTAGATTGTGTGGAAATGAGCATTTTAGATCGAGAATGGTTAGCGCTCCATGAATCATAAAGGTTAACTTCTAACAACCGAAGGGGCTGTTGCTCTGGTCATGTTCGACCAGGACAACAGCCCCTTTTTATATAAAGTATTTATATATATAATGGTTTTATGAAGGGAGAACTTCCCGTAGACGTCCTGTCTTCTCATAAACATCCTGAAACAGACGGGAGGGTTGATTTCGAACCGCTGGCTTAGGAGCTACGGTCTCATTAGGTCCAACAACTACAATATTATTAATACTTCCCTTGACGACAGCACCATCCTTAATAATGGCGCCTTCGCCAATAATGGCATTTTCGATCTGTACTCCACGTCCAATGCGAACGCCAGGCATAATAACGCTTTGTTTAATTTGGCTCATTTTGCCAATTTCCACACCATTGAAGATTACAGAACGTTGCAAGCTGCCTTCTTGCGTGCAGAATTCATTCACGAGAGAGTCCGTTGATGGAATCTGAACACGTGCTTTATGAACAGCAAGCTTAGTCCGGCGACTCCGGCTATACATCGGCCAATGAGCTTTGTCGAGCTTCATGCCATTGTTTTTTTGCAGAAGATCCATATGTGCTTCCCAGAGACTACCCACAGTACCTACATCTCTCCAGTATCCTTTGAAGCGGTAAGCGAATAAATCATCATTCTGATCAAGCATCGTTGGTATAACGTCTTTACCAAAGTCATGACTGGAATTAGGATTAGCTGCATCCCGCAACAAGTGCTCCTTCAGATAAGCCCACTCAAACAGATATATACCCATAGAAGCTAAATTACTTTTAGGTACTTTGGGTTTTTCCGCAAACTCAGAGATTTTTAGTTCATCATTTACGTTCATCACTCCAAAACGACTAGCTTCATCCCAAGGAACCTCCATTACGGAGATGGTGGCTTTTGCAGCCTTCTCTACATGGTAATCCAACATTTTCCGGTAATTCATATGGTAAATATGATCACCGGATAGAATGAGAACATGTTCTGGATTACGGCTATCGATATACTCAATATTCTTATAAATCGCATCAGCAGTTCCTGTATAGCTGTCTCTGCCTTCAACACCGGAAGGAAGCAGGGTTACACCTTTATCCTTTTGACTATGTAAACCCCAAGGTTCACCTTCACCGATGTGTTCATGTAAGGATTCAGCTTCATATTGCGTCAGGACACCTACTGTATCAATTTTAGAATTTACACAATTACTTAGTGGGAAATCAATAATTTTATACTGTCCACCGAAAGGGACTGCAGGCTTAGCCATACTGGAAGTCAAGGGAGCCAATCTGCGGCCTTCCCCTCCTGCCAAGAGCATGGCGATACAATCTTTTTTGTTATTCATTTGTTATCCCTCCCATTTATTTTGTCAATGCTTGATATATAAACTCACGACAAGCACTTGAAACGACATAGGTGAAGTATATTGCTGTGTAAAAAGAAAAATTACAATTAATATTTCTTTATCAGAAAATCTTTTGTTTTCACATCAAATCATTTTCAAAATGGTAATATTCGGGTAATGTAATAGGTACAAGCATTCAAAAAAGGTGGTGTAGAATTGGCTGAAAAAGCAACAATCGATACCCTTCCGTCAGCATCTGATATTTATTTGTTCCATGAGGGCACCAATTATCGCAGCTATTCTATGCTGGGTGCGCACACTGCCGCTGAAGAAGGCGTTACGGGCGTGCGCTTTACCGTGTGGGCTCCTCATGCGACATATGTAGGACTAGCTGGTGATCATAATGGCTGGGATGGAACGCAGGACATGGACTCGTTATATAAGATACCCGATTCAGGATTTTGGAGTCGTTTTTTTCCGGGAATACAGCCGGGAACTTTTTACAAATACAGGATTGTTGCCAGTGATGGCTCCAGCTTCCTAAAAGCGGATCCTTTTGCCTTCAAAGCTGAGGTTCGACCGGCGACTGCATCCGTTGTTACGGATCTCAGTGGTTATCGTTGGGGAGATGCTGCATGGCGGAGAAAGAGTAAAGCTCCATATCATCAACCGATGAACATTTATGAGATGCATTTTGGAACTTGGCGTCAAAAAGAAGATGGGGAATTTTACAGCTATCAGGAAATGAGTGAATTATTAATTCCTTATTTGGTGGAAATGGGTTATACCCATGTTGAGTTTATGCCGCTTGCTGAGCATCCATACGATTTGTCATGGGGCTATCAAGGTACGGGGTATTTTGCGGCTACGAGCCGATATGGTGAACCCCATGAGTTGATGTATTTAATCGATCATTTGCATCAAGCTGGAATTGGTGTCATTCTGGATTGGGTTCCGGCCCATTTTGCAAAGGATGCACACGGTTTAAGAATGTTTGATGGCTCGCCACTTTATGAATATGCAGATCCAATGTTAGCGGAAAAACCAGGCTGGGGAACCCTATCGTTCGACTTCAGCAAGCCTGAGATTTCTTCGTTCCTCATTTCTAATGCACTCTTTTGGTTTGAGTATTATCATATTGACGGGATGCGTGTAGATGCGGTTACCAGCATGCTTCGTCTCGATTTTGAAAAGCAAGCTCATCAATATCGACGCAATGTGAATGGTGGTCTGGAGAATCTAGAGGCCATCAAATTTATTCAGAACCTGAATAAGGCGATATTTCAGTATTTTCCTAAGGCATTAATGATGGCAGAAGAATCTAGTGCTTGGCCGGGAGTTACAGCACCAGCTCATGAAGGTGGCCTCGGTTTTAACTACAAATGGAATATGGGATGGATGAATGACACATTGGGCTACATAGAACATGATTTTTGGGGGCGCCCTCATCATCATAATTTATTAACATTTCCAATATGTTATGCTTATGCCGAAAATTATGCATTACCGTTATCACATGATGAGGTTGTACATGGCAAAAAGTCGTTACTGGACAAAATGCCCGGTTCTTATGAACAAAAGTTCGCAGGACTTAGACAGCTACTTGGTTATCAAATATCTCATCCCGGAAAGAAACTCCTGTTCATGGGTGGAGAATTTGGTCAATTTATTGAGTGGAAGGATCAGGAGCAGCTGGATTGGCTACTGCTGGACTATGACAGCCATCGCGGCATGCTAGCTTACACAGCTGCACTTAATAAACTGTATCGCTCGGAGAAAGCCCTGTGGGAGCTTGATCATTCCCAAGAGGGTTATCAATGGATTGATGCAGATGACAATGAACAAAGCGTAATTTCATATCTGCGAAAAGGCAAGAAGCCTGGAGATACGTTGCTGTTTATCATTAATTTTCAACCTGTCCAGCGTCAACAGTATCGTATAGGGGTTCCACGCCCAGGGACCTATGAAGAACTTTTTAGCTCGGAAGATGTAGCGTTCGGAGGTTCGGGTATACACAACTTGCCTCAGAAGAGCAAAAAGTTAGAATGGCATAATCAGGTGAACAGTATAGAGCTAACATTACCGCCTCTTAGCTTCCTGGTGTTTAAGAAAACGTCACGAGTGGGTAAGAGTAAAGAGGCAAATGAGTCATAGATTAAAGAACGAATAGAGAATCCGTACACTTTAAAGGGGGAAATAATCATGAAAGTTTTATTTGCCGCAGCTGAAGCTCATCCATTTATCAAAACGGGTGGTCTGGCCGATGTCATTGGGGCATTACCTAAAGCACTGAAGGGTGCCGGGGTAGATGTACGAGTGATTTTGCCTAAATATCGTGGGATTCCAGAAAAGTTCACTTCAAAAATGGAGCATTTAACAGAAGTGTATGTGCCAATCGGTTGGCGTAATCAATACTGCGGGATCGAACATATGGTTTATGACGGTATTCCCGTTTACTTTATCGACAATGAATATTATTTTGGACGGGACGGAATCTACGGATATATGGACGATGGGGAACGCTTCGCGTTCTATAATCGTGCGGTGCTGGAGTGTCTGCCAGCTATTGATTTTCAGCCGGACGTCTTGCATTGCCATGATTGGCATGCGGCTGTAATCCCAATGCTGCTTCAGGGTCATTATCGACACAATCCATTTTACAGCGAAATGCGAAGTGTATTTACCATACATAACCTGTTGTATCAGGGTGTGTTTCCATATGAGGTGCTTGGGGAGCTATTGGGTCTTGACAGCAGTTATTTTGGAGGCGTGGAGTATTACGGGAATGTGAATTTCTTAAAAGGTGGCATTGTATACAGCGACCGTGTCACCACAGTAAGTCCAACCTACTCGGAAGAAATTCGAACACCTTATTATGGTTACGGACTGGATGGATTGTTGAATGCGCGAGCGGATGTTTTGAGCGGTATTGTGAATGGAATAGATACAAAAAGTTATAATCCTGCAACAGATACAAGTCTTGCTACCCGTTATCGTTCTAATCTGGCGAAGAAAACGGAGAACAAATTAGCCTTGCAGGAGGAATTAGGACTACCTGTGGATGCTAATATTCCGATGGTGGCTATGGTTACTCGTCTTGTGGATTCCAAGGGTTTAGATTTGCTTACGCGTGTATTGGATGAGCTATTGTATAAGGATGACATTCAATTTGTTCTGCTTGGAACGGGGGATGAGTCCTATGAGCGATGGTTTAAGGAAGCGGCTTGGCGTTATCCGACAAAGCTATCTTCACAAATCCTCTTTAATGATGCACTCTCACGCAAAATATATGCTGCTAGTGATATCTTTCTTATGCCTTCCAAGTTTGAACCTTGCGGGATCAGTCAACTTCTCGCTTTACGCTATGGTAGCATACCTGTTGTGCGCGAAACTGGTGGCCTGAATGACACAGTTCAAGCTTATAATGAAGAATCCGGTGAAGGGAACGGCTTTACATTCAGTAACTACAACGCCCACGATATGATGTTTACACTTCGCCGGGCGATCTCATTATACAAGCAGCCTGAACACTGGAAAAAGATTACGAAAAACGCATTCGCTGGCGATTATAGCTGGAATGTATCGGCGCAACAGTACATTGATATTTATAATGAAATTACGGAATAAGGATTCATTAGATTCCGTAATAGGTTAATAAGGGAGTGCACTGAAGTATAACTCATACTTTAGTGCACTCCTTTTTTTAATGAAAATTAGGGGCGATTTGCCGCATGATTTGGTTAAGTTAGGGAATAGTAAAAATGTATAAAATTATATAAAATTTGAATAAATGTTGAATAATATGTTTCAGAAGAATGAATTCTTTGCTTTGAAACCCAATAAAAGGAAGTTATTGTCACAATTATGCCTTTGCATATTCATGCGTTCTGATTTATAATAAGTCGGTCAAAGAGACAACGTGGATTTTTTTCATATGAATAGGGGAGATATAGAAATGAACAAATGGGGTAAACTTAGTTTAGGTATGTTATTAGCAGTAGGCCTGTTGTCAGGCTGCGGTCAAAATAAAAATGATAGTGATACCGCTGCAAGTGGAAATGCAACTAACGGTGGGGCTACTAAGAAGCTTACTATGGGCACAAGTGCAGATTTTCCTCCGTACGAATTCCATAAAGTAGTAGACGGTAAAGATACTATCGTGGGCTTTGATATCGATATCGCTAAGGAAATTGCTGCTGATATGGGTGCAGAACTTGTAATTAAGGACTTGCCATTCGACTCACTACTAAACGAATTGTCCAGCGGAAGAGTAGATATTGTAATTTCTGGACTTAGCCCGACGGAAGAACGTAAAAAAGCTGTTGATCTTTCAGACATTTATTACAAGGCTGAGCAAGCGATTGTTGTGCGCGAAGCGGACAAAGATAAATACGCCACTATGGATGCTGTAAAAGGTACCAAAATTGGTGTGCAGACTGGTTCCATTCAAGAAGAAATTGCTAAAGGGATCGAGGGAGCGAAAATCACTTCGCTGGGTAAAATCTCCGAAATCGTTCTACAATTGCAATCCAATCGTGTAGATACTGCTATCATTGAAGGGCCCGTCGCCAAATCATTCGTTAAGAATGTTCCTGGTCTTGTAATTACTGATGCTAAGCCAGAAGTTGAAGATGACGGTTATGCTATTGGTATTAAAAAAGGAAACAAAGAGCTACTGGATCAAGTAAACAGCACACTGACACGTTTAAACTCAGAAGGTAAAATTGATGAGTACGTAACGGCAGCTAGTGAGCTTGCAGATAGCACGAAGTAAAGAAACAACGGATATTTTTAAAGTCTGCTAAAGTAAATTGTATGTGTATACAGAAAATAGCGACAATAAGCTATTTTCTATTTTTTTGGAGATGGGAGGATAGGTTATGGACATTACTTTATTTAAAATGGCTTATGATTATCGTGATTTTTTCCTAACCGGTTTGCAGTATACCTTGCTGCTTGCTGTTCTAGGCGTCTTCTTTGGTTTTATTCTAGGGATTATTGTTTCCTTGCTACGTATGTCCAAATGGGGTGTGCTTCGCTTCTTGGCAACAGCCTGGGTAGAATTCCTTCGTGGTACACCTATGCTTGTACAACTGTTTCTGATCCATTATGGATTGGCTACATTCGGGATTGAATTTACACCGATTCAGTCGGGGGCAATCACTTTATCCATTAACAGTTCTGCTTACCTTGCAGAGATTTTCCGTGCTGGGATACAAGGGGTAGATCGTGGACAAATGGAGGCAGCCCGTTCGCTTGGAATGAAGCAAGGGATGACTATGCGCCATATCATACTCCCGCAGGCACTCAAGAGTGTTCTTCCGGCAATCGGAAATGAATTTATTACCATTATCAAGGAATCATCGATTATTTCTTTTATCGGCGTTACGGATTTGATGTTTCAAGCACGTACGGTTACAACGATTTCTTACGATGGTATGACACCACTTGTAATTATCGCATTTATGTACTTTGTGCTGACATTTACGCTATCGAAGATCCTAGGTAGACTGGAAAGGAGGCTGAATACCGATGATCGCCGTTAAGAACTTGCAAAAAAATTACGGAAAGCTGGAAATTCTCAAGGGAATTGACTTGGAGATTCATAAAGGTGAGGTCGTCGTCGTTATCGGACCGAGTGGATCGGGTAAAAGTACCTTTCTGCGCTGTTTGAATCTCCTGGAGCAGCCAACTGGTGGCGAAATTACTTTTGAAGGTGAATCTATTACCTCCAAAAAGCACGATATTAATGTCACACGTGAGAAGATGGGCATGGTATTTCAGCAGTTTAACCTCTTTCCTCACAAAACAGTTCTACAGAACATTACACTAGCACCGATTAAGGTGAAAAAACAGCAGCAGTCCGAAGCTGATAAATTCGCAATGGAGCTGCTCAAGACTGTAGGCCTAGAAGATAAAAAGGATGCTTATCCTGCTCAACTGTCAGGAGGACAGAAGCAGCGGATCGCGATTGCCCGGGCGCTGGCGATGCAGCCTCATGTGATGCTCTTTGACGAGCCAACCTCAGCCCTTGATCCAGAGATGGTCGGTGAGGTGCTGGAGGTTATGAAGAAGCTTGCAGAAGATGGGATGACAATGGTCATAGTTACGCATGAGATGGGCTTTGCACGCGAAGTGGGCGACCGTATTCTATTTATGGATGGCGGCGTGATTGTAGAGCAAGGTACACCTGCACAAGTATTCGGAAATCCTCAGCATGTACGTACACAGGATTTTTTAAGTAAAGTGTTATAAGTAAGTCAAATTGTAGCGGCGCTCGGGCAAGTTATCCGGGTGCCGCTTTATTTTTTTAACAGTTGCGTAATTTGAGGATATAATGGACTGAGTTCATTTATTTATGTAAACCATGTATAATAGATGGTCAAACAACTTGAAAAGGAGTACATACATAATGAGAGATGATCTGCGCCGGATAGGCATTATCGATATTGGTTCTAACTCCATACGTCTTGTAATCTATGATACAACGCCGGAGGGAGGCTATAAGATCATAAAGGAGTGTAAGTACTCTGCGCGTCTTAGTGAGAAGATTACGAAGGAAGGTCGACTGGAGCAGAAGGATATGGAGACGATCATCCCAGTCTTGCGCCAGTTTAAGGAGATCTGCAATGCTTTTGATGTAGAAACCATTCGTGCGGGCGCTACAGCGGCAATCAGAAATGCTGCTAACTCCAGTGAAATTATTGCCTTTTTGTCAGAAGCTTCAACTATACCCATTGAGGTTATCAGTGGTCATCAGGAAGCTTACTTTGGCTTCTTAGGTGTCATAAATGCATTTAATGTTGAAGATGGTTATGTCATCGATATTGGTGGCGGGAGTACTGAAATCACACTTTTTCGCGGGCGGCGTTATCAACATAGTATTTCCTTTCCGTTCGGAGCGGTGAATACCAATCTTATGTTTGGTCAAGGTGGGAACTGGAATGGAGAGCAGATTCAGAAGCTCGAGACCTATGTTCTGGGGAGATTGGTAGAGCATGATTGGCTTAACTCAACAGCAGGTCTTCCATTGTTTGGTCTGGGAGGTACGGTTCGTTCTCTAGGTAAGCTGGATCAAAAGACTAGAGCATACTCATTACCTAACTCTCACGGTTACACCATGGCCAGTGAGACGATTGAGCATTTTATGAACACATTACCTTCAATGCCTTATGATAAGCGTAAAGATTTAGATGGGTTGTCTAAGAGTCGAGCAGATATCATCGTATCCGGGTTGATTATTTTCCATACGGTATATCAGTATATTGGGGCTAGTCAGGCTGTAATCAGCGGGGAGGGGCTCAGGGAAGGTATGCTACATGATCTACTGAAGCCGGAGCAACCGGTGCGAGACAGTGCGCTTGAATACAGTTTAAATACGATTATTCGGTTTGATATTCGTACTTCTAAACGGTATTTAGATCATATTAACAAACTTGCTCTAAGTCTGTTTGACGCGTTCAAGGATGAGGAGAATAAAGCTGAACATGAGATGTTAATTTATGTATCCATCATGCTACATCGGACAGGGTCTAACATTAACTATTATCAATCTAAACGACACACCCTGTATTGGCTGATGAATTCACCGATTCGTGGACTGACACACCGCCAGCTTATCCTGTGCGCGATGATTGCCTCGTATAGCACAAAAAGCCGGAAGCAGAAATTGTCCCAGATGTATAAGGACATTTTACTGCCTTCCGACGAAGAGTGGATTCATAAGCTCGGATCGCTTGTACAGCTTAGCATTGCACTAGACAGCACCGAGATCGGGATTGTAAGCGGCCTGAAGGCTAATCTCCACGGCAATACTCTTAATCTGGATCTTGAGGGCGCTTCAGCGCTTCTGATTGGTCTAGAGGACATTGAGAACGCCTTGAAAGCATTTAAGAATGCTTGGGCGGTGAAGGTAAAACTCGATTTTCCTTCCAACGTGTAACATCCATTGCTGCGAACTGGCTCCGGAAAGGGGCCTTTTTGTCGTCTGGTTGCTCGTAATACCCATTAGGCTGTAAGAAGCTAGCCTTCACATTATCTTTAAGGGATAGTTCAAGAATCTTAACGATTTGTTTACGAATATTGCTGTCTCTTACCGGACACATCAGCTCGATCCGTCGGGTTAGGTTTCTAGTCATCCAGTCTGCACTGGATAAATACACCTCAGGCTTCCCGCCATTTTCAAAATAGTAAATTCTTGAATGCTCCAGAAAGCGGTCGACAATACTGCGAACCGTAATGTTTTCGCTCAAGCCTTCAATCCCCGGACGAAGACAACAAACCCCCGAACGATTAAATCGATAGATACACCGGCCTGTGCGGCACCATATAAATCGTCGATGACTTGTTGATTAGAGAGTGAGTTCATTTTGGCAATGATACGTGCAGGTCTTCCAGCTGCAGCATGCTCCGCTTCACGCTTCATCAGCTTTTGTAAGGAAAGGCTCATGTCCGTTGGAGCTACAATGAAGGAATTCCAGTCAAAATCAGCGGAATAGCCAGTCATTTGATTAAACAGTTCGGAAGCATCAAGTCCGATATCACTTTGAGCAGTAAATAGACTTAGATCCGTGTAGACTTTGGCGGTGCTGTCATTGTAATTTCCTGTGCCTACATGCACGTAACGACGTAATTCATGGCCTTCTTGACGGACAATCAAGGTGACTTTGGCATGTGTTTTGAGTCCAACAAGACCATAAACGACATGGCATCCGGATTTTTCAAGTTGGCGGGCCCAAGCAATGTTACGTTCCTCATCAAATCTGGCTTTTAACTCAACAACGACTGTTACCTGTTTTCCGGATTCAGCAGCATTAGCGAGTGCAGTGATCAGAGGAGAGTTTCCGCTCACGCGGTATAAAGTCATCTTAATGGCCATCACTTGTTCGTCCTCTGAGGCTTGAATGATAAAGTCCGTCATCGCATCAAAGGATTCGTAAGGGTGATAGACCAGGACATCTCGCTCACGTAATACCTCAAAGAAATCCTCGTTCTCTTCAAATTCAGCAGGGTAGACGGGTTCAATGCTTGGATAGTTTAAGTAACTAAAGCCCTTAATACTGCCGGCGAAATTACGAAGGAAACTTAGATCTAGCGGACCTTCAATTTCGAATACGAAATCTTCAATTTCAAACTCAGCTTGCAGCTGTTCCAAGGCATATGGATGAATTCCTTTTTGTACTTCAAGTCTTGCTGGAACACCGCGGCGACGCTTGCGCAGCTCCTTTTCAATCTCTTCTAGAAGATCCTCGGCCCCTTCTTCGTCGATCGTGAGATCAGAGTTGCGGGTCAAACGAAATTCACTAACGGCAACGGGCTCATAACCACTAAATAAAGTTTGAATGTGATGACGGATGACATCCTCTATAAATACGAACTGTCGTTTCTTACTGTTAGACCGGTGTGGTAGCGGGATACATCTTGGCAGATTAGATGGAATTTGCAGAATAGCAAAAAAAGGCTCTTCTTCAAGGCCATTCTTACGAGTAAGAACTACTGCTAAATAGATAAATTGGCTATGAACGAGTGGAAACGGTCGACTCTGATCTACAGCCATTGGCGTAAGTACAGGATAAATGATATCCCGGTAATATTGTTCTATGGACTGTTCTTGTGCATGAGTGAGATCCTCATAATCAACAAAAACGATACCTTCTTTATGCAGACTCCGTGAAATATCACGGAAAATCCGGTATTGGTCGGCAACAATTTTGGTAACTCGCTTGATGAGACGTTTGTATAGCCCGGAAGGGGTGTAGCCAGTGAAATCTTTTTTAGTATAGCCTGCCCGGATTTGATCTTGAATTCCTGCCACTCGAACGCTTATGAATTCATCAAGATTGCTTGAGACGATAGCCAGAAATCTAGCCCGTTCCATTAGCGGATTATCAGGGTCTTGAGCTTCTTTCAGCACGCGTCGGTTAAATTCGATCCAGCTCAAATCTCTATTGAGGTAAGCAGTGGCTGGGCTGCTTTGGTTATTTTTATTCTCTTCTGTATTCATGGGACCTCCAAATATGATTCGTTGTCTATATCTATTCTATTTATCATATTCTATCATTCTACTATTGGATAAAGCATGAAATGTTAACGCTATGTAAAATCTTCGGGAATTTTATATGATAATTTATTAAAAATGGTGTATGTATCTTTTAATGTAGTTTACATAATGAAAAATATGTTAACCACAATCCGAAAAAATGACAATATTGAAACTTGATTTTTCACAATGGTAACAATTACATAAGCACAGGTTACAAAATTGTGATATATTAAGTCCTGTCAGTTTTACAAAAGACTGCAACACATCAAGAAATCACACACGGGTTGTACATAAGTACTTAAAATGTACACGAGCGTATACGGAAGTGATACCGTTCACGCCCATCTAATGAGGAGGCAATTATGAAGAACAGATTTAGAACAATTAAAACCCTTGCTGCAATTATGGGAATCAGTGCATTACTGCATGCCGTTCCAGCTCATGCAGACAGCGTTCATATCGCTAAGGATGGCAACACTTTTTATACTTTATCCAAGCAATATAATGTAGGTGTGAATGAATTAATGAAAGCAAACCCAAACGTTGCAGCACTTAACATTTACGAAGGTCTTGAAATTACTATTCCTAGTAAGATGCAGGCTGAGTCCGTAACTACAACTGACAAATCACCAGTGATTACACCAAGTCTGAATGTAAACTCAGAGTCCAAAACAGTTGAAGCATGGGGTAAGTCCTTTAATTATGACAAATCGATTCAAGTCAAAGCTTCAGCTTATTCTTCTGCAAGCAGTGAGAACGGCGGATGGGGTGCAGTAGATTATTTCGGAAATTCTCTCAAGCTTGGAACTATTGCTGTTGATCCAAATGTGATTCCTCTCGGTACCAAAGTATTGGTGACAGGCCATTCACATGATGGATTGCCTAAAGATGCATTCTTAGCAACGGCAACGGATGTGGGCGGTGCTATAAAAGGCAATCGTATCGATATCTTTATCCCTGGTAGCCAAAGCTTTGTATCGTCATTCGGTTATCAATATGTACAATTATACATTGTTAAATAGAAAGATAAAAATAGAGAGAATACCTATGAGATATGAAAAGTTCTAAAATAAGGTTACACAGGAAACGGAGGGAGTCCTTAGCGGCTGCCTCCGTTTTTTTGCGTATTATTAAATATATATTTTTGGAAAATTTATTTACTTTTGGACACTTGAAGTAATTGAGGAACGGTAACGAATGTATAGCCCCGCTTGCGCATAATAGTGATTACTTCAGGTAAAGCCTGAATCGTTCCTTGTAGATGACTACCTGGACCGCCTCCACCGTGCTGAAGAATAATCGCTCCTCTTCCAATATGGGCTAGAATATTATTTCTGACTTGGTTTTTGGAAAGTCCTTTCCAGTCCAATGAGTCCACATTCCAATTCACGAGCGTGTAGCCATGGCTTTTTGCCCATTTAAGCTGCTGTTCACTGATATCCCCATAGGGTGGGCGAATTAGTCGTGGTTTATATCCGGCCAAGGTTTGTATAATATCCTCGGTCTTTATGATTTGTGATTGAAAATCATTCATCGCAAGCTTCACAAACTGAGGGTGGTTATACGAGTGATTTCCAATCGCATGTCCTTCTCTAATCATTCTTTTCACCAAAGCTGGATGTTTTTTTGCTCGGCTTCCCACCACAAAGAAGGTTGCTTTGACATTATATTTTTTCAGGATGCTAAGCAATTGGGGGGTAAATCTTGGATCAGGAACATCATCAAAAGTAAGTGCTATGACTTTATTCCGAGGTCCACTAGTCTTAAAAGTCTCTGGGTATTTGTGTAACAGCTGACTTAATGTCAGACCTTTAGTGTTTTTATTGCTGTTAAGCGTCGAACTATTTGTAGCAGCGCTACCTGCTGAAATTGCCGTATCTTCGTCTGAAGCGGGTACACTTTGTGTTTGTTCTTGCGGAGTCTTCTGACTCTGCACAGGCGCTGACGCAACCTCTGAAGAATAGGTTGGGAATAGCATAGTTATGATTGTTCCTAATACTATAAGCAGTTTCTGACCTCTCCGTTGAAAATACATCCCCATCTGCCTCCTTTACTACCTGATCACCGTCATATTCTTAATTGTTATCTCCATAGATGGGTAGATTTATGCTGATAACAATACAGTATTGGTTAAGATTTCTTGAAGGAACCAATGCGTGTATACTAATAGAACGGGGAATTCCCGAGTCAATTATAGATTACGGAAGGATGGAGACATGTATGTCTGATTTGTTTGCACCGTATGAATTGAAGGGGTTATCGCTGAAGAATCGTATTGTCATGCCACCTATGTGCCAGTATTCGGTGGATAAAGAGGATGGCATCCCTAATGATTGGCATTATGTTCATTATGTAAGCCGTGCTATTGGCGGTACAGGATTTATTATCGTGGAAATGACTGGCGTACATCCAGATGGTAGAATCACTAATCGAGATACAGGAATCTGGAGTGATTCGCAAATTGAAGCTTATCGTAGAATCACGGATGGTGTACATGCGTATGGATCAAAAATCGCTGTTCAATTAGGACATGCTGGACGAAAAGCTGTGGATGCAGAGCCGCCAGTGGCTCCATCAGCAATTCCTTTTGATGCTAATTTCAAAACGCCACAGGCCCTTTCTAAAAAAGGAATTTCAGAATTAATTGAGGCCTTCCGTGAAGGGGCGCGCAGAGCTATAGAGGCAGGATTTGATACGGTCGAAATTCATGGTGCACATGGTTATTTAATTCATCAGTTTCATTCTCCATTGACGAATACCAGAGATGATGAATATGGACAAGATCCTGCGTTGTTCGGAGAACAGGTAGTTAAAGCAGTCCGAGAAGTGGTTCCTGTAGACATGCCATTGATTATGAGAATATCTGCGAAGGAATATGTAGAGGGTGGATATGATGCTGAATACGCTCTGGATATTTGCCGACGGTATAAGAATGCTGGAGTGGATCTGTTCCATGTTTCTTCTGGAGGAGAAGGTCCTATAGGTTCAAATGGAGGGCCGGGTGCAGGCCCTGCTTATCAAGTGGATCTGGCAGAGTTTATCCGTAGTGAATTACAGGTGCCTGTAATTGCAGTGGGGCGGCTTGAATCCTTTACTGAGGCACAGTCCATCGTCGCGGAAGAACGGGCAGAGCTGATAGCCGTTGGCCGTGGGATGTTGAGCGATCCCTATTGGGCTTTACATGCGGAAGAGGCGCTTGGAAGCGTACGTAATGTCCCCAAACCTTATGAACGCGGGATCTGGAAAAAGGGATAGCGCGCTTTGAATGTGAAGTTTGTCACAGATTTTATACTCCTTCTAAGGCAATCTTAATAAAGATAAAATTTGAAGGAGCTTGATAACGTGGGGATGGTTTTAAGTAACGATCGGCTAACTGACGGAGTGTACCACCTTAAAGTTGAAACGAATAGCGGCGGTGAAATGGGTCAATTCTACATGTTACGGGCATGGGATGCTTATCCGATCCTTTCCAGACCGTTAAGTATACATGAAGTAAAAGAAGATAGTGTCGAATTTTTATATCACGTAGTGGGGGAAGGCACTGAGATATTTTCACAGTTGACTCATGGTGACTCAGTGGAGCTTGAAGGGCCTTTTGGCACGGGATTCCCGCAGGTCGAAGGCAAGGTTGCACTTATTGGTGGTGGAATCGGAATAGCGCCGCTATATTATTGTGCAAAGCAGCTGCCTAGTTGTGATATCTTTCTAGGTTTTAGTCGGGAAGCTTACCGGACAGAAGCTTTTCGTCCATTAGCAGCCGAGCTTACAGTAGATGTAGGCGGATTTATTTTGGATCGTGTGGATTTTAGTCAATATGATCATGTTTTCGTTTGCGGCCCACATCCTATGCTTAAAGCTGCACAGCTTAAAGGAGTAACGGCCGAAGAGGCAGGAAGCAATACAAAAGTTTATCTCTCTCTAGAGAATCGAATGGCTTGCGGCATTGGTGCCTGTCTTGTTTGTAGTGTTTCTTGTCGTGATGGTCAGCGAAAAGCCTGTGCAGACGGACCCGTGTTCCTTTCTGAGGAGGTGATTTTTCATGACTAAGATGAGTACAACTATTGCAGGCGTTCATTTTAAGAATCCGATTGTAATGGCTTCAGGAACATTCGGCTTTGGTCGTGAATATGGAAAGCTGTATGATGTATCTTTGCTAGGTGGAATCTCAGGGAAAGGGCTCACCCTCCATCCAAAAGCAGGTAACCCTGGCACTCGAGTTTATGAGACAGCCTCTGGCATGCTGAATAGTGTAGGATTGGAGAATCCCGGTGTAGCTGCGTTCTTGGAAAAAGAATGCCCTTATTGGGAAACACTCGATACAGCCCGTTTGGTGAATCTTGGGGGCGGGACGCTTGAGGATTACGTACTTGGAGCAGAAATAATCCAGCGTGATGCAGATTTTCGATTAAGCGCAGGTAAACCAGCTGTTGATATGATTGAGTTGAATATTTCCTGTCCAAATGTAAAAGAGGGTGGAATTGCATTTGGAATCAAGACTTCAGAAGCGCAAAAAGTAGTACAAGCTGTTAGACGTGCCACTAGGCTACCACTTGCGGTAAAGCTGTCTCCAGGTGCTGAGAATATCGTTGAGATGGCGCAAATGTGTGAGGCAGAGGGAGCAGATGCTGTCTCGCTGATCAACACCATTTCCGGGATGAAAATTGATGTGCGACGGAGAAGTAGTGTATTTAATAACTTGTATGCCGGACTGTCCGGACCAGCGATTAAGCCAGTTGCTTTGCGCATGGTGCATCAAGTCGCACAGAACATATCTATTCCAGTAATCGGAATGGGGGGCATCACCACAGCTACTGATATTATTGAATTTATTATGGCAGGTGCTTCGGTAATCCAAGTAGGAACCTACAATTTCATGAATTTGAGAGCAGGTAGCCAGCTTGTTGAAGAGCTTGAGCAATTCATGGTTCAAGAGAATATTCAATCCTTGGATGAAATACGTGGCATTATATAAAGTGGAGTAGTGAGGAGATACTATTGACTTCTAACAAGATTAACCCCGAGGAGATTGAGCTGACGGCGATGCCTGTCGGATGTGATCTTTTACTCGTAATTAGTGGGGGCGTTCGTCATATTGGAGCGGCAAGTACTGCGTATTTAAATGGAGAGCGGGTGGAAGTGCAGACCTCTGCCGTTCCTCATCATAAAGAGCATACGATAAGCGAAGATATTTGCATTAGGGTAGCTGAGGCTTTAAACAGGACGGTCACAGTGGTTATGGGCATTCATTACGACGATCTCACGAAAGAAGGTATTAAAGAGGTCGTTGAGATCGTAAATAATAAAGTAATTCAATATTTAGCGCAACAAATGTGAAACGGGATTGGCAATTCTGCGTAAAAGATATCAAGTGAGTATTTAAATTATCTTTTGGAGGAATGAAACCATGTCTATATTTAAAAGATTGCGCGATTTAACAATGTCTAACGTGAATGCGATTATCGACAAAGCAGAAGACCCGATTAAGATGACCGATCAGTACATTCGTGATATGACCGAAGATTTGGAAGATGCAGAAAAAGCGGTAGCGGCTCAAATCGCTATTGAGAAAAAGTTCAAGCAGCTTTATGAAGAGCAGGAAGCGCTTGTTAACAAACGTACGCAACAGGCACATGCTGCAGCTCAAGCTGGTAATGTTGACCTTGCTCGCCGAGCTCTGGAAGAGAAGAAGGCTGCTGAAGCTAAACTGGTAGAATACAAAGCTAGCTTCGACCAGAACAAAGCATCTGCGGATAATCTTCGCGGCAAACTTGACGAGATGCGTAAGCAGCTCACTCAAATGAAGAACAAACGGGAAACCTTGGTTGCACGTTATAATGCTGCCAAAGCTCAAACTGAAATTAATAAAGCGATGAGCGGTTTCAGCTCTGATTCCGCATCTGCTGGCCTGAAACGTATGGAAGAAAAAATGCTGCAAGCAGAAGCTCAAGCCGAAGCCAGCAACGAGATGAGCTCGGGCAACAAATCACTTGATGATGAGTTCGAGAAGTTGAACAAAGATCAAGCAGTAGAAGATGAATTGGCTGCTCTGATGAAACAATACGAGAAGCAATAACATTTGATCTTAGCCGTTTCACGGCTGATGTTCACAGGCGAAGGGGAGACAGGAATATCGTTTCCTCTTCGCTTTATCTATGCTTATGACAGCATGCAAAATGAATAAGCGGGGGCTATTAGAATGGATTTCCATATCCTGGTGTCCATGGTCGTGTGGACAGTGAGCGGCGCGGTGTTGCTGTTTGTGCTGATGTTCGTAGATTCACTCTTCACTCGATACAATGATTTAGAAGAGTTAAAGGCTGGAAATATGGCAGTTACTACACGTTTTGTAATGAAGCTATTGGCACAGGCGTTCATTTTATCATCATCGATAGCTGCTTCTAACAGCCTGCCAGATGCTTTGCTGATCTCGATTGTATCTTTTTTTCTTTTGCTTATATTGGAAAGAACGGTCCGTCTCCTCTTGGCTAAATGGGGGAGTCTGGATCTGGATCATGGTACACAGCTTGGCAAAATCGGGTACGGCTTATTATCAGGCTCACTGCAAATTACGGGAGCTTTAATTATTTCTGCATTTATGTAGGGGGAACGATCAAGTTGAGTATATGGAAACGTATAGGTAATCTTTTCTCCAAACCAGCGGCACAGGAAGTTCAGAAAAGTATGCTTAATTTGTCTCCTGGAGACATCTGTGAAGTATCGCTCGTTACCTACGAGGTTACCGGCAGGACCCATAATCGTGGACGAAATGCGGTAGTGCTGACATTAAGAGATGGTAGTCAAATTGCCTATTTGCATATTGAGGAGCGGGAACAGCTGCAATATGGTTTATATAAACCTATTGATGGGCGCTTAGATAATCCTGCTGAGGTTCCAACAACACTTGAACTGGATGATTATACATTTTTTCTGGAGGAAGAGTATGAAGGATATGTTGCTGCCCTAGGCCAAACCCCTTTTATGAATGGTGGAGAGCAGCATGTATGGCAATATCAGTCAGATGATTCTCGGCTTCTGCGTGTAGAATGGCAACATGGACGGTTCATGCTGTATGAAGGGGAGAAAGTAATTCCTGGTGATGTGAAGGTAATTAGAGCATCCTAGACATGAATCGTAAGAGATGTGATCTTGAGATCGCATCTTTTTTTTTGTAATTACGTAGCTGAAATCGGTAAAGGATTTAATGTCGTTTCCACCATTCATTTTACTTCAGGATAGCTCATGTTAAAATAGTACCTATTGTACTGCAAAAAACGGACGATTTAGAGCGGAGGTATGGTATGAAGGATCATAAATTTCAGCGCAGCGCGCTTCAAGTAAAAGAGGCACAGGCCAAAATAATCAAATTTGCGAATCCGCTAGAGTCACAGGAGGTCTCATTGAATGAGGTCTGTGGACGTTATTTGGCTGAGGAAGTGATTGCGCCACATTCTTTTCCCGCGTTTAACCGTTCTAGCATGGATGGATATGCAATTATTGCAGCAGATACAAGTCACTGTGTAAATGGACAAGTCGTATGGTTAGAAATGGTGGACAATATTCCATGTGGCGCTGTAGCATCGGTAGATATAACTTCGGGAACAGTAGCAAGGATAATGACTGGAGCACAAGTGCCGTTAGGGGCAGATACTGTAGTTATGCTAGAAGTAACAGAGACACGTGAGGAGGAAGGAAAGACTTACGTAGGTATTCGAAAGAAGCAGGAAGCGAAGTCTAATATCACACCGATGGGGCTGGAGTTAAGCTCTGGTGAGCTAGTGCTGCCAGCGGGGCGATTAATCTCTGCCGGGGATATAGCTGTTCTGGCAGCGTTTGGCATACATACAGTGAAAGTCTATCGTCGGCCTAAGGTAGCTATCTTTGCGACAGGCACAGAGCTGCTAGAGGTACATGAACCACTACAGCCTGGCAAAATTCGAAACAGCAACTCACCCATGCTCGAAGCTTTAGTCAAAGAGGCAGGTGGGGAGCCCGTGATGCTGGGATCTATTGTGGATGATCTGGATCTGGCTCGAAGTAAAGTACAGATGGCGCTGGAAACCTATGATTTTGTAATCACTACGGGTGGAGTATCGGTAGGAGATTATGATATTATGGGCGATTTGGTTCGTGAACAGAGTGGAGATATGTTATTTAATAAAGTGACGATGCGTCCGGGAAGTGTAACCACTGCTGCTGTTAGAGGTGGTAAGCTGCTGTTAGCCCTATCAGGTAATCCAGGTGCTTGTTTCGTTGGTTTTCAATTGTTCGCACGTCCGGTTATCAGATTAATGCAGTGTGCGTCACAGCCGTTCTTACCAGAATGGAGCGCCACACTCGGTGCAGATTATAACAGAGTGAATGACTTTACCCGATTTGTTAGAGCGCGATTAGAGATCCGTGAAGGCAGCCTTTATGCCATTCCAGCAGCGATAGACGAATCTTCCGTGATGGTCACGATCAAGGATAGCGATTGTCTGATTGTTGTTCCACCAGGGGATCGAGGCTTATCTGCGGGTGCTAAAGTGACTATTATCAAGCTTCCGGGAGAAATACGGGGATAGGATAAAGGTAAAATGCTTTTTGACATTAACAATAGGACGGAAATAGCTAATTATCTAATATGCCAACGATATTATTTACAACATTTCATTATATGAAAAATTCACAATAGAAAATCCGATAATTCAACATAATGCTAATCTGATCAGTCTTTTTAAACCATGTAAAAAGAGAGCCGGCCACACCTTTTCCATAAAAATCGGATAGGGTATGGCCGGCTTTTCGCAAAAAATTAACTATCCAAACGGCGTTCAATCGCCTCAGACATCGTTTTGTCCGTGAGATGAGCATAGATCTCGGTTGTTTCTGTCGAAGCATGCCCGAGCTGTTCTTTCGTTTTATAAATATCGTTTTGCAGATAATAGTCTGTTGCAAAAGAGTGACGAAGCTTATGTACCGTTAGATAGGGCTTACCAAAGCGTTTTGCATATTTAATAATCATTTCTTGAATGGCTCTTTTGGTCATGCGTTTGCCTTCTTGCCGTCCATTGGGCAAAGCGATAAATAAAGCTTTTTCCCTCTTCGGCGTTTTATAACGGGATTGACGTAGGCTTAAATAAAGAGCTAAATCCTCTTTAGCTTGTTCTCGAAAATAAACAGGGGTTTTGAAGGTTTCATCATTGTTCCCTTTTCGGGTGACATAGATCAGCTTGTTATTAACATCCAGATCATCTACGTTTAGATTGACTACTTCGGATACACGAAGACCAGAATTCAGAATTAAGCTGGCAATACAAGCATCGCGTTCACGATTTAATTGAAAGGAGTAATAGGCCTGCTTGTTTCCTTCAACATCTCGTCCATATCCTTCGAAAATGTACCCCACAAATTCCAGCAGTTCCTCATCCTCTAGAATCTTGCCCTTTAATTTAGTAGCAGTATCCTTAGGTTTATGCGTTCGTTTAACTTCAACCTTAGCCATAATGTTTCGCTTAAGCAATGGATAGAAGTTCTCGTCCTCAGCGATTTGACTTAAATAATGAAATAAAGAGCGTAATGCGGACAGCTTACGGGACACGGTTACTCGTGTATTGGTTCCCTCAGCTCGGGTAGTGAGGTGTAGGCGGTATCCAACAATACTATCCATATGCAGGGTTTCTAATTCCAGCAGAGTGATCTCTGTATTGGAGTTGGCCTGTGAGAGGCCTTCTGCACGCAGCCATCCAAAAAAGGACTCATAGTCCCGAATATACTCCAGCAGGGTGGATGGGGATAGATCAGGACGCTTATAATCAATAAACTGCTGAACGAACCAAGGCATGAGAGGTAGCTTTAGATCCAGTTTTTTACGGTCATCGTTCTTTTGAACGCTCATGTGATTCACCTTTTCCATAGTTTGCATATCATTTCTTCTTTCTATCTTATCATGTTTTGTCCAAATATAAGAAAGTATAAGTTTCACACCATACTTTATGCCTTATATTTCTCGCAGAAACGGAAACCGTCCCAATAAGGACGGTAAAGCCGGTTCTTCTTGTCCCATGGCTTTGATCAAAGCTATTTACTAGTGATGAACTTGCTCCTGAAGTAACTAAGTTATATGATGTGTAGTAAACATAAATGGCAGAGGTGCACGAAATGGAACTTGGAATGGAGCTGGTTCCCAAAGAGCGGAAACAGACGATAAGCAAACTAATGCAGTACTATTTATATGATTTCACCCGTTATCTGGAGCTTGATGTAGATCAAGATGGAGTATATCCAGCTTATCCGGGATTAGAATCATTTTGGAGTAGTGGCAACAATAAATTTGCGTATTTGTTTAAAGTAGACGGGAATATTGCCGGATTTGCTTTGGTAGAACGGTTGTTGTATGATCCCGAAGGGCAATTTTACATGACTGAGTTTTTTGTGATGCAAAAATATCGCCGGAGCGGTGTGGGGACCTGGGCCGCGCATAAATTGTTTGATATGTATCCAGGCGACTGGAAGGTGTCACAGGTACGTGCGAATACGCCTGCCCGTAGTTTCTGGCATAGAGTGATTGGAGAGTACACAAATGGAGAATTTAAAGAGCGTTTTAATCCGCCTCAAGGAAATCCGAGTCAATACTTCAACACATTAACTAATAATAAGGTTAATGATTGTAAAGGTAACAGCGATGATGTAGTCATGAAAAATTAATGGTTATCTCACGATAATTAAGATAAACGCGGAAAAAGTTTACATAATAATTATTATGTAAACTAACAATGAATAACCTAACAGCCTTAACAGGATTGTTGGGTTATTTTTGTTCATTTCACCCAAGCACAGAGTGGGATTTAGCATATCTTATGGTGTACTCAATTACAAAGGAGGAGTTAAAATGGGCGAATTCGCAGGAGGATATGGTGGATTTACTTCCACAGGAGCGATTCTGGTTCTGTTTATCCTGTTGGTTATCATCACTAAAACTCTTTGTCTGTAATCCTTTAACATCATGAAGTTTGGTTCCGCCAGTCTATAAGGACTGGCGGATTTTTCATGTTTGGATTTGACAATAAGGGTTGGGTGGTTTGCCTGTGACTTACTATATAGAAAAGAACGTTATAAATTATATATATTTAACAGTGTTCAATGACTAAACGATGTTCAAATTATAAGGAGACGTCATGATGACTAAAGAACAACGGCAAATGCGTGAGCGTGAGGAAATGAAGAAAAGAATTTTAGAGGCTGCGGCCTTGTTGATTGCAGAGGAGGGGATTGAAAAGCTTTCTATTCGCAAAATTGCAGAGAAAATCGAGTATTCTCCGGGTATTATTTATCATTACTTTCAGGGTAAAGATGAAATTGTGGTGAGATATTTGCAACAGAAATATACAGATATGGTTGCCGGGCTTCAGTCCGTACAGCGGAAGGTGGAGCATGAACTGCCCCCAGAGACGCTTTTGAGACAATCGCTTGAGCAATGGATCAGGATGACCCTTACCACAAGTGTTGAGTACCGTAATGTTATGCTAAATGATACACCGGCTGTTCTTAGTTACACAGCAGTTCTATTCAAGGGAGCTGGTCAGGAGCGTAAAGCGATAGGTATGCTCTGTCAATGTCTATCTAGGTTCGAATCGAAAGAACAACATATGGAATCTTCGATAGAGCTCACTGCTCAAGTGATGTGGAGTGCTGCGTTCGGATTAATTATGCGTTTGATTGTGGAAAAGGATTTGCCAGAAGATCAGGTTGAAGCACTGATATCTTGTTATTTGGATTCTATGGTTTCAATAGCAACCAGGGAGATACGTGAGCCTTTAACATAGTAGGATGATCAGAGGGTGGAGGGAAGAATCAGAATGAAGACGATTATTATTTATACTTCTAAATATGGATGTACGGAGAAAGCTGCCTATTTATTGAAAAATCAATTGGATGATGAGACTGAAGTAGTTAATTTAATGCATGCTAAAGAGCCTACATTAGAACGGTACGATACTGTAATCTTAGGTGGGTCTATTTATTTTGGGAAAATACAAAAACAAATGACGGAGTTTACTTCAAAATATCAAAATGAACTAGCTAATAAGCGCGTTGGATTGTTTATTTGTGCAGGAGCGAAGGGGGAGCAAGCCATACAAGAATTGAAATCTTCATTTCCAGAGAAGCTGTATAACCAATCAATTACAAAAGAAGTGTTCGGTGATGAGATTTACGAAGAGAAGATGACTGCATTAGATCGAGTGGTTCTGCGAGTGGTAAAAGGGAAGAATAAGAGTGTAAATGGATTATCCAAAGAGACGATAGAACGGTTTGCACTTGCGCTAAAGAAGCGGTGAACGAGTGTGGAAAATCGATTTCCTAAATTAGTTAACATAATCATTATTATGTTAACTAATTATTATTTCAGATACCAATTATCATTAGTTAGGAGAAGGGGGGCTTATAAAAAGTATTGATTTTTGATTTTATCGCTATTATTTTCCGCTAATTCATCATATGAATAATTCACAATAGAAAAGTCAAAATCCACTACTGTCTCACCCTAGACACTACACATCAATAAACAATTCACCTCACCTCACAAACAAAACCCATGAAAAAGGATATAACATCCCTTGATCCATTTATACAAGCTTTTTTTCAATGCAAATACCTAGTTCTATAGCTTGTATCGCATGGTCTAACTCAATTATTGATGAACTACCCTCCACTAGACATTGGAGTGCATACTCCAAACTTTTTTCATAGGGATTAGCTGGTTCTAACAAAAGATCTTGTTTACCTACAGCGGTATATTCAATTAATGAGCTTTCAACAGCTCCATTCATGTTGTCACTCTCTTGATAGACAAGCTTGCCTTGTTCAAAATAAGCCTCATAGCCTACGGTAAAAGGATACGAAGCCGGCATTTGTGAAGAAACAACGATCTCTGCGGATACATGAGGTTGCTGAAAAATTGCACGGACTAAGGCTTGATTACTTTTACCACCATCGGATCCCCAAACCGAGTGCGGCTCCATAGACCCCAGCATCCAGGTCACAAAATCCAATTCGTGAATCATCAGATTTGTAGCGATAGCGTGTAGACCGAGGTCACCCCACAAAGGAGGTGTCTCTCTTTTTAAGGTAAGAGATAAGAGTTTTCCGTATTTCTCATTATGATTCGCTTCGCAAAGATATTTGTACGCAGGATCGAATTTAATAAACTGGTTGACGAGAATTCGCGAATCATACAGTTGTTCAGCTTCCTTCATCGCAAGAGCATCTTCTAAGTTGTAGCAAACGGGTGTCTCACATAATACATGTTTCCCATGCTTAAGCGCATCGACTGCATACTGCCTATGTAAAAAAGAGGGCAAACAGATATCAATCACATTTATGGTGGAATCAAGCATAATATCGTCAATATTAGTAGTTATCTCAACGCCTAAAGATTGTTTTAGCTCCTGCAGCTTAGCTTCGTTCCGACCAAAGATAATTACTTTGTCTACTCGTTCCATTGTCGTCCATAACTTCGCATGATAAGCTCCGAATCCAGTTCCCAATACGCCTATATTCATGTGTATCAGCTCCTTTAATGTAATGAACTAATCATAACCTTCTATTGTTGACATCAGCTTGGCAAGAATTATGATGTATACTATAAAAAAAGAAAGATTTGGAGGCTCCCCATGCGCTTGCATCGTTTGATTGCAATTTTATTATTAGTGGAATCAAGAGGGAAGATGAAGGCCAATGACTTAGCTGAAGCCTTGGAAACCTCCGTACGTTCTATCTATAGAGACATTGATGTATTAGCTGAAGCAGGAATACCACTGTTATCCACGCCGGGACCGAATGGTGGCATCTCCTTGATGGAGGGGTATACTGTTAACCTAAATCAGCTTCATGGGGAAGATGTAATCAATCTATTTTTAACAGGAATGGGGATTCATACTGGCGGACATACAGATTCCGGATTAAAGCTAAAGACAACCCTCTTGAAATTAGAAAAATCATTACCCGCTTCCTATCAAAATGATATCCAGAAGGCACAAAGACGTTTTTATTTTGATGATACACCTTGGTGGACAGAACGCTTAGAGATTCCATGTCTGGAATCGATTCGAACTGCTGTTTGGAGATCTCAGAAACTACAGATTGAGTACCACAAGATTAACGGAGTCATCTCGAGCAGGAAATTACAGCCCTATGGTCTAGTTGTGAAAAAAGAAGAGTGGTATCTTATAGCCTACTGTGAAGAAATCGAACAAATCCGCACGTTTAAATGTGAGCGAATCGCCTCTATACAGCTTATAGATGAAGAGTATGCTATCCCTCAGGACTTTTCATTAGAAAGGCACTGGAAGCAGCAGGAGAGGGGATTCAAGCAAGCTTGTAAAGAGGAAGAGATCTACCCAGTATTGATCAGAACGGATAAGAGGAGAGAGGCCTCGCTACACGGGGTGGAGATTATGAATAGAGTAGAGGAAGGAGATCAAATAACCCTTACTGTAAATATGTATAGCTATGATAGTGCATGTACGAATATTTGGGGAATACTTGGACAAGGCGAGATTGTGGAACCTTTGGAACTGAGACAATATGTGAAAGTACAGGCGAATTTGCTACAGGAGGTTTACAATTAGCATGATTTTTTGTGAAAAAGGGACCGTTTCGAATGCATGTTCTGCAATGAAACGGTCCCGCTCATTTGTGAATAGGCTTTATTCATTCAATAAGTTTACATAATAATTAATATGTTAACTAATTTGGGATTGCCCCATAATAACCTTTAGATTTAAAAAATTTAGCCTTTTATGTGCTAGCGTCTACGCCAAGAGATAACTTCTCTCTAGCAGTAAGCCTCTTGTGCGCTACGATTAGAAAAGGAAGACCTATAGCCGTGGTTAAAGCGAGTGGCAGGAAGATCGTAAGGCCATTCTGAGCTCCATAATGATCCAGCAGCACTCCGCCGAAGATAGGCGCGATTACACTCCCCAAATTGTTAAAGCCAATCGTTCCAAAGTACGTACCCTTCATTTCTGGCTTCGCGATCCGATCAATTAACATATCCATCATCGTAAAGAGCAGTACTTCCCCTATCGTAAATATTACGACACTAAACATTAGAAGGGCTACACCTTCAGCTAAACCTACTAAGAGAAGACTAATAGCAACGCAGATATTTCCGAGAATCAATGGAACAATCGGTGAGAATTTGCTTGCAGTACGTACGATAGGATACTGTACCACGAGCACTGTAATGGCATTGAGTGACAACATATAGGAGAATAATTGCCCACCATTTGTGAAATGGTTGTTCATTGCTAAATATTGCGCCATAGTTGAACCAAAATGTCCGTATCCAAGTACACAAAAAATTGTACCAAGTAGAACTGGCAAGAATACACGGTCTCTACCGGTTGTTGCCAAGGCTTCAAGTAAACGTGGTGGTTCAGCTTGCGTATGATTCTGCATGGTTGAACGATGCAATTTAAATTGGACGAATAATACAAGTCCATATGCAACATATACAACACCAGCGATCATAAAAGGAAACGTTGATTCGGCAGAACCGAGCTGTACTCCAATAATCGGACCAAAGACAACACCAAGGTTAATCGCAGCGTATCTAAGATTGAATACAAGCAGCTTACTTTCAGCAGGGGTAATGTCGGATAAAAGTGCCCGTGATGTGGGCTCAAACACGGATCTGCATAAACCGTTCAGGGTGTTGACCAGGAAGAACACCCACAGATGTTGTGCAACAGAGAATCCGAAGAATACTGCCGCCCAGCCAAATACGGAGATTAACATGACAATTTTGCGGCCTACAATATCCGAGATATATCCTCCGTAGAAGCTGGCCATTACGCCCGCCAGAGAGCTGACGGCTACCGTAATCCCCGTTTGTGTGGGGGTGGCTCCAAGGACTTGGGTTAAATAGATGGATAAGAACGGAATGCTCATTGAAGTTACCAAACGTCCGAACATCGTACCGACGATGATAGTCCAAGCTAGTGGGTGAATATGCCTAAGATGCTGGTTCATAATTGAAAAGGTCTCCTAATCTGATAGCTATAATTTAGTACTGCATATTCATTAACGATATATGTATAATTATAATGATAAAAGGGGGAAGTAAAAGTGTAAGAATCACTTACAGTGTTTCACCTTTAAAGGAGTGAACGATCGTGGACCATATTAGTAATCATTTTTTATGTTTAGCAATAGCCATCCCATCCTCAATAGATATAGGGGGAGCTAATCCTGTGACAATAGATAGACTAGCTTCGATTCTATGCTGCACTCCGCGTAACGTAAAGTTTATTCTGCGAAAACTTGAAGAGCAGGGTTTTATACACTGGCAGCCTGGAAGAGGACGTGGAAATATCTCGCAGCTAACTTTTCTTCGAACGATTGAAGAGGTGCTTGAGGACAACTTTCAGGAACTGATTAATAAAGGGAAGATTAAGGAAGCTATAGAGTTATTAAGTCGTGGTCAGGTTAGCGACACATTAAAGGAACGGTTATTAATGGTGTTAAATAAGCAGATGGGCTTCCGTAGTGAAACGGAGTCGACATCAGGATTGGATGTCTTGCGAATTACACGAAACCGGCATATGGAAGTGCTGGATCCAGCTTATGTATATACCGCGTTTGAATCCTATTTACTCGGACAAATATATAGCACATTAGTTACCTATGATGCAGGAAGTGATACTTTTCTCCCTGGTCTGGCTCATATGTGGGAAGCCAATGAAGATTGTACAAGTTATATTTTTTATCTCCGTAAAGGTGTGCGATTCCATCACGGCAGGATAATGACCTCCAAAGACGTAAAAGAGACATTTCAACGCCTTATAGATTTGAACAGTCCAGCATTGAGCCTATACAAAGATATAGAACGAGTAGAGCCCGAAGGAGATCACAGGATCAGGTTTGAGTTATCTCGTCCCAATCTCTTTTTTCTACACATTTTCAGCTGTATTCATATGTCGATTCTTCCTCATGACGTAGATCTTGTAAATGAAGTGTGTGGAACAGGGCCCTATCGTTTACTAGATCTTAATGAAGATGTGCTAGTCCTCGCGGCATTTGACTATTATTACGGTATACGCCCGCTACTAGATCGTGTGGAAATCTGGTATTTACCAGAACAAGCTTCAAATGAACGATTGTATGAACTTCCTGAATCTGCTCAGGAAGGTTTATTACCTAATATCATCTGTAACCACAGTATTGACTACCCTGCCTTGGGATGCCGATATCTCTTGTTCAATTTCCATAAAGACGGAATTCATCAACAGCAACTATTCCGGCAGGCTATACGAATCCTTTACAGCCGAGAAGCCTTAATTAAGGAGTTAGGAGGGAACCGTAGTACCCCTGCTGATAGCTTTTTACCTTGGGAGAGCAGTAAGAGAAGTATTATTGAGCCTACTCTGGAACATGCGAGAGAGCTTCTAGTGGCAAGTGGCTACCAGGGGGAGACCTTAAGATTAGCTACAAAAGATAAAAAAGAAGAGCGAGAAGAAGCCCTGTGGCTTCAAGCACGAGCTGCTTCAGTAGGACTGCATATTGAGCTGTATTTATTCAACGAGTTTAACTCAGCAGATATAAAGAACACCTCCGAAATCCTCCTTGCTGAAGAGGTTCTTGAAGATGATTGGCAGTGGGGAATGGTTAACTACTTTAATAATAAACTTAATTATCTTTTTTCTCTGCTGAGAGATGAACAGATCTTGTTATTCTCAGATGTACTTACCGATTTCACGCAATCCCCAAAGGAAGAAAGAATAAAGTTGCTGGATCAGGCAGAAGGTGTGCTTAGGGACAACTATTGGGTGTTATATGGTTGTCATATGAATAAAAAAGCGCAGCTAAATCAAAGCTTGTTTGGACTTCACACCAGTTCATTCGGATTTCTGGATATCTCAAAACTGTGGATCAAAACTACTAGTCTTTAAGGAGAGTTACCTAAATATGCTTGTACAGGAATGTTTTCTTTTGCTATACTTTCCAGGGAGGCTGTATCGATAAATCATCGAATGGTGCTCTAATAGGTTTTAATAAATGAATAGTAATTAACTTGTAGCCATGGAGGTGAACTCGTTGGATTTTGCTCAGATCCGTAAGGACCGAGACAAAAGAACGGTCGATACTTGACTCTTTTTTTGCCTTTCGGACCTGTTTAGCAGATAGCTAAAAGGTCTTTTTGTTTGTTTAAATTAAGGGAAAAGAAGGGGAGATTATTATGCGTTTTCTTATCGTGGGTGCAGGAGCTATAGGTGGATATTTCGGGGGTCGTCTAGTTCAAAAAGGAGAAGATGTTACTTTTCTCGTCCGAAATGCCAAACAGATTCAGTTAGAAGCGGACGGTTTGATTGTAAAAAGTGTTCATGGGGATTTTCAAACTTCTGTACGAACGATTTCTAATAGGGAAGCAGTAGAGCCTTTCGACTGCATTATTATAGCGGTCAAGGCATACCATTTGCCTCAGGTGATGAATGACATTGAACCCTACGTTGGTGAACATACACTGATCCTCCCGCTCCTCAATGGTTACGATCAATTTAGCATTTTGCAGAAGCGTTTTGGCCCAGAACATGTACTGGGTGGTCTTTGTTATATAGAAACAACTCTAGATTCAGCAGGTACTATCGTTCAAAGCAGTTCGTTCCATAGTATTGTGTTGGGTGAATGGGCAGGTGGTGAGTCAGAACGAACACAGTTGCTTCTGAGTCATTTGGATCATGCTGGATTCACAGTGACATTAAGTTCTGACATTCAGCGCGAAGTGTGGCAGAAATATATATTTGTAGCTAGTCTAAGTGGGATTACCACTTTAATGGACAGCTCTGTTGGGCCTATTTTTGCTTCCCCAAAAGCACGTGCAATCTATGAGCAGCTTCTTCAAGAGATTGTTAGCTTGGCTCAAAATGCTGGAATGCCTGTGGGACCGGAAAATATAGCTTCCACGATGCAAAAGATGCTTTCTGTGTTACCTGTATTTACTTCATCCATGCATCGGGATATGCATAAGCAACTACCTGTAGAAGCGGACCATCTGCATGGGGCACTTCTGGCTATGGCTGTTCCGGGTCAAGGCGCGTATCCGGTTCTCGAAACCGTGTATGCCCGTTTGAAAGTATACGAAAGCGTTAATGATATGAAATGATCTACTTTAAATCACAATAAGGAGCTGGACAATTATGAAGGAAACGAATCAAAAGATCATGACTTTTCTAATGTTCGAAGGTAAGGCAGAAGAAGCTATGAATTTCTATACGTCCTTGTTTGATGATTCCGAAGTTATTAGCATTAAGCGATATGGAGCGAATGAAGCAGGACCTGAAGGGAGTGTAATGCAAGCTTCCTTTTCTATGCATGGACAAGTATTTATGTGTATAGATAGTTATGTTCAGCACGGGTTTACCTTTACTCCAGCGATATCCTTATATGTAAATTGCGAGAGTGAAGCTGAAATTGATCGGGTCTACGAATCATTAGCGCAAGGTGGACAAGTCCTAATGCCACTTGGAAGCTATCCGTTTAGTCCGAAATTTGGTTGGGTAGCGGATCGATTTGGTGTGACCTGGCAATTAAATTTTTCGGGGAATGCGTAACGATTGAAGTGTTGCTCGGTCAATTCCTTTAGGGTTTGACCCGACATACTTTTCAAGTGAAAAAGTGGGTTTTCTACGATTAGAGTGACAGCCCACTCTCCATTTTTAAACCGCAAAAAGGTCAAAAGAGCAGTAATTCTCCAGTGACAGGAGAATTACTGCTCTTTGTTTATGGTCATAGCAAGTGAAAGTCAACCGACCTCAAGCGTCACTTTTTCCATGCTGTCAAAAGAAAATAAAGTATTAGACTCGAAAAATAAAATTGTAGACTGGCATGGCGATTAGCAAACGGCTGAGCAGCGAGGCTGTAGCTCGAGCTCCTGATTCTTTTGGATGCATTGGGGTGGACAGCCGGGTGAGATTATATTCTCAAACAGAACCGTAGCAAGGATACGCTCGTCCGACTAGTTGAGGTCTTAAAAGAGTAACCGGCTACATCACAAAGAAGGTTGGTCGAGCTAATCGGTGTATCCCAGGGAGGAGTGAGTCAGTTAATTCAAAAATTGAAAGAGTCAGCCCGCGGATTTGGCGAGTAGTTGGTACTGCTATGGGAATGAAGTAGGCGCTTCTGGACTACTGCCGGGAGCGCCTTTTTTCGTGTGTTGATGATAACACACAGAAGAAGAGTTATATACTTTTAGAAAGGGTTGGGTTAATCAGTAGCTTGGAAGAAGGGAGAATTGGAAATGAAGCATTGGGCTTTGTGATATAATATGGTAAAATATTCAACTCTACTGAGACTATCGCACATGTAGCGTCATCTTTCAGAGAGATTATCTCTCAAATAACCGTTGTTTGCGGAATACCTGGATTTGAAGAAATCCCAAGAGGAGGAAAACAGAAATGAAGAAGAAGGTTGTTAAGACTTTATGCGGTACCATGATACTTTTAGTGGGCATGGGCACAGGTGCTTTAGCGAGCTCGCAGCTCCAAGAAATTAAAGCGTTGTTAAACGGAGATTTAAAAATCAGAGTGAACGGGGAGATTACCCCTCTCAAAGATGGCAATGGCAAAGCGGTACTTCCAATTACTTATAAAGGAACTACTTATCTTCCGGTACGATCTGTTTCTGAGCTTCTGGATGTTCCGGTGAATTATGACGGGACAGCCAAAGAGGTAATTATTGGCGAACAGCAGGCAGGCGTTCCCGTGAAGCAGGAGGATTTTAACACGAGTCTGTATACCAAGGACCCTGCACTGACCAAATACGGCGGCAAAAATTATAAGGAAGTTCTGTACAGCGCACCTAATTCAAATATTAAATATACCGCGCTCAGCCCTAACGGCAAATATCAGAAGCTTGTTCTACAATTCGCTTCAGTCGGCAAGGAAGTGGAATCTCTTGAAATTAGGGATAATGACAAGAATGTGCTCCTTAAAAAAGTAGAGAAGATTTCACCTAATAGTGATCTCTTGACGATTGAGGTAGATATTTCTGGAGTAAAGACCATCGCAATAAATGTGACACAAGCTGTTGACGGCGGGTTCATTATTCCGCTAGATACTTCAATTTACAAGTAAGATTAAGCAGCGAAGCCCACAATGCCCGAATAGGCGTAGTGGGCTTATTTTCACGTGAGGTTACATTGGATTTTTTCTCGTTCTTTTGCTATAAAGAGATTTAAATCCATCTTTCGTTATATGTGGACATGCTTAGAGGGTATGTGTCGACTCGAAAAATAAAGTTGTAGACTGGCATGGCGATTAGCAAACGGCTGAGCAGCGCGCCTGCAACTCGTGCTTATGGTTCTTTCGGATGCAACGGGACGGGCCGCGATCGGTATGCCGACGACAAGAATGTGTTCGCCGGTAGCCATTTAAAGGGACGTTACTCAGTCTACTAATTTATTTTCTTCGATCATATGCCGCGAAGCAGAAATCGCCGGAAGCTCCGATTGTTCTTTAGTTGTCCAAACATACTCTCTAGTTCTATCATTCGACGTACGGACAAAGCATGGTCTTCCTCGCTTCGCAGGATTTCCTGAGCTTGGTATACTGAATGTTCAAAAGAAACCTCTTCTTTGAAATAGTTGTGTGGTAACTCCATTTTACCAAAAGAGAGGTTTTTTTTGCGTTTTTATAAATATTGTAGTCCATTTCCCGCCTACACAGCGGAGAGAACGGACTGATTGTGGAAAAGCGATAGCGGTCGCCTTTGTTTCCGGATTTTATCCGCTAAGGAAAATTGAAAAAAATCTGGACACAACAGCGATTGGAACAACGGACCGTTCGCGGAGCGTCCTTATGGAGCGCAACCGTCTATCCGACTCCAAAAACAAGGGATCTCCTAAGCATCCGTTTCATGGCTTTTGGGACAGCCCCTTAGAAGAAAGGATTTAATTACATTGCTGAACTATAGTTGTGCCCTCATTAGTAATCGTGACAGTTGAATAACCAGATAGATACTCTGTATAACCGCATACCGTTTCTTGGGTGGATTGTCCTTTTGCGTCAGTATATTTAAGGTATATAGAACCTTCACCACTTAAGCTCAGTGTAGGTTTGAACCTTTTCGTTTCACCTTTCTTGATGGGATCTGTAAATAATTCCTTGGAATCCATATGGATTAAACCTATTTCAATAGAGCTAATTTCATCATCCGACTGATTATCAACAGTGAGTAAGAAATTCTTAAATGGAGTTAGGATATTTGATATCGTACCGATCCCTAAAGCTATTACAATACCCATTGAAAATATAGAAATGCCTATAAAAAATCGTCTCTTCATCATTTAGTCCCCCTATGTAAGTAAGACAGGGTTCGCTCGATAAATGTTACGGTATATAAGAATTAATTATAACTATTCATTAACAAGTGAAATTGGAAGAGTTGTGCTACCCTTATTGTATGCCAAAATTTATATGAAAAGGGGTTTTGTTTTGACAAAATCTACGATTCTTTCATTAGAAGGAATAACGATTCGTCATTTTGAACAAGGGGACATGCCATTACTGGGTGAGTTATATAACTCGGTTACTTCGCGGGGAAATGCTGTTTTTTGGTGGGTTGGTGATGAGGAAAACTGGGAGAATGTGTACTGCGCCTTTGAAAATGGAAAAATGATTGCCAAAGGTCAAGTAGAGATCATAAATATTGTGCCGCCTGGGCGTTCAAAGGAAAGCAGACATTCGATCTATTTGAATTTGAAAACAATACCTGATCGAGAAGAAGACTACGATTTATTAGAGAGCATGTATCAAACGCTCCTCTTGAGAGCACTTGAATTGAAGGAAACTTTATCAACAGCGTACAAAACGACGCTATGTGTCGGGAATAACGCATCAGAGATCGCAAATACGCAATTTTTTGAAAAAGAAAAGGGCTTCTGTCAATTTAATAGCTTATTTAAAATGAATCATACTCTTGATCATTCCTACACCGTACCTGAACTGAAAAAGGAATTTGAATTTGCAACTTGGATGATGGAGACGCCACAAGAAGAAGAGCTTTATTTAGAATTGGAAACAGAGGTTTGGCCAGAAACCCCACTCGGGAAAGAACGGCTATCTCAGTTTAAGCAAAATCCGCTTTGGAACTCTATGGTTGTTCGAGAAGGGGAGAGGGTTGTAGGCAGCTTGATGGTATGGCAGGAAGAGAAAAGTGGGTATATTGAAAATGTTTTTGTACTAGAGCCGTGGAGAAGATTTGGGATTGCTACGTACATGCTTTCTCAAGCGTTAAACTATTTCAGAACACATGGACTTGAAGAAGCTTATTTAATGGTGTTAACAGATAATGATTCTGCATTGCATCTTTATGAATCTGTCGGATTCAGTTTATCGAGTGAGGAAAGGCGGTATCGTATAGAACTCCTATAGTTTTTGAAGTGGAGGATTACTAAGCAAAGTGTGATTCAGTTTCATCGAGGTTCGATGACAGGATTGCACTTTTTTAGTAATCCGTTCGCCTTGTAATAAATGATGACAGGAAATCCTCTGAACAATTTTGTTCAGTTACTGTTAGTTACTTGTTTACCCTCGCATTTCTTACACACGTTAACCTTTTCGCCAGAAGGTCCTTTTCCGATGTACAAAAGCTTAATACGAGTGCTGCCGCAGATCAGACATGTTCCTCTGCTTCGGGATGGCATACGCCAGAGTGCTTTGCCGCGCTTGTTTTTGGACATAAATAGCCCACCTTTGCGATTGATACCCTATCTTATGAGCGAGGGAACCTTAAAGTTCGGAGAATGAAGCTTATAAATTCCTTTGTGATTGCAGACAAAATTAAGGATAAAAAGGGCAAAAAAACGCCCTAAAAAAACAGCGCATAACTTAAATTATACGCTGTTTTAGTTTTAAGGCATTTTTTTGAGGAGAGATCGCCACTTGGACGAGCAAAAAGGAGGGATTTTAAGGATTTTTTTATAAATAACGGATGTCGATATTTCTAAATTTTCCTACTGACATTTTCGGCATTCTGAATTGCAATGATCCTTGTTTATAAGTGCCTCTGCTCTGATCCGGATTGACTGGAACGGGGAGTGGGATGATCTCGCTATGATCTTTTCCGAGACTGCTTAATTTGATTTGTGTTCGGTTGATTTGTGCCCAAATACTTTCGGGGTGAATTCCACTTGGAATACGGATTTTAGTGATCAAATAATTATGTGTGTCCAGATGCTCAAATTGCAGACTTGAGGTTTCGTTCGTAAATGACGAAGAAGTCGCTGCAGTAGCTTCTTTGATTATTTTTTCAACATAGCCATCGATCTGGCTTGGATCCAGCTTCCATTGCTCTTCAAGTGACTTTAAGGATAACTTTTTCTTAAAAAAGGGATCTTCGTTCATCCAATCTAAAGGGTTTGATTTATTCGGACTCATGAACGCTCAACCTCCTTCATTTTTAATCCATTGTATGGGCGTATGACTTATTCAGTGACATCTGGGCGGATATCTACATAGAATAGGTTATCATTCCGAAGGGAGGAGTGGTTTGGTGGTTTCAATCATCGGCAATATTAAAATTAACAGCGTAGGCCCCAGTTCCACAGTCTTAGTAGGAAATACGGCATCCGTTATCTTGAGCAGTAACTCCAAAATCTATGCCGGTGCCAACTCCTTCTCCATAGGTGACTCCATAGGTACAAACATTACGAATAATGCAGCCAGCAGTACGAACACGATGGATTCAGATGTGGTGGATCAAGTATCGCCTCCTTAAGGATGGGTTTACATGAATATTACGGTGTATCAGTGCATCTCGGTCAATAATCTAAAAATTGGTATAATCTCAAATTCATCGGTTCTTCAGATCGGCACTTCCGGCCGAATTAATGCCTTGTCTCATAGTTATCAGTCTATTGACGTTCCAGACTCTCCTCCTGCTTTATCATCAGCGAAAAGTGATTCACCGCTTGTTTGCTTGCCTACACCAACTGAACTATATACACGCTAGAATTAGGCTCGTATCCCTCGCATACAATAAACCATAGGAGGGGGTTGTATGCATCCGTATTATGTTCAGCAAGTCTTTAACGCATTAAGAATACAAACTGAAAAGATTCGACTTCTAGAAAAACAGCTCCAAGATTTACAGTGTGAAGTAGTCAGCATAAAGAACAATAACATTGCAAGTATAGGTCCTATAAATTATCATTTTGAACAATTGAAAATCGAGAAGCTGGAAGGCACTCTAAATATAGGCATTACACCAAATGAGGGGAATAATCTGGATGAAGCGATGATCAATGGTAAGCCTATTGGGGAGCAAGAGGGAGGGACACCAACTGCATCTGCATTATCGGATAAAATTCGTCCAGAGATTCTGAAGTATGTGCAAGAGGAAGTTCCTTCTCAATTTTCACGCTTAGAAAAAGAGCAGAACTTAAGTATTGATGAGCAGTATATCCAAATGGTAACCCAGGATCTGCTGAATCAGATGGATGGCCGGATTAACGAGTATGTAAGCCAGCTTCCTGCCGCAGAAGAAGGGCGTGGATACACAGAAGAGGAAAGTGCTTCTATTGTTGAACAAATCAAACGAGATATTGTTACGGCGGTAGAACGGCATTTGGAAATAAACATAACTGGAAGGCGGGAGCCGCATGAAAGTAACCGTGATTAACAGAGACATAAATGTAAACGCAGTAAAAGTGGTTTCGATATCAGGTTCTTCAGTATTTTTAGTAGGGGATACGCAGACGATTAACTGTTCTTCGGCGTTTGACAGCGTGATAGAGTATGCTCCGAGTCCTCCAGATCAAGTCCGAAAAGGCAGTTAATAAATGCACACCTCACGTATACTAGATGTGTATATCAATAATCTGTCTGACAGTTCGATTTTCATATGTGGATCTGTAGAGCGGATTCAGTCTAAATTTGTGGGTAGTAAAGAAAATTACCTATATAACATAAAAGATATTAACAGCAATAATAGAGAGGCTTCACCCTTAGAGATCCCACTCACGGCATGGCCGAAGCAAGTGAATGAAGATGAAGTTGAGATTTTGAATGATTCCAAGGAATCAACGATTAATATGCAATATATTAGGATTTTATCGATTGGGTCTGGGACGACCTTCCAGATTGGAAATGGTGGCTCAGTTCATCTGGAGAGTCGAACCAGTGAGTTCAAGCGAGAAATAGCTTCAGAAGATGAGGGGTAATTTAGCATATTTGCTGATACTTATTTTATAAAAATAAAACAGTTAACATAATCATTATTATGTTAACTATTATAAGGTACTGTCCTATAAGAAAGTACTTTTCACAAATAAGCGAGCTTCGAGCTACGAAAAGGAGGGCCATCAAAGGTATTCTGCTATAGAAATAGCATTAAACTTATAATTAGAGAAAGCCTGCACATTTGCAGGCTTTCTCTAATTTGGTGAACGAACATATTTATTTAGAAACCTTCGCGAAGCCATGTAGTCGCCAGCTTGATGGCGGCTTTTTTGGCATTGGTTTCAGCTAAAGGATTAAGCATCACGAAATCATGTATGATCCCTTGAAAACGAACTGCCGTGACTGTGACTCCAGCTTCACGTAATTTGGCGGCATAAGCTTCACCTTCATCACGTAGAACATCTGCTTCACCCGTTATGACTAGTGCTTCAGGTAGATCGCGTAACTGATCTACACTAGCTCGAAGCGGGGAGGCTGTGATCTGCTTCCGCTCCTCAGGGTCAGTTGTATATTGATCCCAGAACCATTTCATTCCATCACGCTGCAAGAAGTATCCTTCGGCGAACTCATGATAAGATTCGGTATCAAAGGAGGCATCCGTTACTGGATAGAACAAAAGTTGTTTCCCTATCTTCGGGCCACTGCGTTCTTTAGCCATAAGCGTAATGGCGGCTGCCATATTTCCACCGACACTATCACCGCCTATGGATAGCTTGCTAGCATCAAGTGCATGTTCACTACCCTGTGCAGCGATCCATTTCAGAACAGCATAGATTTCTTCAATTGCTGTAGGATATTTAGCTTCTGGAGAGAGGCTGTAATTTGGAAAAACAATGGCAGCCTCCGCTCCGACAGCTAATTCACGGATCAAGCGGTCATGGGTATGTGCATTACCAAACACCCAGCCAGCACCATGAATGTAAAGGATCACTGGCAACGACGCGGAAGAGGAGCTAGGAGGCCGAACAATTCTTATGGAAACATTACCATTAGGTCCTCCTGGCACCATAAGATCTTCAATTTCGACTTCAGGTTTATATATCTCACTGGATTGTACAGTATCTACCGTTTCACGGCCTTTTTCTGGTCCAAGATCAGGAAGGAACGGAGGCTTGGAATTATCATCGGCAAATTTCTGCGCTGCTGGCTCAAGAATGATCTTTGGTTGATTTGGCATGATGTATCGTCTCCTTTGTCTGGTCATAGTATAGTTTACCCTCTTCATTCCATAACCATCTAAACGAATGCTGAAACGATATGAGTCTTACAATGCTTTTTGTTGATCCTCACGAATTCCACTTTTTAAATCCCTTATTCCGGCAACCGCTTGTTTATGTTTGATACGAAAGATCAAAATAAACATCAAAGTAATAAGTAACGGATAGCCTATTGCCCATCCTGTAAAAGGAAACACAGCAGCGGTAGCTAGAAAAGAGATCCAGCTAATCGTTACGCCTAATCTACTTCCCTTAAGTAGGCGTATCCCCGCAGCACAACCTCCGATATAAGTCAGGATAAAAGTCGCATTTGGAAACTGGATCAAAGTAGTGATAGATATCAATCCGCTGCTGTACAGTGACATGACCGTTACAAAACAGAGGAGCAGGAAAGCTATCCCACCGATAGGGGTATGATATGGTTTGGATAGTCTTCCCATCCATTGCGGTGCATAGCCCTGACGTGATAACGCATAAGCCACACGCGAGGCAGCACCGGCATAAGCGATAATGGTGGCGGTACAGATGAAGAGACCTGTAAGTCCTGCGATAAATCCTCCCCAGCGTCCAAGGGGCTGGCTGATGATCCAGACAAGTGAAGTGCTCGACCCACCTTTAAGGTAGCTTTGTGTGCCAACCGTTGCTAAAGCGGATAAGAAATATAGAACACCTACAATAATAGCAGCGATGGTCACACCTTTAACTGCAGCACGTTGTGGATCTTTGAACTCCTCAGAGAGATGTGAGACAGCTTCCCAACCAATAAAACACCAAAATAGGATTGCTGCAGCCTGTCCAATGCTCATCCATCCGTGTGGGGCAAAGGGAGTGAAGTGTTCAACCTCCATTCGAGGAAGCGCAGTAGCAAACGAGAAGACGAGAACAGCTACAATCGCAATCACTACAGCAATTTGTACCTTTCCCGCCACTTGCATACCAATCCAGTTTGTAATTAGCCCAATGGCCAACATCACCGCAGCGATAGTAATTCTCGCAGGTTCATCCCAGCCCATTGCGGCTGTCATATAACCAGCTCCGGTCAGCGCAGCGACAGGCGCACCAATCGGAACAGACATTAGAAAAAACCAGCCCACTAAAGATCCGGCTTTAGGTCCGAAAGCAAGGGTAACGAAGTGGGACACGCCTCCTGCGTTAGGAAATTTGGCAGAGAGCAGGCCCATCGATAAGGCCATTGGCAAAATCAACAGCGTCATAAATCCCCATGCCAGCAATGAAGCGGGACCTGCCATTTCTGCAGCCAGTCCGGGAACGATTAAGACTCCCGAGCCCAATACAGCGCCGATATAAAGAGCTATGGCTTGCGGCATGCCGATGTTTCTTCGTAAAGTGGTTGAACTTGAATCTTTCATGATTTTTAATCCTGCTTTCATTGTCTTTTGTTATAGAGTAGCAGATAATAGATCCATTGGAAAAACAGATTTTTTGAATAGTATCCATTCGAAATTCCGATGGGTACTATTATTCAGGGGGCATGTATGGAATCACGTCATCTTTTTACCTTTATAGTCGTAGTGGAGACGGGTAGCTTCACACGCGCTGCACAGAAGCTTGATTATGCACAATCCAGTATTACCGCACAGATCCAAGCATTAGAGACTGAAATAGGTCAGCCTTTATTTGATCGGATCAGTAAAAAAATCATCCTAACCGATGCAGGCCGACGTCTGCTCCCATTCGCTCAAGAGATCTCCAGAATGCACTCTCTAGCGCAAGATGCTCTTCGCTCTGAGAGTGAGCTAACAGGGTCTTTACGCATTGGTGCACCTGAATCTCTGGCTGCTTTTCGCTTACCAGGCATTATCAAGGAGTTTCGCGTGAAATATCCAAAGGTCCAAATTCTTCTGAAGCCTGGGGCCTGCTGGGAGCTAACGGATTTAGTTCGATCCGGTGAATTGGATTTGGCCTTCCTACTTCAACCAGAGACGGAAGATAAAGATCTGAATATAGAAACACTGGTGCATGAACAAATGACCCTGATCGCTCCGCCGGATCATCCCTTATTGAGTCTTCCAGTGGTAGAACCGGTTCATCTTAAGGGAGAAACGATATTGCATACGGAAACTGGTTGTAGCTACCGTACTTTATTTGAACATCATTTAAACAGACACGGGGTATTTCCGGACCCTACGTTAGAGTTTTGGAGTATTGAGGCGATCAAGCAATGTGTTATGGCGGGTCTAGGCATTGCTTTTATTCCAATGATTACAGTGAGCAACGAATTAGCGGAAGGGAAGTTAGATAGGCTGAGTTGGAATGATGAATCGCAGCGTGTGGCTACTCAAATTGCCTATCATCATAAGAAATGGAAATCTCCTGTTCTAACAGAGTTTTTAAAAGCTGTGCAAAAGCATGCTGAAAAATGGAGCAGCTAAGTTTAATTCTTGTAGCTATTCTATGGTACAATAGATTGTCGAAATCAAGGGAGGCTCGAAGCCATGAATGAGTGGAGTGAAGACTACGAAGAGGGGCTTGAGGCTTTTTTAATCTGGATGAAGGATGCCGGTTACACTCCCTATACGCAGAAATCCTATTTAGTGGATGTAAAACAGTTTTTAGAAAGTCTGAATGGTAAAAAGCTAGAGTCCGTAAAGAAGCTACATGTTATTTCTTTTCTTACGTCAGTGCGTGAACGTGGAGTAAGTGATGCTACCCGTAACCGGAAGCATGCCTCAATTAACTGTTTTTTTAAGGCATTAATTGAGCTGGAATTGCTTCTAACCAATCCTGCAGCTGGGATTAAGAAATCTAAAACTGAGATCAATCGCGAACCGGTCTACTTAGATGAAGGTGATCTGGGGCGATTTTTGTCTTCTATAGATGGGAAATACAAAGGTCGTAATTTAGCAGTCTTTTTACTCATGTCCTATATGGGGCTTCGGGTGGGGGAAGTCCACACGCTTAATTTAAGTGATTATAATGTAGAAAGACATTCCCTTCGAGTGTTCGGTAAGGGACGTAAATGGCGTAATGTACCGATTCCAGAGGATGTGGTACCTTTTCTCGATCTGGCGATTGAAGAACGATTAAATCCTTGGCGCAGTAAAGAGGAAGCTATGTTCATTTCACAGAAAGGACGCAGGCTGTCCATACGTGGCATTCAGCAAATCGCTGCGGACACCTTCGATCGTTTCCAAAGGGATGTGCCTGTTGCACAACGTCGACCCTATTCCAGCCATAAGCTACGACATTCCTTCGCTACCATGCTGCTACGAAAAGGTGCGGATCTGAGGACGGTTCAGGAGCTGCTGGGACACTCTTCCATTCAGACAACAACGGTTTACACGCATATCACGAGCCGTGAGAAGGAAGAAGCCATGTCGAAATTGCAAGTCCAGATTTGATAGAATTCTAAGTGCAAATCTTTCATGAAAAAGGGGCTATCCCCGGCCATGTATCATGACAACAGGGAGAGCCCCATGTATTCATTTGCTTATAGTTCTAGCTTAGCTATCTCAGCTTTAAGCTTCTCGGCAGATTTTTGGAATAGAGCTCGTTCTGTCTCATTTAATGGAAGATCTAGTACTTCTCGTACACCGGACCGATCTACGACGCAAGGGGCGCCAAGGTAGACATCCGAAACTCCGTTATAATTATTCAATAAAGTAGATACGTTCAATACAGAGCCTTCATTATGAAGAATGGATACCACAATACGATCTAGTGCTAATGCTATTGCGTAAGAGGTTGAGCCTTTGGCATCAATAATTTCATAAGCGGCATTCTTAGTATCTTGGAATATTTCATCTTGTTCTGCTTCGTCAAAACCGAGATCAATCCCGGCAACATTCGCTAGACTCCAAACAGGAAGTTCCGAGTCTCCATGTTCCCCGATAATCTGACCATGAATACTGCGTGGATCAATTTCTTTGTGGCGTCCAATCAGGTAGCGAAAACGTGCACTATCCAGCACCGTTCCGGAACCGATGACTCTTCTGCGATCAAAACCGCTTATTTTCAAAGTGGCATATGACAAAATATCTACAGGATTAGTAGCAATAAGTAGTATCGCATGTTGATTATATTTGGTGATTTTTTGAACGATATCTTTGAAAATTGAAATGTTTTTGCGGAGAAGATCTATCCGGGTTTCACCCGGTTTTTGTGATGCACCGGCCGTTACAATGATGATATCCGCTTCCCGGCAATCTTCATATGTACCAGCCCATAGCTTCACACCACCAACAAAGGGCATGCCGTGATTCATATCCAATGCTTCTCCAAGGGCTTTCTTTTGATTAACGTCAATAAGTACGAGCTCAGGCATACGTCTCCGTAGCAGTAATGTATAGGCTGTTGTTGTACCAACTGCTCCAGTACCAATGACTACGACACGATTGGGTTTCGGGGGGGCCATGATTCCATCTCCTCAGTAATTAAAATTTTTAGCTTTTAATCTTGTCCATCATAATCGCTAACGATATTGTTTTCAAGCAGGTCTTATTTAATGCATTACCCCATTTTGGGCATACTTAATAGAAATTCTCTAATCAATTTGACAACAAGACTAGACAGGAGAGAATGTAAGAATGGATTTATTTCGCAAAAAACCGCTAATCGCACCTTCAAACTCGGGTGCAACCAAGTTGAACAAAACACTTGGTGCGCTGGATCTAACCATGTTAGGTGTAGGAGCGATTATTGGTACTGGTATTTTTGTAATGACAGGAGTAGCGGCAGCAGAACACGCTGGTCCTGGCCTTGTCATTTCATTCCTGTTAGCCGCGTTTGCCTGCGTGCTGTCAGCCCTTTGTTATTCAGAGTTTGCATCGACCATCCCGGTCTCCGGAAGTGCCTATTCTTATAGTTATGTAGCTTTTGGAGAATTACTTGCTTGGATTTTGGGCTGGGATCTTGTGTTAGAGTATGGCGTTGCAGCAGCTGCAGTAAGCAGTGGATGGTCAGGCTATTTGCAGGGACTTTTAGAGGGCTTTGGTATCCATATTCCTACAGCACTATCCGGGGCGTATAATGCGGAAGCAGGTACCATTATTAATTTACCAGCAGTAATAATCATTTTACTAATTTCCTATTTACTAACACGGGGAACTAAAGAGACTGCTCGTTTTAATGCGATTATGGTCGTTATCAAAATAGCTGTAGTTCTTTTGTTTATCGTAACTGGATTTTTCTATGTTAAACCAGAGAACTGGACTCCATTTCTACCCTTTGGCTATCAAGGTGTTGTAAACGGTGCGGCAACTGTCTTCTTTGCCTACATAGGTTTTGATGCGTTATCGACTGCTGCAGAAGAAGTAAAGCAGCCACAGCGCGATTTGCCTATAGGGATTATTTCATCCCTTGCTATATGTTCTGTATTGTATATCCTAGTTTCACTTGTATTAACAGGTATTATACCTTATACGGATCTCAATGTTAGTGATCCCGTATCTTATGCGCTTCGTGTTGTAAATCAAGATATGATAGCGGGTCTAATCTCTGTTGGAGCTATTGCGGGAATGACCACCGTACTGCTCGTAATGCTGTTCGGTCAAACCCGACTGTTATTCGCAATCTCACGTGATGGTCTTTTACCACGAGGATTGTCTAAGATCAATGCTAAAACACAGACACCTATTCGTAGTACGTGGATGGTTGGGATCATTATAGCTGTATTAACGGGCTTTATTCCTTTGGATCGATTGGCTAACTTAACAAGCATTGGAACACTGTTTGCCTTCTTTGTCGTTTCTTTGGGGGTAATTGCCCTGCGGGTTATTCATCCCAATATGAAAAGAGGGTTCAGAGTACCCTGGGTACCCTTCATTCCATTGCTAAGTGCGGCAACATGCGGATATTTGATGTATAATCTAGGAAGTGAGACATGGATTGGGTTTCTGATTTGGACGAGTCTTGGACTTCTGATCTATTTTCTATACGGCTACCGTAATAGTAAGTTAAATCATAAATAAGATTCCAATTGAGAGGAGAGAGGGCATTGACATCTAGAACCGCTGGATTGAAAACTCTAAGAATGTTTATGATGCTATTTTTTTTAGCGTGGATAGTCTCAGCATGTTCTTCACCACCACCGGAGCCTTCTCCACAGCCACAGCCTACAGAAGCACCGGAAGAAGGACAGACGATTACTCTGATTACACCACCAAATAACAATACTAACAAAGAGAGTGGCCCGAAATATCAGGTTCAAACTCGAATTACGGGTTTTCATCTGCTTAGTGAGACAGAGGGCATGGTATGGGGTGTAACAAAAAATGAACTTCGTTTGTACGTTACCCATAATAACGGGGCGACCTGGGCTAATATTTCTCCTGCACCCAATGTGCAGTTCCTGTCCACACCTGTCTATGGAAAAGGCATCTTTTTTACTGACTCTAACCATGGTTGGATTATAAGAAGTGCTTTTGGTACGACAGAGAATATAGTGCTACGAACTACTGATGGAGGGAAAAGCTGGAAAATCTCTTCATTAGGTGATGATAATAATGTATCTTCCGTTTATTTCAATTCACCAACACAGGGATGGTTAATGACCTCTGCGAACGCTACTCCTAATAAGGAAAGCAAGGCGATTTATTCAACGTCAGACGGTGGGGCCACATGGGAAGAAGTGATGCAGAATGAACAGTATAATCCGAACCTTCCCAATCATTCGATCCCGTTCACAGGTGTAAGTACTGGAATGATCTTCAAGAGTCGTGTAGAAGGATTTGTGACTTTGCAGACCGGTGCCCTTCCTAAGATCTTTATAACTAAGGACGGTGGTCAGAGTTGGAATCCAGGACAGTCTTTTCTAGTAAATGAACAACTGGAAAGCTGTGACAGAGTCATTACTGGCAAACCAGAGTTCTTCGATGCTAGTAAGACTAATGGTTGGATGTCTGTGGGCTGCCAAAATGATAAAGATAAGACGATTACTTACCACGGTTACTTTACCGCTAATGGTGGAGATAACTGGAAATTCACACCGTTTGAATTAAAGAGTCCAACCGGAGGGAATCATCAGAGCGCTCCGACGTTTCTGAATTCGCAAGTTGGTTGGGCCATTATTGGTGATACTCTTTACCATACCGCTAACCAAGGGAAAACTTGGCTCCCTCTAAAGGAGAGCAGTGTTCTGCAGTCTAAGCTTGAGGAATATCCTGAGACGATTAAGATGCAGTTTATTTCCACAGAGGTGGGATGGCTTTTACTTGAGAAAAAAGAACAAAAACGCTCGCTCCTCTTGCAAACTACAAATGGTGGGATTAGTTGGCGTGTGATGTAAAGTGAAGTGAAGCTGTTTCAAAAGTAGAGGATAATACTTTTGAAACAGCTTTTTTTGAATAAGAATGAACTTCTAAATCATTATGTTTTTGATTGATTGAATATAAGGAAAAAACTTAATTAAAATTTTCTTTATAGATGTGAAAAAAATCACATGACATTTAAATGATCGTGTGATATATTTAACACATAGAACAAGTTCAAATTTTCACAAACTTAACTTTCGAATAGGAGAGATTACAATGAAAACTTTTGAAACAGATTATATGACAAGAAACCTGCTGCAACTTTGCTACAACTGTGATGACGCTCACCTGTGTGAAACGGAAGAACAATGCAGAGCATGCTGGGCAGACAATGGTATGTTAGATGTTGAGACTGACGAAACGAAGCAATTGCTAGACCTCGTTCATGCTTAATCTGATCACTCAAAATTATGATTAAAGACCACTCGATTTCTTGATTTCTAAGAAAACGAAGTGGTCTTTTTGCATGAAGTCTCACTAATTTAATGCTTTCTGGACTAGAAGAGGCATATACATGTACAGAAGAAGTGCCTGAAGTTAAGTTAAGGGTTGAATTAATGGGTATGAAGGGGGAAAATGTCATGGGAATGGGCCCGGATCTTTCATGGATGTTTGATTTCTCTGGAACAGTGATGCCAATATTTCTCATTGTAATGGTTGGTATTCTTGCAGTATCAGCAGGCAGGGGTTTGCTTCAATGGAGCCGGAACAATAGCTCACCCATGCTAACCATCCCTGCCCGTATCGTCAGCAAGCGGAGTGAAATAAGACAGCAGCAGGTTCAAGAAGATAATGGTTCAAGTCGTACGAGTACAACCTACTACTTAACGTACGAATTGAATGGGGGCAGTCGAATTGAATTTAAAGTAGATGGCCATGAATATGGAATGAGTGCAGAAGGCGATAAAGGCATGCTTACCTATCAAGGAACCAGATATCACGGATTTGAGCGACAACCACAATACTCCACAGCGGAGTAGTCATTAGCTATACATTCATTCTTAAACCATTCTTCTGTTCCTTTCAACGGAGCAGAGAGAATGGTTTTTATTTGCGGACTATTAAGAACCTAACGGAAAGCAAATGGCTTTAAAATTAGGTTGGAACTGTCACCTCTTGGGCTAATGCACATACAATACACCATGCAGTTAAGAACGAGGTTGTTTACGAAGCAACCCCAAGGAGGAGACAGCGTGGCCGTCATCAAAACGAACTCGGAAGATGTGAAGGTGCTAGCGCGGTTGATGAGAGCGGAAGCTGAGGAAGATGGAGATCTCGGTATGCTTATGGTCGGCAATGTTGGTGTCAACCGGATTCTTGGCAATTGCCTTGATTTTTTGAACATTCGTAATGTGAATGACATGGTCTATCAAAGTCCAGGAGGATTCGAAGCCCCGCAGAAAAGCTACTTCTATCAACGAGCAAGAGAAGCAGATATCCGTCTTGCTAAACGTGCAATTGCAGGTGAAAGAACATGGCCAGCGACCAATGCTTTATGGTTCTTCCGTCCTGTAGGAGATTGCCCTCCAACCTGGTATAACCAACAAAACACAGGCCGCTTTAAAGCTCATTGCTTCTTTACTCCGACTGGTGAAGATTGTCCGTCTGTATTTATTGGTAATTAACAGGGAACTGTGTAAAAGAGAATTACTCATTATTATGAGTAATTCTCTCAGTAAGCTAGTGCAAAGGTTCTTTTGTGTCCAAAGGGAGCAACTGCTCCGATAAACATTTAGGAGGTTTCATTAAATGATCGTTCAACCATACCGTCCCGTCACTTATACTATTGGTAGTGTTTCTTCTTCAGGTATGCAAATGCCAATGTCTACAGGAATGCAAGGGATGCAAGGAATGCAAGGCATGGGTAGCATGCCGCCACAAGTTAGCAGTGGAAGTCCAATGACACCAGGAGGGGTTGTAGTTCAAAACCCACCTCAACAGTTTGAACAATCGTATATCGAAAATATTTTCAGACTGAATTTAGGCAAAGTAGGTACATTTTATTTTACTTACGAAAATAACAAAGAGTGGAATGCCAAAGTTTACAAGGGTGTGCTGGAAGCTGCGGGTCGTGACCACATTATTATTAGTGACCCAGTAACTGGTCAACGTACTGTATTACTTATGATTTATTTTGATTATGCTACATTTGATGAGCCCCTTACTTACCAGTACCCTGGAGTGATCGGTAATCCTCCAACAACAAGAAACTGTCGCTAATCAAGTCCTTATATTTCTGGATGAACCCCAACACTTAACGGTGAGGGGGTTTTCTTTATATATACTGATATTTTGGAATAATAAGGGGAATAAAGACCCATTTTTTTTCGAAAGGACACGCATGCTTGCGGTTTGCCCCAATATATTAATATAATAAATTGTATAAGACTCAAAAAACCTTGATATATCAGTGTTTACAAGGGATTTTGAGTCTTTTTTTTATCTTGAAATCACAGAAAAATCACATTCTCGGCAGATCCTTGGGATTATTGAGTGTGGTTTTTGCATCATCGTGACCTACACGCTTCATAATCGTTTTGAGATCAATCTGAGAGCCAGACGCGATACTTGCTTCGATTAGCATCGTGATGTGCGTGTGTCGAAATATATGAGGAGTTGCGTGCTTCTTGATATTTGTTAATTTCATTAGACGAGCCATACGATTAACTAACTTCCAGTTTGTAAATGGTGTTCCGTTGTTATTGGTCAAAATAAACTGAGTCTCTACAAAATCATCGTGGAGCTCCTTGTATCTTTTATGTCGAGCGGACTGTTTTATCTTTAACCGCTTAAACATCTCAACGATGAAATCATCCACATCAAAGGTGCGGACGGATCCGGTAGTCTTTGGAGGTGTTAATTGGTACGCGCCACTTCCACCCTGTGGAAAGTGAAGTGTTTTATAAATATGAACGTCATGAGTTTCGAAGTTGAAATCAGGCCACTCTAAAGCACAAAATTCTCCTGGTCGCACTCCGCTAAACAGCAAAAAATAAAACGTCTCTAGATCATCACCTAAACCGTGATTTTGTAGTACTTCCAGAAATTCTTCAATTTCACTTCTTTCCAGAAATTTTTCTTCCAGTGCATTGTTTTTAGCTTCTAAAACTGTCCTTTGTTTTTTAGGCATTTTAATGTTTTGACAAGGATTATCAATGCGTAAATTTTCTTTGATAATCCATTTGAAAATTAAATTTGCTGTTGAGTGATAACGATAGATGGAATTTATTTCATATCCTTCTGAAAACAAATTGTTGAGCATTTTTTGATGTTGGTTATGTGTTATTTTATCAATATTAGCTCCACCATAATATTTGTTCAGCAAATTAATGTCGGACACATGAGCTTCCACAGTTTTTCCTTTAACTCCGCTAGTAATAATATAATCTTGTAGCCATTCTTGAGCAGCCTCATTGAATTTCATTTTTTTGGCTCGCTTTGTATCTGTTCCACCCTTCATACGATCCACAACTGCCTGAGCTGCGGCGATGGCTTCCTTCTGTGTATCACGTACCCTCGGTACCTGTTGGCGCTTGCCTGTGACCGGATCAGGAGGACCCTCCATGACACACTTCCACTTGTAGCCTTGTTTGTTCTTTGCAGGTATTTTAAATACGCTGGCCATGAGTAGGTCCTCCTAAATTAAAAATTAATAGCATCTTCTAAAGCTTCTATGGTTAGAAACAATTTGTTTGCGTTTTGTCCATGTCGAGAAGCAATTCGCTCCATGTCGATCATTACGTATCCAGAACGGCTCGGAGGGATTAAAAGATCACTTGAACGAACAACAGCGCTATTCCGATTAGAGTTTGGATGGACATCCACGCTTTTAAAGGTTCCATTAACCTCGATGTAGAGTGGCTGATCCCACTTAAAGCCTCCACGTTGTTCAATGATAAGCGTGTGGGGTCTAGATAAATCGTCAAGCCCGTAAACACCTCGTATGATTGGCTCAGGAGTTGTCGTGTATGGTAAAGTGTTTTCCTTGGCCACAGCAGTATATGTAAAAGCCGTCATGAATTCAGCGCTAGCAATACGCTCGCGAATCTGTTTCAGACGCAACAGTGCGAATTCTGGAGGAACCTGAAATACGGTTGCAACTATACCTGCCGCTTCTTCTTCGAAAGCAGGGAGCTGCAATTTTTCAAGCATGAAAAAGGGGATGGCTGCGTAAAGACTGAATCGTTCGGCATCAGCTTCTTGCATTTGCTGGAAAAGCTCCGAAATCTGACGCTGATCCCCAACATGGCGGAGCACGTGTCCAAGCTCGTGGAAGAATGTTTTATGCTGTACATCGCGTGGTGATATTCTTCCAGTGACTAAGCCTGATGCAGACAACTATCTGAAGGGTGTTAAGGATGCACTGAAAGGCATCATATGGAAGGATGATAGCCAAGTTGTGGACGCATACGTAAGGAAACGGTACAGCGCACGACCACGCATTGAAGTGAAGATCAAGCAACTCCAA